>JAIOPV010000188.1 GCA_021413735.1 Planctomycetota bacterium
GGCAGCTATTTCACCACGGGCGATCATCCGCCAGCAGCTACGCCCCAAGGACTCACTCCTTCCTGATAAAAGGGTGGAGGTACTGGCTCTCCGTGAGCCGTTCCCTCATTCCTCATCCACGCTTCGTGACGCACAGCACCAGATCGACGACCCAGCATCCGCGAACGTGTACCTGCTTCTCGTCACGGCAATGGCACAGGATGTCGTCGTTGTCGCAGCCTACGTCTTGAAGAGCATCGGCGAGAATTGGCATCGCTGAGAAGTCCCGCGATTCGTAGATGTGCCGTGCGAGCGACAGCACGGTGTCACTGCCCCATGACGGATCGAGGGCAACCGGGCGGAATGGATTCCCGAAGATGTCGCGGAGAAGATCAGCTTGCAACAAGTATTCATCATGTTCGGGCGGTGAATCGTTTGCCAGTGCGGCATCTTCGATCAGTTGTATTGTGACCTGGAACAAGTCCCCTCCGCCGAGAGATGCGGACGCCACCCCGACTCGACCCGCGTGAAATACATCGGGCACTTGCCCTGCTTCATCGAGTTCGCCATAAGCCGCTGTTGCCGCCGCACGCATGTCCCGTTTTGAGGCAATTCCGTCTGCGTATGACTCTGCAAGGGCGACCGCAGACCGACAGGCTTCACCCGGCATATGGGGGATGCATCGCCTCGCGCACCCGCACATAAAAAGCCGCCACTTGCGTCCTTGAATCTCTGATTCAAGGCACTCCAGCATGTCGCGAGGGTGCGTCTCGGTTTGCCACCAGAGTTCGCGGGAATCTGGGTCCAATCCGAACGGCGATTCGTCGCTCACTTGCGGTGCTCCGAGGTGCGTCATGAACGACCCCGCGTACTTCGTCCAAAACCGCTGTGTCACGCCTTTCCGAGCACCAAATCCACGACCCAACATCCACGGACGTGAACGCCGTTCGGTTCGCGGCAATGCGCCAGGATGTCATTGCTATTGCAGCCCGCATCTTGGAGAGCGTCGGCGAGGATCGGCATTCGGTCGAATGCACGGTCTGCGTAGATGCCTTCGGCGAGTACGATGACGGTGGACGTGAGCCAAGAGGGTTCAATGACAACGGGATGGAAAGGGTTGCCGTAGATGTCACGAAGCAGAATGCACTGACTTTTCTCTTCCTCTTTGTACGCTTGACGAGCTTTCTTTTCTCGTTCTCTCGCTGTTGCAGCAGCACACACAGCCTCTCGCAGCGACATGACATCACATGCTGCCGCACTGGAAGCACTGTATTCAGCGGTCTTCGGTATGCGATGGCGTCGAATGATAAACCCGCTTTGTTCCATTTCAGCAATGACAGACCTTGCCCCCTCCATTACGGCCCAGGACTCTTTTTCCGAAATTACATCGTCTGCCACATTCTCGATTGTCTTCACAGCCTGCCAACTACGCTTGTCCGGCATAAGAACAATGACTCTTCGGCAACAGGCAACGTAAAACAAACGATGCTTACGAGCAGTCGCAATGTCCTCTTCCTCTGTGTGGTTGAGGAGTTCTTCGATGGAATCACAAGTCAACCATTCCGCTGCTGTCATCGCTCGCCCTCTGAACCGTTTTCGCCCGATTGTACACGATCCCGCCCGCGTCGCGCACTCCCCCACCACCACGGGCCACGGGAGTAAACCCGTGGTTGCGATTTGCCGGCGCGCGTCACTCGGTCGGGTTGTCGAACAGCGTCGGCGTCGGTGCTGGTGGTGCTGGTGTTGGTGTGACAACCGGGGGCACGTCTGGCACGTGGGGCAGGATGATTTCGCCAGAGTCGAAGTGGTACGGGTCGCTGTTGTCGGCCATCATCAATTCCATGTCGCCCAGCACGGCCGCAACGTCGGGGATATACCCGTCAGGGTCGCGGGGGATTGCGTCCACATCGAATTTCGCCCAGATGACTGCCCGTTCGGCCCCGCCCTCGGTCATGCAGTCGGGAGCCGTTCCGACATGCAGGCCGTCCCGCACTTGTTCGAGCTTCAGCCCGACCGCCTTGAGCTTCGCCAAGACGGTTTTCGACTTTCGCCCACTCCATCCGTCGATCCGCTCGTGCTGCGAGGGGCGACGCTCGCGAGCCATTGCCCAGCACGTGGCCATCCGAACGGGGCGTGGTTGTGGGTCGTCGGGAGCGATCACCACGACAGCGATAGCCGCGATAACCTCGGTGAAGGCGTCCACGTGCGTGATGGGTTCTGATTTGGCGAACTTGACGGTCGCCACCAAGATGGCGTCTGTGTCGCCCACTTCAACGCAGACGTATTTCCCTTTGAGCCGTCGGACTGATCGCAGCCGTGAACCAGTCGCCTCAATCCGGCTGCCGCGCCATACGTGGAGTTCGATACCGTCAGCCAGCGTTGACGATAAACGTTGACGGGCCAAGCTTGCCCACGTGAATCGGTTCTCTGGCCCACAGACGGGGCAGGGCCTCTTGTGGCACACCGTATCGACCAGAACTAGCTTGGTTGGGTCGTCCCGACGGCGAACGAGTTGCTGGCCCCAGTCTGGGCACTTGGTGTCAGTCCGGGGACGCAATGCCCGGACTGGGGCAAGATCGAGTGTGGGGGGGACAGGTTCGGCGACACTCTCATGTGTGCAAGAATCAGTCCCGTCAGATGTCCGCTTTGTTGCAACTGTATTAATTAAGAGAGAAGAAAGCGGACATTTTTCCGGGACTGATTCTTGCACAGGTTTGACTATCAGTGAGGCACAAAACGACGCAAGTGATTTACGGATATCGTCTTCCGTCGTCTCGTCGTGTTCCGGCCCCAGGTAGTCGTGGTTTAGCCGACGTGGGACGAACACGTCCGCAGTGTTGTGGGTGATGTCGGGGGCCAGCTTCGCAAGGAACTCCAGGCCGATGTGGTTCAAGTCGCCACGGCCGTACTTGTGGGCGTCGGGTACGCGGGCTTTGAGCCATGCCCGGACGTCCTTGTGGACTTGTGGGAATGGTGGGGGAAGTTTGGCGAGCCGTGCCCTCTCATGCTCAATCAGCCAAGTTTCGTACAGCCCGCCCATCGCGAGCCGCTGACGCTCAGTCAGTTGTGGTTCGGGTGCAGCCGGTAGCGTGTCCTTCGCGACTGGTGGTTTCCAGTTCGGGTCGTGTGGCATCATGCGGTGCCAGACGGGCATGCCCAGCCGGTCGGCCAGATGCTGTGCGATCTTTGCCGTCTTGGTGTTGGCGTATCCGCTGCGGTCGATGTCACGAGTCAGAATGATGACGAACTTTTCCGGGATACGCTTCTGCATGATGGCGCGGCGAATGACCGCAGCCAGATAACTGGCCCCCGCTCCGGCCTGCCAGTATCCCAGGCACCCCAGGCCCATTGACCCCGATGCGGCACAGTCTGACCCACCCTCATCAATCAGTAGAGTCCGGGTCCGCGTGACATGCTCCTTCCAGCCCTTCGGAATCGTGATCCCACGCGGCCGATTGAATAACGCTTCCTTGTCCTTCTCGCTCCCCTCCGGCGGTCGCTGATTAGCCGACATGGGGGTAAGCAGCCCGTCGTCGGTGACCGTGATTTCTGGCCACGTCGAGTACCCTTTCTTCCATGTGAACTCGGCCGGTGAAACAAAGTCGTCGGGCATCACGCCCACGCCGCAATCGGCCAAAGCCCACCAGCACACGCCGCCCATCTCACGGGCGATACGTTCGTGGTGTCTGCCGGCTTTGGCGTTCGTCAGGAACGCCTGAAGGGTAGCGTGGATGTTCTCACGCCACTGCGGGATTGCCTTCCCGTGGTCGGCTGGTGTGTGCGGGAGTGACACAAGTGGACGGGACGCAGCAGTTCGGCCGCGTGTGCTAGTGGGCAGCGTGATTCCGTACTTACCGGCGTAGTATGCCTGTGCCGCTTGCCAATCGGTGAACCGACCGTGATGCGCACAGTAGTGCCAGATTCCGACACACTCGCCGCCATTGTGGTCGTACACCAAGCCGTTCTTGATGTTGATGCTTGTCGAGCTATTTTGCCCACGCCGGTCATGACTGGCCCACTCGCCAGTTGTTCGCCAACTGTCCGGCCAGTCGAGGCCATTCTCTTTCAGGATTCCGACGATGCCATCCGCGCCGGCTTTATCAAAGATCGCGCGATCTACTTGCCGCCACGGTGAGTTTGGGTTGCCGTCTGCCTTGGTGGACGCCATGATGTGCTGACTCCGTTGCGATTGCTTTCGCCCGCTTTGGGTGGGTGGCGAAAGCAAGAATGATGTGACTTGGTTGGGCGGTTCGTTCTGACGCGGCTCGTGCTATGGTGGCACGAGCCGCGTCGCTCTATCTATGCGGCTGCCAACCTCTCGGCGCGCGAGGTGCGAGCGGCCTCACGCCACCAGATCACAAACCGAATATGGTCTGCGATTTTGTCGCCACCGCACTCCCGCACAGCGTCAGAAATCACCAGCCACTGGGTCAGGTCGCTGGCGCGAGGCTCGAATTTTTGTACGACTGGATACAGTCGCCCCAGCATCTCGTGTGTTCGCTTGTCGAGGTGGTGCTGGTGGGCTATCCGATCACAGATTCGGTCGATGGGTTTTCGTTTTCGTTTTGGCATAACTTCCCTTTCTTTTCGTGTCCGGGGCTGCTCACCCCGGCCGCGTCGTTTCGTTTAGCGGACTCGTTCGGCAGTGCGGGTGCGGCCATCCAGGTAAACCAGCCGTGCCTCTTCCTTGGCCAAGAAGTAGTCACGCACACGGTACACGGTCGCCGCTGACGCATGGTCCCAGCGGAACGAACCGTCGGGCATCCGTAATTTTGGGGTACAGAGTCCGTAGCGGACCCAGGCCCGCACCTTCTTGCGGTCAACGCCCAGGTCGGCGGTTGTCATCAGCGTTTCGTCATCCATTGGGATGCTCCTTGAGGCTGGCATGTCGTCACTGCCGACACTGTGTCCGTTCTGTTCCGGGATGTAAACCCACGGGTTGTGCAGCGTCAGGTAGAGCGCTGCACGATTGTGAAGATTTCGTGAAGGCGCGAACACTCACACCAAACGCCCGGCCCGCCAATCCGCATACGCCTGCGGGAAGCGGCGTCCGTATTTCGACATCAAGTGCCGGACGAACTCTTCCTCCGCGACTTCGCTTCTCACGGCGACGGCCTCGCGGATCGCGTGGGAAATGGGTTCGCCGTCACGCTCCTGCAACCAATCGGCGACGACAAGCCAACCGGTGTTGTCGGTGTCTTTGACAAGCGGGATGTCCGGGTAGAGCCACGGGAGATTGTTGAGCAGGTGGTTGTTCAGTTGTGGGTTCGCGCGGATTTCGATTGCGAGGATCGAAACCAAAAAGTCGCGGTACTGCTTGGTGGTGATTTCAGACGACCCGAAATCAGCGGCCAATAGATGAGCCTGGGAGTGGCAATTAAGCCAAAAGCTATCGGTTCGTTTTTTGCTCGGCGTCTTGGCAAACAAGATTCGCGGCAGAACATCGAGCAGCAAATCGTATGAGGTACGGGGAAAGGGCGGGCTGGCATCTCGGCGGCGAGTGTCCCATTCACGATATAGCTGTTCGGAATTCTCGTTCTTCTGGGGCCAGTCGAGGCTATCCCACAGATTCTTGATGCTCGTGTAACTCGGCTTCCGAACGGCCATCTCTCAAGCTCCTGCTGCTCTGTCCACCTATCCAGCCGATCACGTCGCCGGCTCTGCACAGTTACCTAGCTACCCTAGCGCGCCCTGAAACAAAGTCAAGTGTCTGGTTGTCTATCCTATCTGACACTTGCCTTAATTATACCCGGAATCCGGGTAAAGTGTACTTGTCAGAATGACATGAGTGCGAACGAAACAGCCCGCGAGTTGGACTCGCGGGCTGTGGCGTTGGCGCGATGGCTCGGCCAGTGTCACAAAAGAACACCAAGGACAGGTCTGACCATACGGCCGTTGCCGCGTGCTGAGTGGCGACCCGTCCATCTCACCGAAATGCTGCCCGTATAACGCCCTGTGCGACTTCCGGCTTCTGAGCGAACTCGGCATGGTGGTGGCGGCTCTGCTGCAACAGGTTCATCTGGGTGGCTGCATTCCCACTGTCCGGGAAATCGACCTGCATCTGCAAACATTTTGCTCCTGGTTTGTGGAAGGATTGTCTGCCCCCTTTCTGACGACCGAAGTCGGGGCTTTCATCCTCCAATCTGAAAGAATTGCCAAAAAATCATCAGCCCGTGAGTGTGACACTCGCAGGCTGTGGTGTTGGCGTCGGTTACTTGTTTGGCGTGGGCAGCAGCGTCACCGTGCTGACTCCAAGTTTGCCCTTCACCAACGGCGTGCCGCTGAAGAGACACTCAATCACGGTCTTGCCTTCCTCGCCGGCCTCGTGCCGCACACCCATCACGCCCTCTTCCAGCATCGCCACGGCATTCGGTTCGTCGAGGCGAAGGGGCATCCACTCGAAGCCGCTGTCGCGAATCGACACGCAGTTCAGCGTGCCGTTCGTGCCCTTGTAGGCGTGAAGGTACTCGGCGAAGTACGTCTGGGTGGCACCCGATTTGAAGCCCACAACCACATATGCCATTCGCTGCTTGTCCAGCCCCATGAACACGCAGCGGATGCCGCTGATGCTGCGTCGCAGTGCGGCCTTCACTTTCGTTCGCATCTCGTCGGATGGGTCTTTCATCATCAGCCCCATCAGTGTCCGAGCTTCGCCCCACGCTTCGGCCACCGGGTTTGCGGCGTCGCGCTGGGCTGCGGCCAGTTCCTCGTGCAGCCCACGCAGGGTCAGGTTGATGCCGGCCAGCTTCGCGGCCACCGTGTCCACGATATCCTCGTCGTCCATTTTCTTTTCCCAGGCCGCTTTGAGCGACTTCTGCTTTTCAATTCTGCCCGCAATGGCCGCTACGTTCTTCGCCGCGTCGTTCTCGCCCTGGATGTCGGCAACCGTAACTTCGGTGAGTGCCGAGATAACCGCCGTCTCGAATGGTGCAGCCGGGAAGCTGGACCAGTGGCCACCGCGACCGCCTTTGGCATTTACGGGCACAATGATCGACGTGCGATTTTTCAGGTGCTTGTAAGTGAATGTTCCGCCGTTGCGGGCATCGGTCAGCAGGCCCGCGAAAAGGTTCACGTGCCGCCCGTGCCGGCCCGCACCTTTTCCGGCACGTGTCGTCAGCCCGGACTGGACGGCGTAGTAGTCCTGTTCGGAGATGATGGAAGGGTAATACCCCTTGATCGGGTCGCCGTCGGTCTTTCGTGTCTTGAGTCGGCCCGTGTGGGGTTGAAAGTATCCAATGGTTGCAGCCGAGCGAAGGATAAATCGAACGCCCGATTCGCTCCACGCCACTGGCCGATATTTCTTCTCGGCTTTCTTGACGCCGAGTTGGCCCGGCACGGGCATTTGTTTCTTGCCCAGCACGGGCACTTTTTCCGTGTTCATGATCTTTGCGATGGCACAGCAGCCTTTTCCCTCCAGGGCCAGTTTGAACAGCCGGCGCACTACGTTGGCTTTCTCTTCGTTTACGGTTGGTCGGTCACCCTTCTTTTCACCGCGAACCAGCCAGTGGGGCACCTGCATCGGGGTTGCTTCAAGACTGCGCGCCGCCTTCCGCTTGTTTGCCCAAGCGGCCCCGACCCGTTCCGATTTCATTTTCGATTCAGAGTGCCCACGCGAAAGCTCGAAAATCGTGAACATCAAATCTTGCACGTTGACCAGGTGCCGGAACTCCATGATCGTCGGCGACAATTGAACGATCACGATTCCCTTCCGGATGATCGACAGGAACAGTTCCAAGCCAGTGCCGACGACTTCACGGGAAAGCCGGTCAAGGTTCTCGACGAGCAGGAACGAACCACGGGGCACGTACCCGGTTTCGACTTTCTGGAGGAAGCCCGCGAGTGCGTAGGTGTCCCAGTCGTCGCGGGTGAACCCGGAACGTCCGGCGTCGGTCATCTCAAGTGCGGTGTCAAGAATTACGTCGGGATGTGCTGCCAACCACGCTTCGCGGTTTTTGTTCTCAGTCTGGCGTCGGACGGAGTCGCCTTCAGCTTGTTCCGGGCTGCTGAATCTAATGTAGCTGTAGGCGGTTGGCATCGCGTCCCCAGGGATTTCGTGGTGAATCCCCAGTGTACGCGAATTGAAGTCTGATGCAACCAAATTCCGACACTACCTCACGATGTAGGAGTGTCCCTCGGCTTCGCCGCAATCGAAGACCCGCACGATGCCCGAAGATTGCAGGCGAACGGCGAGGCGAGCTTCTCTGAGAAAGCGATCCGCGACGCCTGGCTTGCGGGTGAGGTGGTCGTGCAGAAACTTCACGGCCACGTCGAGGTCGAGTTCGCGGTGGTGGGCTTTGTAGACGACTCCCATGCCGCCTTCACCAATTCGCGACACGAGCTTGCACCGACCAACGGCTGCGAGTCGCGAAAAAGTGTCCTCGGTCATGGTGAAAATCCTGTGCGTCTCGAGCGGTCGCGGCGTGCCGATTCAGTTCACGGTAAGCGGTTTCCCGTTGTCCTTCTCGCTGAGATTCAGCAGAAATGGAGCGGCCTTCTTCGCCCATTGCGCCGGCGAGGGGAAACTACTCGCGCCCTGACCCCACGCCTGCCGTAGCATGTCGGTGTCGATGATCCCCGGATTCAACGACACCGCAGCCATGCCACGCGGTAAGTCCTGAGCCAGCGCCAGCGTCAAGCCTTCGATCGCGTACTTCGTCGCGCAATACGGAGCGACACCCGGTGCCGTGCTCCGACCCCAACCGCTCGACAGGTTCACGATAACGCCGGTGCCGCGTTCTACCATCGCCGGCACGAACGCCTTGATGACGTGAAACACGCCCTTCACGTTCACGTCGATCATGCTGTCGAATTCATCGGTAGCGACTTCCCACAGCGGCGCCGGCGTGTTCATCAGTGCCGCGTTGTTGATGAGCAGATCAGGCGGACCGAGTTTCGCCAGAACTTCAGCCGCCCAGCTTTGAACGCTGCTGGTATCGGCCACATCCAGCGCCTCGAACAAGTGCGGACCGGGAAACGCGGCCCGCAGTTCCGCAACGTGCGACTCGCTGCGGCCGCAGCCCGCGATAGTGTGTCCACCCGCGACAAACGCCGGCAACAGAGCTCGCCCGAGTCCGCGCGTCACGCCCGTTAGAACGATCACTTTTGGCATCGCATCCTCGTCACTTGCCCAATTTCGTGCCGAACACCTGCACCCAGTATCGTTCACCCTTCGCGTTCTTGGCGACTGCAACCCCGATCTCGGCATATTCCCCCAGAAGGATGTTGTCCCTGTGCCCTTGCGACTTCATCCAACTGTCGAGCACTTCCGTCGGATTCTTCTGGTTCCAGGCGACATTTTCGCCGACGTAGCCGTAGTTGTAGCCCGTCGCCTTCACCCGATCAGCGGGTTTTTGGTCGTCGAGTTCATGGGCGAGTTTATCCTGCTTCGCCATGTTCTCAGCATGACCGCGAGCTGCGACCATCAGCAACGGGTTCATTTTCAACGGTGGCAGGTCGGCCTTCTTGCGTTCCGCGTTCGTCAAGTCGATGACCCCTTGTTCGTCCTTGGTGAGTGCCACCTCGCCTTTCTTGACTTCCTTCTTCGGAACGGATTTGGGTGTTTGGCCTTCGGCGAACGACCCGAGTGCGAACAGGAACAGGATCGCGAAGAGTGGGCGAGTCATGGGTGAACTCCTGAAGGAATTGGAGAGACTGCCGCCCGATTGTCTGCCGTCGCACTCACGGAGGCAAGACTCTCCCGACACTCACTTTCGATTTTTTCTGTGCCAGAATTCCAATTGGATGGCTACCAAGCGATCGCCATCTTGCCGCAAAGGCGCACGTTATCACCTTTCCCAAACTACCGGCACTTTTCGCCAAGTCACCACAACTGCCCGAATTGGCGACTCTGGCTAAATCCCTCCGAGTCCCCCGTCCGATATCTCAGGTAAGTTTGCTTCTACCTGCCCGCTCGGCGCGGGCGTTCTCACGGGGTAACTCGCCATGCGCGCCGCTTTTCTGTCTTGTTCACTGTGTGTCCTGACCGCAGCGCAGGCGATGGCACAAAGCCCGCCTGCCACGCTGCCCCCGACGACCGCCCCGACAACGCCAGCAGTAACCACGGCCCCGGCGCTGCCGACATCCTCGGAAGTCATCCTCTCCGAAGTGACTGGGCAAGAGTCGCGTTCGGGGCGACCGTTCGCCATGGTTGGCCCGCGGGCATACGCGGCGGCCGACTACATGCTGTTCTGGTACACGCCGATGAACTGCCCGACGCTCGTGCAGACGATTCCGTCGGTTCTGGTGAACGACCCGGCTGCGGTTGCCGCCACCAACTTCCCGACAAAGTCGCAGGTTCACTACGACGGTGTCAGCGGCATCCGGCTCAATGGTGGGGTGAACTTCGATAAAACCGGAATCGACTTTGGCGGGTTCTTGCTGAACGAGCGAACGCTGACGACATCGCTCGCGAACAACGGCACTCCGGTGTTCATTGGGCGGCCGTTCATCGACTCCACGACCGGCCAACCGACGACACTGAATATCTCGAACCCGAACCAATACATTGGCGGCGTTCGGTCGGAGATCACGAGCCAGATGTTCGGGTTTGAAGTGAACGCGAAGCGTTCGTGGTACACATTGCTGGCTGACGCGACATACCTGATCGGTGGCTTCCGCTACTTCGACCTTCAGGAAAGCATCGCGGTGAATTCGCTCTCCGTGTTCCCGACCGGCGATAGCGTTCGGATTGCCGATTCGGTTCGCACGCACAACTCGTTCTACGGCGGCCAGATTGGGTTCACCTCTGTCATTGGCGGCTTCGCCCCTGGCTTCGGAGCGTCGTTCACGACCAAGTCGGGTATTGGTGGTGTGAACCAGCGAGTGGATCTTGTCGGCTCGAACACGATTCTCCAGGCTGGCACGCTGACCCAGGAATCGGGTGGCTTGTTCGCTCGCGGTCTGAACGCGGGTTCGTTCTCGCGTGGCCAGTTCGCCTACATGCAAGACCTCGACATCAAGCTGACGTATAACTTCACGTGCGCATTCCAGGTGTCGTTCGGTTACTCGCTGTTCTACATCAGCAGCATGGTGCGACCGGGCGATCAGGTTGACCCGGTCATCAACCCGAATCAGATCCGATTCACAAATGGAGGGATGCCGTCTGTCGTCGGACCGCAACCGGCCTTCCAGTGGCACGCCCACAGCTTCGTGGTGCAGGGCCTGACCTTCGGCGCACGCCTCGCGTATTAATGTGCCGGGGAGCGTCAGTTCACCTTAACAATCGAGAGGCGTGCTTCGATCTTCGGACGAAGCACGTTTTGTCGGTTTTCCAGCTCATCGAAGGTCGCCCCGTGCTTCCGCACCGGGCGACCTTCGTCGACCTCTCCCGAACAACCGGCACCGTTCGCCAAGTCACCACAACCGCCTGAATTGGCGGTTCTCGCTAAATCCCTCCGACTGCGCCGTCCGATATCTCAGGCAAGATTGCTTCTTCCTGCCCGCTCGGCGCGGGCACCCTCACGGGATATCTCGCCATGCGCGTCGCTCTCCTCACCTGCTCACTCTGCGTAATAACCGCAGCGCTGGCTTCGGCTCAAAGCCCGCCCGCGACGCTGCCAACGACAACACCTCCTGCGATGCCACCAGCCCTTGCAGGGGCCTCGGCAGTCCCCGTGGCTCCTCCCCCGACCCTGTCTGAAGCGACGCTGACCGATCTGACGAGCGACGGCGTCTCCAGTACAGGGCGACCTTTCAGCATGTCATGCCCCCGCATGTGGGCCAACGCTGACTACCTGCTGTTCTGGTACACGCCGATGAATACGCCAACATTGATCCGCACCATCCCCGCAGTGCAGGCGAATGATCCCAATGCGACCGGAACCAGTATGTTTCCGACAAAGTCGCAAGTTCACTACGACAATGTCAGCGGCGTGCGTCTGAACGTCGGTTACAACTTTGACACGATCGGCTTCGATGCGTCCGGCTTCATCCTTCAGCGAAAGTCGCTTTCGACCTCGCAGTTCAGCGATGGGTCGTTCCTTGCCATTGCCCAGCCGTATATCCCTGCTGGTACTGGGACCACCACGGATCTGCTTTCCTCGCGTCCGAATCCGGGTGGCTACAGTGGGGGAGTGAATGCTGCGATCAGTAGTCAGATTTTTGGGTTTGAAGCCAACGTACGCCGGGCTTGGTTCACGTTCATGAGTGACTCAACTAACATCATCGGTGGCTTCCGGTACTTCGATCTTCAGGAAAATCTCTCGATCACCTCGGTTTCACGATTTCCGAGTGGCGCTCTCCAATCCAACTCCGATGCGATCCAAACTCACAACTCGTTCTATGGCGGTCAAATTGGTTTTAGCACCGTCTACGGCGGCACGGAACCAGGCATCGGGTTCACGTTCACGACCAAGTCCGGCATCGGCGATGTGCATCAGCGAGTTGATCTGGTTGGGTCGAACGCTGTTGCTGTGGGTGGGGTTCCCTCCGTCGAAGCGGGTGGGCTGTATGTTCGCGGATTGAACGCGGGCAGCTTCTCTCGCGACAAGTTTGGCTTCATGCAGGATATCGACCTGAAGTTGACTTATAACTTCACCAAGGCGTTCCAGGTTTCGTTCGGCTACTCGATGTTTTACCTGAGTAGTGTCGCACGACCTGGCAACCAGCTCGACCCGGTGGTGAACGACCAGAACATCCGATTCGTGGCAGTGCAGACGCCGAGCAATTCGCCGCAACCGGTCTTCGCCTGGCACACCCATAGCTTCGTGCTGCAGGGTCTGACCTTCGGTGCCCGCCTTGCGTACTAATGTGAATGGTTGGTTAGCCGCGACCGAAGGGAGCGTGTGAGGTTTTCACGCTCCCTTCGGTCGCGGCTAACCTCATTGGATCGGAATACTCCATGCTCACCACTGAACTGATCGAACACATCCTCACGACAATCCCCGGTCGCACGGTTGGCGTGCTGGGTGATCTCTTTCTCGACCGTTACCTTGACATTGACGCGGCCCGGAATGAGCCATCGGTTGAGACAGGTCTGACGGCATATCAGGTGACGCGAGTGCGAGCGTATCCTGGGGCCGCCGGCACGGTGATGAACAACCTCGCGGCGCTGGGTGTCGGGCGCATTTATCCCATCGCCTACATCGGCGACGACGGCGAAGGCTACGAGCTTCGGCAGGCGTTGAAGCTGTTGCCGGGGGTGGAGCAGGGCGGTGTGTTCTCGGTGCCGGACAGACGCACCCCAACGTATACGAAGCCGATGCTGAACGAGGCTGGCACGTCGAAGGAACTGAATCGCCTCGACATCAAGAACCGTGTGCCGACCGCTTCGCACGTCGAAGAGCACATCATCGAACTGCTCGACGAAGCGTGGCCGCAGCTCGACGCGCTGATTGTGTTGGATCAGGTGAGCGAGGTTGATTGCGGCGTCGTGACGAAGCGAGTGCGTGAGCGCCTTGCGGAACTGGGAGCAATTGATCCGCAGAAGTTCGTGCTGGCCGACAGCCGCGAACAGATCGGATTGTTTCGCAACGTGTGCGCGAAACCGAACGAGAACGAGTGCATCAAGCAGATGCGTGCTGGGCAGCACGCACATCGATTCAACGACCGACTTTCGGCTGGCCCCATCATGGAGATGGCGGTCCAGTTGAACCGAGCAGTCTTTGCCACGCTTGGGGAACGTGGGATTCACGTCGCGGTCTCCAATCTCCCCGTCGAACTTCGTGAGCAAACAGTAGCTGCCTATCCTGTCTCCGGGCCGATCGACATTTGCGGGGCAGGGGATAGTACCTCGGCGGGGATCACGTCGGCAATGGTGTCGGGGCTGACTCACGAGCAGGCCGCGGCGTTCGGCAACCTCGTGGCGTCGATCACGATTCAGCAGATTGGAGTGACAGGTACGGCACCGCCAGAAAAGGTGCGGGCACGCTGGCGCGAAGTGAATGGTTAACGGAGTGGGCGTTGTTTGTCAGAGCCCGAGCGCCAAGCGAGGGACGAGCTTGTTCCTCGCTTGGCGCTCGGGCTCTGACAGTTTTCACTCGTATTGCAACGCATCCGGAATGCGTGTCTGAATCGCTCGCCACGCGGGCAGCAACCCCGCCAACGTCGCCGTCAGGATCGACAGCCCGCCGATGCCGAGCGCCTGCTTCCACGGGAACACGACGTCGAACACGAAGCCCGATTCGTCCACCATCACCACCTTCAACACGTACCACTCCATCGGCATTCCAATCAGGATGCCCAACACCGTGCCGAACACGCCGAGCAGCATCGCCTCGGCCATCACCGAACGCAGCACTTGTCCAGGCGTCGCACCAATCGCGAGCAACAACCCGAGTTCACGCTTGCGTTGCAACACCGAGATCAGCAGTGCCGTCACGACGCCGAGAGCCGCGACCACGCCGACGACGAGCTGCTGAAGATACGCCAACAAATAGATGCGGTTGATGAGTTCCGAAAGGAACTTCCGCAGGGCGTCGCGATCCGTGACGAACAAGCCCTTCTTCGCGGCGAACAGTTCCAACCCCGGATCGTGAGCGGGCGTTCCATTACGGCTCGACTTCAAGAAGACGTGGCACATATCAATCAGGTCGTCGCCGAACAACTCGGCGTAGCGGGTGCGGTCCATGAAGATGGTGCCGCGACTCCATGAGTAATCCAGCACGGTGCCGACAACCCGCAGGCTGACCTTCCCCGTGGGTCCGGGCAACGTGATGATGTCGCCCATACTCACGTTGTGCCGACGGGCGAAGTTCTCACTGACCAGCACATCGTTTGTGCCGGGCAGCGGCAGGAACTTCTCCAAATCGGGTAATCCCTTGGGAACGCGGTCGCGGGTCGCCGTCGCATAATCAACGGCATCCATCGCAATGAGGCAAACGACCGTGCCGTTGTACTCGGGCCGTGAGTAGCGAATCGTCATAACACGATCGACTTCGGGAAGTGCCCGCAGATCGCGAGCCACGCTTGAAGCCATCGGTGAGTTCGAACTGTTCGCAGCCGTCATGTTCCCGCTGAAGACGAAGTGATCCGCTTGCACGACCTGTGCGATCCACGTAACGACAGGTTCCTCATTGCTGCGTCCGACGCCGGCGGTTTGGAACATCAACGCAACGCCTGCACCGAGCGCCCCGATCACAACCCCTGTGCGGCCGGGCGCTCGCGAGAGGTTGTCGAACGCGAGCCTGACCGAGATGGGGCAGGTGAGACGCACGAGCGGATGGAACACCGTCACGAGCAGACTCACGGCGATCGGTGCTGCAAGCAACATCCCGACGAGCGTGGCCATCATGCCGCCGATGCCGCCGATACGAGCGGGAAGGTCGTTGCGGAACAAGATCAGCGTGATGCCGCCACCGATGAGGCCAAGGCACGTCAATCGGTGAACCAGTCGCCAACTTCCCTTTGTGCCGGTGGCACTGCGACGCACGACGTGAGCGGGATCGGCGCTGGCAGCTTGAATGGCAGGAACGAGAGCCGCGAACACAGCCGTCAGCACGCCGGCGACCATCGCAACCGCTGCGGATTCCCACGACAACCGCGTCGGGTTCACGTCTGGGTTCAGGAACATCGATTCCAGTTCGACCCGAAGTTGCGAGATCGCGGCTTCCGCCAGCAGCATTCCGAGAGGCACGCCTGCGATCGCGCCGATGAATCCCAGAACAGCAGCCATGCCCGCGAACAGCGCGACGATCTGCCCGCGAGTCGCGCCAACCGACCGCAGGATTCCAATGTCCGGGCGGCGTTCCGCAACGGTAACCGCCATCGCGTTGTAGACCAGGAAAAGCCCGACGATCATCGCACCCGCGGCACACACGAGGAACCCTATCTGAATGCCTGACACGACTTCCTGTGTGCTGCGTCGTTGCGTTTCGGGCGTGCGAACAGCGGCACGTTTCGCCACGACACGATTCGCTGCAGCTTCAACTGCGTCGCGATCAGCACCGGGCTCGAGGAACAGGTCGATGCGGTTGGCCCGTTTGGGAGATTCGCGTTCAGCCAGTGCTTCCCCTGGTCCGCCGAGAAAGGCCGAGACGGGAAGGAGAGGGCGAATCACGCGGGTCGCGTCGCCGATGCTCATGCCGACGAAGTTCTTGCCGAGCGGCGCGAGCGGCGAATCCTTGTCGAACTCGATGACGCCGATCGGCAAGCATTCGTAATCCCGCGTCGCGTGGCGAACGATGAACGGCTTATCGGCTCCGCGTTGCCGCAGCCATTCCTCGTAGATCGGCTGCGACACGATCACGGGCCGGCCCGGAATCTTGTCCCATAGCTGTGCGGCCTTTGTGAGATCAGCACCGGCGAGTGCCCACAGAACGCTGCCGATCTGTTGCCTTGGACCGTCCGGCAACATCTTGATCTTCGCCTTCAGCGGATTCTCTTCAGAGAGAAGCTGCGTGCTGACTTCCGCCCCGATGAGGACTGCAATTCGGCCGTCGAGGTCGGGCAACGAAACGCGATCGTAGACGAGCGGCTGAACGGATTTCAGGCCAGGAACGTGAGCAGAACGTAGTTCATCAACGAGCGAAAGATGAACGCCGAATTCGCCGTTGGACACGTACAGTTCGGCGCTGGCACCGGGTGTGGTAGTGTCTTGTGCGGCGTATTCGATGCACTGATTCAGAATGCGTGCAGAGATGAGCGTGGCGACGCCCAGCGCGATGCTGGCAACGATCAGCAGCCCGCGGTCCCACCGTTGGAGCAGGTAACGCAGACTCAGCACCCGGTAAACCGACGGGACCATCCTAGCTCTCCGGCAACTTGTTTCGCGACCAAAGAACTACCGTCGGACTGGCTCGTCGGATTCGAGCAGGCCATCGCGAATCTTCACGAGGCGGGTGCCGTAGGATGCGCCATTCGGGTCGTGCGTCACCATGATGACAGCTCGCTTGCCCGGTTCTGGTAGCTTCGACAGCAGCGTCAGGATTTCGCGGCTCGTCGTGGTGTCGAGGTTGCCGGTGGGTTCGTCGCACAGCACAGCTTCCGGGTCGGCGATGAGTGCCCGCGCAACTGCGACACGCTGCATTTCGCCGCCGGACATTTCATCGGGGAAGTGATCCGCACGGTGACCGAGGTTCACCCGTTCGAGGCACTCCGCGGCACGCACAAGAGATGCACGCCTGCCGGTGTTGCCGAGCAGCAATGGCAACGCGACGTTCTCCGCAGCGGTGAGCGTCGGCAGCAGATTGAACGCCTGAAACACGAATCCGATGCGATCGCGGCGCAATAACGAGCGTTGCCGATCAGACATCGTTTGCAGGTCTTGGCCGTGGAACACAGCTCGGCCACCACTCGGCGTATCGAGGGCACCCATGAGGTGCATGAGGGTCGATTTGCCGGAGCCGGACGGCCCCATGATCGTGACGAACTCGCCAGTGTTCACGCGAAGTGTGACGCCTCGCACGGCGTTCACAATTCGCCGACCCTGTTCGTAGGATTTCGTGGCGTCAATGAGTTCGAGCATAATCACTCCATCGAACAACCGCATAGCCGCGACCCAAGGGAGCGTTCCCTTGGGTCGCGGCTACGCAATGTACCCAGCTTCTATCCATGAAGTTTCCGAAACTTGATGCGGTGCGGGATATCGGCGGCGGCACCCAGTCGCGTTTTCTTTTGCTCCTCATACACCGCGAAGTTCCCCTCACACCAGACCACCTTGCTGTCGCCCTCGAAAGCCAAGATGTGTGTCGCGATGCGGTCGAGGAACCACCGGTCGTGCGAAATCACCACTGCACAGCCGCCGAAGTTCGTGAGTGCTTCTTCCAAAGCTCGCAGCGTATCGACGTCCAAGTCGTTTGTCGGCTCATCCAGTAACAGCAAATTGCCGCCACTGCGCAACAGCTTCGCGAGGTGAATTCGGTTTCGCTCGCCACCAGAACAGTCGCCAACTCGCTTCTGCTGATCCGGTCCCTTGAAGTTGAACCGGGCACAGTAACCACGACTCGCCACCCGCTGCTTCCCGAGCATGATGTAGTCGGTGCCGCCTGTGATCTCCTCGAAGATGCTGTTCGTTGCGACCAACGCATCACGGTTCTGATCGACGTGCGCGACCTTCACCGTCGTTCCGATCGTGAGCTTTCCGCCGTCTGGCGTTTCCTGACCGGCGATCATCTTGAACAGCGTCGTCTTGCCCGCACCGTTCGGACCGATGATCCCGACAATGCCGCCCTTCGGCAAATTGAACGTCAGGTCGTCGTATAGCAGGATATCGCCGTAGCCCTTCTGCACGCCCTCGGCACGCACGACGAGATCACCCAACGGCGGCCCAGCCGGAATCTGGATGAGCAGTTCCTTGTCATCATCGTCGATCACCTGTTCTTGCAACTTGTCGATCGCCGCGAGCCGAGCCTTGCTTTTCGCCATTCGTGCACGCGGCGAGCTGCGTGCCCATTCCAGTTCGCGTTCGAGCTGCTTCTGACGGCCGGATTCCTGCTTCTCCTCGACTGCCATTCGCTTCTGCTTCGCTTCCATCCAGCCGGAGTAGTTGCCCGAGAACGGATAACCGCGGCTCGCGTGAAGTTCCAGAATCCACTTGGCGACGTTGTCGAGGAAGTAGCGGTCGTGCGTGACAGCGACGACAGCTCCCTTGTACTCCGACAGGTAGTGTTCGAGCCATTCGACGCTCTCGGCGTCCAAGTGGTTAGTAGGCTCGTCGAGGATGAGCAGGTCGTGCTGTTGAAGCAGCGTCTTGCAAAGTGCAACGCGCCGCCGTTCGCCACCGGAGAGTCGTTCGACGGGTGCTTCTGAAGGCGGGAGCCGCATGGCGTCCATCGCCATTTCGAGCGTGCGGTCAATTTCGTAGGCGTTGGTTGCGTCGATCTGTGTTTGCACGCGTTCCATCTCGTTCGACAGCTTCTCGAACTTCTTCTCGTCGGCGGTGCCCATCTCCTCGCCGATTTCTTCCTGTCGCCGCAAGAGCGCACGGATGTGCGCGACCGCTTCCTCGATGTTCTCGATGACGGTCTTGCCGGGCGTGAGATGGGGTTCCTGGGGCACATAGCCGATCGTGGCACTGGCGTGCGGTCGCGCCTCGCCCATGAAATCCTTGTCCACGCCTGCCATGATCTTCAGAAGCGTCGACTTGCCGGAGCCGTTCGATCCAATGACTCCGATCTTCGCTCCGGGGAGGAAGTTCAGGTTGATATCCTTCAGAATCTCCCGCTTCCCGTAGTGCTTCGTCAGGTTGCGGATGTTGTAAATGTAATAGTCGCTCATGAACTCCTCGTGCGGGACACAGATCGGTGTGGTGATTTTACGAGAGTGATGTGAGAGATGGAGCGCGACTTGCGGGGAATCGTGGTCACTTGCGGCTTCGCACCGCGAAGCCGCAAGTGGCGACAACTCACTACTTCGGTTGCTCGAATCGCGATGGGTCGATCGACTCCGGGAACTCCCAGATCGGTTCGGTGAACCGCTCGACGACCGCGTCGCCCTGAGTCAATTCGATCTTCGTCGGAAGCAGGAAACCACCAGTGGATTTGTGATCGCTCATCGTGAAAAACTTCGGGGTTCGCACGCCGTTCTCTAATGGGGCGTATTCGTTCCGCACGGGCAAACCGGAGCCTTTATCGAAGGTCACTTGATAGATCGGCAAATCCGATAGCGAGATCTTCACTGACGTTCCCATTGCGGTTTTCGTCGGACTGAACACGATCGCTTTCGGATCGGCCAATGGCAAGCCTAACAGCATCCAGTGGCACGCGGTTAGATCGTTTCGCATGAGGCGTCCGACATCGACCGGGGCCATCTGCACCAAGGTCAGCCCGTATTTGTTCCAGCCCTGCGGACCACGGAGTGTGAACGTCTGGACGAATTCCTTATAGTCGTATTTAACGAGCGCGAACTCAGGCCACACGGTTTCAATCGTGCAAACCATCTTGACCATCGCGCTGCCTGGGCCTTGGCGTTGATTCTCACCTTGATAGGCGACTTTCGCAGTCTTCGCCTTGCTGAGTCGCGTTGGATCGTTCTCCGTGATCGCTTTGATGGCGCGTTCCACGACCGCTTTCGCTTCCGGGTCCGAAGTGGTTGGCGTGGTGTTCTGGTCGCCCTTCGGCCCGGAGACATCTTTCGGGCGTATCACGGCATCTGGGAGTTCCTTCCCCGGGCCGCACCCGATGACCACAGCAGCCAACAGAATGACTACAAATACGCTGAGACGCCGCATCCTGCCTCCCTTCAGTTAGGGATGTTGTACCGCAGCAGGGCAGGCAGGTGAAGGGGAACGACTTTGTTCACCCAAGTTGGAGGAGCTGATGTCCGACCGACCCCTGTCCGTCGAGGGAGTCCAGGTTCCTCGCTTCCTGTACGGAACTGCCTGGAAGGAGGAACAGACGCAACGGTTGACGGAACTCGCTCTGCGTCAGGGTTTCCGTGGCATCGACACAGCGAACCAACGTCGCCATTACCACGAAGCCGCTGTCGGGCAAGCCATCGCCACTGTGATCGGAAGGGGAATCGTCACCCGCGACGATCTGTTCTTGCAAACCAAGTTCACATTCCAGGCGTCACAGGATCATCGTTTGCCTTACGATCTTGAAGCACCCATTTCGGTTCAGGTCGAGCAATCTTTCGCCAGCTCACTCGAACATCTGGGCATCCAGATGATCGACTCCTTTGTGTTGCACGGTCCGTCCGAACGGAAGGGACTGACCGCAACAGACTGGGAAGCGTGGCGTGCGATGGAAACGATTCACGACAGTGGCCGCGTTCGCTTGCTGGGCGTCAGCAACATCAACCTCGAACAACTTCAATCTCTCTGCCAAGGAGCGCGAGTTCGACCCCGATTCGTTCAGAATCGGTGTTACGCCAATCGCGGCTGGGATCGAAACATTCGGGCCTTCTGCGCTGCCAACGGACTGGTTTATCAGGGCTTCTCTCTGCTGACGGGTAACCAGCAACTCCTCACCCATCCCGAACTGATTATGATCGCCGAACGCCACGATCGGACAGTCAGCGAGATCATCTTTCGGTTCGCTCTCGATGTCGGCATGATTGTCCTGACGGGAACCAACAACTCCGAGCACATGCAGGCCGACCTTGCAGTGTTCGATTTCGTGCTTGACCCCAAGGATGTCGCGAGGATCGAAAGATTGGCTGAGTTGTGATGGAACCGATCGCGGGAAACCCGTCTCCGCATGGCGTCCAGTGAAGTATGTGTGCAAGGATTGACCAGGCACAGACCGAATCGTGTCGAAGAGTCCAGCAACGAGCCAGCGAGAAGGGGAGGGTTGAACGCCAATTGTCAGGGATTCCGCCCGTCATCTTGGAACGGGTGCGGTTATCTCTGTTTCTGCGTGCTTTTTGCTTGCTCCCTGAGTGCGTTGGTGCTCTAGTTTCTCAAGATATTGGGGGCGGGGACGCTTCTCACAGGAGTCGTTGTCTCTCGCAATCTGCGTTCTTGCCACAACCATCCCACCGTAATTTGGATCTGCTGTGCCTCCCCTGCACAGCAATCTCCTGAGTTCACCAGGATTTCACCGAACAGTAGTTCTTTCATTCTCGCGTGGTGACTGCACGGACTTCCCGCTGGTGGGCGTGGTTCGGCTTACTTTTCCATTTTCTCATGTGAAAGAGGACTCGGGATGAAACGACAGTTCCCTCGGAGGTGGGCAGGGTTCACGTTGATTGAGTTGTTGGTTGTGATCGCCATCATCGCTATCTTGATCGGTCTGTTGCTCCCGGCTGTCCAGAAGGTTCGCGAAGCCGCCGCTCGGATGAGTTGCCAGAACAACATCAAACAGCTCGGCATCGCCATGCACAGTTATCAGGACATCTACAAGCAACTTCCGCCAGGCAACGGTTACGGTGGGCCAACTCCTCTCCGGCGGAGTTGGACGGTACTCTTACTACCCTACATTGAGCAGGGTGCCATCTTCACCAAGATCGACTTGACCAAACAGCAGATCGATAGCACGGTAAATGCCTCGGGTGTGAGCAACCTCTCGCTGATCCAGACCAATTTGAAAGCTGTCTTGTGTCCCTCCGACAGTAGTGCGGCAACTCCACTAACCCGAACCGACAATGCGAGTTCCCTCACTCTGGCCCTGACGAACTATACAAGCAACGTCGGCGATCACCGCAATGGCACCGGGACTGGTTACGGTCCATTTCCGGATACAGGTTGGTATGACTACGGCAACAGCTCGGACACGGCCGCAAAGACCCGGGGAGTGATTACGCGATACGGATATGCAGCATCGTTTGCGGAGATCACCGATGGGTTGTCGAACACATTCCTCGTCGGGGAAGTTGTGCCTGCGTGGTGCGTTTGGCAGGATTGGGGCCATCAGAGTTTCGCGACCACCGCCTACCCAATCAACTGGCGGAACAAGGATCTCGCGGCAGGGACATTGTCTCCGAGTAACCCAAGTGAGACGATCACCTTCCGCAGTAAACACACCGGAGGAGCGAATTTCATGTTCGGGGATGGCGCAGTCCGATTTCTGACGGACGGGATCGACTACCCGACCTTCCGGGGTTTGGCTTCGCGTGCCGGCGGTGAAACCGTCTCTCCTCCCTGACCCGAGAGAATACATGACCCGTTTGCGAATGGCCTGGGCCAGTGTTTTGTTTGTGTTCGTCGCCGGGTGCAGCGGTCCGGGTATCGCGCCCGTCGAAGGAACGGTAACGTACAAGGGCGAACCGTTGAAGGATGGAACGATCCTGTTCCATCCGGAGAAGGGGCGCCCGGCAGCCGGTAAGATTCGGGATGGGAAGATCGTCGAGGTGACGACTGAAACGCTCAACGATGGGGTGCCCGTTGGTTCGGTTCGCGTGGCTATCCAGGCGATCACGAATCCGGACAAAATGGACGCCCCGCACAAGTCTCTGATACCCGAGAAGTACGGCGACCCCGACAAGTCCGAACTGACAGCCGATATCAAGCCCGGCAAGAACGATTTGAAGTTCGAATTGAAGTGAATGCTGTGTCAGTCATGAATCCGGCGGGGACGACCCCGCCGTGCCGATCTCAGTCTGAGGCGGAAATATCGGCGAAGGGACATTCAGGTCTGCCACTTGGCTGGTGATCCTCGAACGACCTCTCGCAGTCCCACAGAGTCACATTGCGGTCGATCCGCCCGTCGCCCCCGTCGCTCGTGCGATTCCCTGAGTCATCAGTCACCCCCAGTCGAAGCAAGTGTCGCACGGAGTGCCGTGGCGAATTCGTCAATCGCAGGGTGGTGGATTACGCCGACCCGACGTACCAAATAGATCGGTGCCCGACCAAGTTCGTTCGACATCACTCGTTCGACGAGTTCGGGGTTGTTTGCCTGCCCCGCCCGTCCGAGCAAAAGTGCGGCCCCAAATCCCATCGTAACACATCGTCGGAGCACGGAAGCTTGCCGCGCACTGACCCACTGCGTTTGGTGTTCGTCCAACCGCTCGGCGGCGAGGGCGGCGGGATTCGGGAAGTCGTTGAGATTCGCGCGAGGAAACAGGAGTGGGTACTTCGAGAGATCCTTCACCCGAACGATCCGCCGAGTCGCCAGCGGGTGGTCGGGCCTCATCACGAGCAGCACGTCGAGGTCGTACCACCGAGTGCAGGTCAGCCGCGGGAATACGGCCGGGTTGGACGCGGCTGGCGTAAAGCCGAGTTCGGCCTGTCCCGCATCGACAGCCGGAGCCACCTCGTTCGTCTCCATTTCCAGCAGGGTGAAGCGGGTATTGGGTTGTTGTTTCACGAACTCGGCGACAGCGGGCACAATCTCTTCTGCGAGCATTCGAGGCGATGCCGCGATCGTGATCCGAACCTCCGCAGCCTCGAGCATCTCTGCGAGGCGACTTGGTAGCGACTCGACGTTCGTCAATCCCGCCGACGCAATCGGGTATAGGGCTCGACCAGCTTCGTTCGGGATTGTCCCACGGCGGTTCGTGATGAAGAGTGTCTGGCCAATCCTCTTCTCGAACGCGTGCACGAGTTTCCAGACTGTTGGCTGGGCAAGCCCCAGGTGTTCGGCAGCGGCCGCGAGTGATCCGAGTCGAACCGTCTGACAGAAGGCCCGGAGTTGAGCCAGGGAAAGATCCTTGTAAGCAGGCGGCATGAGTGTCTCCTTCGGATGTGGAATAGCCTCAGGCTATCGCAGTGAGACACTTTTTGTACTACAGGCTATCTTGCTCGGAACCCCCAACTTGAAGTATTGTGACCTCACACTCCCAACTCGTATTTGTTGGGCTCATCGCTTTGTTGGTTGCGGAGTGGTGGTTTCGATTGCGTTCTCTCCCTCTCTCGGTTCATCTACCTTCCGGGTATCCATCATGTTCCAAAATCGACCGCATCGTCGCGCCTTCACGCTCATTGAATTGCTGGTTGTTATCGCGATCATCGCCATTCTGATCGGGCTTCTCCTGCCCGCAGTTCAGAAGGTCCGCGAATCCGCCGCACGCATGAAATGCTCCAACAACATGAAGCAACTGGCTCTCGCGGTTCACAACTACGAAAGCTCCAACCTCGTGCTGCCACCAGCAGGCAGAGGGTACGGTTGGTGCAGCAGCGACGCAGGTGGTACCGGCGACAAAATCATTCTGAATATGAGCGGTTGGGTCTTGGTACTGCCATTCATGGAGCAAAGCGCGCTCTTCAGCAAGTTGAAACTGGATCAAGCATTCTCCAACGAGAACACGGGCTATTGCTGCGGTTTCACCGGAAATCTGAACGGAACACTCGCTGGCGATGCGAGCACGAATGGGAATGGTGCCTTGATGGCGACGCAGATCGCAGGCTTCAATTGCCCGAGCGATCCCGCAGTCCGCGATGAGCCAGCGAGTGGAGCATACGGCCCCGGCGGAGCGCTGAAAGGAACCCTCGTCAACTACGATTTTATCGCATCGCGGTACGATTCTGGTCTTGTGGTTCCGCCTGTCGGCAATAGCGGATGCAACTACTGGAAGCGATCCTCGCCGGGTGTCCGCTATATGTTCGGAGAGAACAGCACCACCAAAATGCAAGATATCAAGGACGGCACGAGCAACACGTTCATGCTCGGCGAACAGACGGTGTTGACCGCGAATGGCGAAAGCAATCCGTGGGGCTACCGCGGTTGGGTGATGACGGGCGTCGATCCCACAGGCGGCATCAACGTCTGGGCCGTTGTCAGCGGGGTACCCCAGGTTGGAAACCTCGCCAGTTGGGGTCAGGCTGGGAGCCTGCACACGGGCAACGGCTGCAACTTCGCGATGGGCGACGGCTCCGTCCGCTTCGTTCGTGCCGCCATCGGAAGTACCGCTTTGCAACAAACCTGCATCATGGCTGATGGTTCAAACCCGGTCATCGACTAACTCGCCAACCCAGAGGAATTGACGCATTCGCCCCATTTATTCATACCGATGGCACGAAAGGTCGAACTGATGCACCACAGATTGTGGGTGTGCATGCTTGCGGGTTTGCTGGGAATCGTTGGGTGTCGCACTGCGGATGTTGATGAAGGACTCCTCACGACTGCCGGCAACGTCAAGGTTGATGGTGAAGCCGCACCAAACGCGACCGTGACGTTCATTCCACAGGGGAACACCGCAGGGCACGGAGGCACCGGAACCACGGACGCGACCGGGCACTATCAACTCACGAGTCCGTACGGCAAGACCGGGCTTCCGCCTGGTGAATACAAGGTAACCGTGAGCCGTCGGTTGAACCGCGATGGTTCGCCGCCCGACCCCAAAGAAATGCCGATTGAGTCGCAAGCCCGAGAAACCCTGCCCACGAAGTACAGCGACAAAGACAAAACCGAACTGAGGGTCACCCTCACCGCAGACGAGAAGCGATCATTCGACTTCGATCTGAAGGTGAAGAAGAAGTAACGCGAACGGAAGCGAACGAATTGTGCTGGGCGGGTCACCTGACCCGCCCAGTTGCGTATTTGGTGCGAGTCTGAGTGGCGATCTCCGCCCTGGAAGCAGCGAAGAGTGTCGCGACTCGATGCTGCGTTGATAGAATGCGACCAGTTCCGAGGCTGTCGGCCCGAAACCCGAGGTTCACATGCCGCGTTCACTCGTCATCGTTGCGCTTCTGCTTATCGCCAGCCCTGCGTTCGCACAATCGGCGAAACCCGCACTGCGAGCTGGTGCATTCGCACAAGATGTCACGCCTGAGAAGTTCCCCATTTCCGTGAACGGCGGCCTCGCTGACCGTCTGGCGAAATCGGCGAACGACCCGCTCCATGCTCGTTGTCTCGTTCTCGACGACGGCAAAACGAAGCTCGCGATCGTGGTTGTCGATAGCTGCATGATCCCCAAGGAGTTGATGGATGCAGCCAAGGCAATCGCCGAAAAGAAGACGGGCATACCAGCCGGGAACATGCTCATCTCGGCGACGCACACGCACACCGCACCCACGGTTGGGGGCGTCTTCCAGAGCGATCCCGATTCCGGGTACATCGCGTTCCTCACTGAGAAGATCGCGGCCGGAATTGAGAAAGCCCATGGGAACCTTGGGCCTGCGAAAGCCGCGTGGGTCGTGGGCAGCGAACCGAATCAGGTCTTCAACCGACGCTGGAAGATGAAGGACGGTGTGCTGAACCCCGACCCGTTTGGCGGCACGTCCGACAAGGCGAAGACGAACCCGGGACGACTCAGCCCTGATATTGTCGAGCCGGTCGGGCCGACTGATCCGAGTGTCACCGTGTTGTCACTGCGCACGGCAGACGACAAGCCGCTCGCTCTATTCGCGAACTATTCGTTGCATTACGTGGGCGACCTGCCGGCACTCTCGGCCGACTATTTCGGCGTGTTTGCGGAAGTGATCGGGCAAAAGCTCAAGGCTGGGCCGGGCTTCGTCGCGATGATGTCGAACGGCACGAGTGGCGACGTAAACAACGTCAACTTCAAGGAAGCCGCCGCGAAGACGAAGCCGGGCGAACGTTGTCGCCTTGTTGCAGAAGCCGTCGCCGACGCTGCCATGAAGGCTCTGGAGAAGGCCGAGTATCATTCCGATGTGCAGCTCCAAAGCGCTGGCACGATCATCGAGTTGCCGGTGCGCAAGCCGACGCCAGACGAGGTGAAGCGAGCCGAGGGCATTCTGGAGAAGGCCAAGGGCCGCGAGTTGAAGGGGTTCGAGGAGGTATACGCCCGCGAAACGGCGAAGTTGACGGCCTACCCGGATACCGTGAAGGTTCCGTTGCAGGTGTTCCGCGTCGGTGACCTGGCGATCGCCTCGATTCCGTGCGAGGTGTTCACGGAGATTGGGTTGTCGCTCAAGAAGACGAGTCCTTTCAAGCCGACGTGTGTGGTGTCACTGGCGAACGGTTACTTCGGCTACCTGCCAACGCCGGCCCAGCATGCGCTCGGCGGCTACGAAACATGGCGAGCGCGATCGAGCTTCCTGGGCGTGAAGTCATCGGAAGAGATTGAGAAGGGGCTTGGAGCGTTGCTGAAGCAGTTGAAGTAAAGCCTATGAATCCCGTTCTCGATGCTGCGTTGCGATCATGGCCGTTCGAGCCGTGGCTGACGGTGAACGTGCTCGTTGCCGCATGCGTCTACCTTCGCGGCTGGCGAGTCTACCATCGTCGTGATCCTGAACGCTGGCACTATGGCCGGCTCGCCGCGTTCCTCGGCGGGCTGGCGTCCGTCTTCGTGGCGCTGGCCTCGCCACTGGAACCGTTCACGTCGTTGCTGCTGTCGGTTCACATGGTGCAGCACTTGCTGCTCGTGATGGTCGCGCCGCTGTTGATCTGGCTCGGCGCTCCGCTCCTTCCGATGATTCGCGGTCTGCCGGAACCTGTGCGAACGTACTGGATCGCGCCGCTGTTCAATGTGGCGTGGTTGCGGCGTCTGGTCGTGTGGCTCGCGCATCCAGTGAGTGCGTTGGTGTTGTTCGTCGTGGCAACCTGGGTGTGGCACACGCCGAGCCTGTATGATCTCGCGCTGCGAGCACCGGGTTGGCACTACGTTCAGCATGCGTGCTTCCTCGTTTCTGGGTTGCTGTTCTGGTTCCCGGTTGTGCGGCCATATCCCGTGCGCGTCACTTGGCCTGTGTGGTTCCTGTTCCCGTATTTGATCCTCGCGGACCTCTCAAACACTGCACTCTCGGCGCTCCTCACGTTCTCGGATCGCGTGCTGTATCTGCACTACGCCAGCGTGCCGCGTATCGGTAGCGGGTCGGCGCTTTCCGATCAGGCGGCCGCGGGCGTATTCATGTGGGTGCCGGGTTCGATCGCCTATCTTCTGCCGTTGTTCGCCATCGGTCTGCGCTTGCTGTTCGGCGAGAGTGATCTCAAACCCGACTCGAAGACGCCGCTTGTCAACGGGCGGGTTTCGCTTCCGCTGCTTGGTGAATCGCCATCCGATCGCCGGTTCGACCTGTTGCGTATGCCGATCATCGGACCGTTCTTGCGGTGGCGATATAGCCGACAAACACTGCAATTGCCGATGTTGCTGCTCGCTGTCGCCGTCGTGATGGATGGCTTCACGGGTCCAGAAGTGGGCCCGATGAATCTCGCGGGCGTGCTGCCGTGGGTTCACTGGCGTGGGCTGCTCATCATCGGGCTGCTCATCGCGGGGAACGTGTTCTGCACGGCGTGTCCGTTCATGTTGCCGCGCACGATCGCGAGGCGATTCCTGCCAGCGGAGATGAACTGGCCACGACGCCTCCGCGGGAAGTGGCTCGCGATCGGCCTCCTGGTGACGTTCTTCACTGCTTACGAAGCGTTCTCGCTGTGGGACAACCCGCGACTCACGGCGTGGATCATCGTTGGGTATTTCGTCGCTGCGTTTGCCGTGGATGGGCTGTTCCGGGGTGCAGCGTTCTGCAAATATGTCTGCCCCATCGGTCAGTTCAACTTCGTGCAGTCGCTCGCGTCGCCGCTGGAAATCGCTGTGCGTGACCCGGCGATTTGTTCCGCGTGCAAGACGAAAGATTGTATTCGCGGTCGTGACGGCATTCCCGGCTGTGAGCTTAACCTGGCGCAACCACGCAAGCACGGAAACATGGATTGCACGGCATGTCTCGATTGCGTTCACGCTTGCCCGCACGACAACATTGGCATCCTCGCGACTCCTCCGGGGCGCGGGCTTTCTGACGATCCGTTTCGCTCAGGAGTCGGGCGATTCGGTCAGCGGCCCGACATCGCAGCGCTGGTGATGGTATTGGTGTTCGCAGCCTTCACGAACGCTGCGGGCATGGTCGGGCCTGTTCTGGAGTGGGAAGAAACGACACGCCAACAGCTCGGGCTTGCCTCGACTTTGTGGCTCATCGTCGCGGTGAATGTGCTGTCGATGTTGGTGGCTCCGCTGCTGTTCGTGTGGTTGGCAGCGAGCGGGAGCCGCCTGTGGGGCAGAGTGCCGCATTCAACGCTCACGGTGGCGAACCGCTTCGCGTTCGCGTTCGTGCCACTTGGGTTCGCGATGTGGTTGGCCCATTACGGATACCACCTCGCCACCACTTACGAGGCGGCCTGGCCAGTCACACAGCGATTCGCCATCGACCATGGATGGAACGCTCTTGGGGTGCCACTGTGGGTGTGCGGTTGTTGCGAAGTCGCGGGGACCTGGCTACCAAAAACGGAAATCGTGATCCTCGACTTTGGGCTGCTCTGGACACTGTACCTCGCGCATCACATAGCCCGCAACATGACTCCCAGTGGACGAGCGTTTCGAGCGTTCGTGCCGTGGGCGTTGCTCGCGGTCATGCTGTTCGTTGTGGGAGTTTGGATTGTGCTGGAACCAATGCAGATGCGTGGCTCGCAATGAGCAACCCATAAGATGACCGTGCAAGCGCCAATTGAGTTCCCCGAGTGAAATGAGTCCATGCCAACGATTCTTGATCGCATTGTCGAAACGAAGCGCCGCGAGATCGCCACGGCAAAACTTGCCGTGACCGAAAAAGACCTTGAGAGACAGGTTGCGAACTCCGCGCCGACCCGAAATTTTGCCGAGGCGATTCGCCAGCCAGGGTGGATCATGGTCATTGCGGAAGTCAAGAAAGCGTCGCCATCGGCAGGGATCATCCGGACCGACTTCGATCCCGTTGCCATCGCGAAGACGTATCAGCAGCACGGTGCAGCCGCGATCAGCGTGTTAACCGACACCGAGTATTTCCAGGGGAATCTCAGTTACCTCACGGCGATTCATGCAGCAGTCGACTGCCCCGTACTCCGGAAGGACTTCATCCTCGAACGCTACCAGTTGCTCGAAGCGCGTGCAGCGGGGGCTGATGCGGTATTGCTCATCGCGGAGTGTCTGCCCGGCGACCAGCTCGCGACGCTTCATCGGCAGGCCACAGCACTCGGGCTTCACACACTGATCGAACTTCACGATGCCGATCAGTTGCCCCGCGTACTCGATTCAGGTGGCCCGATCCTCGGGATCAACAACCGCGATCTGCGGACGTTTACGACGCGAGTCGAACACACACTGGAACTGCTACCGAAGATCCCAGCGGATCGCACTGTGGTGAGCGAAAGCGGCATCACGACGCACGCAGATTTGGTACGGCTTGGCTCGGCCGGCGCACGGGCTGTGCTCGTCGGCGAATCGCTCATGCGGTCACCCGACATCGGGGCTGCGCTCAACGCCCTTCGCGGAGAATAGCGAAAGTCGCATGAACACTCCCACCGGTTCAGACGAGTCCGATGACGTTCGCACGCTCCACAAGTTGGGGTATGCCCAGGAACTTTCGCGCGTGCTGGGCGGGTTCTCGAACTTCGCCATCTCGATGTCGATCATCTGCATCCTGGCTGGCGGCATTACGTCATTTCACGTCGGTTACTGTTCGGTCGGTGGTGCGGCCATCGGCCTTGGGTGGCCATTGGTATGCCTATTTTCGCTGTGCGTCGCGGCGACGATGGGGCAAATCGCGTCGGCGTTTCCGACTGCCGGCGGCCTCTATCACTGGGCGGCCATTCTCGGCGGGCGTGGCTGGGGTTGGACGACTGCGTGGTTTAACCTCGCCGGCTTGGTAACCGTGTTGGCCAGCATCAACGTCGGCACGTATCGCTTCGCGTTGAGTGCGTTCTACCCAGACGCCAAGCCAGATCCAATGACGCAGTTCGTGGTAGTCCTGCTGCTCACAGTGTCGCAAGCGATCGTCAATCACCGTGGCATCCGCGTAACGCAGATCCTCACGGATTTCAGCGGTTACTGGATTCTGTTGATTGCAGCCGTGCTCACCTTGTCGCTGTTCGCGGCAGCTCCGAGCCACGAGTTCTCCCGCCTGTGGACGTTCACGAACTACAGCGGGTTGCCGTCCGAAGGTTTACCCGTGTGGCCTCAGCATGAATCGCTCGTGTGGCTCTTCGCCCTCGGATTTCTTCTCCCCGCGTACACGATCACTGGCTTCGATGCTTCAGCGCACGTGTCCGAAGAAACGGCAGGTGCAGCGCAGAACGTACCCCGAGGAATCGTGCGGTCCGTGTTGGTGTCGGGGCTGTTCGGATGGCTGATGCTGTGTGCGATTGTGCTGGCGATGCGTGACCCCGCTGCAGTGGCAGAGAAGGGCGACGGCGCTTTCGTCTTCACCCTCGGGGATGTGCTGCCGAGCTGGTATTCGGCGGTGCTGTTGGGTTGCCTTGTGATCGCGCAATACCTGTGCGGGCTGGCGACCGTCACGTCTGCGTCGCGGATGATGTTCGCGTTCGCTCGTGACGGCGGCCTGCCAGCGTCGCATTGGGTTCGGACTGTGTCGCCGCGATTCCGCACGCCGGCTGTGGCGATCTGGGCCGTGTCTCTCGCGTCGATTCTGTTCACGGTGTATGCCGAAGTGTTCGAGACGATCATCGCGGTATGCGTGATCTTCCTCTACATCTCGTATGTGTTACCCACGGCAATCGGTCTGGTGGCGTATGGCCGTTGGTGGAATGAAATGGGACCGTGGACCCTGGGCCGCTGGTTTCGGCCGCTAGCGGTTGTGAGCATCCTCGGGTGTGCTGGCCTCATCGTGATTGGGATGCAACCGCCGAACGATAAGGCGGCGGTGGTTGTGGGTGGAATGATTGTTGTTCTGGGTGTGTTGTGGTTCGCGGTGGCGAAACACACTTTCCCCGGACCACCGCATGGCGTCCTCACAACAGCCCAGCAGGAAGCCATCCGAGCCGCGGAAGTCGCCGTTCACGAGGCTCCTTCAATTGAGGCAAAACCGTGAGTGACAACGCACTGTCACCGACGCCTGACCTCGGCGAGTTGGCCCGCGATCACACACCGGCGCGAGTGTTGGTTGGTCGTGCTGGACCGGCGTATCGCACGGCGACATCACTGAGATTGCGAGAGGATCACGCGGCAGCACGCGACGCTGTTCGTGCTGAAGTCGATCTGCAACGCGACTTCGGATCCGAGAGTATTGCTGGCTTTGGTCTGTTCGAGGTGCGAACGCGGGCGGGGTCGAAGGGCGAGTATCTGCTGCGTCCCGATCTCGGTCGGCGACTCGATGACGAAGCCCGCGAGCGGTTGCGTTCTGAATGCCCCGTCAGTGCGGATTTGCAGGTTGTCATCGGTGACGGACTTTCGGCAACAGCAGTGGGAACGCAGGCTCCGGGCTTGCTCGCGGAATTGCGAACTGCTGCCACTTCACGGGGTTGGTCGTTTGGTCGGCCGTTCTTGGTGCGCTATAGCCGCGTCGGTGTGATGAACGATGTGGGCGACTTGCTGAATCCGACCGTAGTGGTGCTTCTGATTGGCGAGCGACCGGGGTTGGCGACCGCCGAAAGCCTCTCGGCGTATTTGGCGTTCCGACCGCGAGCCGGCCACACGGACGCCGACCGCAACCAGATATCGAAAATTCATGCGAGGGGAGTCAGCCTTGAAGAAGCGACACGTCGTGTGGTTACCCTCGCGGATCAATTCCGCCGCGAGGGTTGCAGCGGAGTCACCGTGAAGGAAGAGTTCACGCAAGTCGCAGTGCTTCCGGGTTGATGGGGTCATTCCGACTTGAGCAGTTCATCCCACGTCTTCACGTCGAGCAATCGCTCGCTGAGTGTTTCCAAGAGTGTCAGATCAGCGATGCTGTTGATGTTGGCTTCATGCTCTGGGCTTGGCGCGCCGAATTTTTTCCGTCCTTGGCGAAGCACGACCGCACGCGCTTCTTGCACGCGGCCCTCGGCGCGGCCATCCTCAAGAAACATCTTGAAGGGGGCAATCTCGCGGATGTCGGGGTAACGCTTGAGCAGATCTTTCGAAATCACGTCGCCGTACCTCATGGTTAGAAGGACACTGATCGCAGCGAACATCCGGTCGGTTCTTGCTGGATCGGCCTCGCGGTTCTCACGTTCGACGCTACGACGAAGAACCTCTGCAACATCTGCCGTGCCGAGATTCGCGACCGGTGCCAGCGGCGTAAGTGCCAATGGTCCAGTCAGCAGCGCTTCCGCTGAAGCCTCCCACAGCCTTACCACAGTATAGCCGAATTCCCACGCCGGACCGAACGGTGGCGTCACGGGAAATCGCCCGTTATACGCCGTAGAGTTCGCACTTTCTCGCATCACGACCAGGACCGACGCGACCGGGCACTTGTGCTTCTCCTGAAGCAGAGCGTTGTATTTCAGGAGTTGCGGCGGTGCTGCGGTATCGCTCCAAGATTGGAACTCCACATCAAGTATCCACGGCGGGTCGTCGGCGATCCATACCACCTTGTCGGCAGCGGTCGTGACCGTGGACAGTTCCGAGTCGATCAGTGATACCGCATTTGCTGGGCACACCACGCCGAGAAACGCGACCCACGCGGCGGGGTCGAGTTCCAACAAATCCTTTCCAACCGCGTCGTATGGTTTGCTCATCGGTCAACTCACTCCTTCTTCCCGATGCAATACAGCATCTCCTGTCTCTTGCCGTTTACCTGCGACGCGACCCGCATATAGATTCGGTCGCCGCAGATCGTAGGCGTTGCGAATGCATCGTCGCCCAGCTTGTTCACTGAGATCGGAGTGAAGCCTTCAGGGGTCGCCTTGAAGACAAACGTCTTGCCCGCTTCGTTCGTGGCGAAGACTGTATCTCCCACAAACACCGGCGACGCACTGAACGTGCCGTCGAGCCGTTCTTTCCACAGTTCTTTGCCGGTGTCGCAACGCCAGCACATTGCCACCCCTTCATCCAGCACTGCGTAGAGATGATCCTCACGCACCACCATCGACGGCACATACACCCGCGTCTTGTTCTCCCAAACCACCTTGCCAGAACCGTCTGTTGCAACTGCCGCGACGTGGTTCTTCGGATAGCCGCCGCTGGTGAACACGACCTTGCCATCGGTCACCGCTGAGGTCACGCATTCCGTCGTCGAACCCTTCGTTTCCCAGATCTTCTTGCCGGTCAGCGGATCGAGGCTCGTCACGAGTTCGCAACCCGACAGAAAGAGTTGATCGCGTCCGTCGGCCTTCAGGATGATCGGCGAGACGTAGTTCGGGAACTTCGGTCGCTCGTGACTCCACACCAGTTTGCCGGTGGCACGATCGAGAGCGGCGATAAGCCCGCCGCCCTTGTTGTCGGCCGACACAATCACGAGCGAGCCATACAACGCTGGCGATGAACCGAACCCCTGGTGCAGCACATAATCACTGATCTTCGTTTGCCAGACTTGCTTGCCGTCGAGGTCGAGTGCGGTCGTAGTGATGGCTCCCGCATTCAGGAAGTTCACGAACACTCGCTTCCCATCACAGGCGATCGTGCAAGAGGCGAGCGAGCTCTTCACATTGCCCTTCACGAAGCCGCCACGATGCACCACCGTCTCCCAGAGTGGCTTCCCGGTTGTGCGGTCGAAGCACAGCACCGATTGTGTTTCGTTGTCGTGATCCGCAGTTGCCAGGAAGATGCGATCGCCCACCACGCTTGGCGAGCCATGCCCACGGCCCGGAACCGGTGATTTCCAGAGGACGTTTTCCGTAGCACTCCACTTCAATGGCGGGTTCTGCTTCGGAGCGATGCCCGTGCGGTCCGGGCCACGCCACCATGCCCAGTCAGTTGGTGCGACCGCGATCGGTTCGGCTTTCGAGGGCTTCGGTTCGTCGGCACATCCCACAACCGGGAAGAGGAAGACGCAGAGGAGTGCAGGAAGGATGCGGGTCATTGGAGGCTCCGGAATGTGATGGCGAACGGCGGGAGGACGGCATGATACCCGGAGTGCGCTCATGCGAATAGGCTGCGTTTTCCACGAACGAGTGAAGAGCTGTTGTTTCCGGAGTGGCTCGTGTCCGTTACTCTGACGCAGTCACCCTTGGGGAAACCGACGATGCCGTTCGACCCAGATGCTCGCCTTGCCGAGTGGCGCAAGAGCCTGCTCGACATCACCAAACGCAATCGGCTGATTAAGTTCGCCGCCGGCCGCATCGGCGGAGTTTATCTCCTTCATCCGAGTGCATCGCAGTTGTGGAAGAGCCTCGTGAGCGAAGGCGAATCACTCACGTTCGCCTGGAAACGCGAGATTCTCGGGCTGCCTCCGGAAGTGTTCGATGCCGACACGCTCGGAGCGGACTTTGATCCGAACAGCGAGACAAGTGCCTCCGCGGCTGCTGAGATCGCGAGCGAACTGACGCAGTTGTGCCTCCGCTCACCGCACCTTCGCAAAGATCAACTGCTTACCGAATTCAACGATCGGCAGCTCGTCGCTCGCCTCACGCGGTTGTTTCGCAGCGCAAAGGAAGGGCAGAGCGATCACGGGGTGACCACGCTGTACGCGGCATTCGGCTTCCTCCGCTGGTTCGAGAGCCAAGATTCCGAGGAAGAAGTGCTGTCGCCGTTGCTGCTGGTTCCGGTGCGGCTCGAACGCGAAACGGTGGAATCAGCGTTCACGCTGCACGCTGAGGAAGACGAAATCATCCCGAATCATTGCCTCGCGGAGTTGCTGCAAACGCAGTTCAGGATCAAGTTGCCGACGGCTACCGAATCTCCCCTCGATCCGGAGAACACAGACTGCCTGGCGAACTATCTCAAAGCGGTGACCGAGAAGGTGAAGCACGTCCCGCGCTGGGGAGTGGTCGAATCGGCAGCGATTGGCGTCTTCAACTTCCAGAAGCTCGCCATGTGGGAAGACCTTGGCCGCAACGCCGAGCGTGTGAAGGCTCACTTATTGTGCCGAGCCATTGCGGGTGACAGTGCGGTGTCACTAAAGCCGCCCGCCGATTTGCCTGCCGCGAGTGACCTCGATCGCGTGGTGCCCCCACAAGCTGCACTGCACATTCTCGATGCGGATAGCAGTCAGCACGAAGCGATTGAAGCCGTGAAGCGTGGCGCGAATCTCGTTATGGATGGGCCACCGGGTACGGGGAAGAGCCAGACCATCGCGAACATGATCGCAGCGGCGCTCGCGGCCGGGAAAACCGTGTTGTTCGTGAGCGAGAAGACCGCCGCGTTGGAAGTCGTGAAGCGACGCCTTGATCGCTGCGGCATGGGCGATTTCTGCCTTGAACTGCACAGCGCCAAATCCAACAAGAAGACCGTTCTCGCGGAGTTGGGCCGCACGCTTGAGATCACGCCAACGGGCATTCCCGACAACTCCGCTCAACTGAATGAACTCAGCGAAACACGCACGAAACTCAACGAGTTCGTGACCGAGTTGCACGCTGTGCGAGCCACGTTGGGGTGGAGTGCGTTTCGCGTTCACGGCGAACTCGCGAAACTCGGTGGCGCTGGCCGTTCACGGGTCGCGATCACCGATGTGTTCGCACGCGATGCGGAGTACGTTCGGCGAGGAGCTGCGATTCTCACGGGGTTAGCGGACTCGCGTTCCGTTCTCGAAGAACCGGGCGGGCATCCGTGGCGCGGTTGCAAGATCACGACTTACACGCACGGTGCGGCAGACGAAGCCAAGTTCACACTGACGCAACTCGCGACTGCGGTTCCCGCTGTCGAAGCGGTGGCTCGCGAACTGGCGGAATGCGGCGCCGGTGAGTTGCCGTTCACCATCCGAAGCTGGCGAGCCGCCGAGGCCGATGGTCAGCGCATTCTCGCCACGCCGCTGTTTCCAGCCGGGTGGTTCCATGATGATCCTCGCGTGACGGCCGATGCGATCATCGCGTTGGATGCTGCCACACGCACGGCTCGCGAACTCACCCCGAAGTTGCCTGAGTTCGAGCCTGCCGCTGTTCGCAGATTCGCGAATCCCGCTGAACTGGAATGGAAGCCGGAGCGCGAGCGATTGACCGCCGCACTCTCGGCGCGTGAACGACATGCAACATTGGTTCAAGTGGATAACACGCTTCGGATGCTTCAACGGCAGGTTAAGGCCATTGAGGCTGTCGCGTGCGAGGTGAATGCCCATCTTCGCTTGCCGATGCGTGCGTTCGGACAACTCGGTGAAATCCCAGCGCTCGCGAGTCGAGTGGCAAGCGGTTCACCAATCCCGCTGACTTGGTGTGATGCGCCAAAGCGATCGGAGCTGATTGCTGTGGTGGCGGGGGCCGCTGAAGATGTTCGCGCGGCCCAGGCAGACAAGGCGAAACTGGTGACGAAATTATCAGCGGTTGCGTTCGCACCAGAATCCGCTGATTTCGTGCGTGAAGCCGCGACCGCTGCGAGTTCCGGGTGGCGCATCCTCCCTTGGTCGGGATGGGTCAAACTGCGAAAGCAGATCGGGGCGTGGTATGTGGCAGGTCCACCCGACGACGCAACGAGTCGCGCCGATCTCGCGGTGCTGGCGGCATTCCATCGCCGAACAGCCGCTGCGAAGCACGTCGCCACGGTCTACGCGAAGGAACTGTTTTTCGATTCGAGCGGGGCGGCAGCTTGGGACGCGACTGCAAACGGGCTTCGAGATGTCGCGACGCTGGAGACATGGAAAGCTGCATCGGACTTGAAGACGATCGCTGGCGTTGGTGGCTCGCTTGACCGGAAAGCACTTGCGAGTGTCGCTGAGCGATTAACTGAGGTGACGGTAGTATTCGCGGCGAGTTGGTCGGCACTGCTTCGTGATTTCGCTATTGGAGAGCGAGCCGGCATTCTCTCGCAGTCACCCGCTGAATTGCTTGCGTTTCTCGAAGCGGAAGCGTTGGCAACCGGGAACGAAATCGCTGTGCTTGGTCGAGTGGTTCCGCTTCTCGCTGTTGGGAAAGACGTGCCAGCCGCAGCACTTCCCGAACGCCTCAGTAGTCTCCGGCAACTTGTCGAAGCTCGCGCCCGGATCACGACCGCTTCCGCTGTGCTTGGAGACAGCCGCACACCAGAAGCTCTGGAAGCGACCGATCATGCTTCGGATGCAGAGAAGGTCCAAGCGCTGCTCGCGTTCCTGTCCGTTTGGGCGCGACCAATCACCCCACAACTCGCCGCAACACTCTGCGAATCTTCACGCCGCGAGCAGTTGCGAACCGCACTGACACATAGCGAAACGGCTCACAAGGACTTCGATAAGGCGTGGAGTCGGGTCACTGCCGAGTTGTTCGAGGTTAATGGTCGTGTGTCCACCAACATCGTGTTGGAGGATACGCTGCTCGCGGAGTTGGCGAAGTGGGCTTCGGCTCGTGCGGCCGACACAGAACGCCTCGCGGAATGGACACGATTTCTTCAAGTGGAACATGACGCGGCAGCGTTTGGGATCACTGCCGTTCTCGATGAAGTGAAAGCCGGCGAGTTCCCGGCGACGGGTGCGGCCGATGCGTTCCGTGCTCGTTTCTACAGACTGTGGCTCGATGCTCTCCACCAACAGGTGTCAGCACTCGCCGCATTCGCCACCGACACGCACGAACGCAGCATCGAGCGGTTCGCGGAACTCGACCGGCTCGCGATTCGCAATACTCCAGATCGTGTGCGAGGGCAGATGTTCACAGACACGGCACGCCCACGCAACCGCGACGGTGCTCCGGATAGTTCTGAGCTTGGAGTTCTGCTTCGCGAAGTCAACAAGAAGCGGCGACACTTGCCGTTGCGAGACCTCTTCCGCCAAATTCCAACGATTCTACCGCGACTCAAGCCGTGCCTGATGATGAGCCCACTCGCGGTCAGCACTTACCTCGACACACCTGAACTCAGTTTCGATCTCGTTATCTTCGACGAGGCATCGCAGGTGCGTCCGCATGACGCTGTGTGCGCCATCTATCGCGGCAAGCAACTTGTAGTCGGCGGTGATCCGAGACAACTTCCGCCGACGGATTTCTTCAACCGAGCTGGCGACGAATCCGATGACGCCGACGATCCCTCGGCGGGCTACGAGAGTCTTCTCGATGTGTGCGTGGCGCTCGGGTTGCCACGCAAGCGGTTGCGATGGCACTACCGCAGTCGCCGTGAAGGGCTGATCGCGTTCTCGAATCGGTACATCTACGAAAGTCGGTTGGTCACGTTTCCGAGTGCGGATGAAGCCACAAGTCGGGCGGTCACGTTCGTGAAAGTTACGGATGGTCGCTTCAGCGACGGCGTGAATCCAGTCGAAGCGAAGCAAGTCGCGGCTCTCGTGCTGGAACACGCACGGACGCAACCCGACCGCAGCCTCGGCGTGATCGCGTTCAGCCAGCGACAGCAAGACCGCATCCTCGATGAACTCGAAGTTCTGCGTCGGCAGAACGCCGAAACGGAACCGTTCTTCGCCGATGATCGGCAAGATCCGTTCTTCGTCAAGAACCTTGAAAACGTGCAGGGCGATGAGCGCGACGTGATCTTGTTGAGCGTCGGCTATGGTCCGGATGACACAGGCAAAGTCGCGATGCGCTTTGGGCCGTTGAATCGCACGGGTGGCGAGCGTCGCCTGAATGTCGCGGTGACGCGGGCACGCTTGGGAATGGTGGTTGTGTCGTCGATGACTGCAGCCGACATTGACTTGTCGCGCACGAGTGCCGAGGGCGCGAAGATGCTCAAGGCGTTTCTCGATTACGCCGAGCGTGGACCCGTGGCGCTTGCTGAAGCGATCACGGAAGTGAATCGTCGCAGTGCGGACTCGCCATTCGAGCAGGAGGTTGGCGACGAACTCACGCGACGCGGCCTGACCATTCACCGGCAAGTTGGCTGTGGGGGGTATCTCATCGACATGGCAATTACGGATCCGCAACTCGGCGGCAAGTATCTGCTCGGCGTCGAATGCGACGGTGCGACGTATCACTCCGCAGCCACGGCCCGTGACCGCGACCGACTCCGGCAGTCGATTCTTGAGGGGCTTGGTTGGCGGCTCATTCGTGTGTGGTCGTCCGATTGGGTGCGTGATCGAGACAAACAAGTGCGTCGTATTCTCGCGGCTCTCGAAGCGGCCAAGAAGCCCAGACCTGAAGCGCGCCGCGAAGATCCGGTTCCTGCTCCTGCGGGGAACTCGAAGGCAGTAACAACACTCACACCGGAATACGACAACATCGAGGTGGTTCCGGAGCCAGCAATCGGAGAGGCAATCAGTGCCATTCTGCTGGAGTTCGGTTCGATGAACGCGGAAGACCTGATCGTGGCAGTGTCGAAGCGTCTCGGCTTCAAGCGAACGGGACCGAAGATTCGCGAACGGATCACGGATGCGGTGAATGTTCGCGTATCCGGAAATCAGATTGGGGTGGGCGACGATGGCCGCGTGAGGCTCGTGAAAGCCCAATGAAGTTATCCCTCCACGATGAGCCGCTGCCAGCGAAGTGTCCGGTTGTGTATCTTCCTGGGGTCGATGGCACCGGGCGGTTGCTGCATCGCCAAACCGGACTCGCTGAACGGTTCACGCTGCGTTGTGTGAACTATCCGCAGGACGATCGGCACACATACGCCGATCTCGTTTCTCTGGGCGTGAAACAACTCGAAGAGACCGGGCCAGGCGTGGTGCTTGCCGAATCGTTCGGCGGCGCGGTCGGGCTAATGATCGCCCTCGCACGCCCCGAACTCGTGCGGCGGTTAGTGCTGGTGAACACATTCGCGTGGTATCCGCGACGGCTGTTCATCGGAGTGATGGGCTTGGTCGGGCCGTGGTTGCCGAACTCGCCGAGCCATCCAGCGACACGCGACGTTCGCGGCTTGTTCTTCTTCGGCCCACGCATCTCGAAGGCCGAACAAGATGCGTGGTGGGATCGAACCGCCGACGTGCCGATGCGAGCGTATGGGCATCGCTTCCGGATGATCGCCGAGTTGGATCTGCGTCCGCGACTTCCCGAGATCAACATTCCTGCGCTTGTGTTCACGTCGCCGAACGATTGGGTTGTGCCCGCGACGGCGGGGAGATTGCTTGCGAAGCGATTGCCGCGTGCGAGACGAATTGGCCAACCGGTGGGACACGCGGCGATGATCGATCCGCGTGTGGATGTTGCCGCGTGGCTGGAAAAGAGCGACTACTGGGCCGCCGTGAATTGACGCGCGATCGCCGCGACAGATTCCGCATCGCGATCTGGAAACGTCAGTGGCCCCACACCGAGATCGACGCTCACCAACTTCACGAGCCGTCGAAGTGCGTACTCCCCTTCGTGCGGCAACCCGATGACGCGAGCCGATGCGGAACCGGGTGCTGTGATTTGCGTCAGACCACTTTCAACGAGGCGATCCACGGTAGAAGCCCAGCGTTCCGGCGGCGCAGCCAGAACCGCAGTTTGCAGGTAATCGCGCAGCGGGTGCAACACTTCCGGAAGTTTCGCCGCATCGCGGAAAGGAACAACCAGCACCGTGCGAGCGCCGAGCGGAATGTCAGCGGGGATCGCTGGCACGACGAGCACCGTGTGCGACATCGACCCAAGCGGGGCGTGAACCTCCGCTGAACCGGACCACCATGCCAGCTCGCGGAACGACAGCACTTCAGCCTTCTCGTCAAGCGTCAACGCTCGCGGTGGAAGGGTCGCGCCAACTCGCTCAAGATCTTCGTTCAGACGCTCAGCAACGAGACTGGGAAGCGTTCCCGAACTGTCCGCATCTTCCACGAGCAACACGCGGGGCGAACTACACGCACGCTGTTCCCACAGGGCGACGTCCCATGCCAACGCCGGGATTGTCGCGTCGAGATTGCTGCCATCGAGGACAACACCGACACCGAGCCGCGGGCCGTAATGGATCACGCGACCGCGACACTTCGCCTGCGGATACGCCGCCATCGCAGACGCACCACCCCACACGACAACGGCGTCTGATTCGGCTCGCACGATCGCGTTGACTTCTTCCTGACTGCTGTTCCACCCTTCCACCGCGACTGACTCGGACAAAACCCCTTCGGGATCGGCTTCTCGAAGTGATGACAGAAACAAGTGAGTGAATCCGCTGTCTTCGCTGCTCAGTTTCAAGATGCAGGGGTTGCGTGTGAGCAGCGATTGTGCGATCGCGACCACGCCACCAAGGAAGACGTTCCCAGCGAGTATGTGAGTGACAACTCCAAGCGGATAGCCCTTTACGAACCCGGCTCCGAATGCGTCTGGCTCCCACGTTTCCAGTAGGTCGGCACGGCCGAGTTCGCGCTGAAGTTCGGCGGTGAGAATTTCTGCCCGCATTCCGACTGATAGGCTTGAGAGCGCTCGTTCAACAGCGGAATGTGAGAACACGCCTCTCGACCCGGATACGCGGGCGAGGTACTCGCATGCATTCTTGAAGTGTTCAGTGTCAGGTGCCCACATCGCCGAGAGGCGAGCTAGAGGCGCGAGCAGCGCAGCACGGGGCAACACGGCCAGTCGCGGAGCGGCTCGCCGCAACCGAGTGTAGATGCTCCGGATGTTGTCCCGAATCCAAGCGAGTTCAGCCTGAACGTCTTCGGAGGAGGCTGGACGCCCCATGTTCACCTCACGGCTTCGCCAATTTTCATGGCGCAAGTTTCAAAGCGAGCAGCGGTCACGCGGCCTTTCGGAATGATGGACGCAGCGGCCCGACCGCATGGACACCAGTTCCGGATCTGCGCCATGTCGGTCGTCAGGATCTTCACGAGCGGATAGCTCAGCGTCAGCGGGCACGTCAGTTGCAACAACCCATTCTCGTTCTCGGGGGTGGGTTTCATCGTTTCGGGATCAACTGCTTCCGCACGGCACCAGGCCGGCACATGGTAGCTGCCGCGTTCGCATTCCACGAAAACCGCCGGGCACTCGCTCAAGCCGTACATATCTCGTATCGCGTCGTCGGGGATACCGAAGAATGCAGCGGCTTGCGTTCGGAATTCCTTGCGATCGAGAGCCAGACCAGGAAGGAACGACTTCCACCCGCCGCCCGTGAGAATGCGACTGCCTGCGGGAAGCGGAAACGATGTGCGACCGAGTTTCGACATTCCTTGCATCATCGCCGTGATGAGCGCCGGGTAGCCGACTAGCACCACGGGACCGCGTGCGATGGACTGTGCGAACAGGGTAGGGGCTTGCTCCGCGAGGAACAGCGGACCGGTCGGCGTCATGCGAGCGAGGTAGTGAATGGCCTTCACCTGCGGCACCGACTTCAACACCGCGTCGATCACCACGGAGCCAGCCATCTGCGTTGTGGCTGGGTCCATCAGGAAGCACAGAGCGGTTACGTCGCCATCAAGTAAACCGAGGGCCGCGTAACTCTGTCGCATTGCCCGAACGCGGTAGTCCCAGCTCTGTTCATCGAGCGGCGTGAGGCTCGGCTTGCCCGTGGTTCCCGAGCTGGTCAGCGTGCGTGCGACCACCATCTCCGCCGGAAGTGGGAACGGATAGCTCTTAAACACGGGAAGGAAGATCGCAGGCAGCGGATCATTGCCGCGAGCCGCGAGGAACTCGGCATAACGCGGGAAGCGGTCGCGTAGTGATCGGACGCAGTGAGCCGTGGCGCCGGCGAAGAGATCATCCGGGGGCGAATCGAACGCTGGCAATTCAAGCAATCGCTCGATGGGATTGGGGTTCATTCCGGACTCCATGACCAGAACCAAGATCGCATAACGAAGCCGTTCGCGCGAACTGTTGCGGGGTCGCCTTGTCAATCTTGCGACACAAGAGCACAATCCGACATCCCAGAAGAGGTAACGAATGAAGACGAAGGCCGACATCGTGCTGGACTGGTTGCCCCGCTACACCGGGCGGCCACTGAATCAGTTCGGGCGATACATCCTCCTCACGAACTTCGCCCATTATGTGGAGCTGTTCGCAGAGCGGTTCGGCGTCGATATCATGGGTCGCGATCGACCGATGCAATCCGCCACCGCTAATAACCTAACGATACTGAACTTCGGCATGGGCAGCGCGATGGCTGCGACGGTCATGGATTTGCTCGTCGCTGTCGAACCGAAAGCCGTGCTGTTTCTCGGTAAGTGCGGTGGCCTCAAGAAGACGACAGTTGGCGACTTCATCCTGCCGATCGCCGCGATCCGTGGCGAAGGAACGAGCAACGATTATCTTCCGCCAGAGATTCCGGCGTTGCCGTCGTTTCGCCTGCAAGCGGCGCTGATGGCCGCGATCAACCGCCAGAACCTCGACTACTGGACTGGGACGGTCTACACGACCAACCGCCGAGTGTGGGAGCACGACGAGAAGTTCAAGAACTACCTGCGAGAAATACGCGCGAGCGCAATCGACATGGAGACGGCGACCGTCTTTGTGGTCGGCTTCGTGAACCACATTCCGAAAGGCGCTCTCCTCTTGGTATCAGACAATCCCATGACACCCGAAGGCGTGAAGACCTCGCTATCGGATGCCACGGTGACTGAGAAGTATGTTCGTCTGCATCTCGATATAGGGATTGATACTCTAATCGAGTTGCGCGATTCGGGTGAGTCGATCAAGCACATGCGGTTCGAGGAACGACCCGGGTAATAAATCTGAATCAAAAATGAGAAGTCAACATGCCGCTTTCATTTCGCGTTCTGGGTGGGTTTGGTGAAGATAACGCGCTGTATGTGACAGTCGATACTGGTCAGCGCATCTCGCGGCTCATGTTCGATTGCGGCGATGGGTGCCCGCACTCGCTTGAAACGGGCGACCTCCTCGCGATGGATCACCTGTTCTTCTCACACTTCCACATGGATCATATATCGGGGTTCGATCTGTTCTTTCGGGTAAACTTCGACCGAGATGAACCACCTGTGAATGTATGGGTACCGCCTGGCGGAACGGATGTTCTTCATCATCGGTTTCAAGGATATCAGTGGAATCTCGTCGGCAGTAAACAGCGAGGAACATGGGACGTTCATGAAGTGGCCACCGAGCACATTCGCACGACGCGGTTTTACGCCCGAGAAGCATTTCGTACTGCCCATCCGCAGGGCGAGCGACCACGCAAGCCGGTGATTGTCGCAGGCGATGGATTCACAGTTGAGGCGCACCAACTCGTTCACGGTTGCGTATCGCTGGGTTACGTTGTGCGCGAGCTGCCGCGGGTGAACGTGGATACCGCGAAGATGGCAGCACGCGGCTTTGCGCCTGGGCCGTGGGTCAAGCGGCTTCGAGGGCCAGCGGCAACCTCAAGCGAGGTGGTGGCGATCAATGGAACTGAGCATTCGGTCGCGGGGTTGCGGTCGGAGTTGCTCGTGACCACACACGGCGATTCAGTTGCATACCTCACTGATTTTCGGATGAATGTGGCGACAGCGGAGTATCTTGCAGAGCATCTTCATGGAGTAACAAACGTGGTGTGTGAGAGCCAGTACCGTGAAGCGGATCTGCAACTGGCCGAGGACGCAATGCACTCGACTGCAAGCGAAGTTGCAAAGTTCGCATCTCGTGCGGGGATTGGTCGTCTCATCTTGTTCCATGTTTCGCCACGATATCTGCCGGATGGTCTCGGCGGATTATTGGTCGAAGCGCGGACGATATTCGCCAATACGTCGTTCCCGGACGGGTGGTGAAATTGCTACTGAATTGTATTCAGAGGCAATCTAAAATTCGGAACCAACTTCGTTGCCGAGTGTTTGTGGATTTCGCGGAATGGAAAACATGCGGAGTGAATTGCGGATAAACCAATCAGCAGCCGGCTGCGTACGATTGTTACAGAGGAATTACCTTGCCACTGATACACTCTCCAGTAGGTTAGGAATTATCACCCGCTTACTAACTGGAGGCACCCATGGCAAAAGCCAAACCAGAGGCTACAGCAGAACCCAAAAGCAACCCTGGTATCATCCTCGAAATCGTGAAGAAGATTGGAAAAGATGGTGTCAGCGAGCAAGCTGTCCGCGATATTCTGAAGAAGGACTACAAGGATATCGACCTCTCAGAATCCACGATCAAACAATACACTTACACCGCACGCAAGACTCTGGGCTGGGTAAAAACTCGGGGCGGAGTGGCAGGCTCGTCACGAGACGCCGGTGACCCGACACTGACGGATTTGATGAGTGCCCGAAAAGTGGCGGAAGATGTCGGAATGAGCCCGGCGAAACTGCTGGAGTTGGTCGAAAAGCTCAATAAGTTTGGCGATCTTCACACGCTCACGACCTGCCTTGATGCTCTTGTCGAATTGAGTGACTGACCTGACGTTTTGATCGTGCCCGCCGAAGCGGGCACGTTCCATTTTCGGTCACAGCCGGATGCCGCCGGACACGTCGAGCCACGTTCCGGTGACCCAGCGTGAATCGTCGGATGCCAGGAACGCTGCGGCATCTGCGATATCATCGACTTCCCCAATGCGGCGCATCGCTGTCACAGCGATTTCCTGCTTCTCCTCTTCCTTCGTTTTGCCGCTCTTTTCGCTGTTCATGTCTGTCCGTGTCGAACCGGGCGCGAGCACATTCACGCGAATGCCTTTCGGTCCCAGCTCGGCAGCCAACACGCGAGTCATCACGTCGATTGCTCCCTTCGTCGCCGAGTACACCACCGCACCGGGGTATGCCATCCGGCTAATCGCGCTGCCGACGTTAATGATAGACCCGCCCGCCGTCATCAGTTCGGCCGCGTATTTCACACAAAGTAGATATCCGCGGACGTTCACGTTGAAGTGTGCGTCGATAGACTCAGCAGTCACATCTGGCAGAAAGGTTCGCTGCATAATCGCAGCATTGTTGACGAGGATATCCAGCTTTCCGAATGCCTTTGTGGTCGCCGCGAACATCGGCGGGATATCGCTTGGTGTGCCGACGTCCGCTTTCACGGCGATGGCTGCCCCGCCGGCCTTCACGATGCCAGCAACGACTTCGTTCGCCTCCTTCTCGCTCCTCGAATAGTTGACAACGACCTTCGCGCCGTCCTTTGCGAAGCGAGTCGCGATGGCAGCACCAATGCCCCGCGAGGCGCCAGTAATGAGGGCGACTTTTCCAGCGAGATGTTTGTCAGACATGGAGACTCCGTTTAGGTGATGTTGCGAACCGTTCACACAGACAAACCTATTGTTGGCGGGCACTCATCGTCATCCTCTTTGTGGAACCCGAACCGCAGTTCTGTATTTCTGACTTCCGACACTCAACTCAGCAACGAGGTTTCACATGGCAGAGCGAATCGGTATGCGAACGGGCGAAGCGCTCGTCGAAGGCGACAAGGATTATCTTTGCGCTGAGCCTGAGATCGTGATCGGCGAGTTGGACGGGCCGGTTGGTGTTGCGCTTGCCACACTCGTCGGCGATCAGGTGAAGGGTCACACCCGTGTGTTCGCGATTCTGAACAGCGACGTGCAGGTGAAGCCCGCCACGCTGATGGTGTCAAAGGTCACCGTGAAGGACGCACGTTATACGGGCATCCTGATGGGAACGGTTCAGGCTGGGATCGCTCACGGCGTGCTCGATGCGGTGCGGGCTGGCGATATTCCGAAGGAGAAGGCGAACGAGATCGGCATCATCTACTCGGTGTGGCTCGACCCAAGCATCCTGAATGTTCCCGAAGGTGAGGTCGATCATGCGGCACTCTTCAAGGTGAACCGCGAAGCCACGGCAAAGGTGATTCGCAAAGCGATGAAGCACGAACCGACAATCGACTGGCTCCTTGAAAACCAGGACAACGTGACGCACTACTTCCACCAACTCGGGCTCGAAGGGAAGCTGTGACGCTTGGCAGGCCGCCACGGAGGGCGGCCCCTACAAGAGAAATGCCTTGTTTTGTAGGGGCCGCCCTCCGTGGCGGCCCGAGCCTTTTGAATCAGTGGCGCTCAGCCTCTGTGACAGGTCGCAGAGCCATTTGTTGAGCATCGAGACCGCCATCGACATTGAAGACGCTGCCGGTGGAATAGCTCGCTCGGTCACTCGCAAGGAAGACGTACCACCACGCGACGTCTTCAACAGTCGCGATGCGGCGAACCGGAATCTGCGCGATCACGGCCTCTCGCTCGGCAGGGCTCGACTTCAAACCGAAGTCGGTGAGCGGCGTTTCCACAAGCCCGGGTGCAATCGCGGCGGTTGTGAAACCGTGTGGGGCGAGTTCCACAGCGAGTTGCCGACACAGAGCGTTGACCGCGCCCTTGCTCGCGTCGTAGAGCGTGTGCAGCGGTTCGGAACGTGTCCCGTTGAGCGATGTGCTGAACAAGATGCGGCCGCCGCGTTTCGCCGCGACCGCTCGCCGCACGACCTCGCGACTGATCGCCACGGGAATCCACACGTTGAGCCTGAAGACGAAGTCGAAGTGCTCACGGGTGATCTGGTCGAGCGGGGGCTCTTTATAGGTGCCGAGGTTGTTCACGAGGATGTCGATGCCGCCGAACGCGGCCCAGGCTTCCGCCACGAGGCGTTCGGGTTCGCCGTCCTTGAGCAAGTCGGCCTGTATGTATCGAGTGTGTGCGTAATCGCTGAGGAGTCGCTGCACTTCGGGGCACTTCGTGAGTGGTTTCTCGGACGTCACGACGACCTTCGCCCCGCTTGCCGCGAATGCCTGTGCGACGCCAAGCCCGATCCCCTGGCTGCTGCCCGTCACGAGCGCCGACTTCCCGCCCAACATCGCTGATCCCCGTCTGGTGAATGCTCCGCGTTCTGGATACGTTACGGGAACCGCTACGGAGAACCACGATGAGAAGCACCGAAGCCAGCGTGTTGTTTGAACTCGATGAGTATGACGGGTACTTGCCCGAAGGCCCGCGTGAGGCGGATATTCTCGGAACTCGACGGATCGTGTGGGTGAACATCCAGGACGGTGTGAACTCGAAATTCGGTGGGATCTTCAACGGGTCTGAGAAGGGACACGGCTCGATCAAGACCGATGGAAGGCCGGGGTTTCACATGCCCATTGCGGGTGGGAATCGTCTGCTCGTGGGGATCGAGAAAGACCTGAAAGTCTTCACGTTCGGGAAGGCCACGTTCTCCAAAGCGCTGGCCACGATTCCCGACAACAACTCGCGAACGATCATCAACGATGGCGAGGTCGTACCCGGCGGCAAGGCGATCGTGTTTGGCACGAAAGACACGCAATTCAAGGAGCAAATCGCGAACCTGTACCTCTACACGGTCGATGACAACCGGGTGTCACTGCTCGCGGACAAGCAACTCTGCTCCAACGGCAAGGTGATTCGCACTGACGAACGCGGGCTGATTCTGTTCGACATCGACACGCCGAAGCGGAACGTTGTGCGGTATCGGCTCGACATCGCGGCACGTACTGCGACACCTGACGGTGTCGCGCTCGACCTCGCGGACCAAGCCGGCTTCCCCGATGGCATGTGCGATTGCGGCGACGGCACCGTCATCATCGCGTTCTACAATCCGGACTTCGCGGAAGCCGGGAAAGCCATTCGCTTCAGTCTCAGTACGGGGAAGGCCGTCGAAGAATGGACGACACCGGGGTCGCCTCGTGTGACCTGTCCGCTGTTGGTGAAACGACCCGATGGCGTGAAGCTCATCCTCACGACCGCGACGGAAGGCATGCCCGCGGAGTTGCGGGCGAAGTGTCCGAATGCGGGTTGCCTCTTCATCGCAGACACGCAACTCGAGTCCTGTCCGGAACCCGAGTTGCTGCGAATGCCGTGAAAGCTATTTCCCCGTCGTGTTAATCGTCAGGAACACCGAGCCGACGACCTTGCGGTTCTCCGTCGTCAGCAGGTTGTAGCCGACCTGCATCTGCATCACGGGCTGCAACTTCTCGAAGCGTAACTCCACGGTCTGAGCATCGAGCAGTTTCACTGATTGCGGCGCGAACTCGTCCTGTCCTTCGGCGTTCGGGTCCGACACCTTCCAGCGTCGCGAGCCGTACTCGCCGCTCCAGCGATAGTTCCACCATGCGGCCTTGGAGTTGTCGCTCTTTTCCACAGACTTCGCATCAAGCGGATTGCTGAACGTCAGGCGGATCGTGTTGCCCTCCACTGCCATCTTCACCGGCACATCGAGCGGCTTGCCGGTGTACCGCACGCGCTGCAAACAGCCGTCGGCCTGTGCTGACGTTTGCCAGCCGTTCAGCCCGCACACATACAAGTTGCCATCCGGGCCGAAGCGACCACGGCACACGCCCGACAGGAACTTCAGCCCAAGATCGACGGCGCCACCCTGTGACACCCCGTTGTCACAGACTTGTCGCAACAGCACGAACGGCTTGCAACGGCCGTACGAGAAGTGCAACGGTAATCCCGCCAGCGGGCCGAATGTCTTCTCGGGTACCCACGTCTGCCCGCCGGCTGAGTTATCGACTTCACGCGGCAGCCAGCACAGCGGTGGGTCGTAGGTCTTCGGCGGTTCCTTGCGGTGATGCGCTCGCATGTCGCCGTAGAAGCCGCCTTGCTTGTACTCGTCAATTCGCGTCGCCGGCATCCAGTTCCCTTCTTGATCAGCCCCCGTGAGAATGCCCGTCGGCGACATACCCATGCCGATCGGGTGACGGAACCCCGTGCTGAAGATTTCGGACTTGCTGCCGTCCTTGCTGACGCGAATCAGTGAGCCGCCGCTGGGCGTGTCGGTGTCGCCGGTCTTGAAGAAGTAAAAGTTGCCTTGCGGGTCGGTTTCGAGGCAGGTGTCGTAGGAGTGTTCGCCGCTGCCGGTGTCCCAGGCGTTGCTGATGCACTCGTAGAAATCGGCCTCGCCGTCGTTGTTCAGATCGTGCAGCCGCGTGAGTTGCCCGCGTTCGATCACGACCACTTTCCCATCGACCACCTTCAGCCCGAGGGCATGATACAACCCCGTGGCGAAGCGCTGCCAGGAACAGGTGCCGGCCTTCTCGTCGACGGTGACGAGCCAGACGTCGCCGTGACAGGTACACATCGCGATGCGGCCGTCGGGCAGGAAGTCGAGCCCGGTGCAGAAGAACAACGCCCCATGTGGGTTCTTGTACGGGATGGTGAGCGTGTCGATGGCGAACGCACCGGACTCTTCACCACGAATCAGTTTCGTCACGATCGGCTCACCCCAGCGCTTCGGGCCACCCTTGGTGAGCGTTGAAATGTCGATTGCCGCCTCTTTCGCGGCATTGGGTTTGAGCCCGTACGTTGCTTGCCAACTTTGTGGCTTATCCGAAGGGGAAAACACCCAATGAATCCCGAATTTCTGTTGTACTTCACCGTCGCCAGAAAATTCCATCTCTCCTCTAAACACCGCCACTGAGGTCCGAAGTGTGTTCTTTCCCGGCGTGACCCAGAGTTGCCGGGTGATGTTGGATGGTTCAGTCGGCCCCGCTCCGTAACTTTCGAGTACAGGGGTGCTCCCCACGTCATATTTGAAGATCACGCGGTCGCCGTGAAGGTAATGACCGCGATAGCGTGCCCATTTTTCAGGAAGTGGTGCGGTGAAGCGCTTTGTGTCCGCCCCCCAGTTGCCATCCGGATCCGCCCAACCCGGACCCGCGCCTACCGCATATCGCATCTCGCCTTTCGGCGTCGGCGTGTTAAGCAACCCGAAGCGGCGGTCGCTGTGATTCAGATAGCCGCCGGTCCACGCGGCTGTCAGACGCATCGTGCTGCGGTCGAAGACTACGCCAGCGTCGCCCTTCTCGCCGAGCTTCACCACCGTCGCCTTGTAGACCATCGACTGCTCTTTGCCGAGCGGATACTTCATCGTGCAGTTTAACGCGGGGCCGGTGTTCATCGTGCGAAATCGCGGGTCGATCCAGTCCTTGTCGGTCGCCTTCTCCCACGGCTCCGCTTTCCCCGTCGCGGGGCGAGGAGTCCAATCCGCGAGCGCGGGGTCGATGCCCGGAGGCAATGGGGTATGTGGTTGTGGTGCGATCTCTGGCGGTGCCGCAAGGACTGACACGAGAAGCGCGATCAACATGGTGGCTGCTCAGTACGGGGGTGAGGTTGCGTTATAGCTTCGTCCCCGACGTTGGGCGTTGCAATCGGAAAGAGTTGAAGCAATTTCGCACACGATTCGCATTATTGAGCTTCAGGCGTGCGTCGCTATGATAAGATTTTGATGGGGAAGTACTCACAACCCCAAAATGATCGGGTTCCGCCATCCATCAGACTCAGGTTTGAGGTACATACGATGTCGCCCTCTTCCCGACGGAAACGTGCATTCACGCTGATCGAATTGTTAGTCGTGATTGCGATCATCGCGATTCTGATCGGGCTTCTCCTGCCGGCTGTGCAGAAGGTTCGCGAAGCAGCAGCCCGCGTGAAGTGTACCAACAACATCAAACAGGTCGCCCTCGCCTGCCACGCCTACGCGGACAGCACCGGGGGTCTGCCTCCGGCGTGCATCATGCCGGAATATGATGAAAACCCCTATCGAAACGATGCTAACTTCACAATCGGACCAAATTGGGCAGTTCTGATCCTTCCGTTCATCGAGCAAGGGAATCTTTACAACCAGTACGCCGCAAGCATCAACCTACACTTGGCTGGTAAGTCGATTGACGCGAACTGGAAAGGGATTCGGGCAAACGTCGTTCCTGCTTACCTTTGCCCGAGCGACCCGTTCAACCAAGCCGAGTACATCTCGCACCCGAGCGGCAGCATTGGTGCCGTCAGCAACTGGAAACGCGGCAACTACGGCGCGAACGTTGGGCCGTCGCACCAACTCAACTTGCACCAGAACCAGGCGGCACCAGTCAACGGCCCGTGGGGTTACGTCGGTCGTGGACCGTTCACGATGGTGGTGGGCACCTACTCACGCCGTGGTCTCGGCATTCAAGGTATCCCCGACGGCAGCTCAAATACGATTCTGATTAACGAACTCCGAGCAGCACTCGTTCAGACCGATCCTCGTGGTGTCTGGGCCTTCGGCTTGGCTGCATCGAGTTTGACGGTTGGCAATGCGATGGGTGACTGCACAAACCCGAATGATCTTTGGGTTCAGTCGGATGATGTGCGCGACGCGACGGCCGATGGCCCCCACAGCATGGGAGCCTGCGTGGGCTGCAACAACAATCAGGGTCAGGCTCGCAGCTTGCACACCGGTGGAGTGAACGCGGCGATGGCCGATGGAAGCGTCCGCTTCATCAAGAATGAGATTTCCCAACAGGCTTGGTGGATCATCCAGGGTTCTCACGACGGCCAAGTGAACACTTATAACTGATCGCGAGTCGCCTATTCAAAATGCAGAAGTCCTGGCGCTCGGATCGTCCGAACGCCAGGACTTCTTGCTTTTCAGTGTCGCAAATCTCATGGCAATTTCGGCAGACGGGCGAGAGCCGCCTTCGCGTCGGTCGAACACTCGGGAGCCAGTTTCCCCTCGGCAATCTCAGCAAGCAGCGTGCGAGCATCGGGGGTCGCGGCCCGTTCCAACACGCGCACAACACGCGACAGACAGGCCGCCTTTCCCACAGGAGCGACACCCGCTGCGCCCCCGCCGAGTTGCTTCATGATGATGCGAACACGGAAGCGAACCTCGTCGCTCGTCGTGGTCCTTCCTGCTTCGCGAACCGCATCCACGACGGGTGCGCCGAGTTTGATAAGTTCTTCCGTTGCGGTCTGGCGGGTCTCGAAGCTGTCGGAGTCGAGATCGCGAATCAGCTTGTAAATCTGCCCACTCCCGTCCTTGGCTGTAACATCGGCGAGGCGTTCGCGGATGAACCCGACCTGATCCGTGGAAGTTGCCAGGAACAGACGCAACGCTGCTGATGCCTTCTTCGCGTCGAGAGCGAGCAGGTCTGCCCAGAGTGCATCCCGTTCCTTGCCCTCAAGAGAAGTCTTTGGTTTCACCTTTCCCAGAGCGGCGTCGGTTGCCTTGTCGAGATCTTCCACCGTGCGACCGAGCAGCATGTGATCGTACAACGCCGCCGTGCCGTCGAGCGCGGTCAGCGCAATGCCGCTGAGCGTGGAAGCACCACCATCCTTGAATAAGTCGCAAGTCACGAGTTCCCATTCGACAGGCAGTTTCTCCGAAACGGAGATCGCGGGTTGCCAGGCGAACACGTTCCGGCCAGCGAAATATCTCTGGTGCCACGACTTCGCGGGGTCGTGAAGTTGAATCATGATTCCCGTGCCGCCCACCTTCTTCCAGGCGAACCGTAGATAACGGAACTCGCCAGGATCTTTCGGCTTCTCGACGATCCGGAAGTTCCATCCCGGAATGCGACTGCAGTAGCGTTGGTTCGGCGTGATGCGAATTGCCTCGACGCCAGCGAACACATCACGGTCTTCGCGAGTGATGATTCCGAGATCGCCGCCGCCATCGTTGTTCAGCACGGGCAGAATTGGTCCGACGCTATCATCGAGCAATTCGAGAACGGGGCCGTCCGCTTTTGGCGCGACATACGCGACGGGCGGCTGCGCCTTGGCATTGCTGCCGACATCCGGGATCACCGCAAGTAGACCGAGTGCGATCACTACTGCGAGACGACGCATGAGACCCCCCTGCGAACGAGTGTGCCAATTATCCGCGAACTTCGCGGGGAAGGGCAGTGGAATCCGCACTCGCCGCTTCGAGGTGACCTTGTCGAACAGTATTACACCGAATAGTGTAATCGTGGATTAGGAGCCACGATGAAGTCAAAACCACTGAAGCGAGTTGACGCGGATTGCTGCACCAAGCCCGCGTTAAAGGAGCGTCCGCTGCTGTCACCAATTCAGGCTGGTGGCCTGGCTGCAGTGTTCAAGGTACTCGCGAACGACACCCGGCTTCGCCTCCTGCACGCTCTGGTGCGGGCGGACGAACTGTGCGTAACGGATCTTGCCGCGTCTGTCGGAATGAAGCCGCAAGCCGTGTCGAATCAGCTTCAGCGGCTCTCGGATCTCGGCATCCTCACATCACGACGTGACGGCAATAACATCCACTATCGGCTAGTCGATCTGTGTGTGCGGTCGTTGCTCGATCAGGGGTTGTGCCTCATGGAAGAAGTGAGCGATCGAAGCCGTGGACTTCGTGGGACGTGCGACCAATGAAGGAACAAGGAATGCGGAAACTGACTGCCGAGATGTTTGGCACGTTCGCGCTGGTCTTCGCGGGAACGGGAGCCATCATCATCAACGACGTGAGCGGCGGCACGGTGTCGCACGTCGGGATCGCGTTCACGTTTGGGTTGATCGTCCTGGCGATGATCTATTCCATTGGCGATGTCTCGGGTTGCCATCTGAACCCCGCCGTGACGCTCGGATTCTTCGTCTCCAATCGCTTCGAGGGCCGTCTGGTTCTCCCGTACATCGGGAGTCAGTGCCTTGGTGCGTTGCTCGCGAGTTTCACCCTCCGTGCGATGTTTCCAGCACACGCGACACTCGGCGCAACAGTTCCGGCCGGTGATGCGATGCAGTCATTTGTGCTGGAGTTCATGCTCACGCTGATTCTGATGTTCGTGATCCTCAGTGTCTCCGTCGGCTCAAAAGAGAAAGGCGTACTGGCGGGCGTGGCGATTGGGTCGGTGATCGCTCTTGAAGCGATGTTCGCGGGTCCGATCAGTGGGGCGTCGATGAACCCGGCTCGTTCGCTGGCACCGGCTCTCGTCTCGCTTCACCTGGAGAGTTTGTGGATCTACCTCGCGGCTCCGGTTCTCGGTGCGTGTGTCAGTGTCTTCGCTTGTCGTTGTGTGCAAGATCCCGGGTGTTGTTGTCGCCGCGAATGTGAAATGAAAACGTGACCGTTCAGCGGTAGCCAAGATCACCATTATTTTGAGGTACAAAACGTGACGCTCGACACCTTCTTGAAAGTTCTCTCAGCGAACCCTGCGGTGGCGGTGCATCTGATGCTGCCGGACCTGAGTTTCGTACCGGCGCACTTCCACATCACCGAAGTCGGACGGGTTCATAAGGACTTTATCGACTGCGGAGGCACGATTCGCTCCACGACTGCGTGCGTCTTGCAAGTGTGGGTCGCACAGGACTTCGACCACCGGCTCGATACCACGAAACTGGCCATGGTGATGCAACTCGCGGCTCCGCTGCTGAAGTCAACCGATCTGTCAGTCGAAGTCGAATACGAGAATGAAACCGTGTCGCTGTTCCATGTCGCTGCTGCCGAAGTGACACCCTCGGGAATTCTGTTCCATCTCGGCACAAAGCACACGGCGTGCTTGGCCCCAGATCAGTGCGGCGTTGGCGCAGTCGCGAAGCCCGGTTGCGCGGCACCCGGTTGCTGCTGACTCTTTGGCTTTAGATCTCTTTCAGGAGTAACGATGGAACCGCTCAAAAGCGTGCTGTTCGTCTGCGTCGAGAACTCGAATCGTAGTCAGATGGCCGAGGCGTTCGCACGCATCCACGGAGTCGGTAAGGTCGCGGCATTTAGCGCTGGTTCGCGTCCATCGGGGCGCGTGAACCCGAAGGCCATCGCAGCAATGCAGGACCTCGGCTACGACCTGACCACCCACACCTCGAAGGGCCTGGATGCCTTCAATGGAAAAGAAATCGAGGTCGCAGTGACGATGGGTTGCGGCGATGAGTGCCCGCTGGTTCTCGCGAAGCAACGTGTCGATTGGAAGATTCCCGATCCCCGAGACATGACGCCCGAGCAGTTCAAGGAAGTGCGTGATCTGATCGAAACGAAGGTGAAGGAACTGATTGCATCGCTCGGTACCTAGGAAATCGCAGTGGTGTCACGGTGTGGGTGGGGTGCGAGCTGCTGCTGGTACGCCCTCGCGGAGTTCCCAAGAAGCGCCAGGCTCCAAGCCCTCCCACGACTGCGTTTCGCCCCACGACCAGCGCACCGTCACTCGTTTAACCCGACCCGCCGAGCCGAGGCCGAACAGGATCCGCGGGTCGCTCGCCGAGAGGTAACCGCCGCCGCCCTTCACGAAGCGCGTGAGTCGTCGCCTTTCCCCTTCAAGGGTCACCGTTGAACCCACCACGTCACGATTGCCCTTGCCGACAAGTTTGATGCCGAGCCACGGGTTCCCTGAGTCGCACTCGTTGTGCAACACAACTGTCGGGCTGTTGGTGTGGTTGATGACGATGTCCGGGCGACCATCGTTATCCAGATCGCCGATTGCCACACCGCGACCAATTGCAGCGGTGTCGAAGAACGGACCGCCGCGTGTGCCGATGTCGCGGAAGAATCGCCGACCGTCAGACTCGACGTTCTGCAACAAGACCGGCCGTTGTTTCTGCGTGCTCGCTGCCGGGTGACGCAAGACGTGACCGTTCGCGACAACAAGGTCTTCCCAGCCGTCGTTATCGACATCAACAAAGCCCGTTCCGAATCCGACGCGTGACATGCCGATCGCCGCGACTCCCGCGGGGCGCGAGCGGTGGTCAAAGGTTTCACGGCCAAGGTTGTGGTAGAGCGCGTGCAGTTCGCCCTGAAAATTCGTGACCCAGATCGCGGGGCGACCGCTGCCGTCGTAATCCCCGACATCAACGCCCATGCTGCCGTTGTACCGGCTCGTGTCATCGACCGCGACGCCCGCACGCAAGCCAAACTCTTCAAGCTTCAATTCACCCGGTTGCTTGTTTCGGTTGAGGTAAAGGAAGTTGTTGGTCGCGTCGTTGCCGACGTAGATGTCGGGGCGGCCGTCGTTGTTGACATCGGCGAGCACCACGCCCAACCCGCAACCTTCAGCTTTGAATCCGTGTTCCGCCGAGATGTTGCGGAAACCCTTTCCTTCGTCGTTGTGAAACAGAGCGTGAACGAGGGGCTTGAATCGCTGCGGCGGGCACACGTCACGCGGATTACCCGGAACTGCGGACGTACACACCGGGTTGTTTTTGTCGAACGACCAATCGACATAATGACACACATACAGATCGGGAAAACCGTCGCCATCAAGATCGGCCCAACCCGCGCTCGTGCTCCACGAGTCGTCTCGCGGACCAAGCTTCTCGCCAACCTCAACAAACTTGCGACCGCCTTTGCCGTTTAGCTCATTGTGAAACAGCGCGATTCGACCGTATCCCGTGACAAGCAAATCGGGGAAGCCGTCGCGGTCGTAATCCGCGACGGCAACGCCGTGCGTGTACCACCACGGACCGACAAGTTCGAACGATGCCGTGGCGTCCTCGAACTTCATGCCGCCGAGGTTCCGGTACAGTTTGCACGGGCTTCCCTTGAGCGTCGTTTTGTCGGCTCCGTCGAAATAACCGCCACCGATCAGGAAGATGTCGAGACGCCCATCGCCGTCGAAATCCAGCAGCGCAACGCCGCCGCCGAGCGATTCGAGGATCGTGAACTGATCTGCTTCTTCGCCGTTGCGACAGATCATTCGGACACCACATGATTCGGTCACATCGCGGAACCACGCGGGGCCGGTTGGCGTGAGTTCGCCCTTCGGTGGGTTGGCTGCTGTCTGCTTCGCTTGCTGTGCGTCACGAGTGAACCAATACCCCGCGGCTCCGCAAGCCATGGCAATCACAAGCGCGAAGAGCCAGATTCGACCGCTGGGAGAGGACATCAGGGGCATCCGGTTTCAGGGTTGCGTCGGCGACGATTCGAGTTTCTTCTGCTGGTCGGCCAGCATTGACTCGGCTCGCTTGCGATAGCGTTCCGCCTCGTCTGGGTGGTTGGCGAGTTGATGATAACGGCTGGCGGTGAGAATGACGGGCAGCGCGTCCGGTGCGAGTTCCAGCATCCGCGTGACGAGCGGCGTGGCTTCTTCGACCTTGCCGGCGTCGAGTGCGAGGTTGGCGAGTTCGAGCAGCACCGAGGGGTCATTCGGGCGTGCGGCACGTAATTCCGTGAGGAGTCGCTGCGAGTCTTGCGTGCGACCGAGCATTCGATATGTCCGGGCAAGTCCGAAGCGGATCAAGTAGCTCTCGGGTTCGCGTGCGAGGAGTGTTTCGAGATGTCGGGCCGCTTCTGGCGGCGAATCCTGAGCCACGGCCATCGCGAGATGCCATCGCGCCTCGAAGTGGTTGGGGTCGAGTTCGAGTGCCTCCCGTAGCGAAGCGATACCTTTCGTGTGTTCGTTCTCGAAGACCTGAATGCGGCCTCGCCACACAAGCCCCTGAACCGTGTCGGCCTTTCCGGTGCGAAGTCGCAGCCAGAGATCGACAGCCCGATGCAACTTCGCGACGCCCGCGACCTCGGCCTTCTGTGCGTTCATCTCGGAATCGGAACGTGGTGCCAATACCCTTAATCGCCCCTCAAGATACGCCTCCATCACGAGCGGCGTTTCGGCTAACTCGGGGCGGTCAATATGACGTACAAATTGTGCGTCAGCTTCCGCTGCGTCGCCTTGTTGAACTTTGATGAGGCTATATTCCTGGGTCAGCGGTTCGGTTCTTCCCGACTTTCGTTCGCTGATCTTGAGGCGTTCAAACGCGACCGCGAAATCACCAGCTCGCCGTGCCGTCTGTGCCGCGAGAAGATTCGCCTCGGTATCATCCGGGTTCTCGTTTAAGCTCGCCGAGAGAAAGGTCATTGCTGTTTGGAAATCTCGTCGATCCAACGCCTCGCGGGCCGGTTGCAACGGATCAGGCCGCAGCACCGACCACGCGACCCAGGCCAACCCGCAGACCACGAGAACCACAACCAGAGCGAGCAGGCGTTTCCAGTTCCGCGACGACGGAGACGCGGCAGTGAGCGAAGCGGGGGCGGCTTGGCTTGGCGGTTTCCGGGATCGCATCAGAGGAGTTCCGGCAGAACGGGATTCGGCGATCCCGAAACCCCAGTGTAGGCGGCATCCTGAGGGGGAACAAGTCGGCTGCGGGCTATGCCGATTCGCCTGGCAGTTGGTTCCACATTTCCGGAAGAAAAGATATCGCGGACATTTATCCGCAATTGTACACTGGGCTTGAGAGCCATTGTCATGGGGGTCTGCATCCATCTCGTACAGTTCAGACAATGATGTTTCCAACATCTATCCAAAGACGAATGTGCGGATAGAGAACACATATTATTCTCCCTAAATGTGAAGGATCGTGTATGAGTGTCCGACATCTCAAGCGTGGTTTCACATTAATTGAATTGCTGGTGGTGATCGCCATTATTGCGATTCTGATCGGCTTGTTGCTGCCTGCCGTTCAGAAGGTTCGCGAAGCCGCCGCGCGTGCCAAGTGCTCCAACAATTTGAAGCAACTCGGAATCGGTCTTCATGCTGCGCACGATACGCTGGGGCGATTTATGCCAGGCGGTGCGATGGACCAACCACCATTCGGAGCCGAGCCGTCAAACGTTGCCACTGGCTCTCGCTGGGGAAGCAGTTGGATGGTGTACATGCTCCCCTACATCGAGCAAGGAACCATTTACTCGAAGTGGCAATTCAACAGCAGTTCGGGTGCTTTCAATAACCCAAACAACGTTCTGGTAAGCAACGTGCTCATCCAGACCTACGCATGTCCCTCCTCGCCATTGCCGAGATTTCCCGCAACCAATCAATCTCAGGGAAAGGCAATGATCGCATCATACGTCGGTGTATCCGGTGCGATTCCGGGTTTGATCCCTGGGTACACAGAGACTCGGTTCAACGATCTCACGTGTGGCGGGAAGATTGGCGGCGGCGGTGTGCTGATCCCGAACGGCGTGCTCACCATGGGCTCAATCACAGACGGCACGAGCAACACGTTGGTGTTCAGCGAGCAAAGCGATTTCATCAAAGACACCACCGGCACAAAGCAACCGTGGAATGCCTCTCTCCTGTGGGGTTGGTATCTCGGGGTGAAAAGCACGGGCATCCCGCCGACCTTCGTGAATGACGGCGGTGACAATCGCGAGCCGAATCTGACGACGATCCGCTACCAATTGAACTACACCCCGGCGGCTGGATGGGCGAACGATATCCCGAATACCGGTGTTGGTTCGGGACCGCCTACCGGGAACTGCGTGGGAGCGAACACCCCGCTCAACTCGACGCACACCGGCGGCGTGAACGCAACGTTTGCTGATGGGTCGGTCCGCTACTTGACCAATGGAACGACGCTTGCTGTCCTCGCTCAACTCGCCACTCGCGATGATGGTCAACCCGTAACTCTACCTTGACCGGCCCCACAGACTTTGAACAGATCAATCTTTCCGGCAGAGGTGAACATCGGTGTTCGCCTCTGCCGTCCGCATCCACACAACAGTTCTTGGAGGTTCGGATGTTTCCGCTTCGGTGGCTCGTGCGACTTGGTGCCGTTGCTCTGATGCTGGGTGCAGTCCTCGGTTGCGGGAGCGATCCGGCACCCAAAACGTATCCGGTTCAGGGAAGCGTGACGCTCGACAAGAAGCCACTTGAGAAGGGCACAATCTATTTCAAGATTGTGCAGACCGGGGATCTTGCTTCGTTTGAAATCAAGGATGGCGAGTTCAGCGGGAAACTTCCCGAAGGCGAACGCCGTGTCGAGATTGTCTCGATGGTGTCAAAAGGCGTGAAGGACTTCAACGGCATGAAGGGCGAAGTGACTGAGAACGTGATTCCCCCCGATTACAACGTGAACAGCAAACTCACTGCGACTGTCACACGAGACGGCCCGAACAAGTTCACGTTCGACGTGAAAAGCAAATAACAGCGATTGTGCTGCAACTCGTCGTCCGGTTGGCGGGTAGGTAGGTTAGCGGCCTGCTCACCCTGAAGCCGACAGCGATTGATGCGAGGTTGCCGTGCCACGACGATGCTACATCACTTCCGTCGGCCAGTTCTTGCCCGGTGAACCCGTCAGCAACGACCAGATCGAAGCACGCCTCGGACAGATCGGCAGCAAGCCCTCCGCACTTCGCGAACGTGTGCTGCGCCAAAACAAAATTGAGCAGCGCTATTATGCGATCGACGATCAGCAACGCACCGTGACGAGCAACGCTCGCATGGCAGCGGAAGCTGTTCGTGCTGCTATCGCGAACAGCACCGTCGATCTCAAAGACATCGACTTGCTGGTTGCGGCGACATCACAGGGCGATCTGCCGTTGCCGGGGTTCGCCAGCATGGTGCAGGGCGAACTCCAGATGCCAACGTGCGAAATCGCCACGCTGCACGGCATCTGTGCGAGTAGTGTCGTCGCGTTGCGGCACGCTGCCCTCGCTGTCGGCTCGGGTGAAGTTAAGACAGCCGTATGCGTCGCCAGCGAGTTCGCGAGTCGGCTCTTAAAAGCATCGCGATTTCGGGCACAGGGCGACGGCGACGAGAAGCGATTGCCATTCGAGACGGAGTTTCTGCGCTGGATGCTTTCCGACGGGGCGGGGGCATTGCTCATCAGCGATACGCCAGCGCCGCGTGGGTTGTCGCTCGAAGTTGAGTCGATCACGCTGAAGTCGCATGCGGGGCGGTTTCCGCCGTGCATGTTCGTCGGCAACAAGGACGAAGTTCACGCAACTCCGTCGGTGGGCTGGCTCGATCATCTCAGTTATGAATCCGCTTCTGCGTCAGGCGCGATCAACCTTCACCAAACCACGGCGCTGCTGAACGATGTCGTGCGGTTGTGTGTGAATGGCGTCTTCGAGTTGATCGAAGATGGCAAGATCGACCCGAAGGGCATCGACTGGTGGCTGACGCATTACTCGTCGCATCTGTTCCGCGAGCAAGCATACGAACTGTTCGTGCGTGGCGGGCTGACCATCGACCAGAGCCGTGTGTTCACGAACCTGTACACGACCGGTAACGTCGGCTCGGCATCGTTCCCGTTGATGCTCGGCGACTTGTTCCGCAGCGGCAAACTGAAACCGGGTGAACGCATCCTGGGTATCGTTCCCGAGAGTGGGCGGTTCCTGTTCGGGTATGTCGTGCTGCGGGTCGTGGGTAGCGAACCGCACGACACCGAGATGCCGCACATTGCGACTGTCTCGGAGCCGCCGGACATCAAGACGAGCGGTGCCCCGATCGAGGAATCGCTGGTTCGGCAACTCGCATCTGTGTGGACCGACTTCGAGAGCAGGCTGAATCAGGTTCCGATTGTCGCGAAGATGTATCAGCATCGAATGACGTTGCAGGATTATCGTGATCTTCTGTTCAACTTGCGTCAGCAGGTGATCGACGGCTCGCGGTGGATTTCGCGTGCTGCCTCGAACGTGACCCGCGAACACTTTCCGATACGGTCGGCGTTCATCGGGCATTCGCGCGACGAACACCGCGATTTCGAGATGATCGAACGCGATTACGTCTCGGTTGGTGGCGATGTCGATGTGATTCGCAATGGCGAGAAGAACGTCGGCAGCACGGCGCTTTCGGAATACATCCTGAGTAGGGCGAGTCGCGAGAACCCGTTCGATCTCATCGGGGCGATGTTCATTATCGAGGGGCTTGGTCGGCGGGTCGCGGCGCGATGGGCCGAGCAGATTCGCCTGCAATTGCACTTGGAGCCAAAGCAGGTATCGTTCCTGACGTATCACTCCGCGAGCGACGATGTCCACTTTGAACGCCTCGACGCGGCTGTGCAATCGGGCGTTCTCACCGACAAACTCGTGCCCGAAATCGTGAAAGCCGCCAAGGTGGTGGCGAGGCTGTACGTCCTGCAACTCGAAGAGATCGGGAACTTCTGAGATGCCGCCCACAGATGCCATCGACCGACTGAAAAGCGTGAACCACAACCCACAGGACCCGAACCCGTGGCTGGCGCTTTATCTCGACACGAGCATCGCGCTTCACGAAACCGCCAAGGCGAATTTCCTGATTGATGTCGGCTCGCGGTCGCGGCAATACTTCTTCCCGCTGATCCGACCGCTGTGCCGATTGGGGATCGCGTTCAACAAGGTGCTGAAGACGTTCTTGCCGAACTTCCTTACGTCGTCGTGGTTGCTGCATCACTCGATTCATCTCGGCCTGAAGTGGTTCGTGTCGCCGTATGCGAACTATCTCGTGATGCGGCACTTCCACATCGGCACGGAGTTGCTTCAGTTCGTTGCGGGCAACGCGAAGGGCGTGAAGATGGAGTTCAAAGGACTCCGCCCCGAGAAACTGAAGGACTTGGTCAACAACGTGTTCCTCGATCACGATCTGAACATTTACAACTTCGTGATCGAGATCAACCGCCAGCTCCACGAGCAGAATCGCGACCTCGAACCGAAGGACGAACTCGATTTCAGTTGCATCACGGATGGCGACTTCCCGATTGAAGAGATGCCGCGAGGGTGGTTCAACTTCATCGACCTCGAAGCCGCGATTGAGATTTACACGCCGATGTATCAGCTCTTGCTGACCGATAGCGACTTCTGGCGTGCGTGCAACTCGCTGCAACTCGACGAAACAATTGCCCTCTACGCGACGACGCTCATCAACGATCACAAGTTTCTTGGCCTCGTCAACAATCGCCATCCGATTGTTCCGGAATCGACGTTTGGGGCAGGGCACCGCCTCATGTTGCACGGACTGGCTGCCGAATGTTTACACGCATATCTCGTCAAGCAGAAGCGACTCCGGCGAAAGCAAATGACAGAAGGAAACGGCGTGTGAGGGCAGGAATCGCGTCGCGAAACGGACACCACGACGGAGTTGGGTGCCGTGCCGTCGCGATCCCATACAACACCCCTAACGCTCGTGTTCCCACACCCACCGGCCTCCGCGATTATCTGTGGACACAATCTCCATCGAACAGTCTGCTCCGATGTCTGTGAAACGTCCCGCGACCACTGCGGAACTGTGCGACATCGTGAAGCAAGCCCGTGCTGCGAAGCAAGGCATCTACCCCATCGGCGGAATGACCACGCTTGATGTCGGGTTGCCGCCGTTGAAGCCGGGGGTTGCCGTCGATACCACCAAGCTGAATCAGGTGATCGACTATCCCGCCCGCGACATGACGATCACCGTGCAAGCCGGCATCACGATTGCGGCTCTGCAAGCGGTTCTCGCAAAGGAAGGGCAGTCGCTTCCGATTGACGTGGCGACCCCCGAACTCGCGACGCTCGGCGGTGCCATTGCCCTGAATCAGTGCGGACCGAGGCGATTCGGATACGGCACGCTTCGTGATTATGTCATCGGCATCAGCTTCGTGACCGACGACGGTGCGGAAGTGAAGGCTGGCGGCCGCGTGGTGAAGAACGTCGCCGGCTACGACCTGATGAAGCTTCAGATTGGGGCTGTCGGCACACTTGGTGTGGTTTCGCAAGTGACGCTGAAGGTGAAGCCGAAGCCCGAAGCATCGGCCGCGGTCGTGTTCGGTTGCGATGCGTCGGCGATTGGTGCGGTGTTGGATCTTTTGCACAATTCTCCGTCGCGACCTGTGGCTGTGGAATTGCTGAACGTGGCGGCATGGCGTGCGACGGGCATGAATCCAAAGGTTGCGTCCGAATGGGTATTTGCGGTTGGGTTCGAGGAGAAGACCGCGACAGTCGCCTGGCAACGTTCAACACTTCTCGATGAACTGAAGACGACGGCGGTGACCGGAGTTACTGAAGTTGCAGATGGCTTGAAACTATGGGCCGCAATCACGGCATTGCAGCTTCGACATGAGTCGCAGTTCATTGGGAAGTCGAGCGTGCTTCCGAGCAAAGTTGCGGAAGCAATCACGAAGCCGACATCGGGATTGGTACACGTTCACGCACTTACCGGCGTGATCTGGCAGCACGGCGAACGCAACGTGGATGGTGCCGTGATTCGTCGCTCGCCGGGGAGCAAGAAGGGTCTTCCCGTATGGGGCAAGCCGACGCCCGACTGGGAACTGATGCGACACGTCAAGAAGACGCTTGATCCGGATAATGTGTTCAACCCCGGCCGTCTGTTCGGGGATCTGTAAGCACGATTCACGGTGTCCCCGTTGGGGACTCCGCTAAACTTCGTCAAACACTTACTTCAATTCTCATATGGCCGCCACGACACCAAAACTCGCCGACTCCGAAGCCCAGCGCACGGCGCTTCCGATTTACTCCGCGAACGTCGACGCACCCACCGCGACCGGGGGCCCATTGCCAGCACCGCCGCACAACCACAGTTGCGGCTCGCACGGCCCGAACATCGATTACGAACTCGTTCTCGACTGCGTTCACTGTGGGCTCTGCACCGCCAGTTGCCCCACCTATGTCGAAACATCGAACGAAGCCGATTCGCCACGCGGTCGCATCTACCTCATGCGGCAAGTCATCGACGGCACGCTCGAACTCGACAACGATGTAAAGCAGCACCTCGACCTGTGCTTGAACTGTCGGGCGTGCGAAACGGCATGTCCGTCGGGCGTGCAGTACGGCAAGCTCATCGAACCGTTCCGCGTTTACATGAACGAGAAGGAACCCGGGCGGCAAACCGCCTCGCTGAACGCACTCCAGAAATTCCTGTTGTTCAACGTGTTCCCGTATCGCTGGCGAAATCGGATCGCGCTCGCGCCGGCTCGCCTCATGCAGTGGACTGGCCTCGATTGGCTCACCGAGAAGACTGGCCTTACGAAGCTGATTCCGACTTCGCTGCGGAACATGAAGAGCATGCTCCCCGAGTTGAAGCCGCATTACGGCAACCTGCCCGAAGTGCTCGAACCGATTGGCCCACGGCGGGCACGGGTCGCGCTGTTTCTGGGGTGCGTCGCGGATTCGCTCTACCCCGAAACGAACTACGCCACGGCGAAGGTGCTTCAGGCGAACGGCTGCGAAGTGTGGATTCCGCGTTCACAGGGATGTTGTGGTGCGTTGCACTATCACGCGGCCGAGGAAGAGATCGCCAAGGGTTTCGCGGCTGCGAACTGCGAGGCTTTCGGAGCCACTGATGCCGAGCGCTTCAAGAACGTGGATGCCATCATCACGAACGCGGCTGGCTGTGGCTTCCAGTTGAAGGACTACGCCCACATGATGCACGGCACGGATCAGGCCGAAGTCGCGGCACGGTTCCAGAGCAAGGTTCGCGACATCAGCGAATTCCTCATGGAACTAGGTCCCGTGAAGCCGAAGCACGAACTGAAGGTGCGAGCGACCTACCACGATGCGTGTCACCTGCGGCACGCGCAGCAGATCTTCAAGCAACCGCGACAACTCCTCGAAATGATTCCGGGCCTGGAGCTGATTCCGTTGCCCGAGAGCGAACTGTGCTGCGGCGCCGCCGGCAGTTACAATCTGACGCAGCCCGAGATGGCCGCACGCCTCGGCGACCGGAAAGTTGAGAACATCAAGTCAACCAAAGCGCGAGCGATGTTCACGGGTAACGTCGGCTGCTTGATGCAGATTACCCGGCACCTGAAGGCTGCCGGGCAGAACGTGTGGGCAGCGCATCCGGTCGATGCGCTTTGGGCAAGTTACAGTGGCGAACTGCCCCCGCAACTGACTGCTGGGGGCTGATCGTCACGGCACCAGTACCACCGGCTCTTTCGAGTACGTGAACGGGAACGGTCGCGTTTGCTCAATGCAGCGATAGACGCGCACCTGACGGAACGGGGTACCGGCGCGAGTCATCGGGAAGTCGGCGGCGACTTCGACGCGACGGAAGAACAACTCCAGAATTTGCCGCTCGAACGGCTCATCCGAAGTCGTCACGTACATGGCGTTCCAGCCCACCCACGTCTCGGGCTTGCTCCAGAAGGCAAATCCGCGAGCGTCGCCGATGTTGTAGCACGTCACCGGCACCTTCTCTTGCAGTGCGAACGCGAGCTGCCCGCTGTCATACCAGCGATTCGTCGTCACGAAGGTGTGCGGTTCCGCCGTGAAGCCGCGTGCTTCGAGTTCCTCTGCCACGGACGCCCAACCACTCACGTCGGCCATCGGGTCTTTGCCTGGGAACTGCACGACACCATATCGTGCTTGCATCACACCGCAGCTTCCACCCACAATCACCGCAGCAGCCATCCACGCGATCCGCTTTCGTGACCATGCGGAATCAGCGGCAGCCCATCGTGCCCACGCTGCTCCAGCCATCGGCATCAAAGCGACGTAACCGATCAGTGGCCAGTGCAACAGAATCCACCGAGAACAGCCCACGACCGTGAAGAACACCATCGGCACCACGGCACTGCACACCGCCAACCTGTCGATGCCTTGAACGGAACCCCAGTGCCGCACTTTCTTCACGAGTTGCCAGACGGTAAGGCTCCACACCCACGGCAGCAGATACACGATCGGCCCCAGGAACACCGCGAGCAATCCGAGCGGCTTGAAGCCGTTGCCGACCGCTCGACCACCCTGGAACACGAACGATGCCCAGCCGTTGTCTGCGTTCCAAATCAGCACGGGCGAGAACATCGCGAAGCCGATCACGACGGCGATGTACGGACCCGGCGACCAGAGCATCTTTCGCGCTCCCGGCGTCACGAGTGCATACAGCACCGCACCCGCTGGCAGGAAGATCCCGTGATACTTGCTGAGCAGCGCACAGCCGAAGCCAAGCCCAACCCACACCCATGGCACGATTCGCCCAGGATTCGCAACCACGGCTTCACCGAGCGCCCACATCGTCAGCAGTGCGAAGAACAGGAATGGTCCATCAGGTAATGTGAAGCCGCCCGCGAGTGCGTAATAGCCGCTAAGGTTCAGGAACAGCGCGGCGTAGAAGCCAGCCCATTCGCCGTACCACCGACCCGCGTAGCGATACATCACATACGTCGAACCCGCGAACATCATCGTGAACGCGAGTCGCAGCGACAGCGGATTCACCCAGCCGCCACACAGGAGAATACCGAGCTTCGCCAGCCACATCGTCATGGGTGGATGGTCGAAGTAACTGAGGTTCAAGTGGGTCGTGTAGAGGTAGTGATATGCTTCGTCGTTGGTGGGCGGCAGTATGGCTCCCCACACCAGCCGCAACACGAACGTCACCGCCATTAACAAGCTGACGGCCCGCAACGGTGTGAGTGTGCTGACCCCCGCAACCGTGGGGCGAAACAGCGAGATGCCGGGCAACGCGAGGAGACGCATCCTGTCGAACTCCGAGCTGACCCGAGGCGAACCGATAACTACGGACAGCGCCCCATATCGACCCTTATCGGAATAAAACCGGGGACGAGATGAAGAAATCTCGCTCAGAAGCCCGGAAAACCGTCGCAGATTACCCAGGTTCGCTCCTGGAATCTAGCCTACAATTGCCACTCCAACCAAAGTGCCCCATTTCAAGGTGACCCGTGCAGCGAATCACACGCGAACAAGCCCGCAAGTACGCCTTCGACTGGCGAGATGAACCACTCCTGCGAGTGAAGCAGGGCGAATCGTTCGAGATCGAAACCTACGACGCCAGCACCGGCTACTTCAAAACGCCCGAAGACAAAGCCATCCCGGGGAAACGGCCCGGCTTCGACCGTTCGCCTCCAACAGCGAACCCCATCGGGGGTCCGGTGTACCTCGAAGGTGCCGAGCGCGGCGACACACTTGTCGTCACACTCGAAGACATCCTTGTTGACGATTACTCATGGGTGGCGATCGGTCCGCGACGCGGTCCACTTGGTGAATCGACGCGGTGGCCGGAGTTGTCGGGCGATTACACCACGAAGATCTTCAAGCACAGCCCGGGACCGAGCGGCACGACACGCGATGGGACGTTGCACTTCAACGACAAGCTCTCGTGGCCGATCACGCCGTTCGTCGGCACGCTGGGAGTGTGCCCCGATCGCGAAGTGGTGACGAGCCTGGACGGGCAGGGTGCGTGGGGTGGAAACCTCGACATTCGGGATTTCACCGTTGGCAACAAGCTGTATCTGCCGGTCTATCATCCGGGGGCGCTCTTGTATCTGGGTGACGTCCACGCGAGTCAGGGCGACACGGAGTTCACGGGAACCGCAGCGGAGACGAAAGCGACCGTTCGCCTTCGCATGGAACTGGTGAAGAAGAAGCGGGTGCCGTGGGTGCGGATCGAGAAGCCGAATTCGATCATCGCGATCCACTCCGATAAGCCGTTGGAGATCGCGGTTGAAACAGCGACGGTGAGCCTCATGGATTGGCTCGTGACCGATTACGGCTTCACGCCGACGGATGCGTACTGCCTCGTGAGTACCTGCCCGGACTTCCGCATCCATGTGTACCAGATGTGCAAGATCGCTAAACTCGCCTACGTCGCCGGGGCCGAAATACCCAAGAAATACTTGGGTTTGTGACATTCTCGACACGGCGGGCCTACTGCCGTTGTCAAGAATCCTGTCAAGAATTACAATCCGTGGGTGTGAACCCGTTCCGTACCGCCACGCGCGAGGGACACCCCATGGCCCGCAAGCCGCAAGCCCGCTACTACCCCAGCCGCAAGGGGGGCGGGTACTTCGTTACCGTCGCGGGCACCCTGCACGAACTGGCCCTCGGGCCGGACGACGCTCCCACCGGCCCGACCTACCTCGCGGCACTCGGGAAGTTCAAAGAGGTTCTCGAACTCGGCGGGGTCGAGACCGCGAAGGAAACCAACACCGTCCGCGTCGTGCTCGAAACCTACCTGAAGCACATCGCCACCCGGAAGAAGGAGGGGACGGTTGAGATCCGCCAGCGGTGCTACGAGCCGTTCGTGAACTGGAACCCGGACGGCAAGGGCTGCGTCGGCGAGCGGGCCGTCGGCAGCCTGACCCACTTCGTCGTCTACCGCTTCCTGGAGCACATGGAGACGCCCCGCGTCCAGGCCCGCAAAGTTGCCCAGCCGGGGCGGAAGCCGCTCGGGTGGACGACGGGCTCGCAGCGGAACTTCATCCAGTCGATCAACGCCGCGATGAACTGGGCGGTCCGCACCGGGCTGATCCCGAAGAACCCGGTCGCCGACGTCGAGAAGCCGGGCAGCAACAGCCGCGGGGCCGACGCCCTGATGGGGAACACGTCCGACGAGATCGAGGCGAACCACCAGCGGGTGCTCGGTGCATCGCCCGCCGACTACCGCCCGTTCATCCAGGCACTGAAGGACACCGGGGCGCGTCCGGGCGAGATCGCCGCCGCGACCGCCGCCGACTTCGACGAAGAGCTCGGGGCGTTCGTGTTCAAGAAGGAGGGCAGCCGCCGGAAAGAGCGGTTCAGCCACAAGAACGCGACCAAGGGCAAGGACCGCGTCATCATGCTCAGCGGGCCGACGCTGGAGACCGTGAAGGAACTCGTGAAGAAGCACCCGACCGGCCAGGTGTTCCGACGGAAGCGGGGCGGGGTGCTGAAGCGGTTCCACTACGTCTCGCTGTTCATCCGCATCCAGAAAAAGCTGAAGTGGAAGGAAGTGACCTGTTACTCGTACCGGCACTCGTTCGCGACCGAGATGCTGAAGGCGGGCATGGACGTGGACACGCTGGCTCACCTGATGGGGAACAGCCCGGTGGTCATTCGGTTGCACTACAGCCATCTGCTGGCCGACAAGAAGGCGCTGCGGGAGAAACTGGAGAGGTTCAAGACCGTGGCGGGAGGAAAACAAACCCGCCAGCCCCTCGCCGTTTCGGATGCGGGGTGACGGGCTTCTCGACCGGGGGCGGGGCTTCCGCCCTCGGTGCGGTGTTGCTGGCGATGTATTCGAGCAGGCTGACGCGGAGGATGCGGACCGCGCGGCCGACGTGGAGAACTTCGAACTTGCCGGCAGCCGCGAGCTTGTAGACGGTCTTGACGCTGACCGACAGCCGCTTGGCCGCGTCCTTCGGGGTGACGTATTCCTGATCGACCGCGACCACGCCACACCTACCTTTCGAGCCCGTCGTGTTCCTTCCCCTCGTGCATCGCGCTGTACCCGGCTTGCTCTGCCCCCGGCACTGCGGCAAGCTTCTGAACCTCGCGCCCGACGCCGTCCAGTCCCTTGAGCACGTCGCCCAGGTACTCGCCCACCGCCTGACGCACCTCGGCCGGAACGTTGTGGGCTTCGAGCAGCACCTGGATGCCGGGGACGAGCTGCTCGCCGAGCGTGTGGAAGTCGTGGCGGACCTTCTTGAGCAGATCCTCCCGGGCGGGCGACCCGGAGAGGATGTCGTGCAGGGTGTCGCCGCTGGCTTTTCTGAGGGCGTAGTCCTTCGTCCACTCGGAGTTGATCGCGTTGGCTTCGGCAAGTGTCGGAATGTCGTCGCTCATGCTGGTGCTCCGGGTTGGCAGCCTGTGTCCGGGGGTAACGACTCCCCCGAACGACTCATTGCCTCCATCGCTTCGCGGATACAGGGCGGGTTGCTCGTTAAATCGATGGTCGGCACCGACAAGCGGTAGACGTACTCCTCGATTACCAGCCGGGCGAAGCCGTACATGTCGGCGAGAAGGTTTTCGCAAGCCTGTTCGGTCGGGTTCCGCCCCATGAACCCGGATTGCTTGGCGGCCGCGACCATGTTGTTCGCGCATTCCTTCGCCGCGATGTGGGCCAACGACTCGTCGAGGTTGAACCGGAAGCCGAACCGCCACCGGATGCTGATCCAGAGGTTCTTGATCGTGACGATGATCACGCAGACCACCAGTACCGCGGCGGCCGCCATTAAGAATTCCATGATTGTCTCCAGGGTAAGGGCGGGGTTGAAGTCCCCCGCCGGTTTGGGTGGGAAGTATCACTCGTCGAGGCCGAAGATGCGGACGATAGTGAGCCAGAGAATGAACATCGGAACCTCCTTTTTGCGTTCGGGGTTGCCGTCAGAGGTGATGTCACGGCAAGCGCCGTGGATCACTTCTGCATCGGGACCGTGGTGCGGGGAGTGAGCAGGACGTAGAGCAGGAGACGAATTAACATGATCAGACCTCGAGTGTGGAGTGAAGGAAAGAGGGGCGTCCGTGCCCGGTTGGTTTTCAGTCGGTGAGGTAGCTGCAGATGACTTCGAACAGCACTTCGAGTATGAATTCTCCCATGGCAACCCTCCTTTTTCGGTTTGGCGTTTCAGGGCTTATCCACTCCCACAGCGGGATGGCTACTTGAACAGCTTGGTGAAGATGGTCTTCACCAGGCTGGTGCTGGCCTCGGGGTGCTGCTTGGCGAACCGGCCCATGGCCCACACGGCCACGCACATCAGGAGAATGCAAAACCCCACGAACTCTTGAATCGATTGCACGGCTGTCTCCGGTTAGAGCTTGCGGAACTTATCGATCACCTTCCCGACCGCGTCCGGGCGATCCGCGGCGGCCTTGAGCCAGCCGAGCCAGACCTTTGAGCCGAGAACGACGAGGCCGAAAAAGATCAACATGTTGGCGGTCATGACTGTCTCGCTGTCAGTGGTGTTGGGCCGCTCGGGAGCAGCCCTGGAAATCACAACTCCATGCCGCCGCGTTCCATCTGCGGCGCTTCGATCTTGGGGGCTCCCACCCCGTCGTTGCCGAGTGCCTCATCCTTGCCCCGCATGACCTCCTGCGGGGTGAGGTTCCCCAGCAGGCCCGGCTCTTCCACCGGGCGGATGTTGCTGTCCGGGAAGGCCACCAGCGCCTGCGCGAGTTCCTTCCCGCCTGCCCGGATCATCGCGTCCGCATGGCCCGCGCCGAAGTGGAGGCCGGACCACCACTCCTTGATGGAGTTGACCTCATGGGCGACGGTCTCACCGCCTCCCTTCAGACCGTCGAAGAACTGTCTCGTTGCTTCTGACACGTTGCACCTGCCTTTCATCGGGGCGACCAGAGCTACCGCGGCAACGAGCCGCGATTCAGTTGCGCGTCGATCACCGCGAAAACCAGCATCGCGGAGAGACCGGCGAACAGAACGGAGAGGGCGAACGTCTTCACGGCGGTCATCAGGCGAGAGCACCAGCCCGGCGGCTGCGCGAGGCGCGGCTCTTCGTAGTACTTCAGCAACAATGACCACACTGGCGGCACGCCGGGCGTGAAGGTGATCGCCACGCGCGGGTGGAGGGCGCATACCTCTTCGGGCTTGAGCAGGCGCCGGGCGACCTGGTTCCAGTTGCTGTTCGAGTTCACTGAGTGCGAGAAACTTCCACCCGCCCCGTCGTTGTTTTTTTGCCGGGAACCGCCTGACGATGTTCCTCCGGAAGTGACAATTTCACTGAAATCACCGAGGCGCTTGCTCACCTCCTCGGCGGTGACGGGATCATTCACCGCGAAGTAGATCGCCGTCGTGTTGGCTTGGATGTTGCCGTCCTGGCCTTCCGGGAAGCACTTCTTGAGTTGCGCCGCCGACTGATAGATCAGGATCAGCCGCAGTCCGTAACCCCGACCCACGTTCAGGGCGTTGTCGATCGCGTCCATTTGCCCGAGGGCAGCCGCCTCGTCGAGCAGGAAGATAACCTCAGCCACGGACCCCTCCCTTCACGACCGCGCGCGACAATGTCTCTACCCACAGACGCAGCAAACCCGACTGCGCGCGCACGTGGTCAGGTGCCAAACAGAGATAAACGGTTACTTTCTCGCCCTTGATGTCAGCCGGGTCGAACGTGCTGGTCCGCGTACTCGCGGCGACCGCGGGCGTGTCGAGGAACCGCATGTGGCGGGAAACCGTTGTCAAGACACTCGACAACTCCTTGTCCTTGAAATGGGCGAGCTGGTGTCCGAGGCGGGATGCGATGCCGTCGCAGGCATCTGACGAGCAGAGCAGCTTCACGGCAGCTTCCATCTGCGCCGGGTCGGTGAGCAGCCGCCGGACGGTCTGCAAGGACCGCTCGCCGGGTTCTCCGAACAGCACAACAACTAAAATTATGGCAGATATCCAAATCACAGCGGAATCAGACCAGTGCGGTTCTTTTTCGTTGGCGGATCTTACGACCATTGCCTCGGCTATATCCCGGCAGCGGTCGATCAGGTCGGTGTCGGATGCGTCCAGATAGTCGAGAACGTTGAGCGTGTCGGGGCTGTGTGTCGCGATGCGAAACGGATCGAGCACGACGACCCGAAATCCCATTCGTCGCCTATGCTCTGCCGTCAACCGCACGAGCTCGCCCTTGATGTCCACCACGACCATGGACGACATGCACGTGAGCAGCGTGGGAATAACAATCGAGACACCTTTGCCCGCACCTGTCGGAGCGAAGACAGTTGTGTGGACGGCGTTTCGAAGCCGGACCAAGTGTGTCTCGCCCCGCCAGAACCCGAGCGAGCGGAGGAACACGTGGCACGCGGTTCTTGAACGCAACCGGAGGTTAAACAGCGCCCTCAACCCGGTGCGGAACCGTGGCCGCTCGCTCTCCATCCTGCCAAGGACCAGCCCGCTATCGCCGTCGAGCATGTCAGCGCGACGCAGGTCGTCGTCGTCGGCCCATCGGGCCGTACCGAAGGCGTCGAGCTGCATCGACCGCCGCTTGGCCACCGCGCACAGAACGATGAACACCATCACCACCAGGACGGGCGAGACCCGAGTGGCGAGGACGCACAGCGACGCGATGAACGCGAGCGTTGCTGCCATCAGGAGGAGGCGGGACAAGAAGTTCATCGCGGGGCACCGTTAGTTGTTGGAGGGCTTGACTCGCCGATGCATTCGATCCGCCTTCTCTTCGAAGCTGTTCAGCGTCGCGGCGCACGCCTCGTAAATCATTTTGAAGGCGTCTTTCTGTTCCTCTTCGCGGAGGCACGGGGCGATCATTTCGAGGATGACCTTCGCCAGCGCCATCGCATGGTCCGAGATCAGGGATTGGGAACGCACGGCGGCACCTCGGGTTGCTTCGCTTTCTCCAGCGCGATCTGCTTGTCGAGCACCTCCAACTGCCGGGCGTGACGGCGTTCACGCATCTCGTGGATGGCCTGGCGGCTCCAGACAGTGATCTCCCACATCCGGAAAATGACAGCCCCGATAATGGACAGAAAGAACGCGCAGGTGAGAATCCCGCCCCAGTCCCAGTTCTCCATGACTACCTTTCATGTTGACGTTGATGTTTCGGTGTGGCACTCTCCCGCCATACACAACCCGAGAGCAAGATGCCGGGTCGGTGGAAGAAGGGTTGTAGACCTTTAACCATTGGCAAGGCGCATTGAGGGCAGTCGCTACAACGGCTGCCCTTTTTGTTTGCGCTTCACCCCGCCGCCTTCGCCTTATCCTTCATTGCCGACGTCCAGGACTTTGCCGTCAGCCCCTCATCGCGGGCTTTCTTTGCGGCCTTCAGAACCTCCGAAAGCGATTCGATCGCTTCGTCGAGAGAAACCTCCTTACCGGATACGGCCACGGTTACACCGCCCGGTAGTTGGCACGAGATCCTGGAGAGCTTCACCGCCGGAGCCGCCGTCGTGCGGGCCTTGCGCGATGCCTGTTCGAGCTGGTCGCGCGTCGCTCCCGAGAGTTTCAAGGCGAGCAGTCCGGCCTGATCGGCTTCAGGAAGTTTTGAGGCAGCGTAAACGTCCGATACGCCGACCTGACCCGCCTTGAATGCCATGACCCACGGCTCGATGCATTTCGATGGCGAGAGAATCCGCGTGACCATTGAGGCATCAAGCTTCAGCGTCTCGGCCAAATCCTTCATCTGCCACGACGGGTTCGCGGCCATCAGGTCGGCGCACGCGAGGTACTTCTCGTAGGCCGACAGGTCTTCGCGGTGGAAGAACGAGGTCAGGCGGATGACGTTGATCTGGGAATCCGTCAGTGCGGCGTCGGTCAGGATCACGTCGAGCTTTTCCAGACCGACGAGCTTCGCGGCACGTAATCGGCGCTCACCGTCGATCATGATGCCGTCAGGTTTGGACTGCACCGGATCGTTCTGCCGGATCTTCAGCGACTCGCCGAGAGCACGCAGCGCGGCCTCGTCAAAGTGCTTGCGCGGCTGGTTCGGGTCGGGTTTGAAGAAAGACAGCGGCTTCGAGACAAGTTGCGTGATCATCACTCCTCCGGGTGGTTGGACCGACCGTCATCGGCCAGCCGGTCAAGGTCAAACTGGTCCTGTTGCGTCATGCGCGTGGACTCCCCGGCCACGCCCCGAGGGGCAGAAGCACGCCATGCTTGCGGGTGCTCTCCGCGAGCTGCGCGTCAGTTGCCTGCTGGCGGGGCGGCTACTGGACGATCGCATCGTTCCTCAAGGGGCAGTTGCGGGATCGCCGGCAGGTCCGGCAGTCCGGGAAGCGGTTCGTCCCACGGTGGGATCACGTCGGGCAGGCCGGGCCACGGTTCGCCGGGAAACGGCAGGTCGGGACCGCCTTCCCCGACCCACACCGCGAGTTGCACGTCGTCCAGCTTCGCGTCGTCTTTCATGGCAGCCTCGGGCAACGAAAGGTCCGGGCGCGGTGGCGGTGCCACCGGCCTTGGGTTCGGGTAGATGCCAGTTGGTCAGGTCGGGTCGGTCAGGAGGCGCAAGGCCCAGCAGTTCGCGGTGTGGTCGGTGTGTGCCCGCAAGTGCCCGAGCAGCACCTCGTCCTCGCACCCGGCGTCCTGCAGGGCGTCGGCCAGGATGGGCATTCCGTCGAACGCGCGGCGGGTACGGATGCCTTCGGCGATGGCACGCACGCAACCGCAGTTCCATGCCAGCCAGTCGCGGTCGATCACCGGCAGCGGTAGCACCATGCCGGACGGGTCGAGGGGATTTCGTTCGGCAGCGGCGAGCGCTGGATGTCGAGCTTCTTTTGCCGCATCCACCTCACGGCCGAGGATGTCGAGCAGCCGGGCATGTTGCCCGGTCGCGGTGAGGAAATACAGGTACTCGTACACGCCGGGCACGACGGACTGCCGGGGAACGCTACGCCCGGCCTTGCCGCGCAGGTGCACGCGATCGAACGACACGTGGCCCAAGTAGTACCCCTCGGGACGGAACGCATGTGGCCACGCCGCTGCGACAGGCATCCCGGTCAACCGAGGACCCCGCCGCCGTGGGTGGACTTCGGGTAAACCCATCGTTGCGCCGATGCGAGTTGCTTCTCGGGCGTAGAGAGGGCCGTAGCCGTCCCACCCCTCCTCAAGAGAACCGTGGACTTCCATGACGAACTGCTTGACGGTCTCGCCGAGGAGCCGGTCGTCAATGAGCCGCAACAGTCCTTCGGCGGTGGGGTCGTCGGTCAGTACAAGGCGTCGATCGGTTCCGAACACCATCCGCTCGGCGAGGACGATGTTGGTCCTAGCACCATAATCGGTGGTGAGGTCGGTTTGACTGAGCCGACGTGGGCTGGTCAGCCCGATGCTAATACGTGGGCTCGTCAAACGACCGTCGAAGTGGACGTCGTTGTAAACATACCAGCGGGGGTACAGGCGGTTGAAGTGAGAGCGATATTCCGACGCAGCGGAGCTCCGACTAAATTCCTCTCGCGACTGCCGCTCGATGCGGTCCTGGTCGGCGTGGGCTGTCGGTTTCGATTCCGACATGGTCATTCCTCCCGGTGTTGCGTTGCGGTGGGTCTACACACAGACACGGCCGACAAGCGGTTGCGCGCGCGAATCAGCGCTTGCCGTTGGGTTTTTCCTGGTCAGTTCCGAGAATGCGACGGAGGGCAGCGCGGGCGCGGATCAGCCGACCGTTGACCGTCCCCAGCGGGAGGCGGAAGTGGACAGACGCCTCGCGGATGGTGTGCCCGTCGATCTGGCAGAAGACGAACGGCGATCGCAGGTTGTCGGGAAGTTGCGGGATGGCCGCGAGCAGCGCCTCCCAGTCCGACCGCTGCTGCTCGACGTCGTAGTCGTCGCACGGGCAGGCGACGGGGTCGAAGTTGAGCGAGCGGATTTTCTCGTCGCGGGCGCTTTGGCGACCGAGGTGCGTCAGCGCGGCCCAGATCACCAGCTTGCTGAACCAGCCCAGGGGGTTCCGGACCTGCTCCAGTCGTTCGGCCTTCGTCCTGAAGACGCGGTATAGAGCTTGCTCCACCACCTCTTCGGCGTCGGCCGGGGAGAAGCGGAAACCGCTGGACATCCTGAGGAACTCGTCCCAGTGAGCGAGGAACAGGGCGAGGAAGCGGCTGCGGAGGTCACCCGAATCGTCGGGGAAGCAGATGATGAGTGGCGGCATGGCGAATCCCTCGTAGAATCAGTGCGAACTGAGGGAATCGTAATTCCACAGCCAACAAGATGCTCCGCGACATAAGCACGAGTTAAGCGCGAGTTAAGCGCGAAAGACCGAGAGGCGGCATGTCGATCCAGCGGCGCAAAAGAGGTGTAAAGCCAAACGGAAAGCTGATCGAAAAGCATCGCATGCTGAAGGGGTGGTCTCTTCAAGACCTCGCTGATGAGAAGCCAAAAGTCGCCAAGTCGACGATCGAGAGGGCCATCAAAGGCAAGCCCATTGAGAATGAATCACTTCACAGAATCGCCGAGAAGTTTGGCGTAGAATATAAGACTCTTCTGGCGGAAGACGAAAGCACAGGAGATGGCGCTGGGGATGAAGAGGTTGATGTCGAGGTGGTGATAGCTGGCGACATGAAGGACTGGTCGATAGAGCGACGGATAAAAATGCAAATCGCGCTCAATCTAATCGCCGAGGCGGGGGGTAGGATCAAGATCATGAAGGAAGAGTCGGGGAGCATCAAGCTAACAGCGAGAATGACCAGAAAGGACGCCGAGAAGCTTCAGCAGGCGCTCGCGGAAGGTCGTTTGGCGGAACTGGGTGTCGTTTCGGTGGGAGCCCCCAAACCTGTCATCCCAGAAGAGGGCAGGCTGAATCGCTGGTATGCAGCAGCAAAACAAATGCGAACCTCCACGGTGTTGAGCGCGCTCAGCATCGGGTGCAGCCTGAGCGGCTTCTTTCCCATCGAAGCCCTCCAGGTGTACATACTTGGGATCACGTTCGGGCTGGCGGGCCTTGCGATTCGTTGGCGAGTTGCTCTCCGCCTCTGGCTGCCGGCCATCGGGATTGCCGCGAATATCGGGGCTGCGGTGGCATGGCCCTATGTTATCGGCCTATTTCAGGATGCTGACGGGTATCACATTCGAGCGGATGAACGCGTGCGGGAGGGGGAAATCCAGTTTATTCTTGATGACAACTTCCCTGATGATGAAGAGTATCATATTAGGATATCAGAAGGCCATGATGCACCCGACCCCAAAGTGTTCAGGGTTTACGACCTTACATTCAGAGGCAGGCAGTCACCTGCTTTGTCGATCAAATCACGGCGATACAACGTCTATATTTATCACGATGCACATTTGGCCCCTGTCGACGATCTGAGAAGCTACCACGGAATCTATGTTTGGCCCTCTGTCTACGGAACGACACAGGTGCATGTCAGGGCTAAGCCTGATGCCAAGGGTTTCTTTGAGCGAAAGAGGCAAGAACTAGAGGCGCAGAAACTTCGAGATCAAGGATTAAAGAAGTAGAAAATTCCCCCACGTGGCCGGATTTTATGACTCAAGCCGGTATCGCCCCTGCGCCACGCGGGTCAGCTCGAACCGAGGTGGCTGCCCCTTGTCCCACGTCAGCGAATGATGCCGTTCGAGCCACTTCCGAATCGTCCCCGCGGCATCGTCACGGAACTCCGGGCACTTATTCCAGAACCCACCGGTGATCTCGAAGGTGTATTCCGTTCCTTCGATCTCCACCCGAATCGAACTCCCCACGCCTTTGAAATGCTCGTCGCGATTCGGGAAGCCGACGCGAATGCCGTAGGTCTGTCCTTCGATTTTGCTGCCGGTGTTCTTCCACGCGCTCGCTTGCATCGACTCGCCCTCTCGCTGCGTTTCGCTCGGATGGAAATTCTACCCGATCCGGCAGCCCGTTGACAACGCTCCGTATTCGCGCTAATCCTCGACGCGTCTGCTCGTCGTTCAGTTAGGGCTTCGGGCAGACGCCCAACCCTAACTGGAAGGATTCCATATGGCCCGTAAACGCAGTAAAGCCAACGAAGAAGCAGCCCAAGGTACTGCCACCACCGAACCCACCGAACCCACCTCCACCGCCGTCGCTGAACGCCCAACCGACGCGCCCGACGAACAAGTCGTGCTCCGCAACGCCGAACAGGCGCAGCGTGATGCCGAACATCGCGTGGAAACGGCCCACACCACCGAGCAGAACGGCCACCACGCACACGGCCACCGTGTGCCGTACATCGCTAACCCCAGCATGACTCGCCGACCGGTTCAGAGCCACGCCGAGGCAGTGACCAAGCGTCAATCGAATCTGCCAAGCAAGCTGTCCGTCTCTGCCGGCGACATGAAGGTGCAGATGATCGACAAGGGCGACAACGCTGCGGGCATCGGTATCCGCGTCGTGTTCCCGGATGGCGCGGAGAACCGCCCGACCGAGGAAGAGAAGGCGATCATCCGCCGCCACGTCAAAGGCGAGGAAGGCGAGAACACCGGTTTCAACTGGAACGGCTCGGTGGGCATGTGGCACAAGCACATCGTCCGCCACGGCGAACACCCGGAGGACGTACCGGGCACCCGCGCGGTCGCCATCCGCCTGGATGCGGAAAATCGTGTCGAGAAGCTCGCAGAGGCACTTCGCCAGCATTCGGCCGATCCGGTCGGCTTCGCCGAGTCCGTCCGCCAGCGCCGCGAGCAGGCGGTACAGGGCCACGGCATCCCGGATTAACCGGTAAGAAGTGGGGAGGCCCGTTCCGACTCGGTAAATGCGGCAGGTAGGTCCTACAAATCAAGCGGACTCGACTCCCCGCTCATTTTCTCGCAGCTCCTGCTCCCGCAGGCGCTTATGGCCGAAGCGAATTCTGCCAGGTCGTGAGCGGCACGAGGGCTGCTTTATCTCTCCTCGTCGAGCCGCCCACCCCGGATCGACAAGGCCTTCCCCCAAGGCCGATCCCCGCCTCCCCCGACGGTCCAACTCACGGCCCAGCGACTTCCCCCGGTCGCTGGGCCTCATCTTTTCCCACTGGCCTCGACACCTCCCCCCTCGCCGTTTACGTTTCCTCCTCGCTCCCATTCCCAGGAGGCCGTGATGCGCCCTCAGCCCTTGATCGCGGTGACCGACGTTGAAGCCAGTAGTCGGTGGTATCAGCGACTACTCGGGTGCCGCAGCGCGCACGGCGGTCGAGAATACGAGCGGCTCGTCTCCGACTCCGGGCTGATCCTCCAGTTGCACCACTTCGAGGTGGATCATCACCACGGGCCGATCGGCGACCCAACGGACAAGCCCTACGGTAACGGCGTGCTGCTCTGGTTCGAGATGGATGACTTCGACGGGGCGACCGTTCGAGCTGCCGAGATGGGGGCGGAGGTCGTCATGCCGAGGCACCGCAATCCGCCGGAAGGAGACGGCGGACCGAACCACTGGGAGATCTGGCTCCGCGATCCGAACGGATACACTGTCGTGCTCGCAAGCCCGGACGGTTCAGCGGAGTGATGAGGGGCGCGGCAATTGCTCCCTCCCTCCACATGCATCTGATCCACATCCTGCTCCCGCTCAACGACAACAAGGGCAAGCCCATTGGGCGGAAGCTATTCCGCGCCGTCGCCGAGGAGTTGACCGAGAAGTTCGGCGGCCTCACCGCGCATACCCGTGCGCCTGCCGAGGGCCTGTGGAAGGAAGGCTCGTCCGAAACCGACAAGGACGAGATCGTGATCTACGAAGTGATGGCGGAGGAACTCGACGAGAAGTGGTGGGGAAAGTACCGCCAGCGGCTCGAGAAGCGATTCAAGCAGGAGAAGGTGATCGTGCGGGCGATGGAGGTGCGGGTCCTGTAACTCGTGGCATGAGACGGAAACGGCCCCGGCTATGAGCCGGGGCCTCGGGGCGTGACGCCGGACGGGCCTCAATCGATGACCTTCCCTTGCGGCTTGCCCACGAGCTTTAGCAGCTTCTCGACGGTCGGGCGGTACTTCTCAGGAACCTTCCCCAATTCGGCCGCTTCCACCGCCTCGTCGCCTGCCTTGACGCTCACCTTCTCGGTGGTTACCCCACCGGCACCTACCTTGCCAGTGATGAGGTAGCTAACCCCGTCTTCAGTGGCATCGATGGTGAACGCGCCGTTCACGACGGACACCGAGGCGGAGTTACCGGGACGGCCGTTTCCCAGGGCCTTGGGGTTCAGCGGGAGACCGAACACCTCGGGCTTGGGGGCGGCCTCGGGCAGGTCGATCCCCTTCAGCTCGACCCGCTTCCCCTTGCGGACGACGACCGCGTCCACCTTCTCGCCGGTCTTCACTTCGCTCACCCGCCGGGTGAAGTCCACGGGGTCGGCGACCGGCTTCCCGGCGAACTCGACGACGATGTCGTGGGCCTTGAACCCGGCCTTCTGAGCGGCCGAACCTTCCAGCACGCCGGCGATGGCGACCCCCTTCTCCAGACCCAGTTGGTCGGTCACGAGCGGGGTGAGTGGTTCGAGCCGGACGCCCAGGCGCGGTCGCTCAGGCACGGTGGCGGGGTTCACGAGCCCCGGGAGTCCACCGACGGGCAGACCCTTCATCATCTCCACCCAGGCCTCGTTCAGCATCTTGCGTGCGGCCGGATCGTTCGGACCCTTGGCCAGCGACTCCATCGCCCGGCGCAACTGATCCTGCGCCTTGCCGAGTTCACCGGGAGCGGCGAACGGGAGTTGCGGAGCGGGCTGGACGGTTTGCGGTTTCGGGGCTTTAGGCTCGTCGGCACTCGACAGGGAGACCCCGATGCCGACACACAGTGCGGCGGCACCGAGCACGGTGACGGCCGCGACGATTCGCTTTCCGATCATGACTGCAACACCTCCTGTGCAATTTGGGAGAAACGAACACCCATCTGCACCGAACGTCGGTGCGATGCAACAATCGGCTGGGCATGCAAAAGCGTTGTTTCCCGGTCCGCAATCGCGGTGAAATGGGCGCCGGGCTATTAAATTCTACGGCACCGAAGTGTCCGGGGTTCGCTGCCGGCGGGTCGCAGGGGGCTAGAAATTCGGGCCGTTAATCGCGGTTTTGAAACCCGCCGCCTTACCCCCTTCCGGAGGTTTGGCGACGGGCTGGGATCACCGATAGCACTTACCGCAATCCCCGCAGTTCTCGGCTTTACCCTGCTCTTGCGGGCAGAGGAGCGAGAGCGCGAAGCGCGGCTTACGTAACCGGCGGACCGCGAAACGCAGATCAAGCAGTTCCGGCTCTTCGCCTTCATCCACCTGAAGGTAGGCGAGGCGAACGCCGTCGGGAATCCGATCAACAGAACTGTCCTTGTCGATGCTGTACCAGACCCGGCAGCACTTGAGTGCGGCCATCTGTTCCAGCGTGGGCGCGATGTCAGCGATCTTGAACGACCGCGTGTAGAAGAAGTACCGGGGCTTCGGACGATTCCTCATCACCCACAGCCACTTCTCCGCGTACTCGGCGTTGTAGTAATCGCCGCTGACGTGAACCCGGACGACTTGACAGCCCTTCCGACGGATCTCAGTTGCCATCCGATCCGCGAAGTCGGTTTGGAGGCTCTGCTGGTAGTTCCAGTCGAGCCTCGCTTTCACCGCGTCGAGAATGAACCTCGATTTGGTGGCGTAGCAGTTTGCCGTGCAGGTCGGGGTACGACCGGGGCACGTGCTGACGGCGGGCAGGCTCCAGACATGAATCCCTTCGCCGAGCTTACCATTTCCGATGGTAAGCAGACCACGTTGCGTGTGCATTTCTGCACCTCGCTCGGGTATGACCAGCAACCGGGGAGAACATCTCTACGGCAGCAAGGTCGAAACCCGGCGAGGAAGGCACAGATTGATGGTTCGCGCAAGCGTTGCGAAAGTGCTTGCCAGATGAAATGCGTTGCGCTAGGGTCGAAATCTCACATCAAGCAGGGAGGCATTATGAAGGAAGAAGTAAAGGTACTCGCAAATTACGTTGTCATGAGCGACGACTACGCCACGGACAGCTTTAACCTCGGCAACAGGACTTACCAAAAGGGGCATACCTATAAGGTTGACAACCACATCCTGGCGGAGATTGTCGGCGCTGGCGCGGGCGAGAAGTTGAAAACCGAGTGGGCCATGACAAGCGCCCCGCTCCGCCGGATGGATGAGATCGTCCCCAGCGTGACTCGCTGGTTCACGGCAAACGGCCACGACACTCACCACTTGACGAAAGGCGAACGGACCAATGTGCCATCGAACTTGGCTGTGTGGCTCACGATGAACGGCTACGCCGAGGCGGCATGACCACCTGCCCACACTGCCATGAGCAGTTCACGCCCGCGCGTTGGTGGCAGAAGTTCTGCACCCCTGCGTGCAGGCTGAAGGCTTGGCGTAAGCGAAAGACAACGAAATGACCGCAACTCAATTCCCTTTGTCGTGGCCCGAAAGCTGGCCCCGTGCTTCAAACCCCGGTAAGTCGCAGTTCAAGACGAGCCTCACCGCCGCGATCGACAACGTACAGGACTCGCTCCGCCGCTTCGCCACCGACAGCGGCCGGAAGGTCGAGGCCATCCTCGTGTCGAGCAACGTCTCGCTGATGGAGCGAAACCCGAAAGACTCGGGAGTCGCGGTCTACTTCACGTGGGACGGCATCTCGACCTGCATCGCGGTGGACCGCTACCAGCGGATCGAAGAGAACCTGCAGGCGATCCACCATGTCATCGAAGCGGAGCGAACCAAGCTCCGGCACGGTGGCCTGAACCTCGTGCGCGCTGCGTTCCGTGGATACGCGGCTCTCCCGCCGCCATCACCGGCGGTGAACGATCCGTGGTCCGTGCTGAGTGTGAAGCCAGGCGCGAGTGCCGCCGAGATCGAGACGGCGTTCAAGGAGAAAGCGAAACGGGCACACCCTGACGCTGGCGGCAACCACGAGCAGATGGCCAAGCTGAACGCGGCTCGCGGGGAAGCACTGCGGAGGGCGGTGAAATGACCGATGTGCTTGCAGCTTTTTTGATCGTGATCCTGCTCTCGACCATGTTTCATGGCACGGCAGGCCGAGACGACTCCGACGAACAGCATGGTAAACGAAGTGGCCTGACCGTCTACACCGATTACAAGACAGGTTGCCAGTATCTGGGCACTATCCTCGGAGGCGTCACTCCGCGGCTGGATCGGGATGGGAAACCGGTGTGCGTGTCGCCGGATGAACCGAAACCATGACCCGCCCCCGCCGCATCCTCTCCCTCGAACAAGCCGACAACCGCCTCGGTGAGCTGTCCTCGTGGCTCTCAGCAGCCGGGCAGCCCCGGAAGCAGGTGCGGGAGTTGCTTGAAATCGCCGCCTTCTACCGTGGCGAAGTGGATCGGTTACGCGCGAGGGATGGGGAGCCGGGGCAGAAGTCGTGGACGGCCGAAGAGAAGAAGCGGAAGGGCTGAGGATGAAGTGGAAGATTAAACCTACCGTCTACCCGGACACGAGAAACTTCACGCCGTGGAGACGCTGGTTTGCGTGGTATCCGGTGGCGTTCACGGAATACGGAGTCAAGCACGCGTATTGGCTCTGCATGATTGAGCGGCGATTCATCTGGCGCGGGAGTGCCGAACTTGGCTATGGGAAGACGTGGGAATACAGAACGAAACGATAACCGCCTGATGGGCAAGGAGGTGAAGGTGAAGCCAATCAAAATGCCGCATACAACGCGAACACTTGGGGCACCAAAAGACTGGGATGAACAGCAGCATGGCCCATGCGTCGGGTTGCCGATAACCGACAGCGCAGGCGTGATGTATTCGTGGTGGCGACCTTCGTGGACGCAGCGGTTGCTCGTATTGGCTGGTCGCCCGATTCGTTTGTCTGTCGTGGGGTCGTCGCATCCGCCGGTTTCGTTGGACACTCTGCCATGACCGCCCCGTACAGCAAGCTCGTCGAGCGGGTCGGAAAAGCCATCGCAGATTCTCTCGGTGCTCACGAATCAGGTCTGTTGGACCGTGCAGCACAAGCCGCCCTTGATGCTTGCCATGTTGAGGAGATGCGGGAGACGCTGCGAGAGTGTGCCAACGACCTCGCTGCTGAGGTGGAGAGCCAATATGTCATGAGCGGAAGCGTTCACCCAGCGAACGCAGGCCGGTACGCACGGGACATGACCCCCGTGATGAACGCCCGCGCCCTCCTCGCCAAGCTGGACGCAACGGAGTCATCTCCCTCTTCGGATGCATCTCCCGACACCTTGCTCCATCAGATGGAGCTGCTCGCGGCAGAACTCGGCTGTGCCATCGTCTTCAGGCAGGGCATGTTTCACTTCATCCCGAATGGTGATCACCCGTCCGATGAGATGCTGGCTTTGAGCGTCGAGTTGGCTAAGGAGATCATCTCCAAATCGAGGAACAAAGCATGACTGGCGTCCCGGCTACGCCGTCGCGTGCTGCGCTCCGGCGGACGCCTTCGGCCCCGACCGTTTGCTGACGCGAGAGTAACAGCCAACAGCCCAGGACGGGCAGAGAGAGAGGTGAAGTGATCGACTTTGAAAATGACCGACGGTTCCAATCGCTGAGGTTCAGCCGAGGAGTCGAGATCCCGAAATGGGCTTTGCTGCAAATCATCACCGCGTTGCCCAGCGACGCTTTGCTATTTCACGTCGATTTCAGCTTTCAACGCAACGAGTTCCACATGCTGTTCTGGTCCAGCGAGTTCACCCTCGTCCCGCCCGGTAGCGAGGTACCGACGATCACCGCGTGGATCGACACAGTGAACCTGAAGGCTGGGTTGGGCGACATTCCCGAGTGGTACATGGTTGAGCGTGGTGACGCATGACGGACAAGCCACTCGATTGCATCGGCCTTCAGTCCACTCGCCACATTGGTAAGCACGATTTCCGGCAGCGCAACATCCCGACGACGAACGCGATGGAATCGCTCACGCCGATGGCACTTGGCTCGCTCGACGCTGCCGTGAAGATGCTCAAGGACCACGAACAGCAGGCAAGGCGATCCCCCGCAAGCGGCAAAGCCACGGAGGCATTTCTCAACAAGCTGAAGGCATCAGTGGCCCCGATACCGGAAGTCAGTCCGGTTGACGTCTGCTCCTTTTTCGGGTTCCCGATCCATCTCGCGAACGACCTTCCACCGGGCGTGATGGCCGAGTTCCGGAACGCAGACGGCGAAGTTGTTGGAAGGATCACGGAATGACCGCCCTGCTCCCAGGTCGCGCCGTCGATCTTCCCCTGCCCCCAGATACCGTCGAGGCATTTGGCTACGGAGGCAACGCCCGCTTCGTCGGCTTTCGCTGGTCGAGTTTGGGCGATCAGCTCATCTTCGATGACGGAGAGAATTCTGGATCGGGAGCAACTTGGGCCTTCCTCGGGTACAAGCGCCACCGCGCCGTCGCCCCGCTGGACATCTCTACCTCCGATCGGCGAGCGCTGGCGCACGGCCGCAAGTCGTTCCTGCAACGCCAAGCGGAGATGGAACGCATCCTGATGCCGGACTATTCACCGCCCGTGGGGGCCGCGTTGCGGGACGGGCAGGAGCTCCGACTCTACCAGTGGCAAGCCATCGAGGTGCTCAGGCGCCGCGGACGATTGCTGCTCGGGGACGAGGGCGGCCTCGGCAAGACCTACACCGCCGCGGGGTTTCTCGTGACCGAGCCTGCCGCCCTACCCGCCGCCGTCGTCTGCGACGCCCACATGCAACGGCAGTGGAAGGAGAAGATCGAGGCGTTCACGCATCTGCGTGTCCATCTCGTCAAGAAGGGCAGCCCTTACAACCTGCCGCCAGCGGACGTGTACGTTTACCGCATCAGCCAGGTGGCGGGGTGGACTGACATCTTCGCTACCGGGTTCTTCAAATCGGTCACGTACGACGAGCCGCAGTCGCTCCGCACAGGGGCCGGAACCGCGAAGGGCGCAGCGTGCCGCGTCCTCTCCGGCAACACGACGTACCACCTCGGCCTGACAGCCACACCGGTCTACAACTACGGCGACGAGATGTGGCACATCATGCAGTTCATCGACGACGCAGCCCTCGGTCAGTGGTCCGAGTTCGAGCGTGAATGGTGCTACTCGATTGGCAACGGCAAGTACCGGATCACCGACCCGAAGGCGCTCGGCACCTACCTGCGCGAGCAGTACGTCATGCTGCGCCGGTTGAAGGCGGATGTGGGGCAGCAACTCCCGAAAGTCTCACGGGTCGTTGAGCACATCGACTACGACGAGAAGGCGGTCGCGGCCGTCGAGGATCTCGCCCGGACGCTCGCGATCAGGGCAACCACGGCCAGCTTCGTCGAGCGCGGCAACGCCGCACGGGAACTCGACATCATGATGAGACAGACGACCGGGGTGGCCAAGGCAAAGACGGTGGCGGCATTCGCTCGCCTGATGATCGAGGCGGGAGAGGCAGTGGTTCTTTGGGGATGGCACCGGGAGGTCTACGACATCTGGAACGCCGAACTAGCCGATCTGAAACCAGCCATGTACACGGGGAGCGAAACCGCGAGCCAGAAGGAAGGAGCGAAGGATCGCTTTCTGAATGGCGAGACGGATCTGCTCATCATGTCGCTCCGAAGCGGGGCGGGTGTGGACGGGCTGCAATTCCGCTGTGCCACCGGCATCTTCGGCGAACTTGACTGGTCGCCCGGCATCCACCAGCAGTGCATCTGGCGGCTGGACCGCGAAGGTCAAGAGCACCCCGTAACGGCGTTCTTCCTCGTGACCGACGACGGGAGCGACCCGCCCATGATGGACGTACTGGGGATAAAGGCATCCGAAGCCCAGCACATCGTTGATCCGCATCTCGGCGTGGAGATCAAGGATAACGACACCAGCAACCTCCGTCGGCTCGTGGATAGATATCTCATCGGAAAGAAGGACGCCGCGGCGCCGATCCCTGCATGACGCGCACGTTCCACACCTCCCTCGGAGCATCACCTCTCACCGGCAAGCAGGGAATCGACCAGGCCGCCAGGTTTAAACAGCAGCTCCGCTCGATCTACGAAAAACCCACCACCGTCTCGCTCCTGACCGTCACGCACGTCACGCCGCCGCACATGGAGGTGGTCGCCCAGCACGACGCCGACGACCCCGTGGCCTCCGCGTGGGTGCGGCACGCCGTGGAACGGGCACCGGAGATATGGCAGAAGCTGGCAGAGCGGCGGACGGCGGTGCGGGGGCGGTGACCGTATCATGTGGTCCCGGACGAGAAATGCGATGGCGGGGTCGTTAACGCGCCGAGATTCCGGCTGGCCGTGGTACAATCCAGCGTCAAGGATTTGAGACCGTTCAGCACGACCCCCCGACTAGCACCCGGCGGTTCGAGGGGGGAGCAAGATGACCGTTTCGACACGCGAGCCGCCCGCCCCGCCCACCGGACACGTCTTTGAAGACATTGCCGATGGCATGCCGCACATGCTGTGGCTGGCCGACCCGGACGGCGCGACCACCTACCACAACCGCCGCATCCTGGACTACGCCGGACTGCCCGCAGGCACCACCCTCGGCTCCGGCTGGGAGCACCTCCTCCACCCGGACGACCTCCCGGCTACCCGGGCCGTGTGGGCCCACGCGGTCGCGACCGGCGAGCCGTTCGAGGCCGAGTACCGCCTCCGCCGCCACGACGGCACCTACCGGTGGTTCCTCGCCCGCGCCGACGCCCAACGGGACGACCGGAACCGGGTGGGCCGGTGGGTCGGCACGTGTACCGACGTCGACGACCGGAAGGCGGCCGCGACCCGGTTCCAGGCGATCATCGAGAAGAGCTTCGACGCCGTCGATCTGATCGCCGCCGACGGGACCATCCTGTACGCCAGCCCGCCCGGGGTCCGTCTGCTCGGCCACCCCCCGGAGGACGACGTCGGCCTCAACGGGTTCGACCTGGTTCACCCCGACGACGTGGACCGAGTCCGCGGGGAATTCGAGCGGCTGCTGGCCACCCCCGGCGCGTCGCTCGACTCGACCCACCGGCTCCGGCACCGGGGCGGGCACTACCTGTGGGTCGAGTCGCGGGCCACCAACCTGCTCCACGTGCCGGCCGTCGGGGCGGTGGTCGTCAACTTCCGGGACGTGACCCGCCGGAAGCGGGCCGAGGAGCAGTCCCGCGTCGCCGCCGAGCGCCTGGCGGCCGTCGTCGCGGCCGCCCCGATGGCGTTCTGGGCCATCGACCGGGACGGCACCAGGACGCTCTCGATGGGCAACCTCCTCAAGAAGTGGGGGCTCGAGCCCAATGAGATGGTCGGCTCCTCGGTGTTCGAGGCGGGGACGTGCGTGCCGGACATGCTCGACGCCGCCCGCCGGGTGCTGGCCGGGGAGTCGCCGTCCGGGGTCACGACGGCCGGGGCCGAGACGTTCGAGTGGTGGTACTACCCCCTCCGTGGCGACGACGGGGCGGTCGCCGGCGGCTTCGGCATGGCCCTCGACGCCACCGACCGGAAGCGGGCTCAGGACAGGCTGCGGGAGAGCGAGCACAACCTCAGCGAGGCCCAGCGGATCGCTCACCTCGGGCACTGGGAGCAGGACCTAGACACCGGCCGCATCACCGCCTCGGACGAGACGCACCGGATCTTCGGCCTCCCCCTGCGGGAGGGTCTCGACACGTGGGAGGCGTGGCAGGGGTGCATCCACCCCGACGACCGCCCCGGCCGGGCCGCCGCGATCGACCGGACGTTGCGGAACGGACGGCCCTACGAGGCGGAGTACCGCGTGGTCCGCCCCGACGGCGGCACCCGGGTCGTCCACAGCTGGGGGGAGGTGACGCAGGTTGGGGCGGGGCGCCCGCGGCGCCTGTTCGGCATCGTCCGGGACGTCACCGAGCGCCGGCACGCGGACCGGGCGCTGCTCGACGCCGAGCGGCGGCTGGAGCACGTCGTCGCGTCCAGCCCGGCAGTGCTGTTCACGATCCGGGTCGAGGGCGGGCAGTTCCGGGACATCGGCTGGGTGAGCGAGAACGTCGTGGCGGTGCTGGGCTACCGGGTGGAGGAGACGCTGGAGTCCGGCTGGTGGATGGGCCACATCCACCCGGAGGATCGCGACGCCGTGGTGAGCCAGTTCGGGTCCGAGATCTTCAGCACCAATTCCTTCTCGACCGAGTACCAGTTCCGCCACAAGGACGGCCGGTACCGGTGGATCCGGGGCGAGACCCGGCTGCTCCGCGACGCGGCCGGGGAGCCGGTCGAGGTCGTCGGCTCGCTGTCGGACATCACCGAGCGCAGGCGCCTCGAGGACCAGTTCCGGCAGGCGCAGAAGATGGACGCGTTCGGGCAGTTGGCGGGCGGGGTGGCGCACGACTTCAACAACCTGCTGACCGTCATCAACGGGTACTCGGACCTGCTCCTCGGCACCCTCCCGGCGGGCGACCCTAGCCGGGAGTCGGTGGCCGAGATCCACAAGGCCGGCGAGCGGTCGGCCGGGCTGACCCGGCAACTCCTGGCGTTCAGCCGCAAGCAGGTCCTCGCCCCCCGGGTGCTCGACCTGACCGCGGTGGTCGCCGAGACCGCCAGCATGCTCCGCCGGGTGATCGGTGAGGACGTGACCTTGTCCACCGCGACGGCCCACGGGCTGTGGCCGGTGAAGGCCGACCCAGGCCAGGTCGAGCAGGTGCTGATGAACCTGGCGGTGAACGCCCGCGACGCCATGCCGACCGGCGGGCGGCTGACCATCGAGACCCAGAACGTCGATCTGGACGAGACCTACGCGGCGGCCCACCTCGGCAGCGTCGCCGGCCCGCACGTCCTGCTGGCGGTGTCGGACACCGGGTGCGGGATGACGCCCGAGGTGCTCGCCAAGATCTTCGAGCCGTTCTTCACCACCAAGGAGCCGGGTAAGGGGACCGGATTGGGACTGGCCACGGTGTACGGGATCGTCGCCCAGTCGGGTGGCCACGTGGGCGTGTACAGCGAGGTCGGGGCCGGGACCACGTTCAAGGTGTACCTGCCCCGGACCGAGCACGCGTCCGGGGTGACGAAATCCCACTCGGCACTCCGGGTGCCGCCGCGGGGCACGGAGACGGTGCTGGTGGTGGAGGACGACGCAGCGGTCCGGACCCTGACCCGGCACATCCTCGGGCGTGCGGGTTATGCTGTACTGGAAGCGGCCGGCGGGAACGAGGCGCTACGTGTGGCCGCGGATCACCCCGGGACCATTCACCTGTTGGTCACCGACGTGGTGATGCCCGGACTCGGCGGTCCGGCGGCGGCCGAGCTTCTGGCCGAAAGGCGCCCCGGGCTGCGGGTCCTGTTCGTGTCCGGGTACACCGATGACGCGGTGGTTCGGCACGGGATCCTGCACGACAAGGTGAACTTCCTCCAGAAACCGTTCGCCCCGACCGCGCTCGCCTGGAAGGTGCGCGAGGTGCTCGATCAACCACAGGCCTGACGGCGGGGATACCGCGCGCGGAGGCCGATCCGATTCCCGACTTGCGCGAATAACTTCCGTCACGCACCTCGGTTTGCATCTCACGGACTCGCCCGGCATAATCGAAGTCGGCTCCTCTCCTTTCCATGCCGGAGGGTCTCGAATGTCGCGCCTCGTGTTGGTGGGTCTTGCCGCACTCCTCGCCGGTCCCGCCGCCTGCGCGGCCGTCGACGAACTCGCGGGCCGCTGGGTGTACAAGACCGAACTGCTCACGGTCACGACCGTGTTCCTCGCGGACGGCCGGTACTTCGCTGAAATCAAGGTCGGCGACAACCCCGTCCCGCAGCGCGGCCGGTACTCGATCAAGGGCGGCAAGGTCACCATCGAGCCGCAGGGCGAACCGACCGTGGTCTACCCTTACGTCTACGCCGACGACACGCTCGAAATCACCACGCCCGAACTCGGCAAGATGACCTACAGGCGCGTGAACACCGCGAAGGAGATCGCGGCGGAAGCCGCCAAAGCGGACGCGGCGAAGGCGAAAGAAGACGACGAGTGGCGCGCGAAGTTCGAGGTCACGGTGATGACCAAACAGCCGCCGCACGTCGCGGTCGGGGACGTGCCCGCGGACAAGAACGTGGAGAAGGTGTTCGACAAGCCCACCGTGTTCGCCAAGCAACAGCTTTACCTGCACAACGGGCTGACCGAGTTCGTGTACGCCAATGGCAACCCGCCGGGTAAATTCAAGACGTACTTCAACTGGCACTTCCTCCCGACCGGCCGCGTCTATGTGGACGCCACGACGTACACCGGCGCCGTCGCGCTGCCGAAGAACCAACAGGGGCCATGGGGCACCTACTACGTGAGCGGCAAGACCGAGACGAAGAAGTTCGGACGGTACAAGGTCGGGAAGGACGAGGCGCTCATTATCGAGATGGACGACGGCGAAATGGTCGAAGCGAAGTTCATCGATGGTCGCCGCAACATGGTCTGGGGCAAATCCACCTATGGGAATGTCGTGTGGGAACTTGAGGCCCTCAAGCGCCTGGAGAAGTAGCGCGTAACGCAGCGGGCGACGCGCGGGCCGATCGGCGTGCATTCATGCGCTCAAGCCCGGTTCCCCCGCTTGCCGATATTCCCGGGCCACCCACCGCCACCCCCGGAGCCCGCTGCATGACGCCGTTCGAGCGCCCCGATCGCCGTTGTCCGAAGTGCGAGCACAAGGGCTACATGTTCAGGGCAAGGCGAGCGGTGGACGGGAAGCCGGACGAGGGCGGCGGCAAGTTCGTGGAGACGAAGTACCGGTGCCGGTCGTGTTCGCACGATTGGTGGGAACGTATCCCGGCGCCGCCTGAACAGAAGCGGGCTGATACTGGCGACGCGGCGTAGCCTGCGATGCAGGAGTCGGAGCTATGCGACGGACTTCGCGACGGCGACCGTGCGGATAACCAGCCCGCGGTCGCTACGTCTGGTCAACCACCTTAAACTGTTCCTCGTCCATCCGGCCGCCGTGGACATTGACCTTAGTGACTGTCCCATAAGGGTGGTCGTGGTGAGTATAATGGTTCATGAGAACAGACACTTATCCAAGCGACGTCACAGACGAGCAGTGGAGGTTGGTCGAACCCCACATCCCCGTCTATCCGGGTGGTCGGCCCCGCACGACCAAACTCCGAGACGTTGTTGATGGCATCTTTTACCTCCTCCGCACCGGCTGCCAGTGGCGGTATCTTCCCAAAGACTTTCCGCCCAAGAGTACTACTTGGCGGTACTTCGACGAATGGCGACACAACGGCACACTCGACACCATCCACGACCTGCTCCGCAAGAAGGTCCGCTCGGTGGAGAAACCCTATTCCCCAAGAACTACTGCCAGCGTTGATAGCCAATCGGTCGACACCACTTCAGGTGGAGAGAAGCGGGGACGAGACAACGCCAAGAACGTCGATGGTCGAAAGCGTCACATTGTCGTGGATAGCATGGGATTGCTGCTCGCCGTGCTGATCACGGCAGCCGATGTGGATGACGCTCAGGCCGCCCAAGAACTGTTCCCTCGTCTCGAGGGGCAACCGATGAGCAAGGTGGTGCGGATGTATGCCGATACCAAGTACCACAACTTCGCCCTGTACGAGTGGGTGGAGGCGAATGCTTCGTGGGAACTGGAGATCATTCGCCGCCCGAAGGACGCAGAAGGTTGGGTGAAGTTGCCGATCCGATGGACGGTGGAGCGGACGTTTGCGTGGCTGGGCAGATGCCGGCGGTTGACCAAGGACCGAGAGAAGAGCGTGATGTCGTCGGAAGCATTCGTCAAGTTGGCCATGATCCAACTCATGATCAACCGACTCGAACCCAAAGACACCGAGGCCGCCTTCCACTATCATTTGGCGGCCTAAACCAACTTATGGGACAGTCACTTATAGGCGAATTCCGCCTCGATCGCCTTAGAGTCCGCAGGCGTGAGGTTGACGTTCACCGCCCCAACGTTCTCGGCGAAGTGATCCAGCCTGCTAGTGCCCGGATCCAATTACTTCGTCGAGGCGTCGAACACAGCCGGCCTGCCAGAGCCGGACTCGATCATCGTCTTAAGGCCGTCGCAATCGGACCGGAACTCGTCAGCAGTTACGGAGCGGCATCGCCAGAAACTCAGGGTCGGCCCGGCCAACCGATCCATCAGCCCTACCGACCGGCGGAGTAATATGCGGGCCTTTTCGAGGTCCCCGACACGCCAGTAGGCGATCGCGAGCGCCTGGCAATCGGACGGGTAGCTGTTCGTCGCCGACTGCGCGTGCATCAGGGACACCAAACGCTCCGCAAGGTCGGATGGGAACTCGCCCGCTTTACCCCAAGCGGCCATGCCTCGGAGGAACATGGTGAGTATCTCGTACCGCCGAACAGAGTACTCGTAGGAGCCGGCCACAGCCTCTTCCGCCATGTCCCATTCGTGTCGGTAGAGGTGGTACACCGCGAGCTGGCGGTGGTACAGTGTGGGGTCGTACTTCGGACGAGGAAGCACGCTGAGTGCAGACCGCATGAGGTTGATGGCTGCCTCGAAGCCGTCGTGCTCAGACGCCACAAGATCGACGACTCGGAGTTTCCCGCCGGGGCTCAGCCGGTCGATCACGGCCATGACCTCGGGATCTCGGACGCGAGCCCGTTGCAGTCGCCCAAGATCCAAGACAGCCCCGACGACGGTGGATTCGTCTGACTCGCTGGCTTCGATAACTGCGAGCAGATCCTCGATCGCCCCCTTTGTGTTGCGGAGCTGGAAGCGAGCTCGGCTCCGCATCAAACGGGCCTCCGCCGAATCGGCGATGGCGATGACCCGATCGAGAACCGCCGAGGCACTTGCGACGTCGCTCAGTTCGGTAAACACCTTAGCCGCTTCGAGGAGAATTACTCTGTCGTCAGCAAAGTTGTCGACGATAGCTTGTACTTGTTCCGCGATGGCGCGGCCGTTGACCTCCCAGTCCCGCCGGACGACCTCGGTAGCAACGTCCATCTCGGCCCTGGCCAAGTGCGTTACGACACCGCGGGCACGCTCTTTCGAGAGCCCGTCTAGCGTCTGCCTGAAGCCACCAAGACGCAGCATCGCGCCGCCGCGGTCTAGCGGATTGCCGAGTACCAGACGGTGGACGAGTTTCCGGTACTGCTTTGCGAGCCGCGAGCGGGGGCGGTCGAGCACGAACGCCCGCTGGTCGAGGTGCATGAGGCTCTCGTACCGGTAGATCGTGGTGAGCTCGCGACCTCCGAGTGTCTCGAGGAACTGGTACTTATGCCGACGGAGGATCATTTCCTCGTCGTCCAGGTGCGGCACGTTCGACATGACCAAGTGAAGGGCGATGTCGCGCCTGGTCTCCCGCACCTCGTTCCGGATGTCGTTCGCGACCAGTTGTAGACCCAGCCGGTTTTGCTCGTTAGGGAAGAACACCATTACCACGGCGTCCGCGAGCTGGCGGGTGCAGATTCCGCCCACGTCGGTGTGGCCGGTCCGCGAATCGACGAGCACGTAATCGGGCCGGAACGAGTCCTCCCACTGCTGCTTCGTGTCCTCGAAAAGCATGAAGCCGTTCTGCCGGTCGTACAGTTCCTGCCAGTTGATTGTGGCGAGCCTGCTCCCGTAGTCGGGCCGTGCGGCACCCGCCGGCATGACCCATAACGCCCCTGCCGATTCTGGGGTATGGATTCGCTTCGGCCTCTTGCTCAGCAGCTCCGCGACGTCTACTTGGTAAACGAACTCCCGCACGTCTGGGACGGCCCCGGTCTGTCGGTAAGCCTCGATGTACTCGACCAACCCGTTGGCGTCCTGAGGGCCTTGCAAGTCGGGGTACGTGGACAGGCCGGGAGCCTCGAGGTCGAAGTCGACAAGCAGAACTCGCCGGCCGCGCCGCACCAGTTCCAAGCCGACGTTCACGAGCGCCATCGTGCGGCCGACCCCGCCCTTAAACGAGTAGAAGGTGACAGTGTGCATGAAGAACCCCTGTGAGAGAGGGTTAGACGCGTTGGAGGCGCGAGGGGCGACTTGGCCTGAACGACCGCGCACGGCCGCTCAATTCGGCTTGCCTCTCCCGACTCAGAGCCCGCGGGCGGAACGTGAATTCGGAGTGCGCGACGGAAATCGACACAGCCACGTCACCGCCCGGCACCGTCTCCGCGGCCTGATCTTGCGTCGGAGCTACCAGTTGCTTGGCGAGTTCATCGCGGTACGGAGGGCAGTCGCGGAGCGCGCGGAGGGTTTTGTCGTAGTTCCGATTCGGTAACTGCCGCCCTCGCTCTGCACGAGATACCGTCGCAACGCCGTAGCCAGTCAGGTCCGCGAGCTCTTGCTGGGACCAGTCCAGCCCCTCGCGTATGCGTCGGTATTCGGTCGGGGTTAGGTAACCCATCGCCACGCACACTGCGTCGTGTCGGATATGGGCGGCCTCGGGACCGAAAAACTCCTCCCCGCACTTCGGGCACTGCTTGACCGGCACGTTCTGAGCGTGTGCCCGGACGACGATGCCGTCCCCGGCGTCGAAGTCGAAGTCCTCGGTACGGCGGGTCAGGACCAGGAGACCCTTGCGGCACTCAGGGCACTTCTCGTCGGTCTGTTCGCCAGGATGGTTCATTGGAGGATCTCCATCACTACCGTGGGTAATTGGTTCTGTGGCAGCTCTGGATGTAGGCGCGGTACTTCCCAAGGCGATACTCGTAGACCTTAAGTTTGATGAAAATGCCCCGCCGGTCGGTCGCCTGCCAAGCGATGTCGTTGGGGTCGGGCGGAGTGCATTGGGCAACAGGCACCAAGCACACGCCTCCCGGTCCCAAGGCGTCGATGATGTACTGAACGACTTCTCCATCCGACGGATCACGCCCAAAGTGATCCTTCAGATCAACTTTGGCTTGCCGACTCGCGCGCTGGCTGAACTCGTACTCGTCGTCGTCGAGTAGACTCCGCAATTGTTGCTGTTCTGGAGGCGGACTTGGCATGCGGCCGAACCCCGCGGTGGTGACAGTTCGTGAAGCCTTATCACATGGTCAGATCTTTTTCAGGTGGCCGAGTGTGCCAGATTGTTAATCATATGATCTGTTTCGGTGCGGTCAAGCCCAGCGGCTCACCTGATTTCAGATCATATGATCTGTCGGGGCCGCGGCCAGAACTCCACATTTTCTCTAATCTTCTACTGGTAAAAGGCTTGCGTCGAATAATCAGGTCGTCAACTGGCTCCTGAAATATGTTCGCGACGCCCCTGACCGCTCCGACAAGGCCCCTTGGCACTTTCCATCCCGCCCCGCCGAGCCGATCCGGGGAGACTGCCCGAGCCGTCGAACTTCGCAAGCTGCCAAGGCGGTTTCCATCCCAGCGGATATCGGGGACGCGGCATGAGGCCCCCGGCGCTCGAATCGAACGCCAACTTGCCCGGAACGCATCGAAGAGACGGGATTAATCGCTGCCGATGGACGCCCTCCCGCCTGCCGCTAAAATGCTGGTTTTGGAGGGCGTGCCGTGTTCAAGGGAACGGTGAGCTACCGGGCAGAGATCGACGGCATGGGGCTGAAGTTCCCGCTGTTCGATTACAAACCCACGGAACCGGCCATCGAGAAGGTGGAGATCGAAGGGCCGAATGGCGATCACATCCTGGTGACTGTCCATTTTTCGTCCATCGCGGCCCCCGACGATGCCCGCCCCATCGCGGCGAAGGCCGCAACTGCCGCCCTTGATCGCCTAAGCTATCACCACGGGATCACCATCGGCAACCCGCACTTCACCGGCCACAACTTCAACCCTGTTAACCCCACGCCGGGCACGTTCAGTTACGCTGGAAGCGGGATTGGACTGTTCGTGTCCGGGTCGGCGCCAGCCGCCATCGGGCTCCAGCCGGGCCAACTCAAGCCGGATCTCGAAGACCCCACTCCCACCGGTGGACGGCACTTCCCACTATTTCGTTCCGCCCTGCTCTCGGGAAGCCCGGTCGAGACGTTCATGCACCTCTACAACTTGCTGCTGATGCTGTACGGGGACAATCAGGGCAACGTTGACGGGTTCATCCGCACGGTCGAACCTGCCGTTCCACAGACCCCCAGCCCGAAGTTCGCAGGGGTGAATGAGACCCTCTACACCCGGCTCCGCAACGAGTTCGCGCATGTCCGCGTCGGTGTTGACATGAACCAGACGAAGGCGGAGATGGAACAGCACGTCGGTCACCTCCGGGACATCGTTCGCAAGGCGATCAAAGCGAAGCCGTAGCTCCGATGGTCGTTTCTGGTGCCGGATGCGGTGCTGCATAAAGTGCTTGACCGCGTGTTTAGTCGAGCTTGGCCTCGTTCTTCCTATGCCACTCGATGTGGTGCTTCCGGCACAGCCAACGGACTTCAAGCGGTTTCGTGTAGTCATCGTGATGCGCTTCGACTTGCCTCCAGCCGTCGGGAGCCCGAATTGGTATGCCGCACACTTCGCACGGTGAAGGGAGCAGATCGCCTCGGGCGATGGCATTTTTGACCTCTGCCCATGCTGCGGCTTTCAGTTGGTACGCAGCGGTGCGTTTTGCCACTTCGCCATCCGGTCGCTCTTCGATTCCGTGAGGCATCCCAGCATATCCGGGGTCGGAAAGCGACGCAGACTCTTGGCGATCAGGATCACGTTCGGCAATCTGATGGACTCCAGCCTTCACGAGGCAAGCATGTGCAGCCTGCTTTGTGACCCGGAAAAAATCCGCAATCTGAGCAAAATCGAATCCAGCCGCATAAAGCAGCGTTGCCTGCCGCAAGTCAATCTTCCTCTTGTATCCCTTTCTTACATATCCCATCCAACTGCCTCCTTGTTGACGACATAAATCTGTTTGACATGAACAATTGATTCTGTCAAACAGTTATTCAGTACGGGCAATGAAGCTCGGTGTAAATGTTCAGGAGTGAGTATGCAAATTGACAAATCGAAGCTGGCCAGTCTCGCGGCTGATTGCCATGTAAAACAGACCTCTATGCAGAGCCTTCATATGCAATTGCAAAAAGGCGGCACTCCCGAGATGGCGGGTCTATACCCTATCGCCAAGGTCGAATATCAACGGGCCAAAAATCTGCTCGACCTGGAAGTAAAGACCCAGTCCGTGACCATCATCAAACAGACCTCCCAAGCACATGCTAGCGATTGCGCGGTACATAACGCGCCCGCCCTGCCAGTTGGCCCTTGCGATTGCGACCTGTCGGTAAGGGAATCAGACCCCGCATGACCCGAACACGTCCGTGACCGTCCTGCCCATCCATCAACTCCCCCGCCGAGCCATTTATCGGGTGATGCTGAAGCCGCAGCCGTGCCCCGCAAGCTGCCAACCGGGTTTCCCTTCGGGAGCCTCCCGGTTTCGCGTTGCCGGTCACAGCCCCAGCGGCTTCGTGCGCAACCCGTAACGGCCCCGATTGGCGGGGTCAGCAACTGAAAGGAATCGACTATGACCAAGAAAGTAAAACTGACCAACGCGCGCCGTGATGTGATTCGTGAATACGGCGTCAAACACATTAGTGCCAACATCGACCGCACCAAGGAGAAGAAGCACCTCGGGGTCATGACCGAGGCTGCGAACGCTGCGATCCGGGCCAAGTACCCCGAGGCCGACATGGTGGTCCTTCGGAGGTACAAGCTCGAACAGACGGATCGTTGCCTCAAGTTCCAGCTCCCAAGCGGACGGGTGGACGGATTCAACTTCCCCAGCGATGCGGCAATAGCTGACATTCCGTATTGCCGGAGCTGCCACTACGGAAACAGCGACGTGTTTGTGGTGTCGTCCGCCTTCGAGAAGTCCTTTGATGAGTACGCGAAGCTGAAAACCGAATCCGATAAACGCCAGCATGAGAAGATGCAGGAGTTTATGAGCTTCCTCGGTGCCTGCCAGTGCGTCGAGGAGGTGCTGGAAGTGATTGAGCTCCCGGAGGACATCCGCAAACGTGTCGGGCACGAATCCACCGGCCTTGTGGCCGTTACTCCGGAAACGGTCAAGTCGCTCAAGGCAACGTTCAAGAAAAGTGCGTAATCTACCGGGCGAGGCATGAAGCCCCGCCCGTCCTATCCAACGTCAAATCAGAAAAGGAATTCCACCATGACCTACCAACAGATCGAAATCAATCACCTTGAACGTTCCCCCCTGAACGTCCGCAAAACCGACAGCCATGCAGCGATGGAGGAACTGAAAGCGTCCATCGTCGCTCACGGCCTCATGCAGAACCTCGTCGTGGTTCCCGCCAAGAAGGGGAAGTTCAGCGTGGTCGCTGGCGGAAGACGCCTCGAAGCGCTCATCCAACTGCGGGACGAGGGCAAACTGCCTGACGATCACTCCGTCCCATGCCGAATCGCCGACCCGGCAGAAGCGGCGGAACTGAGCCTCGCCGAGAACACTGTCCGCCAGGCCATGCACCCCGCCGACGAGTTCGAGGCCTTCGCCGCTCTTATCGAGCAGAAACTAACCGCCGCTCAGGTGGCGGAGCGGTTCGGCACAACCGAACGGCACGTCCTTCAACGCATGAAGCTGGGCCGGGTCGCACCGAAGCTCCTTACGGCTTACCGGGCAGGCGACGTGACGCTCGACGCCCTCATGGCGTTTGCGGTCACCGACGACCACAAGCGGCAGCTCAGCGTCTGGAAATCGCTGGAAGGCTGGCAGGTCAACAACGTGCGCCAGATCCGAGGTAAGCTCACAGACACGCTGACCGATGCCGACGACGACGTGGTCAAGTTCGTCGGTCTGGAAGCCTATAGGGCAGCGGGCGGGCGGGTTCGGGAAGATCTGTTCAGCGAAGACGTGTATCTCGAAGACTCCGCGCTACTGGAACGTCTCGCCAACGAGAAACTGGACGCCGAAGTCGAGAAGCTCCGGGCCGAAGGCTGGGGCTGGGTCGAGATCGAAAGTGACGACAGCATTCCGGCATACCGTTGCGGGCGGATCGAAGCAAAACCAGTAGACGCGCCGGAAGAACTCCTCTCTCTACAAAGCCAACTTGAAGTCGAGATTCGGGACCTCGACGAAGTTATCGAGGCGACGTGGGAGAGCGAGGATTCGGAGGAAGAGGAACGACTCGACACGAAGCGCTCCGAGGTACAGGAGCGACTCGACGCACTGGAAGAACAACTCGAAACGTACGCCGCCTTCGATCCGGCAGAGATGGCGAACGCTGGATGCCTCGTCTCCATCGGCCACGACGGCGAACTCGACCTCGCACGCGGCTTGGTGAAACCGGGCGACCACCGGCCAGCAGCGGCAGGCGCCAACGATGGGTCTACCGCGGCGAAAGAGAAGCCGGAGTTCTCACAATCGCTCATCGCCGACCTGAAGGCGTACCGGACGCAAGCCGCCCAAGCCGAGATCGCCTCACACCCCGATATCGCTTTCGACCTGCTGGTGTTCCACGTCGCTTGCGACGTCCTCAGCCCCAGTAGTTTCCTCCGTGAGGGGATCGACGTCAGCTTCCGGCAGAGCTACCCCCGCCCGAGTGTTGAAAAGGACGGAATTGCTACCAAACGGCTTGAAGCCATCCGGGAAGGCTTGTCGCTCGCGTGGCTGGAAATCGATGGCGAGGACGAGCGGTTTGACGCATTCCGTCAACTTCCCGACGACGACAAACGCCGCATCCTCGCCTACTCCACTGCGTTGACCTTGAAGCCATCGCTGGCCGGCAGTGGCGAGTTTCCCTCGGCCTACGAAATCGCCCTGTCCCTGACGGGCGGCAGCGTGGCCGAATACTGGCGACCCACGAAGGACAACTACCTATCGCGAATCACCCGCGAGCAACTACTGGCGGCCGGGAGCGAGGTCATGCTCAGCGGCAAGGAGTGGGCCATCGCTCACCGCGACGACAAGAAGGGGGCGCTGGTCGAGGTGCTGGACACAACCTTCGCGGCGTCTGGCAAACCGGACACGAGGGACGCGATCAAGAACTGGTTGCCGAAGGGCATGGAGTTCCGGGCCGTGGCACAGGAAGCCGAGCCGATCGAAGCCCCGAAGAAGGTCCGCAAAGCCAAGCAAGTAGCGTAGCTCAACCGGGGCGGTGGCGACGCCGCGCCAACCTGAAAGGAATCGCAACATGAAGAACAAAATGAACGACCTAAACGACCACCTTTTTGCCCAGCTTGAGCGTTTGAGCGATGAGAATCTCGACGAGAAAGGACTGGAACGCGAAGTCCAGCGCACCAGCTCCATCGTCAACGTCAGCGAACAGATCATCAACAACGCGCAGGTGGCCCTGAACGCGGCGGAATTGGTGGCGAAGCATGGACGCGGCAATTGGGAGAACATGTTGCCGAACGTCGATGGTAAGCCGAAGCCGCCCGTCATCCCGGATTTCAGCGACAAGGGCGGCAAATGACGAGGGGCCGCCGCATTCATTATTCCGAACCGGAGCTGGACTGGATCAAGCGATCCCGCGCGCTGCCGCGCAAAGACGGGCACCGGAAGTTCTGCGAAAAGTTCGAGCGGGGCGACGTGACGCTCACGCACTTCAACTCCTTGTGCAAGCGGAAGGGCTGGCTGACCGGGCGCACCGGGCGGATCGAGAAAGGCGCGGAACCGTGGAATACGGGCATGAAGATGCCGCCCGGCAAGGGTGGCAATCACCCGAACGCCCGGAAGACTCAGTTCCAACCCGGAACGCGCCAGGGAGTTGCCACGAAGCTGTATAAGCCGATCGGCACCGAGCGGGTCAGCAGAGACGGGTATCTGGAGCGAAAGATCCACGACGGCATGCCCCTGCAGTCACGCTGGCGGGCCGTGCATCTCATACGGTGGGAAGCGGTGAACGGCCCGGTGCCCAAAGGCATGTGCCTGAAGTGCCTTGACGGGAACCACCGGAACACTGAGCCAGACAATTGGGTCGCTATACCGCGGGGCGCACTGCCGTTTCTCAATGGGCATCGGGGCCACAATTATAACGAGGTGCCTGACGAGTTGAAGCCCGCCGTCCTGGCGTTGGCACGGTTAAAGCACGCAAAGTCGAAAGCCGCCAAAAGAAAGAAGGATCTGCCCTGAGAGCCTGTGAATCAAACCCCGTTTTCAGGTCGAAAAGCCCTTGTTTTCGGCGATCTGGAGGGGTTTGATTCACAGGCTCTGAGCCCTGCCCAGCAAGTTCTCCTGCACGAACAGCCCGACAAGCCCCTCGTCCCTTGCACTAACGTGGGACTACCGCCTATGCCGTACTTAGAGATGAAGCACTTCATTGGGCGAACAGGTCGCTATTCGATCTTGCCACATCCGCCGGCGTCGATCACATAAACATCGAATGTCTCACTGATAGGGTTGACCCCCGTGCCGCCCAGTAACGGGTAGCGTTCGTGGCAGATCTTCATGAGCCTCTTGCTGAATGCAAGGGCTTGATCCTTCGTTACCGTCCCGATCGCTTGCGCTTGCCGCTGGAGCACATATTTCTTTACGTCTGCATCCGCGCGTAGATCATCGAACTGCGGACGGTTGCCTTTCATGAGTTCATCGATAACCTCGGTGCTACCGAACGGATTGACGCCGCTGTGGTCGCACTTCAGGTTGGTGCCGAGCACCTGCAGTGTTCCATCGCGCTTTGTGGAACACTGGCGATGCTGATACCTGAACCCTTCATCGACCCGACTGTAAAACATGGCCTGAAATGATACCAGCACGATCTCGCCGGGGCGGTAAGTCTTGCAGTAAGTGGAGAACTCTTCCTTCAGTTTGCCCTCGAACGCTCCGAGCTTTTCGGCGGAGAACACTTGGTCTGCAAAGAATACCCTCATGACCTCGTACACATCGAACCTTACCACATCGCTTCCGCGGCCGAGCAATCGCACGCCACCCGTGGCAGTGCCAAGCGCCGCATTGCTCAACTTCACAATTTTGGTAACCGTGTCCTCATAGGTGTTCTTCTTCTTCCGCACCCTCTTGTCTGCGGCGAGAACCAGCGCCTCTGTCGTGGCAATCGCGTTGACGAGTGTCATCGAATGTCCCTCACGAATCCGCACAATCGCAGTCCCGCTGTAATCGACTCGTGCTGCCTTCGGCATCTGAGCCTCGACTTCGATTCTAGCGACGGTCGGCCACAGATCTACTCCCGCTCGCGCGGCGTCACGTCCGTGACCTCGATCTTCGTCACGAACGGCTTTCCCTCTTCGCCGCCGAAGTCCCGATCCGCTTGCCGGATGCGGCGCAGGCAGTGATCGTTCAGTCGATCGTACAGCGGGCGCAGATTCCGGCCCTCGACAGTGACCTTCCAGCTTTGCAGGCCGACGAATAACACCCAGAACTTGCCAGGCGAGAACTCGGACAGCACCCCCAAATAAACGTACTGAAGCGATACGACCGGCTCCTTTCCGCCGCGTTCGATGTCCAGCGCCTTGCAGCCCTTCGCCCACACCCAGCCGCACGGACCGACGTCCTGCCGGAGTTCCTTTTCCTCTTCGTCTTCGGGAACTGCCGGGTCGGTCTTTCCCGGTCTGCCGTTCAGAATGTCCTTCAAACTCCCGCCTTTATCGGCCGACATACGCGATCTCCCTCTCTGGTTGCCGTTCCGTGATAGCAGCCGCGGCGCGGTCGCGCAATCGTTCGTAAGTGTCCTTCACCCGCTTCACCAGCGAGTGCGTGCGCTCGCGGATCGTTCGCTTCCGTTTCGGCTTCGGCGTCATGAGTTCGGTCGCCGACTTCCGCGCGTCGTGACGCTGGATCGCGGCGCGGAGCTGCTCGGCGGCGAGGTCGCTGTACACCGTTGCCTTCTCCCGACCGCGGGACACTGACACGTAGAACTGCTCGGAGTTGATCGCCGGGACGGAGTTGCTCCCCATCGCGATGAGCACGCGGTCAACCGTCTTTCCCTGCGAAGCGTGGGACGTGGCGACGTAGCCGTGAGTGAGATGGCCGAATGCCTTCGAGACGACCCAGCCGTTGTTCAGTGCAATGTCGCCTTCTTTCGTGAACCCCGCGACCGTGTACTGGCTGCCGTTGTCGAGGCGGTGGGTTCCGGTGATGTCCTTGCCGTTGGCGGTGATGCGGATGGCGTCGCCTTCCGCGAGCCGGACGGTTTGCTCAGAGAGGACAGAGAAATATTCAGGCTTGCCAAGCCGATCTTTAGGATTCCAACTTGCGATTCTAACGCGGTCACCCGCCTTAAAAGTTCCGCTGTTTCGGTGGTACTGCAACACCTCGGTGCCGTCGTACCGCGCGACATCGCCCTTCTCAGCATCCGTCCAACCCAGAGCCCGAAGCTGTACGAAATCCCTCTCCTCACCCTTCAGTCTCCCGTCTTCCTTTAACCGTTCGCGGATCTCTTCGGTGATGCGTTCACCCTCGACATGCGTGGGCGCCACGACCAGCACTGACTTGCCGGAATGCACCGCAGCGAGGTAGTCGTCCACCAAGGGCTTGTCGCCATCGACCTCCTTCACCCAGCCGAGTCCGACGAGCTTATCATACCCGTCGAGAATGTCACCCTCGGCGAGCGCGGCCACGGCCTGCTTGTACTGGCCGTGCTGGCGGCGGATGTCCTTCAGGCGGCCCACGGGAAGCCCGGCGAACTCCTGCAGCACGTTGAGCATGTCACCGTCGCGAGCCACGGAGCGATGTTGCTTGGGGTCACCCTGAAGCACGAGGCGGGCGTTCTGGTCCTTGGCCACATCCACGAGCCGGGAAAGATCGCGGATCGGGAGTTGCCCAGCTTCATCGACCCAGATCACGCCATTCGCAACCCCAGCCTGCCGGTCCTCGCTCGCGAGGAACGAGGCCACCGTATCGGCGCGGCTGAAGCCCTCCCGGCGGAGGACACCGCGTGAGGCCTCGGCACCGGGAGCGAGGATTTCTACGGCGCGGTCGATGGACGCGAACGCCGACTTCACCGCGTGCGTTTTCCCCGTTCCAGCGTCACCGATGACCAGGACGACGCGGTCGGGGGAGCCGAGGACGTGATTGACCATGGCGGATTGTTCGGCAGAGAGATTGTCTACTTTAAGGCGGGTGATTGGTGATGCTAACGAACCGGATTGTACAGGCTTAGCTTTCGCTTGCCGTTCGGGGGAGAGTGTGGCAGTATCAGGCCGCTGGAGATGCAGCGGACTTGCATCATGGGGAGCAATCCCCTGCCCGGCGGCAGGCCGCTTCGATTCGTCGGGGCGGCCTTTTTGTTGACCTAGTGCGGAGAGTGTGGCAACCTCGCTCCCGCGCCGCTCAATTTGCTTCCCGAGAGGCCGCATCGTCCCCCTGCCATCACGAGCAAAGGCGATGATGCGGCTCTCCTCTCCCAGCACGTCCTTCGTCGTGGCTTCGCCGTTCTTCAGCAGCACGCCCTGACGCTTCGCTTCCTCGATCACCCCTTCCGGCGTCACCGACCCGATCCCGTGGCGGATGGCCGTCTCGTAGAGCTTGCGGTCCTCGACCACGCTGCGCCGCTCGAACAGGTGACCCATTGCGAACTGGACGGCATCCCGCTCGTTCGACGCGTAAGACGGCAAGCCCTCCAGCCCGGCAAGCTGCTGGCGTTCCGGCTGAGTCAGCCGGCTGACGTAGTACCCGTTCAGGTCGTCTGCGAGTTCCTTCGCCTTGCCGAGCCGCGTCGTCGCGCCGAGCTTCGCCATCGCACCCGGTGAGGTGATGCCGAGCTTCTCGGCCACCATCTTGATGTAGTTCCGGCGGCGGGAGAACTTGTCGATCATCTCGCGAGAGATGCCTGCAACCTCGAACGCCTTCCCCTCACGCCGGATGCCGTAGCCCAGGTCGCGGAGGTTCGCTGCCAAGCGGTTGTGGTAAATTGCCTCGAACCACGGCGAGTCGTGCTTGATCTCGCCGATCTCCGCTGCCTTCCACTTGTCTTCAACAGGGTCAAAAGTTGCATTAAAAACAAAGACATGATCGTGCAACGACATGTCCGGGCGCTGGTCTTCGGCGCTGATGCGGGTGTCGCGGTGGGTGACTCGGTACGCAACCATGTTCCCCGTCGTGCGATTGCCGTTGGCACCGCCAACTCGGACGCGGGCCTGCATGTCCTTCTCGACGTAGCCCATCGTGTACGCGACGGCTTCGCGGTGAGCTGCTTCGATGCGAGGGTCACCTGCGTTGCCCGCGCCCGCGAGTTCGCGCGCGATGCCGACCGACTTCGTGGAGTTGAACGTCATGTCGAGACCGACGCGACGGTTCTCGCGTGAGCCGCCGACGGTCAGGTCTTTCCCGGTGCGGGGATCGAGATTGTCGGCGAGGGAATCGAACTGCTCTGGGGACGTTGCTCCGGTCAGGCCAAGGAGTTCAGCACCTTTGCCGAGCCACTGGCCCGGAGACGTCGAGTAGTAATCGGTGCTGCGATAGTAGCTCTTCGCGGCGGCGGCGCTGGTCATCCAGTTTGTGCGTATCAACGGCAACCCCGAGTTGGTTGCGGAATCCTATACGCGTCTGCCAAACCGCGCAACTGTCCAGTGCAGTGCAAGTCGTGAAATCGATGTGCTGGAACGGCTGTAGTGTTCTTCGCTTCATCCGATCACGTCCAAGTCCTTGTCATGGGAAGCTGCACCGGCAGCCGTGCCGGGCAAGCAGAGAATCGGTTCCCCCTGAAGGTTGCCCCCAATTCTCTGCTTGCCCGTCGCAAGAGCTCACGGCGCCGGCCGGTGCGGGCGCTGACCCACAAGGACACGATGGTCGTGTCCCGAAATAAAAGGAGAAAGAACATGTCTTCACCAGCAATTAAATTCCGCGACGGATGCCTGCAAGTGGTCGTTTGGCGCAACACCAGTACCAGCGGTCAGACCTACTACACCGCGACGCCCCAGCGATCCTACAAGCAGGGTGACGACACCTGGAAGGAAACCGACTCGCTCAACACCGACGATCTATTGGCCATGGCGGAACTACTCCGCGAGGCTTACGACTGGATCAGGATGCAGAAGCGAGCCGACGCGAAGGGCCGCAAGGAGTCCGAGCAGAAGGTGAGTTGAAACCGTTTGCGGGACCACCCGCAGCGTGATACGAAAATGGGTGACAGCGGAGACTGTCACCCACCTCTTTAACCTCAAGGATGAGTTGAGATTATGACCGATATAAAACACGGAACGAAACAGAAAGCAAGCCACACGCCCGGTACTTGGGAAGCCAACGGCAGCACGGTTATCGCGAGCAAGGAAAGCTTTCGCGCCCTGTTTGACTGCAAACCTTTAAGGATGACGTTAAGTGCTGATGAATGCGCAGCCAACGCCCGCCTGATCGCCGCCGCTCCGGATCTGCTGGGGGCGTTGCAAGCCATATTGCAAGACGCTGACGCAATCTCTTATGCCACACCACATTTGAGCGGTGACTATTGGGAAGAGGCCCGTGCCGCCATCGCCAAAGCCATAGGACTCGCCGCATGACCCGCCGCCCCGCCAAGCGGCCCGCAGGGCGTTCCCTTTTCGACGACGAACCAGACGAGCAACCCACCTTCGCCGAACGTGTCGGCGGTTCTAATCCTCCAGCCACGTCATTCGTCGAGCGTGTGAAGTCCAGCCCCGAACCCGTCCCGGAAGTCGTCCGCGGTCCCCCGATCTCCAGCGGCGAGAAGGGCAAGGCCCGCGACATCATCGCCGCGATCCGCACGCTTCACCAGGTCGAGCAGCGCGGCACACCCGCGACCCCGACGGAGCGGGAAGCTCTCGGCAAGTTCTGCGGATTCGGCCCTGTCGCCCTCTCGATCTTTCCGAACCCCGTCTCGGGCGTCTACAAGGACGAGTCGTGGCGGCCGATCGGCGAAGCGCTCAAGGATCTACTCCCCCCGGACGAGTACGACAGCGCGAAGCGGACCACGTTCAACGCGTTCTACACCTCCCCAACCGTCATCACGGCGATGCACTCCGCCCTCGACCGTCTCGGCGTGCCCGAGAACGCGGTCGTTCTGGAGCCGGGCGCCGGGATCGGGAATTTCATCCGGCCCGGCAAGCGGTTCATCGGCGTCGAGCAGGACAGCATCTCGGGACGAATCGCAAAGGCATTGCACCCGGATCAGGACATCCGCATCGAGGACTTCCAGCGGACCAAGCTGCCCCAACTGGACGCGGTGATCGGAAACGTCCCATTCGCGAACCTGAACCTCGACCACCACGGCCAGAAGTTCGCGCTGCACGACTACTTCATCGCCAAGTCAGTTGACTCACTGAAGCCCGGCGGCGTGCTGGCACTGGTCACGTCTCATTACACACTCGACAAGCAGAACGCCGCGAGCCGGGAGTATCTCGGCGACCGGGCCGACTTCCTCGGCGCCATTCGGTTGCCGTCGGATGCGTTCAAACGCGAGGGGACGGCGGTTGTCACGGACATCGTCTTCCTGCGGAAGCGCGGCCCCGGTGAGCCAGCCCGTCATGCCGATCCCGAATGGCTGAAGGCCGAGCTGACCGAGGTCGACGGCCGATCGCTGCCGATCAACCACTACTTCAAGGCGCACCCCGAGATGGTGCTGGGGACGTACAGCGGGAAGGATTCCCTTTACGGCGAGGGGTACTCGGTCCTGTCGAACGGCGATCTTGCCGAGCAGTTGAAGCAGGCGGTGGAGCGATTTCAGCGCGCGCCACAAACGCCAGCGTTTCCAGACGCTTCGGACGACGAAAAGCCCAAAACCGGCGATTCCGCGCGCACGGCCTTCGTTCCCCCTCCCCCCGATCCCCACGTCACCGAGGGCAGCTTCTTCGTCCACGAGCGCCGCATCCACCAACTCATGGACGGGCAATCCTCGCCCGTCGTCTACGGTGGCGGTGAACTCTGGGCCAATGGCGGGCTGGTCGGCCGACGGCTTGGCCATCTGATCGAGCTGCGGGATAAGGCCCGGTATGTCCTGCGTTCCCAAAACGAGGGTTGGCCTGAATCCGCACGCAACGAAGCCCGCCGGAAGCTGAACCTGGCCTACGACACTTTCAAATCCGCCTACGGGCCGATCAACAAGACGACGTTCTCCGAGACGAGCGACGGCACGACGATCCGCCGGATGCCCAACCTTGTGAAGTTCCGGGAAGACCCGGACGCGATGCTGGTCATGGCGCTGGAGGAGTACGACGAGGAGACCGGCGAGGCGAAGAAGGCCCCGATCATGCTCAAGGACGTGGTCGGGAAAACGCCGCCGATCACGACCGTCACCAGCGCCGAGGAGGGGTTGCTCGTCTCCCTCGACCACCGCGGCACGGTGGACCTGCCGTACATCGCGAAGCTCTACGGCAAGCCGGAGGAGAAGGTCATCGCCGAGCTGGGCGACCTGATCTACCGCGACCCCGAATCGAATCACTGGGAGACCGCCGACGCGTACCTGTCGGGTAACGTCCGGGCGAAGCTCATTGCTGCCGAGAAAGGCGGGATCACCCGCAACATCGACGCCCTCCGTGCCGTGCAACCCGAGGACGTGCTGCCGGGCGACATTGACGCCAACCTCGGCGCCCCGTGGATTCCCGCTTCCGACATTCAGGCCTTCGCGGCTCATCTGTTCCAGGTTCCCGCGTCGTCAATGACCGTCGGCCATCTGGCGAAAGACGCGGTGTGGTCCGTGCAGGGTGACTACTCGGCCGAGCGGTCCGTCGCGGTCACCACCGACTACGGCACCCAGCGGGCCAGCGGCATCTGGCTGCTCGACCTCGCTCTCAACATGAAGTCCCCCGTCATCTACGATCCGGACCCCGACGACTCCGACAAGCGGGTCGTGAACCAGGAGGCCACGCTAGCCGCGAAGGAAAAGCAGAAGCAGATCAAGGAGCAGTTCCGCGGCTGGATCTTCGCCGACCCGGACCGCACCGAGCGGTTGGTGCGGACGTACAACGACACCTACAACAACCTGCGCCCGCGCCAGTTCGACGGCTCGCATCTCGATTTCCCGGGGATGTCGCAGGCGTATACGCTACGCCAGCACCAAAAGGACGCTGTGTGGCGAATCATGTCGGGCGGGAATACCCTGCTTGCTCATACGGTTGGCGCTGGAAAAACGGGCGCTATGGCAACCGGAGCAATGAAGCTGAAGCAGGCGGGGCTAGCGAAGAAGAGCCTGATCGCGGTCCCCAACCATCTCCTCGAACAGTTCGCCCGAGAGTTCCAGCAGTTCTACCCCAACGCGAAGTTGCTCGTGGCCGGGAAGGACGACTTCACGAAGGATCGCCGGAAATACCTAACCGCGAAGATCGCCAGTGGGGATTGGGACGCGATCATCGTCACCCATTCGAGCTTCGAGCGCATAGGGATGTCACGCGACTATCAGGAGAAATTCCTCCGCGAGCAGATCGCTGAATACGACCAGTTGCTCATCGACCGCGCCGCCGAGAAGGGGAATAACCGGAACATCATCAAGACGATCGAGAAGCAGAAGGCCGCGCGCGAGGGGAAGCTGAAAGACCTGCTCGCCAGCGACAAGAAGGATGACGGGTTGGTGTTCGATGAGCTGGGCGTGGATCACATTTTCATCGACGAAGCACACTATTTCAAAAACCTAGAGACGCCTACGAAGATGGACCGCGTCGCGGGGATTCAGTCCGGCGGTTCCGAACGAGCGTTCGATCTGTTCATGAAGGCCCGCTACCTCCACGAGCAGCATCCCGGCCACGGCCTGACCTTCGCCACCGGCACGCCAATCAGCAACACGCTGGTCGAACTCTACACGATGCAACGCTTCCTCGACCCCGACGGGTTGCGGTCCCGCGGGATCGAGCACTTCGACGCATGGGCGGCGACATTCGGCGAAGTCGTCGAGACTATGGAGATCAGCCCCGATGGGAAGTCTCTGAAGCCGCGCAGCCGGTTCGCCAAGTTCGTGAACCTGCCAGAACTCCAGCAGATGTTCCGCCAGCCAGCCGATGTCCAGACCGCGGAAATGCTGAACCTGCCCACACCCAAGCTGGAAGGTGGTAAGCCCCACATCGTTGCCTGCCCGATGTCGGACGAGCAGCAGCGGTTGCAGGACGAGCTGGTCGCGCGGTACGAGCGCATCCGCACCCAGAAGGTCGATCCGCGAGAGGACAACGCACTGGCGATCACGACCGATGGCCGGAAGCTCGCCCTCGATGCCCGCATGCTCTCGGCGTCGGCTCCCGATTTCCCCGACTCGAAGATCAACGCCCTCGTGGAGAACGTTTTCGCCATCTGGGAGCGAACGGCACCGGCCCGCAGCACGCAGATGATCTTCTCCGACATGGGCGTCAATCCCACGTCGTGGGGCTTCTCGGCTTACGAAGAGGTGACGCGCAAGCTCGTCGCCCGTGGTATCCCACGCGAGCAGATAGCAGTAATGGGCGATGCCGACTCCGACGCCAAGAAGCAGGCGCTGTTCGAGAAGGTCCGCAATGGCGTGGTCCGGGTGCTGATCGGTTCCACGTCGAAGATGGGGACCGGGACCAATGTGCAGAAGCGGCTGATCGCGATGCACCACCTCGACGCACCGTGGAAGCCGGCCGAGGTCGAGCAACGGGACGGCCGCATCCTCCGGCAGGGCAACACGAACGCAGAGGTTTCGATCTATCGCTACGTCACGGAAGGGAGCTTCGACGCCTACATGTGGCAGGCGCTGGAGACGAAAGCGAGGTTCATCTCGCAGATCATGACCGGCGAATCCGGCGTCCGGCGCGCGGAAGACGTTGGCGGCCAGGAGCTGAGCTATGCCGAGGTGAAGGCCATCGCGTCAGGGAATCCCGCGGTGCTCACGCTCGCAGAAGCCGACGCCGAGCTGCAGCGGCTCGGGGTGCTCCGAAGGAACCACGCCGACGAGCAGTACCTCGCCCGGAAGAACCTGCGCGAGTTGCCACAGAACATCGACCGGATGGAGAAGCGGCTCGCGGCACTCGAAGCAGACTGGAAGACCGTATCCGGCGGAGATGCCGGGATCGTTACCGTCGGCGGCCGAAATCTTGCACCCAACGAGCCCGCATTTGGAGCGGCGCTGACACGTATCCCGGATTTCGTGGACCATCGCCGCCAGTTCCCGGTCGGGAAGTATCGCGGCCTGACGTTCGGGATCGAGCGCCACCCCGGCAGCGCGGCGGACGTGTACCTTGAGGGTGAGTCTTACCGCACGACCATGCTCTCGAAGGAATCGCAAGGCCCGCGGGCGGTGATGAACGCGCTGGGGCGGCTCGCCACGTCCTACGAGGAGCGGATCGATGTGACCCGGCAGGATCTTACGCTGGCCCGTAACCAGCTCGCCGACTACGAGGCCCGGCTGGGGCGCCCGTTCAAGCACACGGCGTATACCGACGAGCTGACCGCACTGCGCGACCGGCTGAAGACGGCGCTGTCCGGCACCCCCGCCGAGGGCGAACCGACATCCGGGGAACTGGCCGAGCAGATCAAGGCGTTGAAAGCTGCACACGCAATCGAGGCGGCACCGGCACGGGTCAGGGCCGTGAAGAAGGCCGAACCGATTCGCCGGAAACCGGTCGAGGAGCCGAAGGTTGAGGAACCCCCGGCGCCAGCGGAAGAACCGAAGCCCGAGGAGAAACCACCCGAAGAGGCGAAGCCTGAAGAGAAGCCGGATGACACACCGTCGGATGATGATGGCAAGCCGCCCGTTCGGTTCACACACCGGGTCAGGAAGGGCATTCAATTGCGGCTGTTCTGATGTGTCTCTCCCTCATCCCCCTCACCCCTGCCGAGGCCACCCCACTGACTTGTCACGGCAACACGTGTCCCAACTTCGCCTGAAGGTACAACTCGGCCGAGAAGAGCAGTTTTTCCGGCGCGTTGGTCATCCGGAAGGTGCAGAGCGTGACTTGGTCATCGAACAAGTGATCAGGCCATGTGCCCTCCCGACGGCTGTAGTATTCACGGATCGTAGCGGCTGAGAGTGTGTTGCGGTCGCGAAGATGCTCGACTCCGACTCGCTGCCGGAGGTTTACAGCCTTCCCCACTTTCAGCACCAGTTTCTCGGTCAGGCTGGTGAACACGTAAACGCCCGCCGCTTCGTCCATCTCTTCCTCGTGCTTCGGGCGCTTGCCCCGAATGATCTTCTCCCCGGCGATGGTCCGCAAATCGTCGCAGGTGAAAAAACGGTACTGGTCCACGTCGAACAAAGACCGGAAGCAGTTCCCACGCAGGTCAACCCCCGAGCTGAAGACCTCGAATGTGTGACGCTCCTCTTCGTCCCGATTTTGCTTCTCCATAGCCAACAGATCCACGGTGCGCTCCGGTAGTCTTAAAAGCACCATTCTCCTCCACCGGGCGGAACATGACCAGCGGTAACTCGAAGGCAAATCGCCCTACTAGCCCTTAAACAAGCGAATCCCAACGAGTATTTCCTGGAGTTTCTTGCCCGGACAGAGTCAACGCGATCCCTCGACGGTGCCGTCCTCGGTCCGTTTGGCGTCTTCGGTGATCGCGTTTCCCGTCCGCCTCTCCTTCCTGCGCCGTCGCTCGTGGTGCCGTCACGGATCGGGACATCCGGATCCCGACTTCGGTTTTGCGACTCTTACTCACGCAACCGCGTGACCAGCCGGAAGAACGTCATCAGGGATGGGTTCCACCCCAGCACTCGTAACACCAACCGGCGACCGGTTCGGAGCACCTGACACGGGATCGTCACGAACGCGTTCACAAACGCCTTGAACTCCAATCGCAGCACCCGGTTCTTCTCGTCGCGGTGTTGGGCCTGCCAGCGGCCCGGCGACACCGGGAGCATCAGCGCCCACCACGCCTTCAGGGTCCATGCCAGGGACGTCATCACCATCCACGCCCCGTTGCTCTCCAACGTGTTCACCGGAGCCGCGAGCGCCCGCACACCGCCGTGCAACTGGGCCAGCAGGTTCTCTTGGTTGCACCGGTCGTTGGCCTCGAACACGATCCCCGCCGGCGTCGCGTCCCGGTCGTTGGTGAGGTAGAAGAAGTATCGCACCTCGGGGAACAGAACCTGTTCGCCTTTCTCCTTGGAGATGTTCTTGCGCACCACGACCATGCGGTACGGGTTCGCACACGCGGAGGGCCGGTACTCGAACTCCGCCACCTCCTCCGACTTCAGCCACAAGATGTCGAACCCGCGTGCCCGGACGATCCGGTCCTTCACGTTCTCCGGGCGCGTGCGCGGTTGCGTCTTCACCGCGTACCGGGCCGGACGAGACAACGGCTCCCAGGCCGTATCCGGTAGTGCGTCCGCGAGGTCCTGGAGGTTCGATCGGGCGTCATAGCCGAAGATGAAGTGGACGCCCGGCAACGCGTGCCAGCGGTCGAGATGTTGGGTCTGGGAGAAGTCGGTGTCGCCACGCAGGACGATGCGCCGAAACCGGGCTCGCAGGCACAACCAGATGGCGTGATCCACTTGACCGGCGGCGTCCTCGTGCGAGGGCCGGTTGCCCGAGCGATTCAAGAGTCGCAATACTTCGCCGGTCTCGGCCAGACTGATCACCAGCGGGTGATAGCCCCAGGTGCCATCGTACGCGATGTCCATGCCGGCCTTGCACGCGCCCGTGGTCTCGACCATCGTGCCGTCCATGTCGATCGTGGCCCGATCGAAGAAGGACGCGGGTTGTTCGTCCCAGACCTTGCGCCGAGCCACGTCGATGGCGTCGTGGAGAGCATCAATGTGGGACCGGGCGAAGCGGCGACAGAAGTCCCCGGCGGTGGTGGGGTCGGGGATGCGGTGTGCGCCCAAGGCATCAAGGAACGCGTCGTCGTTGCGCCGCAGGTCGAGGTCCTGGAGACAGGTGCCGTGGCACAAGGGGTTGTACGCGATGTTGAGGACGTGGTCGGACTCGTGATAGGGCAAATGAACCTTGAGCAGGTGAAGGCGTTCGTCGATGGCCTGGGGCAGGCCGAGTCGGTGGGCGAGCATGTGGATGGCCCCGATGCCGCCGTGGGCAATGGCTCGGTCGCGGTGAGAAACGTCGTAGTCGATGATGCGGGCCGAGAAGACGGGCCGGGAGGTGGCGGTGTCCTTGCTCTTGTCGAGTCGGCGTTGGATTCGGGACTGGCGTGCGCGGAACCAGGAGCGGAAAATCGGCTTCACTCGAAATCCTTGCGGCGGTCCGGGCGAGTGAGATGCGTCTACATTCACAAACCCCGGAAACCGCTGAGGATTTCGAGCTTTTTGGCATGATCGCCAAAAGATACGGCTGAGATCACACTTGGTTAAGGACTAGCTCACGTCCCGTCCAGCGGCCCGCACCGCGCAGCGATCTCCGCCGCGAGCACCTTCAGGAACTCGTCTAACCCTTTCATGTCGCCCCGCACTAGCCCGAGTTTCGACCCGTCCCGGAACCGCAGCTCGTAGCCCCGGTTCGATGTCCCCATGAAGGCGTCCGCAAGCGCATTTTCCATCGGCCCCATGTAGGTCGAGTTCAGCGGCTTCACCGCGACGATGTCCGCGGCTCGGTGCTCGACGATCCGCCGAGTCAGGAGTCTGCGGGCGCGCAGCACGCCGTCGTCCAACTCGACCCACTGCACGCTCGACGACATCGCCCAGAGCATTACGGCGAAGAACAGGATCGCTCCCGGCGCGAGGTACATGCTCACGTTCGGGGGGGGCGAAGATGATGACCACCACGGCGACGGCCAGCGGGCCGAGGAGGAACAGGGCGGAGCAGCCCATCGCCATGACGACGAAGACGGGGCGGAGGTGGATGGAGTGGGTGTCCATGCGGCGGTGCGGGGAGATTTCGGGCAGGGGCAGTTTTAGGAATCGCGAAGGAAGGCGAGCGGGGCTTCGGGGAGAGGGAATTTTAGGGATGGGGAGGGCGCGAAGTGAGATCAGTCAGCGAACCGGCGTACAGTTGGCTACTGGGGTCACGCCGCATTCGCCAGCCGGGTAGAATGTCCCACGCACTCACCGAGGAGACGAAGCGTGGTTCCGCCCGATCTAGCGTCCGAGGCGTTCAAGCTGTTCATGGTGATCCCCAGAGAGCGGATCGAGGAGGATACCGCTGGGGGAGACGTGATCGACGCCCTTGTGCGGTACGAGACCGCGAGAAAACAGACAGTCGCCTTCTACGAGACCGCCGAAGAGGACATGACCGCCGAGCGGTGTGCCGAGTTCATGCACGCCGAGATGGTCATGGGGTGCCTCGCCCTGACAATCCCGACGATCCACCCAGATGTCGCGTTCCGTCTCGGCGGGGGCGGGGCACGCGGGGCGGCACAGACCGCACTGTTCGCTGCCGGGAAAACCGGCGAGTTAGGGAAGCTGAACGAGGAGATGGACCGTATCCTCGCTGCCGCCGGGATCGAAGACCTCCACGAACTCGATGAGGATGAGTGGCCGGAAGGGTATCTGCCTTTGGCGGAGCGGGCGGGTGAACTGCTCGGCAAGATCGAGAAGATGATGGTGATCGACATCTTGAACCGCTACGGGCTGCACGAGCAGGCCGAACTATTCGAAGCGGACGAGGAGGCGTTCGACTCTCGTGTGCGGGAGGGGTACTACCTGCTGTTCCCGGAAAAGCGTGAGCAGGAGTAGGAGAGCGGTTCAGGGCGGGTCGTATTAATCAACCAGCTGCCGACCGCTGAGGAGGAAGGAATGTCACTCGCCATCTGCGTCGGCGTCCTTGCCGTTGACGACCCGGATCCCGAGGCAGTGGGGTACCACCGCGAGCAGTTCCACCACGTCAACCGGGTGCTCGCCGAGAACGGGCTGCCGCCCCACGTCGAGCCCGAAGTTCTGCCCGACTTTCCCTACCGCGGGCAGTTGATCTCGTTCCCGTACGCCTGGACCCCGTACCTGCACCGGGCCGTCGCGTTCGCACGGCAGGCCCCCGGCGAGTTCCACCCACTCCCCGAGGGCGCGAACCCGTACAAGGACAAGCGGGTCGATGCCGAGCTGTACACGTTCGCCGAATCCCACCTGATCTGCCACTCGGACACCGAGGGGTACTTCGTGCCGATCGACTTCGAGGACATCATCGCTGACAAAGCTGGCGAGTTGCACGGACGCCTCCTCGGGTCGAGCCAGAACGCGCTCGCGGATCTGGTGCGGACCGCCCCGCTGCTCGGCATCCCGCTGGAGGGCCGGGAACTGTCGGACGAGGCGGCACAGGTCATCGCGAAGGAGGCCGACGAGGCGCACCCGTACTGGATCGAGCGGAAGGTCTGGCTGTCGATGTTCGAGGCGTTCCGGCTCAGCGTGCAGCACGGCTGCGCGGTCGTATACGGGTAGCGAAGGTCAGCATCGCCCCGGCGCTCCCGCCGCCGTACCCTGAATCGAGAACCCACAGGAGCACGTCATGCGGTACGCCGTCGCAGTTCTAGCGTTCGCCCTCTTCTCGCCCGCAGTCCGGGCAGAGGAGAAGACCTTCGACTCGAACGGGACGAAGATCGCCTACCTTGACGAGGGCAAGGGCGAGGCCGTCGTCCTGCTCCACGGGTTCAGCGCGTCGTCCGAGGAGATGTGGACCAAGATGCCGCTCGCCCCGACCCAGTTCATCACCTCCCTGAAGGACTACCGCGTCCTGGCGATGGACTTCCGGGGGCACGGCAAGAGCGACAAGCCGCACGACACGAAGAAGTACGGCAAGGAGATGGCCGAGGATGTGGTCCGCATGCTCGATAACGCGAAGGTGAAGAAGGCGCATGTCGTCGGGTACTCGATGGGGGCGATGATCGCCGGGAAGCTGCTGGCGTCCCACCCCGACCGGCTGCTCAGCGTGACGTTCGGCGGCGCGTCTCCGTTACTTCCGCAGGTCGGTGAAGCCCCGGTGCTCACCGCGACGATCGAATCGCTGGAGAAGGGCAAGGGGATCACGCCGCTCATCACGGCGCTGACCCCCGAGGGCCAGAAGCCGCCGACTGCCGAAGAGGCCGCGGCGTTCAGCGAGTTGTTCCTCAAGGGGAAGGACCAGAAGGCGCTCGCCGCCGTGCTGCGGAGCTTCCCGGATCTGGTCGTGAAGGAAGAGGAACTGAAGGCCGCGAAGGTGCCGGTCCAGTTCGTCTACGGGAGCCTGGAAGCAAAGTTCCTGAAGGACGGCATCGCGGCGGCGAAGAAGGTGCTGCCGAAGGCTGGCGAGGTGGTCGTCGATAAGGGCGATCACGGGGGCACGTTCATGACGCCGGAGTTCCGAAAAGCAGTGGTGGCGTTCCTGAAGGCGAACAAGGAGTGAGGGCGGAGCGTGGGGAGGGGGGCAGTTTAGAATTTATTCACACTTCTCTCCCGTGCAGTGCTCGGGGTGAATCCGGGGTGACTTGCACCGTACAACTCATCCGGTCATCGCAAATGCGACCGTCCGTTTAGGATGTTACTGATGGTGCGATGATCGACGCCATAGATCAGCGCGAGGGCAACCATCGAGTGCTGACCGCGAGCGAATAGCACTCGGATCGTCGCTGCCATCGGACGCGTTATCTTGAGGTAACTGGTGCCGGTTTGTGCTCCGTGCCGTCTCTTTTCAACGCAATCCCGAATGTTCGCGCCATTGTCCCCGAGGAAGACGTGCTCGGGGTTCACACACTTCCTGTTGTCGCAGCGGTGAAGCGCCATCTGCCCTTCAGGGATCGGGCCAATGAACCGCTCGTATGAGATGCGGTGCGCCCGGAGCTTCTTCGCTTTTTCGCCGACCGGAAGAATCCCGTAGCCCTTCGGGTGAATCCAGCCGGTCCACTCCCAGCAGCCGTTTTCTGAGCTCACCGTGTAGCTGGCATCGAAGCGGGCATAAAGGTCGCCAACGATCCTCACCGTCGGCAAGTTGCCCTCGCGCTTCATCTTCTGGTAGTGCGACCCGCAGAAACCCCGTGCCCACGCCCATTCGCCGCAGTCGGGGTACTCGCATCGCCTTGTCGGTCGGCGGACACGCTTCCGTTGTGCTTGCGCTGTCAGTGAGAATGTGCTTGATTCGTCTTCAGTCATGGGCGAGTTCCGTTCGCTTGTGGTCAGCGGCCCATCTGGTGCTTGAACACCCTGGGCCGCGTTCATTTCTGCCACACGTCGCGGTTTCGCGCAACCCTTTCGATTACCCCGTCGTCAGCCACCAGAATTCCCCACCGTCCACCGCCGGAGTCTCACGGCCAGCGGGGAACGGCAGGTCTGGCCGCAGCAAGTCGTAGAGCGCGGCGGCAAAGGCGAGATCCAGTACGACCAGGGCCACGATAGCGACGAGGTGCAGCCGGCGTTTCATCGCCCCACCTCTTCAGCCTTCTCGGCGTCCTTCCTGCGAAACCGCTCGATCAGCACGTGGCTCCCGATCGCAGCAGCGCCGAGGTAGATCGCCGTGACAACCGCGAAGAGGACGCCATCGAAGAAGGTGTCGCCGGTTTCGGTGAAGGGTGGGGTTTCGCCGGTCATGCCTGATCACGGATGTTCTTCGGCTCCTCTGACGCGACCTGCGCGAACGGCTTACGCCTCGTCACCTCCATCAGCACGTTGCCGGGATGGAGCTTGCCGTCCCAGAAGCGGGAGCCATCGGCGGTCTCTTGAAGGAAGAAGACGGGGCGAGTCATAGTTGCTGGCTTTCTATACGGGTTAACGCATCGACGCATTTCTTTGCGCCGTTCATATAATCTGGCCACCGATTACGCGCATACATGACGTCGGTTAATAGAAATAGTGTTTCCAGCCCATTCTCGTGGTAATCATTAAAGGCCGCAATTTTTGCCACCTTTTCTACAAGATCACCCCATTCCCGCTCGGGTTGCTGCAAGTAAGGGCGTAGAGCGGACCCTAGTTGCGCAGATTCGCCGAACGTGCATCCTGTGTACGCACGGATAAGACGCTCAATATCAGGGAACGGCTCCCCGGTCTTGAACGCTTCCACCTCCGCTTCACCACACGGCCACACTTGCTCAAGGGTCAGCGGCGACGACTCAACCGGCTGCTCGACTTCTATTTGAGTGGTCGCCTCAAGTTGTGTGTGAATAAGACCGAGCAGTCTATTTACCTCAAAGGTCAGCCACGCATCGCCGTGGTCTGCATCATTGGCGTATTCTGGGTGCCCCCCATCATCCCTTCCAATGGCCTCTGGATCTGGCGGGATTAGCTTGGCGATCTGCTCCGCTATTTTCTTGGCCTCTAGCCAAGCGGCCATGTCAGGCTCAAGGGGTTCCCGCTTGGGTGCTTTTTCTTGAGATGCCTTGAGTGCGTCGGCATAGCGATTCACAATTCGTATGCACTCGTCCACCATGCAATTATTGACCATCACCATAGCGGCTTGTTTCACGGGGTGCCTATCAAAAGTGGTTTTTACACTTTCGAGGTCTTTAATAAGGGCATATCTAACAGTCTCAAGGGTTGCTGGCGGCAGCTCAACCGGCTGCTGAGCTTTGGCGGCTTCGTATTCGCGGCCCGCGGTAAATGCGTCCTGCACGTCCTTCAGCCCCCAGATATTGGTGTTCCTGCCTACTTGGCCACGCTTGAACGTCTCGAACGCTTGTGCCTTTTCATCAGTCGACATACGACACCTCCGCTGCGTCTAGGACGGCTTTTGCCTTACTTTCGTCCGTTATCAGGTATTCCACCTTTTCATGAGTGATTACTGGCTCATCGCCGCCTCTTTGTTCAACCTTTTGGAAAGTAACAACTCGTGATGGGCGTGCTTCGCGCATGGCCTTAAGACACTTCTCCAACGATACCGACAACGGCTCCGTTGTGCGGAAGTAGGGGCGAAGTGCGGCAATCATCGATTCAGCTTCGGGTCTGCTGGCTAAGTCGCAATCCTCGGCTCCGCCCAGATGGATGAAGAAGTCGCGTTGGGCGTCGCGGATGATCTGCACCAGCTTCGCTTCGTCGACCGCTGAGCTCTCACAAGCATTGGCGGGGGAGCCCGTCCCTGTGCCGGCGCCGGTTACATTGCCCTCATCCTTATGGGTAGAGGCATCCCCCTGAGCGACTCGATCTCCGGCCCGATGCCGAATCGGAACCTCCGAAACGCCGTGGATGATCGCCTCTTCCGGGATGCGGAATCCCCATGCGTCGAGTACCGGGCCGATCGGGAACATTCCCCAATGTGCGCCCACGGACTCCGACGGCCAGAACCGTCCGGTCATCACGACCGAATCTCCACCGCGAACCCGCATGCCTTCAACGCATCGAGCTGCCCGACGGTCACCCGGTCATGCCGGAACGCCGCGAGCAGGGACTGCGCCAGTGGGTTGGCCGCCTCGAAGTGCTGCGTGTGCTCGCCAGAACGACGAAACTGAAGTGTCGGGGCGTGGTACGGCATCCCCGTGACCTGCTGGAGCCGTTCGAGGAACATGCCGCCGACCCGAAGAGGTTGGGGGGTGGAGTTGTGCCGCACGAGGCGGATAGGTTGGTGCGTCATAAACGGTTCCTTCCGTTGTTTCGATAATGCCCGGCGCAGTTTTTATCCGCAAGGCATTTGTTGAACAGCGTGTCCCAGTCCGAGGGTTCCATGTCCTCCTCGGCTGCGGCCTGCGCTCTGTGGTGGGCTTCGGCCTCAGCCAGCGACCGCTCGACCAGTGCAGACATCTGCTGTTCTGGCGTGGGGCGGTGTTGCGAGTACCAGGCGAGCCAGAAGAACCCGGCGAGTACGAACAGGCAGAGGGTGGGGGAGTTCAAGATTTTCATAACGCCTCCTGCGGCTTGTCGCGGTTGAACTTGCTGTGTTTCTCTTTCCACTCCTCGAAAGTCAGGTCGTGGCGCTTGTCGTCGCGTAGGTACAGGCCGTGCTCAACGATGGCGTTGAAGCTGCTGACAGCCTCTACGAGACCCCGGCTCATAAATCCACCTTGCCGGTTGCGATCAGGGTGGCGGGGTTGGTCGGCGAAGAGCCTCGCGTTGGCTGTGGCGCGAAGATGCGATCCATCTGGGCATGTACCTGAGCAAGCAAGCCCGAACCCTGCAACGGCTCGATTTTCTGTGCGGGCGATGCGAAGATTTCGTGCCATTTCTCGTTCGGGCAGAGCGGTTCCCCATGTTCGTCAACGACGCGGCAGCTTTTGATCCGGACCGGCTTCCCGTTGATGCGTGCGAGGCACATGTCCCCAGAGCCAGCGGCGTAGGATTCAATCCACTCGATCGCGTCTTGAAGCGTCGGCAGCTTTTCGTCGTAGCCGTATTCCTGCTCGCTACTGGCTTTGAATGTAATGGATGCGTTATACATGTGAGACTCCATTCAGTTGTTGACTTGTATTCCTTACGTGTTGTACACATGAGTAAGCCACAGTTCACAAACCCCGTCAACAAGAAATGTGTATGACACGCAATAAAGTTACAAGCAACCGAAAAAAGTCAAACAAGATAACCGCTTACCTGTCCGACGAGCTGAGGGATTACCTCGCCTCCGAGTCCGCCAAACCGGGCATGTCCCGGAGCAAAGTCATTCAGGAAGCGTTAACCGCACGCCGGGATGACCAAGCATGACCGCGGAAACCCGCGAAGCCGCGAACGACCTCCGCGCCGTCCTCTCCGAACTCTTCCCCCTTCGCAATTACGAAAACGTCGAATTCGACCCCGTCACCTTGGGCGCGCTCGTCCTCATCCGCCGGCAGTTGGAGTTGAAGAAGTACCACGTCCCGAAGCAACTCCCGCCGGGATACGCGGAGGGTGCGGCGCCGGGGCCGACCGCGAAAGCGAAGGGCCGACAGAAGGAGCCGTGCGAATGACTCTGAATCAAGCGTTTCTCATCAAGGGCTGGCTCCTCGGCGAACATCCCCCGAAGGAAGTACTGGAAGCGATCGAGTCGGTGATCGAGGGGCTGTCGCAGCCGCCTGCGGTGATCGCTCCGATGAGCGTGCGGGTCGAACCACCGCTGGAAGACCCGACGGAAGACTTGGCCACGCCCGATTTCAGAACTTGCCCACCGATGCAGAGCATCCTCCACCCCGATGACACACCGGCTCCGAAGACGCGCCGCGAGTGGTCGCCCGAAGCTCGGGCCGCCGCTGCCGATCGGATGCGCGCGCGGCAAGCCGCGGGCTTGATGACCAAGAAGGAGCCCGCCCAACCGGGGGGAGCCCCGGCCCTGTCTCCTCGGTAAGGCAGGGCAAGCGCGGATGGAAGGCACCAGCGTGGTCACAGGAGCAGAAGGATAAGTTGATGGAACTGGCGCCGACGGGAGACATCACGAAGGAAATCGCCCGAGCGGTTGGCAAGCACGTCGTCGAGTGCCACAAGATGTTCAAAATGCTCTATTCGTATGCCGCACTCGGCAAGCCGGAGATAGTTGTCGAGAACGGCGTCCGAATCACGAAATGCCCACCCGCTTACGCCCGTGGCGTCTGGCCCGACCGGAACGTGGGAAGCAAGTCGTGATCGCCCAAGTACACGCCCTGTCTCTGAACCGGCGGAACATGATTGAAGCGGCGAGGCAGGATTATGAATTGGCGAAGGAACACTTCCGGACTGTCTGCGAGTCGCGGCGACCACTGCACGCCGGGGACGCTGAGCGGTTCCGGGAGGCCCACGAACGCATGATGTACGCCGGGAGCAGGTATCGAGCAGTGCTCACGAGTTGAAGGGCGACCGTTGCAAGAACGGGTAGACCGCCCCTCAAGATCGAAGGGCGGTCAAGTTGCTTACGCGAGGCCTGCAGCTTGGAGCCTCCGCAGGTATCGCGCCTTCGCACTCGCCTGCGCCGCTTCACGCTGCAGCGTGCGATAAATGATCGGCCCCGCCACCGGGCCATACCGTCGCACGTAACTTGCCAATCGTCGCATGATAACCCTCCGGTTAGGTGTTCCGAACCGCACGAGCGGCCCGAGCGTTCAACTCATCGTTCAGGACGTTCCAGACCCGCTCGTTCATCCGATAACGGCCGGGCTTGCCGCCCATCGATTCGAAGATCTGGATGTTGCGGGGCGTTTCCCAGCGGCCCAATCCAGCGATGAGGCTATGCGCCTTCCGCTGAGGGTCGGCGCCGACCGGAACATCGGCCAGGAACTCGGCGATCTCGGCAAGGGTTCGGCCTTCGCCTGCAGGAACACGCTCCACGAAGGGGATAATCAGCATCTCCCCCGTCTTTGTGCTGAGCAGGCCGATGATTTCGGCGCGAGAAAGATCCTCGTCGCTCTCCTCCTCTGGCGGCGTGACCGTCGCGGTCAGGCGTTGCTGGGCCAACGTGAGCTGGCTAATGCCGTAGCTCACGTCAGCGGGGTCATTCAGATTGATCGTAAGGTGGGCCATTTTAGTGGCCTCCTCTGGGAAAAAGGGGAATAGCAGGATTTGGGCCACATCGGAATGATACGCGAGTGGCGTGAGCCAGTCAACCAACTGGCCCAGATTATTTTGAATTGACCCAGAATTGACGTGAGTTGACCGAAATTAGCTCAGTGCAGGACCGGCTTCCCGAGCTTCCCGCGGATGACCCACTCCCGAGCCAGCCACCGCGCGCGGCGGATGTTCTCGCACTCGACCCACCAGACCGCCTGTTTCGACCGCCGCACGTTCCCCGTGACGCGGAAGAAGACCACAAAGCCGTCCTCTATTTCCGCGCGCCGGTCGCCCTGCTCAACGGCCTCGGGAGTCATGGCTCGACCTCGGGCCAATGAAACGGGATGCCGTTGCGCTGAATGATCTTGAAGCCGCGTCTCATCATCGCGGCACCTGCTCCCATCTGCTCAGCGTCAGGAACGTCCATGAAGCGGATCGATGGCACGTTGTGCTCATCGCCTCGAAGGATATCGCCGACCTGCGGTTCGAGCAGGTGCAAGCTCTCCTCCGCGACCTCGATTTGGTAGCTCGCTCCAGCAATCTGTGGCAAACTTTCCGTCAGCCAGAGACCGTTCCGCTTCTTGAACTTCATGCCGAAGTCGAGGGCCATTGAGTACGCGTGGTGGGCACGAGATGCGGGGTAAAAGCATCGGGTCATGCGGCCTCGTCTTCCTGATCGGGAAGCATCCCGAGCGCGTTCAAGTAAACGTCAAGTCTTGTTTCCTGCTCCTCGCGCTCCTGCGGCTCCATCTTTCGCAGTTTGATGATTTGGCGGATCGCCTTCACATCGAAACCGTTACCGGCCGCTTCGGCAAACACGTCGCGGATGTCAGCTGCAATCCCGGCCTTCTCTTCTTCGAGCTTCTCGACGCGGCCAATGATGCTCTTGAGTTGATCGACGGCAACGCCGCCTACTTTTGCTTTGGTCATACAGATGCCTTTCGGTTGGTTGGTGCGACGGAATCCGCCGTCGCTTCGGCCTTAAATTTGGTTACGGTCGCGTCAGCAGCGTCAGCCCGCTCTCGGCGCGGGTAAGAGCCGTATAGAGCCACTTGTCCTTGTTTTCTCGGAACGCGATGCTGTCATCGATGACGGTTACATGGTCCCACTGACTGCCTTGAGCTTTATGGCAAGTGACGATGTAGCCGAAATCGAACTCGTTGAGCGACGGCTTGAACCCCGGAACCTTCTCCGACTTCCCTTCGGTGAAGTGGTTGTTGAAATGAACCGGATCGGTCAGCAAGTCTTCGACATTTGAGGGCAGATCTTCCATCGCCACAGAAAGGGAGTAAACGTCCCGGCCACGGGCTTGGGAGTCAGAAACTGAGACGAGGCGCCCGATCCCGCCGTTAAAGATCCCTTCCTTGTGGTTGTTCTTACAGCAGATCAGCTTCTCGCCCGGAAGCGGTCGTTGTCCCCCGTGGCCGAGGCGGGCGCGGAGCCGCTTGTTGTAAACCCAGCGCACCCGGTTCAGACCGCAGATCGGTTGCGTGTCCTGCCGGTAGATCAGCTCCTGCGTCTCCTTCGTCAGCAGGCGTACTTCAATGCCATTCTTCGAGTAGCCGACCGGTAATCGCTCGCCCTTGCGTGCCAGAGTCGCAAGTTCGAGGATTGGGCTGTCTGCCGCTTGGCGGTGGATCTCATGCAGGAACACATCGGGTACGTCGCGCGTGAATGCACCTTGACCGTTGACCGGTGGGAGTTGGCCGGGGTCGCCCATGACGAGAATCTTCTTGCCGAACGATCGCAAGTCGTCGGCGAGGCGGTCGTCGATCATGCTGCACTCGTCGAGCACGATCAGGTCGGCATCGGCGGCGGCGGATGCCTCGGAGAGCACGAACTTCAATTCCTTCGTCTTCTTGTCCACCGTCGGCAGATAGATCAGACTGTGGATCGTCTGGGCCGATTCATTCCCCTTCTTGCGGAGGACGGAAGCTGCCTTGCCCGTGTACGCCGCGGTACGGATGTTCTTGGCGTTGTGCCGCTCCTTGATTTCTTCGATCGCCAGCGCGGCGATGGTCGATTTCCCTACACCGGCGTACCCGGCGAGGTAGAACTCGTTCCGGCCCTTCTCGCCGTACCAATCCACAATCGCCTTGATCGCCTTCGCCTGCTCGTCAGTGGGAGTGATGTCGCTCATGGTCATGCCCGCACTCAAAGCTGCAAGCCCAGCGTGAGCGAATCTTCCGCCTTCTTCTGGCGGTCATCCGCCATGCGGGCCAGTTCCTTATTCTCGTCGTGCTTCGACAAGAGGACCTTCTTCTGCTTGCCGGTAAGGGTTTCCCAGAAGCCGACATAAGCCGTCGTTCCCTGCGCGGCATACTCAATGGCCTGATTCACCAGCGCCTCGGGGTTCTCCTCGGCAGGTACGCCGCCATCTGCCCACGCGCGGAGCTTGCGACCCATCTCTTTCGAGACCAGCGGCTGTTCACCCTGGAAGAGGGGGAGGAGCGGTTCGGGGCACTTCGTCACGATCGGGCGGTGCGTGCCCTCTTCCAGAAGGAGGGACAGCGTCATCTCGAACGCGAAGTTCTTCTCCTGCACCGGCTGCAGTCCCTTGGGAACGAACTGCTCCTTGCCGCTGCTGTCCTTGATGATGACCGTCTTCTCGCGCGCCCGGAGGCAGAAGATGATGTGCATCGACGAAGCGAGAAGGTGATTCATCATCCGTTTGTGGAGCATTTTCGCTTTCGCCCAGTTCGGCATGCCCTTCAACTTGTTGTTCTCCGCGATGTCCGTGCAGCCGCCTTCGCCTTCCCATTCGTGCGTAGCGCTGTCGATGACCAGAACTTTGCACCCATGCTTCTCGAACGCCTCGACTGCGGCGGTGTAACTTTCAGGGGTGAATGGTTCCCTGATCTCGGCGATCTCGTACCCGTCGGGAAGCGCCGCCATAATGCCAGGGCTGTCCGCGTACATGCTGCCGCGACCGTTCTCGGTGTCGAGGAAGCCGACCGAGCCTTTCCCGGCCAGACCGGCGGCGAGGAGGAGAGCGGAGTAGGTATTGCCCGACCCGGAGACCCCGGACAGGCTGATGAGCATGGGGACGGCTTTGCGTTTTGCGGGGAGGATGGAGACTGTCATGACAACCCCCTACGCCGCAGTAGAGGTTTCGTTGTCACGGGCAACTTCACCGTCTTCCATGACGATGCCGATCTTGCCCGAGGTGTCCACCCGCTCGATCCAGATCTGGTAGTCGTTCTCCTTCGCCTGCTCGGCGATCAGCTTCAGGCCGTCGTCGTCGAGCAAGGAGCCGTCTTTGATCCGGATGACGCGGAGTTTCGGATTGGCAGCCATGGCGATGGCCACGCTGGTGCGGAGCTGCTCGGCACTGCTGCACTGGTTAAACGGCACTCCGCCGAAGTGGACCCGGCCGTCAGAAAGGGAAAGGCCGGGGACGGGCATCTTGGATTCCTGCAATGCTTTAGCTTTCGCTGCGTCCCGTTCCGCGATCGCCTTGGTGAGCGCCTCCGCCTCGCCTTCAAAGGCCGCAGACTGTTCAAGCAACTTTCGCTGTTCCCGGCGGCGCTCGTGTTCGACGTTTTTTTGCTGCCCTTCCTCGATAAGGTTCCTCAGCTCATCGACGTTTACCTTCTTCGGCAGAGCCTCCGCCGTGGCAACCTGCTTCTCCATCCCAGCGACGTGTTCACGCATCTTGGCCAGCTTGACCTCCAGCTCCGCAATGTCCTTCTTCCCGTCCTCGATCAGACTGACGGTGTCGGCTCTACGCTCGGCACGGCGGTCGATGTCGGCGTTGTGCTGGGCGGCAGTTTGCAACTTCCCGATTAGCCCGGAGACGTCAACCTGCTCGACGTCCGCCGCGAACTTGAACTCGTATCCGCCGGCGCGGGCCTTCACTTCCTTTGCCTCGCGGTTCTTCACCGTTCGCTTCTCGAAATCTGCCTTGCTCTTCGCCTCAAGGTCCTCGATGTCCACGCCGATCTTCGCCACGCGCTTCAGTTCGTCGTACTGCTTCCTCGGATCCATGTGGGCGAACGCCAATGGGTCGAAGGAAAGCTCGCCGATCAGCTCGTCCAGCATTGCTTGGGGTGACGGGTAGCGGGCGCCGTCGGCGTTCTCGACGGTGAGAGACGTGCCGTTCTGGGTGAAGCGGCGTTCGACGATCACGTCGCCCAAGTTCAGGCGGATGCGGGCTTTCTCGGCACCTTCGCGGATCGGCTTCCACTGTATCCCGTCCTTCCCCCCGAGTGCCCAAGAGATGGAGTCGAGGACGGACGTCTTCCCCGATCCGTTCTTTCCGGTGATCTGGATGAAGTCCTTCGTGGGGGTGATGTCCACGACCTTAAGCTTCTTGACGTTCTCGGCGGTGAGTTGAACGATCTTCATTGTGTGATTCCTTTCAGGGTTAGTTAAGAAAACATGAGTTGTGGGATGTCGATGTCTTGCAGTACGTGCGGTGCTCGCACCTCCCGCCACGGCTCGGCCCCGTACCGATCCCGGCACGCTCGGTAAAGCCGCGTGAGGTCGTCCATTTGCATACCAGCGACGTTCCAGTAGACGTTCATCTCGGCCCCGGACACCTCGGCGTCTTTGAGTTGCACGATTCGCAGGTCGAACGGTTCGGAGGACTCGATGAACACAAAGCCGAAGCCGTGGTTCGAGCACTCGGTGAAGTCCTTCAGCCATGCTTCCGAAACGTTCCCGTAAGTGGCGATCTGCCCAGAGGCAAGTTGCTGGCGAGCGAGTTCCCGGACGGTGTGGTAGACGACGCACTGGAGGTGGTAGTTCTCGTAGTAAATCGCTTCAAAAACTGCCTTGTCGGTCGGCTTCCCGCGGGAGTTGGAAAAGGTCTTCAGGTCGAACGTCGCGGTCGGGCGGACGTAGTCCATCCGGGCCTTGAGCATCACCCCCGTGTCCGGTTCGCGCACGAAGAAGGAAACCTCCGGCATTCCGCCGGTGAGAGCGGCGCGGGCGTAAGGGTCTTCGGCGAGTACCGCAGCCGCCCGCTGGATGAGGGAGGATTCTTCCTGCCCGAGGAGCGTCTTCCCGACGTTCAGTTCGGCGTGTTTCGCCAGTTCGTGGTCCCAGATGACGGCCGGTATTCCGCTCGCCACGATCCGATCGATCAGATCCTGCTTCCGCTTCGCGGACTTTGGCAGTCCGTGGGCAGCGAGGAATGCTTTCATGTCGTCAGTGGTGACGAGGGCGCCGGGAAAGTCGTCTGCCGAGAGCTTGAGGGCGAACCGTTCGGCGAACCGACCTGGCTCCAGTCCGAGACAGTGTGCCGCTTTACCGAAACGAAGAGCAGCAGTTTCCGAGCGGGGATCGGCATTCGGATTGAGGTGGTGATGCCAGTAGTTGAGAGGCGAAACGGCGAGGTGCTTCATTCCGCTACACGACAGCCCTTCGGCCGCCTGGTAATCTTCCTCTGCCATGTTGAAGTAAATCCCCGGCTCGTAAACGCACTTCTGGGCCATCCCGCATCCTTTGAGTTATTGACGTTGCTACAACGGTGGTGTATGTGTCGCTTATACATGATTCATCAACTCGCGCAAGCGAAAAGTACAACGGGGTTGTAACCATATGGAAATGCCCATCCTGTCTACCGGAGAGGAATATGCACGGGATATTAAGCGGCGAGCGAAGGCACAAGGGAAGACAGTTACACGTGTCTTCTACGAGGCGGAGGTAAATTACCGCAACTATAAGGCATGGCGAAGCGAAGGCGTCGATCCTAGCCTGCCGAACCTGAAAAAGGTGTATCAGGCACTCGACGCGGGGAGGGCGCACAAATGAGCGGCGACACCCTGAAACTTCTCCAGCAAGCCGTCCGTAAGCGGGGCGGGCACCTCTCGGCCATCTCCCCCTCGGCTGAAGACCTCTGCGGGATTATCGACCACTGGAACCGCCTGCACTGGGAAGACCGTAACCGCCTGACCGAAGAGAACAAGCAACTCCGAACGCGAGTAGAGCGGCTTGAGCGGAAAGCCAGCGGGACGGAGCCGGAGTGAGGCGCGCGGCAAGCGTTGACGAAAACCAATCGGAAATCGTTGACCTGTTCCGCAAGATGGGCGCGAGCGTTGAGCCGACCCACAGCATGGGCTGCGGCTTCCCAGACTTGCTCGTCGGTATCCTCGGTTTCAACTGGCTCGTCGAAGTAAAAAATGGAAAGAAGCGGCCGAGCGAGCGGCGCCTGACCCCTGACCAGGCGGAATGGCACGAGGCATGGAACGGCCACGTAATCGTGATTGAAACCGTAGAGCAGGCCATCGCATTCATTCATCGCTGTCGTGAGTTCGCCATCGCGGCAAGCCGCCTTTTGCATCAGTAGGGCATAAATGCCACGGCAGCGATTATAAGTGCGGCATAAATACAACTACCTATCATACTGAATTCGTGCTACCCATAATTTCACCCACTCCGCTGGGTGAATATAAGCGGGGCTAGTGCGAAGGGTAGCTCCCGTTGCGCGAAAAGCGGTTCCTCGATCGCCTGCCCCGTCTTTCACATCGAGGGACGCCATCGAGGAGGCCCATGACTAAACCGCCCGCATTCCAATTTTACCCCAAAGACTGGTTATCCTCTCCGAGGGTCCAGCTCATGACGCCCGAACAAGAAGGTGCGTATATCCGCCTCCTGTGCTATTGCTGGGACTCCGGCGACTGCTCGCTGCCGGATGACGACGACGAACTTGCTGTGCTCTCCCGCCTCGGCGAAGGGTGGTTAAACGGTGGTTCAACGGTGGTACGCAAATGCTTCATACCACACCCCGCGAAGCCCGGGTTTCTGAGTAATGCCAGATTGCTTGAAGAGTCCGAAAAGCAGGGGGCGTGGAAACGGAAATCATCCGAGGGAGGCAAAAAGAGCGCGGCAAAACGTGCTGAAAACAAAGCAATTCTGAAGGGTGCTTCAACGGTGGCGCAACCAAACACCAACCGTTCGCTTCAACCAAATGCCAACTCTGCATCTTCTTCTGCATCTTCTCCTGCAGTTAAGAGTGAGGACGATGACCAGCGCGCGCACGACGCAACCCCGTTCCAGAGAGTTTACGATCTTGGCTGCGAGCTATTTCCCCAGCTCGCCACTCAGAACACTAGCTCGATCCACCAGTGGATAACGAGCGGCGCCGATGTCGATCTGGACATCCTGCCGGAGATTAAGCGAATCCACGGCAAGGGGGTAAAGCCTCGGGGATGGGGATTGTTCACCCAGGACATCGCTGATGCCAAGGCGCGCCGGGAAGCACCGCTTCCGCAAGGTGACCCGAAGCCCGAACGTCTGACGCGGAAGCACAGCAACTTCGAGAAGCAGGACTACTTCGCAGGAACCGAGGGTTTTGAAGTTATCGGGGGACCGAATGTCGCATCTTAGCCTCGAAGAACGCACTGAATCGGTGAACTGCCCTTCGCACGGACCGCGCGAGGTTCGTAACTTCAAGCTCTTTGCTGAGTGGGGTAAGCCCGAGTGCGACCTTTGCGAGAAGGAGAAACGACTCGCCCAGGAACAGGCCGACGCGGTAGCCCGTGCCGCCGAGGACAAGAGCCGCCAGGAGAGAATGATCCGGCAGGCCTACGATCGGGCGGCCATTCCGCCACGCTTCCAGGGCAAGGCCTTCGACGACTTCGCCGCCGGCGACCCCCAAGCCATCGCCGCCCTGATCACCTGTCGGGATTATGCTGACCAGTTTCCCGAACGGCTGCGTCTTGGCTCCTCGATCATGCTCTGCGGCAACACCGGAACCGGGAAGACCCACCTGGCCTGCGCGATCGCCCGGAGTGCCATCGAGACGCACGGCAAAACCGCCGTTTACCTTACCGTGGGACGGGCGTTCCGCATGGTCAAGGACACGTACCGCCGTGAATCCCGGAAGTCTGAGGAGGAGGCCCTGTCGTTCTTCGGCAAGCCCGACCTGCTCATCCTCGATGAAGTCGGCGTCCAGTACGGCTCCGACACCGAGAAGAACATTCTGTTCGAGATCGTCAACGAGCGGTACGAGGCGATGAAGCCGACCATCCTCATCAGCAACCTCGCCCTTTCCGCATTGGCTGAGTACGCCGGCGACCGCGTTCTCGACCGGATGAAGGAGAACGGCGGGAAGTTGATCGTGTTCGACTGGAAGAGCTACAGGGGCGCGGCGTGACGGACAAGCCGCTGCTAAACGGCCTCTCACCCGCCGCTCTTGCCGCAGCTATGAAGGGCGGCACATCCGCGTGGGGACAGTGGGGTAGCGCGACTGAGCACCAGCTTTACATCGAACCCGTCGCACCGAAGAGCCGCAGGCGCTGCCACTGCGGGTGCAAACGGTGTGCGACGCACCGAGGAATGGCGAACGGTGTCACGCTGAACATGGGCTGCGAACTGTCGATGCAGAGATGGGCCGCACGGCGATGACCGACCTCGAACAACTCCTCACCCTCGCCCGCGCCAAGGGCACCGACAAGCGATTCCTCGACTGGGTTACCCGCCAACCGAGTTGCATCGACGGGAGCTGGTCCGAGTACCACGACAGCGGACCGCGGAGTATTCCCGCTCACGTTCGACGGGCCGGGGAAGCCGGGACCGCGTACAAGCCGTTATACTCCGCCGTCCCGATGACCTTCGACCAGCACAACGAGCAGTCATGGCACGGCGAAGCGGCCTGCCTGAACCGGTTCCGCCCGAAGCCGGGGCTGTGGACCAACGCCGAGGCTAAGCATTGGTTCGACGAGCAGCGGGTGAAGTGCCTGCGGCAGTGGATTAACTCGTAAAACGACTGAACCGTTGCCCTGTTGAGCGTGTCCAGTTGGTGAAAGGAGAGGAGCCATGTCGAACTGGAAACGTTTGCCACCGAATGGGGGGATTCATTCCTTCATCAATTCGGAGTTCGGGAAACAAGAGCATCCCAACCAAATCGTCTACCCCGACCTGAACGACGGCTCTGACCTCGTGTTGGCCACAGATTACTCTGGGGAACACGAAGCCCCGGAGTTCCGCGTCCTCGGCTTTCTTCTCACGACGCGGAAATCGATCGAAACCGTATGGGAACCGGCACGGCTAGAGGTGCGGAAGAAGTATCTCCATAACGATCGGCGGATGGCATTCAAAAAGCTCGACGATGCATTACGCATCAACGCCTTTCCGACCTTTCTCAAGGCCGCGAGCCAGTTGAATGGCGTTCTGGCCTGCGTCGCAGTTGAGAAGTCCTTTCTGATCGCAAAAAAGGAAGAACTCCAACCGCTCCAGTACAACTGGGTACCCGAGCCACTCGAAAAACTGGCTGAGATTTGCATCTTCGGCGCTGGATTGGTCAACGGCTTGCGGAGTCCGGGGCAGAACGTTGGCTGGCTTACCGATGAAGACGCCATCGTGGTCAAGGAAGAGGCGCGGGCGGATGCCTCGGCCCTGATGAAGTCCTGCCTTTTCCCGTATCCAGAAGAGAAGCCGTTGTTCGGTCTTGGCGTCGCAAGCGACTTCACCGAGGATGGGCTTCGTGCCGAAGACCTTCTGGCGATTCCGGACCTCGCGGCAGGGGCTTTTTCGGAAACGCTCATGACGATGGGGAAGGAGAACATCCCGACTTCGGGCAGCGGGCCGGGTGGGCACACACTGTATCTGAAAACCAAATCGACTCTGATCAACGGCTTCTTCGGCGAACGTGGAAATCCGCTCAAGGTTCTGTCTTGCCTCGTGCGACGCCATCCGCAGGGCATGATGCTGTCATTCGGCCAGCCGTTTGCGCGGCTCCCAATGCCTGGTGAGTCCACCGAGGGGGCAGTTCCCACGAATGAAAAGTGGCGGAAGTCACTGGCAGCCGAACTTGCGAGAATCGGGGCCGACCCCAAAGAAATCCTCAAGGATATGGGGGTCGACACATAAATTGGTTCTTGCACACGCCTATTGTGCCACTCTCGCCACAGCACAAGGGCCGGGGACTGTAGGACGCGGTCAAGGTATTCGATGCGGATCGAACATGGCCCGCAAACGCCCCCAACTGCTCCCAGAGCACTCCGCCGCCACCGGTATCATCAGGTAACACACCACCAGGTACAACTCGACCATAACACCTCCGCGACCACGGTGCCCGGGACGGGATCAAGGGTCAAGGCTGCACGAGCGGCAGCGGCATAAAGGCCACGTAAATGCATGGTTGCCCAACCACTTTCCATTGTGCTATCGTCAGGAAACTGCACAAGGGGTAGACGATGCGGGACGATCAGGGCGGCGACGTGGTTAACGACGAGTGGGTGCTCCGGCACGGCATCCGGATTCCGAGAGCGGCGGGAGTGTTCCAGTCGGGTACGGGATGGGTGAAGGTGAACGGGTCGGGCGAGATCGTCGCGGCCGGGGAGCGGGACCAGACGGTACTGGCGTGGCTCGTTGATAGGCAGATCCTCGGTTACGCCGACGTCGATTACGGCATCGCCTACGTGACATGCCGGTCCGCCGACCGGGCGTACCGCCGGCAGATGGGGTTCAAGTCCAGCCTCGACCTCTCGGCCCTGTCGGGGGGAAGCGGACTCTCCTGCGAGCAGGCCGCCCAGGTGTTCAGCCTGATGCGCGTGGAGATCGGGCGGGAGAACGTCGAGATCGTCGAGTACGCCTGCGACACGATCCGCTCGCCAGAGACGCCGGCGAACCACAAGCCGAATTACCGCCGGGCGTTCACCGCGCTGGCCAAGGCGTTCGACCGGGCCGTGAAGGAGGTGAAGGACGGGAAGATCAGCGACGAGCCGCAGCCGCGCGTCGAGAAACCGCTTGCGCTCCGTCTTGAATCCTGATAGGGTCGGTTTCAGAAATGGGACAAGTGTGCCCGGAAATTGCCCCGCCAGTGAGCGGGGTTTTGTGTTTTTATGACAGGTAACCTGACCCCCAAGCAGCAGAAATTTGTTGAGGAATACCTCATCGACCTGAACGCGACGCAGGCGGCGGTCCGCGCTGGCTACAGCGAGAAGACGGCGAACGAGCAGGGCTCTCGATTGTTAGCGAATGTTAGTGTTTCGCAAGCTCTCCACCGGGCAATGCAGGAGCGGTCCAAGCGGACGGAGATTACTCAAGACGATGTGCTACAGCGCTGGTGGGATATTGCCACGGCGGACGTCAATGAGGTCATCCAGTATCGCCGCTGTTGCTGCCGGCACTGCCACGGGGCGGCCCACGAGTACCAGTGGAAGGATGCCGCGGAGTTTCATCTCGCCCTTTCCCGATCGGCAGCAGATGAAGACGCGGCCGAAGAGTCGTTGCCGACGGACGAAGGCGGTTACGGCTTCAACCCGACGCTCGACCCGCACCCAGGCTGTCCGAAGTGTCACGGTGAGGGGAACGGCGAAGTGTTCGCCGCCGACACCCGGAAGTTATCCGGTGGCGCTCGTCTCCTCTACGACGGGGTGAAGATCTCCGACCGCGGATTCGAAATCAAGACGCAGGATCGCGCCAAAGCACTCGACAACGTCGCGCGGCACCTCGGCATGTTCGTCGACCGGGCTGAACTGACCGGCAAGAACGGCGGTCCCATCGAAACGAAGCATACCGGTGCCGTCAAGCTCATCACCGAACTGCAAGGCAAGTCAGTTGACGAACTTACCCGCCTGTTCACCGAGAAGATGAAGGGATAGCCCCGCGTGTCGCTCGACACCGAGGCACTCCGCACCAGCCTGATCCGTCGTCTGGAGATCATCCAGAAGCTCGAAGCCGACCCCGAGGCGCAGGCCATCACCATGGTCCTGTGCGCCCGTGACCCGGTGTTCTGGTTCAACACTTTCGCGTGGACGTACGACCCGCGCGGCGCGTCCGAAGGCAAGCCCTCGTACCTGCCCTTCGACCTGTTCCCCCGCCAGGAGGAACTGATCCAGTGGCTGGAGGACCGCGTCACCGGCTCGCAGGAAGGCCTCGTCGAGAAATCGCGTGACGTCGGGTGGACGTGGGTCGCCGCCGGGTTCGCCCTGCACAAGTGGCTGTTCCACCCCGGCTTCAAGACGACGTTCGGCTCCCGCAAGGAGGTCTACGTCGACCGCATCGGCGACCCGGACAGTATCTTCGGAAAGCTCCGCCTCCTGCTCGACCGCCTGCCCCACTGGATGATACCCGCCGGGCTGAGCCGGTCCGAGCACGACAACTTCATGCGCCTGCTCAACCCGGTCAACGGGAACGCCATCACCGGCGAGGCGGGCGACAACATGGGACGCGGCGGGCGCTCGACGCTCTACGTCGTGGACGAGGGCGCGTTCATCGAGCACGCCGAGAAGGTGGACGCCGCGATCGTAGCGAACGCCAACACCCGCATCTGGGCGTCGTCCGTCAACGGCACCGGCAACGTCTTCTACCGCAAGCGGCACTCGGGCCACATCCCCGTCTTCCGCTTCCACTGGTCGGACGACCCACGGAAAGATCAGGCGTGGGCGGACGCCAAACAAATTGAACTCTCCTCGACGCCCGCGACATGGGCCGCCGAGTACGACATCGACTACGCCGCGTCGGTCGAAGGCATCTGCATCCCGGCGAAGTGGGTGGAGTCCTCCCGCAAGCTGGCGAAAGCTCTCGACCGGAAGCCGCAGGGCCCCGGGCGGGCCGGTCTCGACGTGGGGGCCGGGCGTGCGAAGTCGGTCCTGGTCCCGAAGTTCGGGCCGCTGGTGGTAATGCCCAGCGCGTGGCAGACCGTTGACAACATTCACACCACATACGCCGCCCTCGACGTTGCCCAGCAACTCGGGGTGACGCACCTGAATTACGATTCCGCGGGCGTCGGCAACACGGTCACCAGCACCCTGGTACACGCCAACACCGGCAGCGTGACCGTCACCCCGGTCAACGTGGGGATGCCGCCGTCCGAAATCCTGATGCCCGACGGCCGCATGGCCAGCGAATGGTTCGGCAACCTCAAAGCCCAAATCTGGTGGGCCATGCGTGACGCCTTCAAGGCGACTCACGAGCACGTCCGTTATCTGGAGGGCCACGAGGACGGTGTGCCGCACCCGGAAGACGAGTGGATCCTCCTGCCGGACTGCAACGAGCTCATCGGGCAGGTTTCCATGGTGAAGTGGGGCCGCAACGACAAGGGCAAGATCGTCATCGAATCGAAAAAACAACTCGCAGCGCGCGGCGTGCCGTCGCCGGATTATGCCGAAGCTCTGGTGCTGAATTATGCGCCGACCGGTCCCGGCTTCCACTTCGCCGCCATCTAGGGAAGCCGAATGGGATTCATCAAGGAGATCAAGCAACGGCTCGGCCGCAAGAGGCACGAGCCGGCCCGCGACACCGAGGTGTATCCGCGCTTGATGCAACTGCTGTCGGGCCAGCGCGTCGACAAGAAGCAGCCCGTCTACAAGCCGACGCCGTGGAACCTGCGCACGTTCTCGACGACGCCCTACGCCCGCCGCGCCATCAACACGATCAAGAACCCGATCGCCCAACTCAACTGGGAAGTCGTCCCGAAGGCCGGCGTCGAGGATAACTCGGAGATCCGCCGTCAGTGCGAACTGGTCACGGCCTGTCTGAGGAGCCCGAACCACGAGGACAGTTGGCGCTCGCTCGTCGAGAAGGTCATCACCGACGTCCTCCTGGGTGCCGGTGCGATCGAGCTGCAGACCGGCGGCGACCAAGCCCGTCCGCTGTGGCTCTACCCCGTTGACGCCCTTTCTATCCAGGTCTACCCGGCGTGGAGCGGCGATCCGAAGGAAGCGAAATACTGCCAGGTGCCGGGCTACGGCATGACTTCCGGCGGCGGTGTCGGAATCGACCTGCGCGCCGACGAACTGATCTACATCGCCCCCAACCCGTCGACCTCGCACCCGTTCGGGTGCGGACCGCTCGAAATCGCGTTCACGACGATCGCGCGCCTCCTCGGGGTCGGAGACTACGCGGGTAACGTGGCCACGAACGCGCGGCCCACGACGGTTCTCGACCTCGGCAAAGTCGCGGACGACCAGCTCAAGGCGTTTCGCGCGTACTGGACGAACGAGATCGAGGGGCAGGGCAAGATGCCCATCCTCAGCACGCCCGAGGGTGCCAAAGCCATCAAGCTCACCGCCGACGGCGACGAGGCGCTCTACCTGAAGTGGCAGGAGTTCCTGAAGACGGAGATCGCCGCCGCGTTCGACATCTCGCCGCAGAACCTCGGCGTCGAGCGTGACATCAACCGCAGCACGGGCGAGGTCGCGGAGGACCGCGACTGGGACCACGCCATCAAGCCCTACGCGGGGCTGCTGGAAAGCCACATCAACCGGGATGCCATCGAGGGCAAGCTCGGCTTCAGCCAGATCGAGTTCCGCTTCGTCGGCCTCGACCGCGAGGACGAGGTCGCCACGAGCCAAATCTTCGAGACCTACTACAAGGCCAACGTTTTCACCCCGAACACCATCCTCGCCAAGTTGGGCGAGCCGCCCGCCGAACACGCGTGGGGCGACATGACCTACGCCGACACCCAGATCGCCCTCAACGCGGCGCGCGGGTCGGCGGAAGTGGATGACCCGGCCCTGACCGGCGGGAAGAAGAAATCAGACAAACCGAAACCGACCAAGAAAGGGAATTAGCTTTATGGGCCTTGAGTTACACACCATCCACGTCCTGAACGGCAGCACACAGCCCGCATTCGGGGATAAAATCCAGCTCGGCATCACCACCGCGCTCGCTACCCCGGCATCGGCCAACGCCGTCACCGCGCTCGGCTCCATCACCGCGGGCACGGGCTTCACGAACGTCAACACCGTCACGCTGGCCCCCAGCGGCGGCACCGGCTCGGGCCTCACCGCCGTCCCCGTATCACTCAAGGCCGTGTCCGCAACGGTCGTGAACCAGGGAACGAGCGGTTACACGGTCAGCGACACCATTACCTTGACCAACGGCGTCGTCCTGACCGTCGCTTCCGTGAGCAGCGGCAGGGTCGCCACCGTCACCGTTTCGACGCCGGGCGCCTTCACCGGCCAGGTCGCCACCAACCCCGTCGCACAGGCATCGACCAGCGGCTCCGGCGTCGGCACGCCGACGTTTACCGTCGCCTACGGCCTCGGCGCGGCTCAGATCACGAACTCCGGCAATTACACCGTCGCCCCGTCGATGACGGTGACCGACAGCGCCAGCGGCACGGGTGCCTCGATCGCCTCGGGCACTCTCGGCGGTAACGGCAGCACGATCTACGCCTTCGTCCCGTTCCAGTTGCCCCCGACTTACAACGTGCAGGTCGAACCGGGTCTCGACTGCCGCACTTACGTCCCACCGGCCCTCAAGACCACCAGCGGTTTTTCCGTCGCACTTGTTCCCACGACCACCGGCTCGACGCTGGCGGCCGGGAGCATCGACGTCACCGTTATCGCCTAACCGTTCACCGGACATCCCGTCCCGTCCCCAATTCACCGCCACCAAGGAGTCACTTTATGGCCTCGAACAAGAAACCAGCCAAGCCCGCCGAACAGAAGACCGCACTCGAAGATGAAGTGATCGACGGACCTGAAGCGGAACTCACGGACGACCCGTCTGACGCTCCGGCGGACCCAATCGATGAAGTGGGCTCCGACAAGCATGTAGCCGACGACCAAAGTCCGGCTGAAGACGTTCCTGAAGAAGCTGCCGAACCGCAACCAGACGCGATTGCATCGCAGGCTTTCTCGGAGGTCTTTGACCTCCACGACCGTCTCACGAAAGCCGTCCGCGCCATCGCCTCGGACGCCGGCCAGGAGAAGACCTTCGCACTGCAACAGTTAGAAATGCTGACCGGCCGACTGAAGATGGTTCTCCCCGCCGGCATCGCGGCGACCGAGAAAGAACTGCAGGCCGACCTCAACACCCTGCTCGGCCTGCTGTAGTCCATGTCGACGAACGGCCTCTACGTCCGGCGCAACCTCACTTCGGCGTCCGCCGCGGCGCTCGTGGAATGGGCGACGTCTCAGGGCTTCGCCAATCTCGTCCCCGAGCACGAGCTGCATGCCACGATCGTCTACAGCCGCAAGCCCACGTTCCTCCAGCCGAATGACGGCACCGTTACGGCACCCGGTGACGGGCGGTCCGTAGAGCGGCTCGGTGACAAGGGAGCCGTCGTGCTTCGCTTCGTCTCCCCTGAACTGGACGCCCGCTGGCATGAGGCCCGTCAGATCGGCGCGTCGTCCGACTACGACGCGTTCACGCCCCATGTCACCTTCACCTACGACGCGGCGGACGTGGACCTCGCCGCGGTCGCACCGTTCACCGGCGAACTGGTCTTCGGCCCCGAGATCCACGAGCCGATCACAGAGAACTGGGCCGAGGAAAAGGGCCTGATCGCGCAGAGCGTCACGCTCCACGCCATGGCCCTCAACGTCCCCGAGACGCCCGGCCACCCGAACAAGCTCCCCTTCAAGGGCGTCCTCACCCGCATCGACGAGCCGTCGGACTCGCCCCCCGGCGGGAGCAACGGCAAACGCGTGCTCCTCACCCGCGCGGCCGTCGAACGCGCGCTGCCGACGCTGCTGGGCATGCCGGTTGACGCGCGGGACAACATGAGCGGCCACGACGTGCGCGCCAAGATCGGCACGATCACCGCCGCCACGATCGAGGGCAACGCCATCCACATCGAGGGCTTCCTCTTTGCCGCCGACTTCCCTCAGGAAGTCCGGCGGATCCAGTCCGAGCGGGATGACCTGGGCTTCTCATGGGAGATCCAGAACATCTTCGTCGAGGACACTACCGCAGACCCGCTGGTCATCACGGGCTGCACCTTTACCGGAGCCGCGATCCTTTACAAGGACAAGGCTGCTTACAAAACCACATCACTGGCCGCGCAGGCCGAGGAGAACGACATGACGAAAGAAATTCTGGACGCAATTGCCAAACTCGGCGAACAGGTCGGCACGGTAACCACCGCGGTGGAATCCGTAACCGGCCGCCTCGAAAAGATCGAGGCTTCGCAGGCCGAAACCACCACGGCGATGCAGGCCGGCAAGGAAGTCCTTGCCAAGGTCGAACCGCACGCCGCCGCACTCGAGGGCATCGCCGCCGCGATGGAGAAGGACGGCATCGGCGGCCACACCCGCATGGGCCACGTCAAGGCCTGCCGCCTGATGGCCGAGCACCTCCGCGCCGCCGCCGCAACGGCCACCCTGGCCGACGCGTGGCCAGGCTTCGACGGCTTCCACGCCGCGGCCGAGGTGAAAACCGAAACCAAGGTGAACGTCGGCGAGAGTGCCGAGGTCAAGGCCCTGAAGGACCAGGTCGCCGGCCTCACCACCAAGATCGCCGACATGCAGGCGTCGGCCACCCGCAAGGCCGAACCGGCCGAGCGCAAGACGCTGACGCCCCAGATCACCGCGCTGCTCGCGCGCAACGGCATCACCGTGCCCGCGGACGGCAGCGCCAAGCTGGCCGTAGCAGACCTGGACAAGGCGTTCGCCTCCTCCAGCCTGGAGCCGATCAAGCGCATGGAGGTGAAGAACGCTCTCTCCAAAGCGGGCCTGCTCGCCGCCTAATCCCACCCCTCATCCCACACCACATCAGGAGTACACCACCATGACCATCAATCCCGCACTCGGAGCCCAGTTCGTCGGCTCCATGGACGCCGCCGCCGACTTCCTCGGCAACGGCGCCGTCGAAGTCAGCATGTACGAGACCGAGATCTTCGACCTCGTGCGCCGCTCCTCACCCATCATGGAGCGCGTCCGCGCGGAACCGGCCAACGGCCACCCGCACCGCTTCTTCGAGGAATCCGCCATCGGCCAGGGCGCGTTCACCGACCCCCGCTCGATCAGCTATTCCGCCGGCGGCCCGACCCGCGTGGAAAAGGTGACCTACATCAAGGCGATGGTCAACGGCTCCAACTTCGGGCTGTTCGACGTGCAGGTGACCCAGCAGCAGGGCCAGTTCAGCTACGTGGAAGCCAAGGACGTCAACGACATCATCAGCGGCATCCAGGTCGTGCGCTGCCAGAAGATCTGGCAGGGCGCGGACACGTCCTACACGTCGCCGACCAGCATCGAGTACTACGGCCTGCTCAACCAGATCACCCAGCAGGCGACCATCGCCCCGGGCGCGTCGATCATCGACGGGCTCAAGGCGCAGGTGGCCAGGATGGTGGCGAACACCAGCTTCGTGGTCCGTCCGACCGCGATCTGGGTGAACCCCATCGTGGGCGACTTCATCGACCGCGAGGCCAAGGCCCAGGGCATCACCATGAACACGGTGGAAGTCGTGGCCGGGGTGAAGGTGAAGGCGCTCTCGACGCAGGCCGGCGAGCTGCCGATCATCTCGACCGACCCGTTCCTGCCCAGCACGACCGACACGTCCTACGGGTTCTCGGCCCCGCCCGCCGGGTACAAGAACTACATGTGCGCGATCCTGAGCGAGAACCTGATCACCCGCCCGTACATCGACGGCGGCAAGAACAGCGGCGGGATGCCGCAGCTGTTCCAGCTCGGCCTCGTCGGCGATCTGCAGAAGAAGTTCGTCGCGGTCGTCTTCGACGCGGTGCTCGCCAAGGGCCCGGGCTACGCGCACTGCATCGTCGCGGTGCAGCGCCAGTAGTGATTGCGCGAGCCACTCGAAACGGCTATAGCTGAAACGCGGGCCGCGCCATCCCGGCGCGGCCCCTTTTCAAGGAGACCACCATGTTTGTTTACCTGCCCCACAAGAAGGCCCTGCACACGATGCACATCAGCCCCGCGGCCGACCCCCGCATGAAGGGCGAGATGCCGTCGGAATGGGTGGACGACAAGAACAACCCGCTCACGTTTCAGATCGAATTTGTCCGCGGCAAGGCCGAGGTGGACGACAAGCTCGGCAAATACATGACCGAAATGGGTCTGGCCCGCAAAACGAAACTCATCCTGCCCGAGGACGACTAACCCATGCCAACCATGCAAGCCCTGAACGATCAGGGGATCCAGGTCAACGCCGGTGGCGCGATGCAGGTCCTCGTGCCCGCTTCCGTCCACGGCCTCCCGGCTAGTGTCCCGGCCGGCAACCACGTCACGTCCAACCTTATCTTCTCCGACGGAATGCAAGTCGTTGCGGTCGGCGTCACCTCGACACAGGCGGGCACGGTTACCGTCCAGCGCTACCTCGACGACGCGGGCCTCATCAAACAGGGCGCTCCCCTGACCGCGTCCCTCGTCGCGAACACCGCCCAGGTGCTCAACGTCACCGACGGCAACCCCTTCGCCTCGTTCACGGTCGACATCAGTAACAGCGCCGGTTCGGCCGCCAGCCTGACGAACGTCGGCGTCCTGCTCCAAGGCAAGTAAGTGGCGGCCCCGTACATCCAACCGGTCGAGTATTCGGCTTACGGGGTCACCGACGCGAGCTCCGCGCAGATCGAAGCCGCCGGACGCGTCGTCAACACGTTCCTCTCTCGTCCCGAGGGGCTGCTCTGGTCGCCCGACGCGAACGGCGCGCCCGCCTACATGACCAACCTGCGTCCGACGCTCTCGCTGACCGCCCCCGCGCAGATCAACCCGGGCACGAACGTCGCCGTCACAATCCCGGGCCACAGCTTCGGCGCACCCAACATCGGCGACGTCGTCGTCCTCGACCGCTCGAATCCCAACATAACCGAGGCCTGCGTGATCATCGCCGCCTCCGGAAACACGCTGACCCTGTCGGCCGTGCAGTTCACGCACCCGGCCGCCACGATGGATTTCGGGCTGACGCTCCTCGAAGAACTCCCCGTCCCGGCCCACCGCTCGACGGTGCGGCTCTCGCGCTCCCCGCTGGCGCGCCTCCTGTCCGGATTCGGCCGGTACGCCACCGGCAGGCGGTCGCAGCAATTCGCGGGACCGGACCTCAACAACCTGCTGGCCTCCGTCGGGGCCTTCGGCGGCCCGCCGACGTGGACGCCGTTCCCCATCGACCAGACCGACATCAATTTCGGCACGGGCGAGGTGTGGATACCCGCCGGGCTCATGCTCGCGTACTTCTCCGACGTGCGCCTCCGCTACGTCGCCGGGTGGCCGCAATCCGGCCTGCCCTCCGACATCAAGCAGGCGGTGGCGAACATCGTGCGATCGGCCATCGACTCGCCGTTCTTCGGCGGCAACGTCAAATCCATGAAAGCCGGTGACGGCACCATTGAGCGGTTCAGCGCCAGCTCGATCGACAAGGACACGCAGTCGCTCCTGCTGCCTTACAAATCGCTGCTGATGCGGTAGCCGGATGAGTTTCCTCTTCCCCAACACCATTTCCATCAGCCGGCAGAACTCTTCGGCGGCTGTGGGCTCGCAGCCCTACGGCGGTGTCACCCGGGCGAACGAAACCGTCATCGCCAGCGGAATTGCGGCGAACGTCTACGTGGACCGTCAGGGCACCAGCCCCGTCGCCAAACTCCCGGCGGATGCCGCGGGCCAGAGCACGTGGAAGATCGTCTTCCGCGGCCCCAAGGGGCTCGCGCAGTCGCGCGACATTATCACTGACGAACTCGGCAGGCGCTTCCAGGTAACTGCGCCGGATTGGGGTCCTCTCGTCACGACCTGCCGCGCGCAGATACTCGAAGTCTGACGTGGCCGACCTCAGCGATGTCGAGAACGTCCTCGTCTCGACGATCACCCAGATCGTCTACCCGACCGGCACCGGCAACCCGTCCGTCGTGTCCGCCGGGTGCAAAATCTACCGCGGTTGGCCCGTCTCCGCTAACCTCGACGCCGACCTCGCGGCGGGCCTGATTAACATCTCGGTCTTCCCGCAGAACACGGAAACGTCCAAGACCCTCTACACGAAGGACTGGCAGGAACTGCCCGTATCGACACCGAGCCTGACCTTGGCGGCCTCGGGAACCACCATCACCGTCGGTGGAACCTCGTCTTCTCCGCTGAACGCCGCCGCCATCGTCAACCGCAAGGGATACGTCTACCCGGTCCAGGCGGGCGACACGCTCAACGTGATCGCCACCGGCCTTGCGGCGCTCATCAGCGCCGACACACCGGCCACCAGTACCGGACCAGTCATTACCGTCCCCGCGGCCCGGCAGATCGCCGCCCGCGTCGGGGCGGTGGGCACCGTCGCCCGCGAGACCAAACGCCAGAAGCGGGGCATCCAGATCACGTTCTGGTGCCCGAATCCGGCTGTTCGCGACGCCGTGGTCCCCGTCGTGGACCGGGCGCTCGCCGCCACGCAGTTCCTGTCCCTGCCCGACGGCAGCGGCGGCCGAATGATCTACGAGCGCAGCACCGTCTCCGACCGTTCGGAGCGCGAGGGGCTGTACCGCCGCGACCTGTTCTACTCCGTCGAGTACCCCACCACCGACTCGCTCGGCGCGGCTCAGATCGTCGCCGAATTGTTCAACCTGACCGGCGGCCTCGACCCGAGCGCCCCGGCGATCCAATCGTTCACCCTTTAAAGGAGACCACCATGGCCCGAGTGCTTGTCGTTACCAACCCGTTCGGCGGCCGCAGCCAGGGCGACCGCATCACCGACGCGAGCGAGATCGAGGAGATCCTGTCCGGCGAACACGCCAGCCATGTCGTTCGCGCCGAGCACGCGGAAACGCCTTCCTCCAAACCCAGCAAAAACTAGGAGCCACCCGCCATGACCATCGTCCAGCAGGGCCAGATCAACACCAACGCACTGATCGTTCCCGACCTCATCGTCCAGATCGTCCCGCCCTCGTGGACGCTGCTCAACGGCGTACCCACCAACATCCTCGGCGTCGTCGGCACGGCGACGTGGGGCCCGGTGAACAGTCCGACCATCGCCAGCGGCGTGGCCGACACCTCCAGCCAGTTCGGCCAGATGCAGGCCCGCAAGTTCGACCTCGGCACCGCCGTCGCGGCTGCTGCACTTCAGGGCGCGGCCAACTTCCGACTCGTGCGCGTCACCGACGGGACGGACGCGGCGGCGAGCGGAACGGCGGGGACCGGGACCGGCATCACCTTTACCGCCAAGTACACCGGCTCTCTGGGCAACTCCCTGAGCGTGATCATCGGCGCGGGCTCGAACAGCACGGCCGGCGCGCCCACCTTCAAAGTCACGGTGGCCCTGCCGGGTTACCTGCCCGAAGTGTTCGACAACATCGGCGGGACCGGCAACGCGATCTTCGCCAACATGGTTAGTGCGATCAACCTCGGTCAGAGCGGCCTGCGCGGCCCGTCGCAGCTCGTCGTGGCGACACTCGGCTCCGGCACCACCGCGCCGAGCGTGCCCTTGACCGTCACGATGTCCGGCGGCACCGACGGCGCGACAACCATCACCTCGGCGGTCCTTGTGGGTCTCGACACCGTCCCCCGCAAGGGCATGTACGCGTTGCGCAGCACCGGCGCGTCCGTCGCGATGCTGGCCGACGCGGACGACTCGACCCAGTGGACCACGCAGGTGGCCTACGGACTGTCCGAAGGCACCTACATGATTATGACGGGACCGGCCGGCGACACGATCAGCAACGCGGTCTCGGTCAAGAGCACCGCGGGTATCGACAGCTATGCCGCGAAGCTGCTGTTCGGCGACTGGGTCTACATCAACGACAACGTCAACAACCAGATCCGCCTGATCTCCCCGCAGGGGTTCGCGGCCGGTCTGCTCTCCAACCTGTCGCCCGAGCAGTCGAGCCTGAACAAGCAGATGCTCGGGATCGTCGGCACGCAGAAGAGCTACGCCAACCAGCAGTACAGCAACGCGGAACTGCAGACGCTCGGCCTCGCCGGGATCGACGTCATCACCAACCCGGTACCCGGCGGGCGCTACTTCGGCGCGCGCTTCGGCCACAACACGTCGAGTAACGCCGTCGTCCACGGGGACAACTACACCCGCATGACCAACTACATCGCCTCGACCCTGAACGCGGGGATGGGCACCTACATCGGCCGGCTCATCAGCCCGACCGAGATGAACCAGGCCAAGGCCACGCTGGACGCGTTCTTCTCGAACATGGCCCAGCAGGGAATGATCCAGGAGTGGCGGGTCGTGCTCGACCTGACCAACAACCCGCCGAGCCGCACCGCGCTCGGCTACCAGCAGGCCGACGTGAAGGTCCGCTACCTCGCCATCAACGAGTTCTTCCTCATCAACGTCGAAGGGGGCCAGTCCGTGGTCATCCGCAACGGCTCACCCACGCCCGCAGTTTAAGTAAGGAGTACCGCCCATGCCATTCAACAACTTCTCCGTCGGCAAAGACGTCTCGCTCACGGTCGTCACCAGCTACGGCACCCTCAAGTTCGCCGGGCTGACCGACTTCTCGGCCGACCCGATGACCACCGACCTCAAGACCAAGCTGCTCGACGGCACCCCGAAGTTCGGATTCATCCCCGACGGGTACAAGGGCTCGTTCAAACTCGACCGCCTCGACGCCACGGTGGACAACTACTGGGCGCAGGTCGAAGCCGACTACTACGGTGGTAAAAACATCCAGGCCGGGATCATTAACGAGATCATCACCGAGGCCGACGGCTCGATCACCCAGTGGCGCTACGACGGCGTCGTGCTGCGCCTCGAAAAGAGCGGCGACTGGGGCGGTGATAAGAAGGTGGAGCAGAGCGTCACGTTCCAGGCGGCCCGCAAGATTAAGGTCGCGTAACTTCTGAATTCTTGACACCCCCGCCGCACGGGTTTACCAAAGAAGGGCAACTCTAACCAAGGATGGACGCCATGAACGACACGCCCCAACAGCCCAAAAAACCGGCGATGAGCCTGTGCATCGCGAAAAGCGGTCAGGTCATTGCACGCAGCCTACCCGCCGGCGAGAAGCCGCGGAACGTCCTACACATTCCGCTCAACGTCAACGCCGACCCGCGCCTGTTCGTCAAGGGCGGCGAGCTCGTGCGCCCGTTCGTGACCTACGAGTTCAAGCTCCGCCGCACGATGGACGTCTCCGGCATCGACGTCTCGCTCTACCAGGAAGCCGGGATGAAAGAGTTCGACCCGGCCGACATGGTGCCGATCGCCATCCGCTCGCTGGACAAAGACTTCGACGAACTGAACGGGGCGTAAGATGACCAAAGTCACCGTCCACGCCACCCCCGCCGAGACCCCCAGCCAGTCCGTCATCAAGTCCGCCAACCAACTCACTCACGTGACCGATACGAAGGGCCGCAAGCTCGGCCTCCGTCGCGTCCCGTTCCTCGAAGAGTTCCGCATCATCGAAGCCGTCGGCGCCGATCGCGCCGCGAACCAGGTCTACATGAGCATGCTCAACCCGGTTCTGTGCATCGCCGAGATCGACGGGGAAAAGATCGACATCCCCCGCACGCACCCGCAGATCGAAGCGCTGATCCAGCGTGCCGGCGAGGAAGGCTTCCTTGCGGCGTTCAAGTGGGTCGCCGCGAGCGCCGATCCGGGAACGGCCGACACCGAGGCCAAAGTAAAAAACGGGGCCGGCACCCCGGCCTGAGAGACCGCCTCTGGCTGGTTTATAACGGGGTGCCTTACGACGTCGCCTTCTGCCTGCCGCCCGAAGACGTGGCGGCTTACGGAATCATCTTCGGTGAATTCGAGGGCTCGGGCTTTAACTGGAACACGATGACCTGGGAGAAACGCCAATGAAGCAATTCGGCAGCATGGGAGACTTCGCCGCCCACCTGCTGACGCTCTCCGCCGCCCAGCACGACGCGGAGAAGAAGTCGCTCGAAGAGGGAGCGAAGCTCATCGAAAAGCGCGCGAAGGAGAAGATCGGCGAATACCAGAACGAGGAGGGGCCGTTCATCGCGTGGGCGGAGCTGGCCGACTCGACCAAGGACCACCGCGCGAGCCGGGGATTCCCCGAGGACGAGCCGCTGCTCCGCACCGGCGCGATGCGCGACAGCATTCAGCACACCGTCTTCGACCACGTCGCACAGATCGGCTCCAACAGCGACATCGCCGTCTGGCAGGAACTCGGCACCGAACACATCCCGCCGCGCTCCTTTCTGGGCGGTGCCGCCGCCGAGAGTGCGGCGAAGATTTGTGAAATCACCGGCCGCAACGCCGTCGTCGCCCTCGTGGGTGCGGACGTCTTCGGCGGCCGGATACTGATCGAGGGTTAGGATGTTCGAGGCGTACAAGGTCGGCGTCACGCTGGCGCTCCAGAACCAGGTCAGCGGCATACTCGGGCTGATCGCGCGCGACTTCATCAAGACCGACAAGGAAGCCCAAAAGCTTCATACCACGTTGAAAGAAATCAAGCTGCTCGGCATGACCGGGGCGCTCCTCGGCGGCGCGGGCTTCGCCGGGCTGCACGCCCTCGGCAAGACGCTCGCCGCGGCCAAGGAATACCAGCAGGCGTTCGCGGCGTTCAAGGCCATCAATCTCGGCGACGCGATCAACTCGCAGGCCGACAAGTTCGCCCGCGGCAGCAGCGTCATCGGCGCGTCGGCCACGGACCTGATCCGCACCACGCGCGACCTGCACACGGTCCTGAACGACTTCGGCCTGGCCAAGCAGCTGACACCGGGATTCGCCCAGTTGAAATTCGCCAACCAGGCCGTCTTCGGCGGCCACGGGCTCAACTTCAACGAGGCGCAGTTGCGCGACCTGGAGCGGATCATCGAGATGAAGGGGGGCTTCAAAGGCGCCCCCGACTTCCTCGCGCAGGCGTCCATGATGCAGCAGGTGATCGCGAGCACCGGCGGCATGGTCAAGCCGACGGACTACCTGAATTTCATCAAGACCGCGGGCGTGGCCGGGCGACTGCTCGGCGACAAGTCCTTCTACTACGGCATGGAGCCGCTCATCCAGGAGATGGGGGGCAACCGCGTCGGCACCGCGCTAATGAGCGCGTACGCCAACCTCGGACAGGGGCGGACGACGGTGCGGGCGGCCAACGAGATGATGCGGCTGGGCCTCCTCGACCCGAAGATGGTCGAGTACACGAAGATCGGCACGATCAAGCAGGTGCGGCCCGGCGCGCTGAAAGGCATGGATCAGTTCACCTCCAACCCGTACGAGTGGATGAAGGCCGTGCTGCTCCCGGCCATGGCCAGCAAGGGGATCACGTCCGAGAAGGGCATCCTGAACGAGATCAGCGCGATCATGACGAACCGGACCGGGGCGTCCTTGTACAGCCTGATGTACCTCCAGCAGCACAAGATCGAGAAGGCGATGGGGATCAGCCAGAACGCCATGACCCCCGCGCAGATGACGAAGCTCGCCCTGTCCACCCCCGAGGGCGCGGAGATGGCGCTGGGAGCGGCGTGGAAGAATCTGAAGATCGCCATGGGCGAGTCGCTCTGGCCGATCATCATCCCCGGCCTGAACGCGCTGGCCGAGGGCTTGCGATCGTTTGGTCAGTGGGTCAACCGCCACCCGGTGAGATTCGACTACATGATCAAGGGGTTCGCCGGGCTATCGGCGGCCCTTTTATTTAGCGGCTCCGTCCTGACGCTCAAGGCCGCCTTCATGGGCATCAGCCTCCTCATGCCGACGCTGGCGGGAACGATTACAGCCTCGGTGCTGCCCGCTCTGGGCGCGCTGAGCGCCGCGCTCCTGCCCCTCGCTGCCATCGCCTACCACAAGGAGATCGCCGGGGGTATCGACAGCCGCGCGCCGGGCATCGGCGATGCGCTGCGCAAGGCCTTCACCCGCGAGGGCTGGCGCGAGTTGGGCTGGGAACGCACCCATCCGGGCGGCGCACCGCCGTCCGGCGGCAAGGGTTACCTCGGCACGACGGTCGTCCAGATCGACGGCCGTAAAGTCGCCGAGGCCGCCACGAACTACCAGTACCGCTCGATGAACGCCGAAGCTACTTCCGGCAGCGGGTTCGACTGGCGGTCCGGGTACGTCCCCTCCGCGCTCACGGGCGCCCGGTGAGCGTGACCCTCACCCTCGGCGGGGTCGTCTTCGCCGACTTCGAGATCCCGCCGACCATCAACTTCGGCGGCGCGCAGATGCTCGTGATCCACAAACTGCCCGGCGGCAGCCGCGTCATCGACTCGCTCGGTCCGGACGACGCGGACATCCGCTGGTCGGGGCGGTTCCGCGGCTCCAGCGCGGAGCAGCGGGCCCTCCTGCTCGACTTCATGCGCCGACAGGGCCGGCAGATCCTGCTGACGTGGGGCCTCCACCGCTACCAGGTCGTGATCCGCGAGTTCACCGCCAACTTCGAGCAGACGCACGAAATCCCCTACAGCATCACCTGCGCCGTGGTGAAGGACGAGGCCCAGGCCATCGCCTCCGCGGTCTTCGGGTTCGTCGAATCCCTCGCCGCCGATCTGGTCAGCGCCGCCGGCCTGAGCGCCGTCATCGGCAGCGCCACGATCAGCGCGGCGGTCACCGGCGTGGGAACCGCCCTGAGCAACTACCAGGCGGGGGTGCCGAACACCACCAACGCACTCGCGGGGGCCACGGCCGCCGCCGAGGGGCCGCTGTTGTCGGCCCTACAGAATTCGATCACGGGGGCGCAAACGGTCACCCGAACCGCCATTGCTTCGGCGTCCGGTGCCGTCACGGCGCTGCCCACTCCCGCCGGCGGAAGCCCGTCGGCCATGGCTTCGGCACTGACCGCCACCACTGCGGCCGTGGGCCAACTCGGCAACCTCTACCAACTCTCCTCCGTCCTCGGGCGGATGGGGGTCAACACCACCAACAAGGGCAGCTAAATGCGCACGATCACCGTCGCCGGGGGCGACCTCTTTACACTCGCGCTCCAGTACCTCGGGGACGCGACCCAGTGGAACCGCATCGCGCAGGCCAACGGCCTCATCGACCCGACGCTCACCGGCATCGTGACCCTTCAGATTCCCTCGGTCGATCCGGCCGCGGGTGGGGGCGTGTTTGTCGTCGGCTAACACCCCGCTCTCTGGCGTCACGCGGCAGCCGCGCTGCGTCGTCACGGTGAACGGCGTCCCGCTCACCGGCGTGATGGAAATCGAAGTGACGAACGCGAGCCATTTCACCGCGGACACGTTCCGCGTGGTCCTGGCGACGAGCGGCCTTCCCGCGGGATTGAACCCGGCCTATTGGGCGCTGTCCTCCGACGACCGCATCGCCGTCTCGGCGGGGTTCGACGACGGACTCGGAAACGTCTCCGCTACCCAGCTCATCCTCGGGCAGGTCGATAGTGTGGATTACGATCCCGTTCAGCGGACCATGACCCTGGCCGGCCGCGACCTGTCCGCCCCGCTGATCGACACCAAGACCGCCGAGAAGTTCCAGAACAAGAAGAGCCACGAGATCGCCCAGGCGCTCGCGCTGCGCCACGGCCTCGATTCCGAGGTGCAGGCCACCGGCACGCTGGCGGGGAGTTACTACGAGATCGACCACGTCGTCCTGACGCAGGAGCAGACCGAATGGGACCTGCTCATCTACCTCGCGGGGCGCGAGGGGTTCGACGTGTGGGTCAGCGGCACGACGCTCCACTTCCAGCCTTCGCCAGTCGAGACGACAACGCCTTATGCGATCCGCTGGCAGGAAGTCGGTGGTGCCTCCTCGAACGCGCTGGACATCCGCCTCGGCCGCTCACAGACGCTGGCCCGTGACGTGATCGTGCGGGTGCAGAGCTGGCACCAGAAGCAGCAGCGGAGTTTCACCGTCACCTACAAGGTGACGCAGGCGTTCAAGAGCCAGAGGACCGGCGGGAAGGCCCAGGTCTACAGCTACGTCGTCCCGAACCTGTCCCGCGACGAGGCTCTGAAGTGGGCGAAGGCGCGGGCCGAGGAGATCACCCGCAACGAGCGGGTGCTGACCGCCAGCCTTCCGGGGGACAACCTCCTGTCCACCCGCTCGATGGTCCAGCTCACGGGCACCGGCACGGCGTGGGACCAGAACTATTACCCCGACAGCGTGACCCGCCGTATCTCGTTGGTCGACGGCTACCGGATGGAACTGCGGGCCAAGAACCACAGCACGCAGAGCACGGTGGTGCTCGGATGAGTGACCGGCTTCAGAACGTCATGCGCCGCGAGGGGGAGCGGGCCGCTTCCCAGCGCGCGCTGACCCGGATGGCGACCGTCACCAGCTACGACCCGAACAGTTACGCCGCCAAGGTCGTCATCCAGCCCGAGGGCCACGAGACGGGGTTCATACCCGTCGCGACCCCGTGGGTGGGCAGCGGGTGGGGCATGTTCTGCCCGCCGTCACCCGGGGACGTGGTGGACGTCCACTTTCAGGAGGGGGGCAAGCTCGCCGCCTACGTGTCGCTGCGCTTCTACGGAGACGCCGCCCAACCGCTGGGTGTGCCGTCCGGGGAGTTCTGGCTCGTCCACCAGTCCGGGAGCTTCCTGAAGTTCAAGAACGACGGAACGGTACTGGTCAACGGGGCGGGGGACATCAACGTCACCGCGCCGAACTTGAACCTCACCGGGAACCTGAACGTCACCGGCGACATCGTCGCGGGCGGGGACATCTCCGACCTGGACGGTGCGAGCGGAACCGTCGCCCACATCCGGACGGTCTACGACTCGCACACGCACAGCGGCGTGCAGACCGGCGGCGGCACCACGGCAACACCGAACCAACCGCTTTAGAGGGCACATGGCACAGAGTATCAATCATCCCAAACCGGCCCGTCCTGCGTTGACCGCGATAACAGCAACCGAGAACCCGGAGATGGTGGCTCGTGGGTTTCCGTTGTGGACGAGCCTGCTTTTCTTACCCGCCGCGTTTTCATTTGTCTGGTTGATTGTAACGGCGATTCGGTAATGGCAGACGTGGGACACTCATTCAGTGGCGACCTCCAGTTGAGCGCGACGGGCGACCTTCTCGCCGTGAACGGCGTGCTGGAGAGCCAGCAGCGCATCCTCCGCCGGCTGCTCACCAACCCGCAGGACTACATCTGGGAACCCGCTTACGGCGCGGGCCTTCCCGCGAAGATCGGCATGCCCCTGGACGAAGCGGAACTCGACGGGCTGATCCGCTCGCAGATGTTCCTCGAACCCAGCGTGGTGCAGAACCCGGCCCCGCAGATCGTAACCGGCCTCATCCCCAACGGCATCGACACGCAGATCCAGTACGTGGAGGCCGACTCGTCCCAACCCGCAACGCTCAGCTTTGATGTGACCCCCTGACATGGCATCCCTCCCCACGTACACCTTCGGCCAGATCGTTACGAACATCGCCACCGCGACGCAGGCGGCGTGCAGCGCCCTCGTGGACTTTACCGTCGGCTCGGTGCTCCGCGCCATCGCGCAGGCCACGGCCTCGGTCGTCCTGTGGCTCCAGGCCATCATCCTCCAGGTGCTCACGCTCACGCGCGCCGCGACCAGCGCGGAGAGCGACCTCGACAGCTGGATGGCCGACTACGGCTTCACCCGCCTCGCCGCCGTCGCCGCGAGCGGGGGCGTCACGTTCTCCCGGTTCACCGCGACCCAGCAGGCGCTGATCCCCGTCGGGGCCACCGTCCAGACCTCCGACGGCACCCAGAACTTCGCCGTCATCGCGGACACCGCAAACTCGGCGTACAACGCCACCCTCGGCGGCTACGTCATCCCGGCCAACACGGCCAGCGTCACCATCCCCGTGCAGGCCACGGTCGCCGGGGCCGGCGGCAACGTGCAGTCCGGCACCGTCACGGTCATCACCTCCCCGATCCCCGGCGTGGACACGGCCACGAACGCCTCGGCCTTTGCGAACGGCATCGACGCCGAGTCGGACGCGGCCATGCGGGTGCGGTTCGTCGCCTACCTCGCCTCCCTCTCGAAAGCGACCAAGACCGCGGTGGGCTACGCCGTCACCAGCGTCCAGCAGGGGCTGAACTACACGTTGACCGAGAACCTGAATTACAACGGCACGGCGAACAACGGCTATTTTTACGTCGTCGTCGATGACGGCACCGGCAGCCCCCCGGCCGGACTCCTGGCGGACGTCGGCAGCGCGATCGACGCGGTACGGCCGCTCACCAGCACCTTCGGGGTCTTCGCCCCGCAGACGACCGCGGCCAACATCGCCATGACCCTGACCAGTGCGTCGGGCTACAACCACGCGAGCGTCGTCGCCGCCGTGACCACCGCGCTGACCTCGTTCATCGGCGGGTTGACCATCGGTCAGAGCCTGCCCTACACGCAGATCGCGGGCATCGTCTACGACGTTCCGGGCGTGACGAACGCCACGGGGATTCTGCTCAACTCGGGCACCGCGGACCTGACCGCCGACGCGAAGCACAAGCTCATCTCGGGCACCATGACCATCGCGTAACGCCATGATCGGCGACCCGGGCAACATTTTCGGCCGCATCAAGGCGGCGCTCCCGAACGGGTGGTTCCAGGGGGCGACCCCCGTACTCGACGGGGTGCTGAGCGGCATCGCCGCGGCGCTCGCGGCGGTGTACTCCCAGATCAGCTACGCGCGGTTGCAGACGCGGGTCGGGACCGCCACCGACGGGTTCCTCGACCTCATCTCGTTCGACTTCTTCGGCGCGAACCTGCCGCGCCGGACTCAGGAAATGGACGCGGCGTTCCGGAACCGCATCCTCGCCGCGCTGTTCCCGGAAAAGGCGACTCGGCACGGCCTGGTCCGCACCCTCGAAATCCTCACCGGGCGCACGCCGTGGGTGTTCGAGCCGGCACGGCCCGCGGACACCGGCGCGTACAACACGAACACGATGGGCTACGGCGCGGCCGGGGGCTACGGGTCCGTGCTGCTCCCCTTTCAGGCCTTCGTCGTCGCCTACCGCCCGACCAGTCAGGGCATCCCGTACATCGCCGGGTACGGCAATTCGCCCGGTGCATACAGCACGCCGAGTCAGATCGAATACGCGAATCCCGGCTTGGTATTGGGCGCCGTGCAGGACGCGGACATCTACGCCGCCATTGACGGCGTGAAGCCGGTGGCGACGACCATTTGGACGAGAATCAGCAGTTAAACTCAGGAGGCAATTTTGGACAGACCAATCATTTATGTGGGCCAGATCCCGCAGGACACCGACCTCTTGCTCACGAATAAGAGCACGATGATCGCGCTGGGCTACCTCATGCAGGCGGTGCTGGGCACCGGCACGCTCGTCGACGGCCTCGCCTGTACGCCCACCGGTCCGGCCACGATGAACGTGCAAGTCGGTTCCGGCTCCATTTACAGCCAGACCACGGTCGACGCCACGGCCTACGGCAGCATCGCGGCGGACACCACCAACCTGCTGGTGAAGCAGGGCGTCGTCATGTCTACGCAGACCTTCGCCTGCCCGGCCCCGGTCACGGCGGGCCAGTCAGTCGTCTACCTGGTCGAAGCCCAGTACCAGGACGCGGACACCGGCTCGACGGTGCTGCCCTATTACAACGCCAGCAACCCGGCGGTGGCCTACAGCGGCCCGAACAACACGGGCGTCTCGCAGGCCACCATTCGACAGGGCCTGTGCAAGATTCAGGTCAAGACCGGCACCCCCGCCACGACGGGCACGCAGGTCACCCCGGCGCCGGACGCCGGGTTCACCGGGCTGTTCGCCGTCACGGTCGCCAACGGCGCGGCGACGATCACGAGCGGCAACATCGTCCAGCTCGCGACCGCCCCGTTCATCGGCCCCAAACTCACCGGCATCCTCTCGACCATCCAGACCGGCTCGCCGGTTTACGCGGACGACACGAGCGGTTCGGCGAACACGCTCGCGATCTCGCTGAGCCCGACCCCGATCCTGACCAAGGGCATGATGGTGCGGGTCAAGGTCGCGAACACGAACACCGCGGCCGCGGTGATGAACACGAACGGCCTGGGCAACGTCGCGGTCCACCGGCCCGACGGCAGCGCCCTCCCGGCCGGGACGCTGGTGGCGGGCGGTGTCTACGAATTCCGCTACGACGGGAACTACTGGCAGACCGGGGGTGTCCCGGTCCGCATCCCGCTCGCCGGCAACACGACCTTTTATGTCGCGACGACCGGTAACGACTCGACCAACACGGGCCTGAGCGTCGGAAGCCCGTGGGCGACCATGCAGAAAGCAATCGACACCATCTCCAAGACGATCGATCTGGCCGGATACACCGCCACGATCCAGTGCGCCGTCGGCTCCTACACGGCTGGGGTGACCATCCGCGGCCCGTTCACCGGCGGCGGGTCGGTCGTCCTGCCGCATTCGGTTCAATTGTCGTCAGCGCCAACTACACGATTTCGGGTGCGGCACCGAGCCACTACGGTGCGAACGGCGGCACCATCAGCGTCGGGATCCCAATCACGGTCACCGTTTCTGGCACCCCGGCCTTTGCCATCGCTTTCGCGCTGGCCGTGAATATCGGCAACCTGCAATTATCGAGCATGACCTTTTCGGGCTCGGCCACGGGTGTCCGCTACTCGGCGTCCGCGAACTCGCTCATCCAGACGAGCGGCGGAGGTGCGAGCTACCTCCCCGGAAACAGCGCCGGCTCCACGGCGACCGGGGGCCAGTATGTCTAGCGTCTCGTTCGTCGCCATTCCCGTACTCTTCTCGCTCCTCAACCGCGCCCGCGGCTCCCAGTTCTGGGACACACTTCCCTCGACGTCGGCCACCCGAATCCTTGCGACCTTGTGCATGGCGGTGGTGACAGCCGCGACAGCGTGGGGTGACTCCGCGCGGATGACCGAACTCCTCCTCTGGACGTGGGCCTCGCTCATGCTCTGGTGCGTGTTCGCGTGGGACAACTACTGGTCGGCCGCCATCGGGAACCCGACGGACGTCCACAAACCCGCCTGCAAGGCCGTTGACCGGATCATGGCCCGGCTGCCCGCCATGCCCCTTCGCCTTTGGGGAGCCGTGGCAATGGGCATCCGGCAATCGTTCGCCGTGCCGTGTCTCGTCGGGCTGTCCATCATCTCGGGCCACCCCACCCATGCGGCTTACGCGCTCGCCACGCTGTCCTTCGGGCTGATCTACCTCGCCGCCGGATACGTCTGGCCGAAGGCCCCGATCACCGTCGCCGAGCACGCGGTCGGCGCGGCCCTGGGCGCGCTGATTTATCAATCCGTTATTTAAAGGTCATGGGATGCGATCAGAGGATAGTGAAGTGAAAATTGCCGTTCTTGAAGAGCAGCTCAGGGGGATCCGCCAACAGCAGAAAACCCAGGCCGAGAACACGGAAAAGCTGTTCGACAAACTGTTCGAGGAAATCGACAAACTCAAGGCCGCCATGAACCGGGGGCGCGGCGTCTTCGCGGCGTCGCTGACGTTTGCGGGGGCCATCGGCGCGGGGATAACGGCGACACTTGAATACCTATCATGGGGGCACAAATGACGGACCACGACATCGACATCATCGCCCGCACCATCTGCGGCGAGGCCCGCGGCGAGGGCCAATCGGGCATGGAGGACGTGGCCTGCGTCATCATGACCCGCACGAACATCGCCAAGCAGTACCTTGCGAAACACGACAAACCGCACTCACTGTTCGGCGACGGCTCGCCCGCATCCGCCTGTCTACGCCCGTACCAGTTCTCGTGCTGGAACAAGGGCGAACCGAACCGCGCGATCATTGAGGCGCTCGGCCCCGAAAAGGCCATCTTCCGCCAAGCCATGAACATCGCGCAGGATGCGGCGGCGGGCAAGCTCCACGACCGGACCCGGGGCGCCACCCACTACAAGGTGATCGGCAGCCCCGCGAATTGGGCGGTAGGCCGCACACCCTGCTTCACCGAAGGCCGCCACGAGTTTTACAACGACATTCCGTAACCGCTTAACACCACAGGAGACCCTATGCATGAAGGAACCACACTAAACAACACCCTCGCGACCGGACTCATTACCCGCCCGGCACTTCTCGAAGCCGGCGCCGCCCCCGCCTTCTGCTACGACCTCGTCTGCCGCGACCAGTTCGGCAACATCAAGTGGCAGGAAACCATTCACAACCTCGTGACCACCGAGGGCAAGAACGACATCATCGACAAGTATTTCAAGGGCTCCTCGTACACCGCGGCGTGGTACCTCGGCCTGAAGGGCACGGGGTCGGCCGCCGTCGGCGACACGCTCGCCTCGCACGCCGGGTGGACGGAAGCCACCCCGTACTCGGGCAACCGTCCCGCCATCACTTTCGGCACCACCTCGGCCGGCTCGAACACGGCCACCGCGGTCTCCATCTCGATCAACGCGACCGCGACCGTGGCGGGCGCGTTCCTCTCCTCGGTCAACACCGGCACGAGCGGCAAGCTCTACAGTGCCGGCGACTTCGCGGCGTCCCGGTCGGTGGCGAGCGGCGACACGTTGAACGTCACGCCGACCGTTTCGGTGTCGTAACCGCAGCCCCGGCCGCACAGCTATGGAAGAAGACGCGCTTCGGATTCAGGCCCAGAAAGCATGCAAGCGGTTCTACGACGCGTTCGGCAAGGACGCGACGCAGGCCCTCGTCTTCGAGGAGTATGCTTCTCCCGAGCTGTGGGCGATACCGTCAGAACGACTTGAGGAGTTCATTGCGGGCATCGAAGCCCGCTTGAAGGCCACGGAATGACGACCGCCGGTCCGAATCTTCCCGGCACGGCGGGAACATTAAGCGCCGGTGGGGCCAGCCTCAACTGGACTAACCCCAACAACATTAAAACGGCGGACACCGTTTACGCGACCTGTGCCCCGGACGCGGCCAGCACGATCTACACCTACCTGCTTCAGGCGACCAACTTCGGGTTCGCAATCCCCGCCGGCGCGACGATCACGGGCGTCACCGTTACCTACAGGGGCAAGGTCAGCAACGACGCGGTGACGGGCAACCTCCGACTCCGCGACATCTACCTCCTGAAGGCGGGCACCCAGGCGGGTACGAACCAGACCAACAGCGCCAACCTGACGACAACGGACACCACCTACACCCGCGGGGGCAGTTCGAGCCTCTGGGGAACGACACTCACCG
>JAIOPV010000189.1 GCA_021413735.1 Planctomycetota bacterium
AATTCAACTCCGGTGACGGATGTCAATCAGTTCAAGGCCGAGTACCAGAAGCTGCGCAAGGACAAGCCGAAAGACGCGGTGGTCCTGATGGTATTGCGCGACGGCAACACGCAGGTGATCCGGATCGAGCCGCCGCAGTGAAGTTGATAGGGTTCAGGGTTCAGGGTTCAGGGTTCGGATTTGCGCGCTGGCCAGCGGAAAACCGCACAGGTTGAAATCCCGGCCGCGCCCCGTAAAATGCTTTGCGTATCGGGTAGGTAGCTCAGTTGGTAGAGCAATGGACTGAAAATCCATGTGTCGCCGGTTCAACTCCGGCCCTACCCATTAAAGAAAAGTCGTGCTGCGATAAGCAGTTATGACGATTTCTTTCCTGCCGGATTGAACTGATTCCCCTCTCGATTCGAGCCGACTACCGACTTTACTACCGACTTTCTACCGACTTTTTGATGTCGGAGAGGTCGGGAGGCGGTACTCATGGCGCGTCGAATCGCTCTCCGATTGAAGGTCCACAAGGCCAGCGGATGCCTCTACAGAACCATCGGGATGGCTAAGGGGCGGGATGGAAAACCAAAGAAAAAGGTCTGGTATTTCAGTGCTACCGACGAAACGGCGGCGCTTCAGAAAGTTCTCGAACTGACGGCGCGCTGGAAAGCGTTGCGAGCGGCGGGGAAGTCCGTTTGGGATGACGAGTCGGACGGCGATGCTCCCGAGGAAAGACTACCGACTTTTGCACCCCAACCGCCCAAATCGCACCCCGTCGCAGGGCCACAGGAGGTCCAGCAGGTCACGCCGATGCTGGTCGATGACGCGGCGAAGCTCTATCTCGCCCAGTTGAAACAGCGGCTCGATGCCGGGCAAATCTTGCAAAGTCATTACGACAGCCAAAAGGCCCGTCTGTATAAAGGAATCGATCCGATGCTGAAATTGGCGGTGTCGGCCGTGGGGGAAAAGGAATTGCAGGAAGCAGCCCTGCGGCTCGCCAAGCGGCCGATGATGCAACTGCGTCAGCCCACCTCAAGGAAGCCAAACGCCAAGCCCAAGCCCAAGAAGACCCGCCGCATGTCGGCGAGCTATGCCCGTGACTCCATCAACACGTTGAAGTGGTTTTGGACGTGGTGCGATGAGTCCGCACAGGTGCAGTGGCACAAGCCGAGCTTGTTTCGGTCGATCTTCAAGGCCAGACCAGTGCTCAGCGTGGACGAGCGTGAGCGAGAACTGGTGGGTGGAGAGGTCCGGTACTTCACGGTCGAGGAACTCCGCAGTCTCTGGCACGCCGCCTCCGGCCTTCAGCGGACGCTGATCCTGCTCGGCCTCAACTGTGCTTTTGCAAATGCGGAATGCGCAACTCTGCGGGTCTCTGAGATCAAGGGACTCGACTCGGAGCAACCGTACATCGAACGATTCCGCCAAAAGACGATGAAGACGGCGGGCAAAGGCAGCTATGGGAAGTGGTATCTTTGGGATGAGACTGTCTCGTACCTGCGGCAGTACCGTGCACCCGATAATGCCGCTGGCCTGTGGTTGCTGACGCTGGAGGGATTGCCACTATCCGCCCACAATGCCATCGGTCAGGGCTGGCGACGGCTCGTTCGGCGTGCTGAGATTCGGTGGATGGGCTTCAAGTTCCTCCGTAAGACGGCCGCACACCTGATCCGCAACACGCTCGGATATGGTCGAGAGATCGCGGACATGATGCTCGCACACGTAGATGGTGGGATGGTCCAGCATTATGCGGGTCGGGACTGGGACGGCAGGTTACGGCAAGCAACGATGGAACTTCGCCAGCATCTCGCAAACATGTTCACGGTCGAACAACCGGTCCTGCCCTTTGCACAGGACACGCGACACTTGTGTCGTCGGTTCAATGAGTAGACCGGCTGGTTGCGGCGGCCAAAGAAATCACGTTCCGATGCGTTTTCCGGTCAGCGTGTTCCACCCATGAGTCAACTAAGCTGGGAACACCCCAAAGTGGACGGGATTTGACGGCCGCATGGTCAAAGGCAAGACGAAGACTGGCGAACCCGTTGAGCCACCAGACCAGCGTCCGTGATGATGTGGTCGGAAGAGACTTCAGCTTCATGTCCGTAAGAACCGGGCATACGGCCCCCTTGTAATGCACTGCGCCCCGCGACCCGTTGTTGCGGGTCGTTGTGTTTCCCGGTCGCAAAAGCGTGAATCTCTAAGCCGAAATCGAAACTGCGTCGATGGAATAGCATGATCAATCGACCCAATAATCCATCCGCATCGGAAGTCCAAGTCAAGCTGCGCGGTGGTCCCTTCGCCCGCAAAATTGTTCTGATGTCGAAAGACGCCGACTCGCTATCGCTGCCGATCTGTGTGACCGACATGGCCAGCGGAACCCGGTACGGTGGCAACGCGGTCTATGACCGCGACGGCCGATTCAAGCGGTTTGAACCGTTTGCATCCTGACGACTGGTCATCGATGCTGCGATTCGCGCCGCGCGGATGTTCATGCACGCCAGTGCAACGCCGGAAGAGGGCGGGGTCAGCCTCCCTCGTAGGGCGAGAGGATGACAGCGGAATGCACCTCTTTATGTCCATGGATTTGCGTCGGGTCGCGGCAGGTGTACGATGCGAGCAGCGGTGGACTATACCGGGTTCCCCCCTGCCCGCTCCACTGTAGGGCGATGGGTCGAGCGCAGGACCGGTGCCCCCCTCACCACCTGCACAACTCCCCGTCGCCCGCTCTATTCTCTGCTTCCTGCTGACATTGCGACGAAATGTCGATGAGGTTAATGGGGGCCATCGCAGGCGCTATAAGAAATCCACCCCTCAGCGACAGGCATCGGCCAGAATCTGGTCGATAGAGACCTCATGTTCAATAAAATCTTTGCCCTCAATGGCCAGCTTTTCCGAATTAGAATGGAAATCGACGAGCACTTCCCCAGCGCCGCTGTGTACGTGGAGCGAGAACTTAAGAAACCGGAAGGTGAGATCACATGGGAGCGTGTGCCCCTTTCGCTGCCGAACTGCTCTATCTGACCCTCGGCGACCAGTACATCGCCTATGGGGAGTGGATGTACAGTAAGCACACGGTCTTCTACGACGCCCTGCCCCACTACTGGATGGAGTTCGACATTCTGGACAAGTCCCGCAGCACCCCTGAGCAGCCCTGCTTCCTCGACACGCCATCGCGAGCCAAGCTCTTGGAGCGGCTGCCCATCGTGCCGGTCGAGGTATTGTGGTCAGGGATTCTGACCAAGGACATCCACCTGCCCGACTTCATCGGGCCGTCCCACTTCATCACGCCTGATCATGCTGAATCCCTCCGAGTAGCGTGCCAGAGGGCCGGTCAAGATTTTGAGCGCGTCAGGGACGAGACTGACATGACCGGCCTGATGGAAGGGCTGTACATCAAGGTCGAGGAAGACGGTCAGGTGAAGGAACGATACAAGTTCGTCCGCGCCGACTTCGTCAACAAGATCATCGAAGGTGAAGAGCATCACCTCAACCGCCCTATCATCCCCAACCGACTCAAGGACGGCGTGGACCTGTTCGCCGAAGGCGTATGAGCGCGTGGAGATTCCCATTTTGTCCACAACCCCCCGACTGGAAGCTCGACTGGGCTGCCATCGAAGCGACTCTCGCACAACTGCGGGCGGCTTACATCCGGTGGCAGTCGTTCGGCCCAAAGGCCACGCACATTTCCCGGCAGGTGGTTGGCGCAGCCCTCAACCGGTAGAATTGCTGCAAGAAAGGCCGGGTCCACGATGACGCCGCACAAGTCGTTCAAGGTCGCCTCGATCAGCAGCAACCCGAACTCGTTCGGGCTGCACGGACACATCATGCTGGCCGAAGACGGCGAGTCGTGGCAGGTGGGCCGCACCCATTCTGGCGGCTTCCCAACCCCGTGGGAGCGGGGCCAGATCATCGAGGTTCCCCTCAAGGACGACCCCGTGCGGCACATCACCTGCCCGGCATGGGAAGAAGTCCACTGCGAGATTCCGCAGCGATTGCCAGATGCGCCTCCCAACGTCGTGGCCGAGGTGTGGGGCAAGCCGGTTGAAGCCGAGGCCATTGAGCCGGTGCCTCCACGAGAGGTTAAGCCCAGCACTGTCTTCGCCGCCGATCAGTTCACGCCAACGCAATCGAGTTCGGCAAAGGACAAGGCTGACTTCGCCAACACCTTCGTCCGCTTCGTGGAGAACGGGTTCCAGCGGACACACTTCAGCAGCACGTTCTACAACCGTCTCTCCCAAACCTTCGGCCACGTCGCCCATTTCAATGAGGCGACGTTCTATCGCACATTTTTCACATCGTCGGTGGACAAGCTGCGTTTTCTGCGGCAGACGGTGGATCATCAACCGGTGGGCGATCCCGCATACACATTTTCCGATGCGGAGACGGTGCTGCGGGCGTGGGTGATGGAGAGTAATCAGCTAGACCGGGTGGCGAAGACCGCCGCACATGCCCAGAGCCGGGCCGAACGTGAGGAACTCAAGCGGCTACTCGACAAGCACGGGTTGCCGGAGGGTGACCGTCATCTTCGCCCTCGCTGGTTCGCTCGTCCTGTCGCTCACGGTGATGCCCGTGCTGGCCAGCTTACTCCTGCCTCGCAGGATTCAGGAGCGAGACCCGTTCTTGGTGCGGTGCGCGCGGTGGCTGTACGCCCCGGTCCTTCGCACCGTCATGCGGCACAAATACGCGGTGGTCGCGCTGGCGGTTTGCGCCTTGGCGGCTGCCACCATCATCGCGCGGGGGCTGGGGTCGGAGTTTGTGCCCCGGCTCTCGGAGGGGGCCATCGCGATCAATATCGTGCGGCTTGCCGGGACCGACCTCGATGAGTCGATCCGCTACAACACCCGGATGGAGCAGACTATCGTCGCGGCCTTCCCCGACGAAGTGCAGCACGTGTGGAGTCGGATCGGGACGGCGGAAGTGGCGACCGACCCGATGGGTGTGGAACTGTCCGACATTTTCCTCTCCCTCAAGCCCCGCGAGCAGTGGAAGCGGGCAGAGACGCAAGCCCAGTTGACGGAGATTGTCCAGCGGGAACTGCGGGACATGCCCGGCCAGCGGATCGCTTTGACGCAACCCATCGAGATGCGGCTCAACGAGATGATCTCGGGGGCACGCGGCGACTTGGCCGTGAAGCTCTACGGCGACGACTTCGATGTGCTGACTCAAAAAGCGGGTGAGATCGGCGCGGTCCTCGGCTCGATTCCGGGGGCGTCGGAAATGAATACCGAGCAGATCACCGGGCAGCCCGTGCTGCAAATCCGGGCTGATCAGGGCGCGCTGGCCCGCCTCGGCATCCCAGCCAAGACGGTCATGGACTTGGTGGAGTCCATCGGCGGCAAGGAATTGGGCGATGTGTTCGAGGGACAGTTGCAGTTCCCTCTGGTGGCCCGCCTGCCCGACCGCTACCGCCAAGATGCCAGCGCCATCGGGGCCATCGAGCTTCTGACCGCCAGCGGCCAGCGGGTTCGGCTGTCGAGCATGGCGAAGATCGACGAGGTGGAGGGACCGAGCACGATCAACCGCGAGTGGGGCCAGCGGCGGATCACGGTCTCCGTGAATGTGCGGGGACGTGACGTGGGCAGTTTCGTGGCCGAAGCCCGCAGCAAGATCGACCAGCAAGTCACGCTGCCCACCGAGGGCCGCTATCGGATCGAATGGGGCGGGCAGTTCGAGAACATGGAGCGTGCCCGTACGCGGCTCATCATCGTCGTGCCGCTGGTGCTACTGATCATCTTCTCGCTCCTGTACGTCACATATAACCGCCTGCTCGATGCCGTCCGCGTCTTCACCGGCGTCCCGTTCGCAGCCGTGGGCGGGGTGTTGGCCCTGTGGGTGCGGGACATGCCCTTCAGCATCTCGGCAGCGGTCGGCTTCATCGCCCTCTCGGGCGTGGCCGTGCTGGGCGACATGGTGCTGGTCTCGTCCATCCGCCAGCTTCGAGCGAGAGGGCTGGGATTGGAGGATGCGGTGCGGGAATCGGCGATGACGCGGTTGCGCCCCGTGCTCATGACAGCACTGGTGGCCAGCCTCGGGTTCGTGCCGATGGCCCTAAGCTCCGGCATGGGTGCCGAGGTGCAGCGGCCGCTGGCGACCGTGGTGATCGGCGGGGTCATCAGCAGCACGCTCCTGACGCTACTGGTGCTGCCCTCCCTGTACCTCCTGTTCGGCTCGCCGGTGGGGAGCAAGGAAGAAGAAGACCAAAGGGATGTCGAAGAACCGGAAGCCCGGCGCGTGCCGGGGGCGTTCCCGACATCCCAACTCACAGAGGCTCAAGCCTAAGGAGATGCAATGTGCACATTTGGATTGTTGCGTGTAGTCCTCGCACCGGCTCTGCTCGTTTTGGCCATGGCGATTGCCGGGTGTGACAAGGGCGAGTCCAACGACAAAACTGGGCAGGCCAAACCCGACACTCAGAGGAAAATGGTCGAGCAGCCCAAGCCCGTGACCCAGCCGATCATCCCGGTGACGCAAATCGCCGACTGGTGCCCGGAGCATGGCGTGCCGGAGTCGATCTGCACGCGGTGCAATGCCTCGCTGGTGGCCGGGTTCAAGGCAAAGGGCGATTGGTGCGATGAGCACGGCCTACCCGACTCCCAATGCTTCAAGCATCACCCGGAACTGAAGAAGAAGTTCGCAGCCGCGTACAAAGCACAGTACGGGAAAGAACCGCCCGCTGTTGATGGCCAAGAGGTGGAGAAATAAGAAGGCGACGGGTCGTGGGTGCTCGATTATCTCGCCGATATGGGTAAGTGATCGGTGTCCCGGCCGTGAGTTTCGTAGGTTACCGTCGCCACCATCGTGCCGTCGTTCGGCGTGGTATGATCCGGGCGATGAGGTCGGCCTTCGTCATTATCTCGGGCAAGTCACTGCTGCACGCGGCAAAGCTGGCGGCGTGTTCACTCTGCCTGACAGCATCGACTGTGTTGGCGGCTACCCCAGCTTCTCAACCTGCGATGCCCCCTGCCGTGGCTGCCGAAATCGAAGGACTGGGAAGCCCGAGCAAGGACGAGTCCGATGCCGCCGTGTTGGCACTGATCCAACTTGGAAGACCTATGGCATCACCTGCCTGACGCCGATTGACGCGGGATATAACGATGAAGAGGCGGAAGAAGAAACATCGCCGTCCGACTGACGAAGGGTCATACGTCTGCCCCACGTGCGGCGAGCGGATCGTAATCCCGCTGGACCCGTCCGGTGGCCCCGAGCAGCAGTACGTGGAGGACTGCCCTGTCTGTTGCAACCCCAACGTCATTCATCTTGAGTTCTTCGGCGAGAACGAATCGCCCAGTGTCTGGGCAGAAGCTGAGTAATTGCAATCCGCCGTCATCGGTTCTTCCGGCTCGACGCACGATTCGCATTGAGATGTCGCTTGCGTTCGGCCGTGTACGCCCACCACGGTTTGACAGGCCCGCCGTCCATGAACCGCACGGCCGCGATGAATGTGTCAAGCAGACAAGGATCGTGGCGGGTGCCCGTGACCCGGCACAACTTGTCGAACAACTGGTACGGATCGCGCCCGGCAAGGTCTTGAGGAGAGCGAATGCTGATTCGCCTGAGCTTTGCGGCCACGGCAGGGCCGACGTTGGGAAGCTCTTCCAGTCGGGTCAGGACCACACGATCAGCAACCGAGCCAGCAGCATCATCACCCATGATGATGGCCCGCCGTCTGTGGAGTGGCATTAGGACGTACTTCCTCGTTCGCGTCCCCGTCCACGACGAGTTTGCCGCGCATCATGTTCATCCCGCAGGTGAACGTGAACTCGCCCGCCTTGTCGGGGGTGAACTCGATGCTCGTCGTCTTGAATGCCGGGAGGTCGCGGGCGATCCCGAAGTCGCCGAACACCACCCGTTCGCTGCACGAGGCGGTCTCGTCCCGGTAGAAGTTCAACCGCACGGGCTGCCCCTGCTTGACGACGATCACATCCGGGTCATACCCGCCCTTGACCGTGACCTTCACCTCCTGCACGCCGCCCGAATCGACAATCGCGGCTACCCGCTCTCGCTCTCCGAAGAAGTACCACAGCACGAAGGCGATGGCCGCAATGCCGCCGATGATGACGCTGACCTCACTGGCATCCATGTTCAATCTCCTGTCAGCGGCGCTCGAAAGCCTCTGAGCCGCAGGCTGTTGGCCACGACCGACACGCTGGAAAACGACATTGCGGCGCTGGCGATGATCGGAGACAGCAGCCAGCCGGTGAGCGGGTACAGCAGTCCGGCCGCGACGGGGATGCCGATCACGTTATAGATGAAGGCCCAGAACAAGTTCTGCCTGATCGTTCGCATCGTCGCCCGCGACAGGCTGACGGCGTTGACCACACCCCACAGGTCGCCTCGGATCAGGGTCACGTCCGACGCCTCGATGGCCACGTCCGTTCCGGTGCCGATGGCGATGCCCACGTCGGCTTGTGCGAGGGCAGGGGCGTCGTTGATCCCGTCTCCGACCATGCCGACGACCTTCTTCTCCTGCTGAAGCCGCCGCACCTGCTCGACCTTTCCCTCAGGCAGCACCTCGGCCAGCACCCGGTCGATGCCGACCAGCTTGGCCACGGCTTCGGCCGTGCGGAGGTTGTCGCCAGTCATCATGACCACCTCAAGGCCCATTCGCTTCATCGCCGCGACAGCCGACTTGGACTCGGGCTTGACCTGATCTGCGACGGCCACGACGCCCGCCAGCCCTCCGTCCACGGCCACGTACATCGGCGTCTTGCCACCTGCGGCGAGTTCGCCCGCCCGGTCACCCAGCCCGTCGAGCACGACGTTCCGCTCCCGCATGAGCCGCAGGTTGCCGAGCAACAGGCGGTGCCCGTCCACCTCGGCCTCGATCCCGTGCCCGGCCACCGCGTTGAAGCTGCTGGCCGACGCCAGCGTCAGGCCACGCCCTTCAGCGCCCTTGACGATGGCCTCGCCCAGCGGGTGCTCGCTGCCCCGCTCGGCCGACGCCGCCAGTCGCAGCAGTTCGTCTTCGGTGAAGCCGTTGGCCGCGATCACGTCCGTCAGGGCAGGTTCGCCCTTGGTGATCGTGCCGGTCTTGTCCAGTACGATGGTCGTCAGTTTGTGGGCCGTCTCCAAGGCCTCGCCGCCTTTGACCAGCACCCCGGTCTCCGCGCCCTTGCCCGTGCCGACCATGATCGCCGTCGGGGTGGCCAGACCGAGGGCGCAGGGGCAGGCGATGATCAGGACCGACACGAACGCGATCAATGCCGAGATGAAGCGCACGTCCACCGGGGCCAGCACGTACCAGACAACGAACGCGGCGATGGCGATGCAGATCACGACGGGGGTGAAGATGCCGCTAATCACGTCGGCGAGCCGCGCGATTGGTGCCTTGGACCCTTGGGCGTCCTGCACGAGCTTGACGATCTGCTGAAGGGCTGTGTCGCGGCCGACCTTGGTGGCTTTGAAGCTGAAACTGCCGGTTTTGTTGAGTGTGGCCCCGAACACCTCGTCGCCCGGCTTCTTCTCCACCGGCAGGCTCTCGCCGGTCAGCATCGACTCATCCACGGCCGACGCTCCCTCGGCGACCGTGCCGTCCACCGGCACCTTCTCGCCGGGCCGCAAAACCACAAGATCGCCGGGCACGACCTCCTCGACCGGAATGTCTTTCTCGGCCCCGTCGCGGAGGACGCGGGCGGTCTTCGCCTGCAACCCGATCAGCCTGCGGATCGCGTCACTCGTATGCCCCTTCGCCCTCGATTCGAGCATCCGCCCGAGCAGGATCAAGGCGATGATCACGCTGGCGGCTTCAAAGTACACGGGGACCACCGCCATGCCGTGACCGCTGCCGTGTCCCGATTCCGCCCCGGCCGCTCCGGCGAAGAACTGCGGCGCGAGGGTGGCCGCGACCGAGTACAGGTAGGCGGTGCCTGTGCCGACGGCGATCAGCGTGTTCATGTCGGCGGCGCGGTGGCGGAACGCCGCCCACGCGCCCCGGTAGAACGACCAGCCGCAGTAAAAGACCACCGGGGTCGTCAGCGCAAGCTGGAGCCAGTTCACCCCCCGGAAGTTCAGGAACCCGATCCGCCCGTGGGACATCGCGATGACGAGCACCGGGAGGGACAGGACCGCCGCCAACCAGAACTTGATCCAGAGATCGCGGTACTCGACCTGACGCGCGGCCTGCTCCGAGTCCTCGGCGGCGGCATCGGTCGAGTTCGTCGGGGTCTGGCGGACGCGGTAGCCGAAGGATGCGACGGCCTTGCGGATCGTCGCCGCATCCGTCATGCCGGGCAGGTACTCGACGCGCACCTCCATCGTGCCGAGGTTGAACGTCGCGTTGACGATGCCGGAGAGGCGGCTGAGATGCTGCTCCAAAGGTTGACTCGATCCTGAGGGCCGGGCCGAGTCGTCCACCACGAAGTCCACGCGGGCCGGTTTGGCAGGCTCGTAACCCACGTCCCGCACCGCATCGAGCAAAGGACGCACCCCGGTCTGCTTGGGATCGTATTCGACCGTGGCCTTGTTCGTCGCGAAGTTGACCGAGGCCTTCCGCACGCCGGGAGCACGGCCGAGGCCCTGCTCGACCCGCCGGGCGCAGGCGGCGCAACTCATGCCGCTGATCGAGAAATCCACCCGCTCCCCCGTCCCGTCCGAGGTGCTACGGGTGTGGTGCGAGCCGTCTGTCGCGGCTGTCTGGCTCAGGCCCTGAGGACCGGAGTCGGACGGGCCGGTGGCGTCGGGTTCCGGCCCTGTGTACTTCGCCGGATCGGCGTCGAACTTCGTCTTGCAGGCGTCCGAGCAGAAGTGGTACATCTTGCCGTCCCATTCGCTCGACCCCGCTGCCGTTGCCGGGTCCACTCGCATGCCGCACACCGGGTCGGTCACCTGCCCATTTCCATGTTGGCTTTGATTCGCTTCGCCGTGTTGTATGACGCTCGATTCAGACATGACTTTGCTCCTTGCCGTCCATTGCCTCTAGGATGGGGCACTCGTCGGTGGTGCCGTGCCCGCTGCACGTCGCGGTGAGTTTTGCCAACGCCTTCCTCATCCGTTGCAGCGTTCGGATGCGCTGGTCGATGTCGGCGATCTTGGCCTCTGCCCGCCGCTTCACGTCCGCGCGCGAGGCCAAGGGGTTCAGCCGCAGGGACAGCAGGTCCGCGACCTCGCTGAGCGTGAAGCCCAGTTCCTTGGCCCGGCGGATGAACGCCAGCCGGGCAACCACCCCCTCGCCATACTGACGGTAACCGGACGGACGCCGCTGGGGCCGTTCCAGCAGCCCCTCGCGCTCGTAGAACCGAACAGTTTCCACGCCCACATCGGCGTGGCGGGCGACCTGTCCAATCGTCAGCGGCTTCATCGCGAAACCTCCATCTATCCAACTCTACACCCCGTACCCTACTACAGAGTCAAGGGAAGAATTCGCAAGCAGGCAATCGAGCGGGACTGGACCGCTCTCGCGGCGAGCGGGACCATGCCGAACGCCGGGGCGTGCTGCGGCAGCCACCCCGGCCCTACCCGAGTGATTCCGCCTGACTTCCGAGTCTCCCGTGCTCTTCAATGATCGTGATCACCAGAGGACGGGGCTGGGCGGCTGCCGGGCCTCGTGGCGGTACCGCCGTGGTCGGCGTGCTCGCCGTGGCCGGGCGGCGTGCTAGTGGGGGTTTGGCCGCGCGTCGGCCGAACCTGCGACGGGGCCATATTGATGCCCTCGGGCGGCTTGGGTGCGCTGCTGCCGTCGGCGGCGATGCCGTTGCGGCGAAGCACCTCGGCGGGGGCCAGACTCGCCAACTCACCCGGCTTGTCCTGATACCAGCCGGGGTCTTGCTCGTACCCGTTGGGTAAGTGCTCGCGGACCTTCAGAATCGTGAACATCCCGCCCATCGTGATATAGTCGTGCGGCCCCATGCCGCCGACCATCGGGATGCTGTTCGGGGGCACCGCCATGTGTCCCGCCCCGACGTGTTCGCCCATGTCGCCCATCCCGTTCTGCCCCATCGTCATGTAATCCGGCAGTAGCGGGCGAACCTGCGAGTCCAAGCCCTCGGCATCGACGCCGACCATGTTCGGGAAGTTGTGGCCCATCTGGTTCATCACGTGGTGCAGCATGTGGCAGTGCATGGCCCAGTCGCCGGGGTTGTCGGCGACGAACTCGATGGTGCGGGTGCTACCGACCGGCACGAGCACCGTCGTCTCTGGCCACTGCCCGGCGTCGGGGATGCGCCCGCCGTCCGTCTCGGTGATCTTGAAGTAGTAGCCGTGCAGGTGGATCGGGTGGTGGTTCATCTGGCTGAGGTTGCCGATGCGGATGCGCACGCGGTCCCCGAGCTTGGCGACCAGCGGGTGCGTGCCGGGGAAGGCCCGTGCGTTGATCGTCAGCACATTGAAGTCGGTCATCTCGTTGGGGTCGGGGCGGCGGGTGCCAGCCTCGATGGCCCACTCGTGCAGAAGCAGGGCGAAGTCGCGGTTCGGGCGCTGCTCGGGCGGAACGCCTCGCGGGTGGATGACGAACAGGCCGACCATACCCATCCCCATCTGAGTCATCTCGTCGTGGTGGGAGTGGTACATGAACGTGCCATGCTGCTTCAGCGTGAACTCGTACATGAACGTCTCGCCCGTGCGGATCGTCCGCTGGCTCAGCCCGCCCACGCCGTCCATACCGCTGGGCAGCAAGATGCCGTGCCAATGGACCGTGGTTGGTGCCGCCAGCCGGTTGGTGACAAAGATGCGCACGCGCTCGCCCTCGACGGCCTCGATCACCGGGCCGTGGACCGAGCCGTTGTACCCCCAGCAGTGGGCGACGAGACCGGGGGCGAACTCGTGCTAGACGGCCTCGGCCACAAGCTGGAATACCTTCACGCCGTCCACGACCTGATACGGCAGCGTCCAGCCGTTGGGCACGACGACCGGCGTGTAGTCCCGACCGGCCTCGCCGGGCGGCATCGGCTGCCGCTGGCGCGGGTCGTTGCCCCGCACCGGGTTGTCGTCCTTGAAGTCGAACCCGTTATTCCGCGACCGGGTGGCTGGTGCCGCGACCTCTGCCATTGCGCCCCGGCCGTTCAGGAGGGCCATGCCGCCCGCCAGAGCGGCTGCACCGGAGATCATCGCTCTTCGCCGTGTCATTATTTGCTTGACGAGTTGGTACGTCATGTCAGTGACCTCCCGAGCCGCGTGACGGGTCTGATGCCCCGGACGTGCTCGTTGGTGTGGGGCCGCTCTCGCCGAGGTCGGTCAGACGGCCGGTGGTGATCTGCTCGAATCGAGTACGGGCGACCCAGTAGTCCCGGAGGGCGTCGATGTACGCGACCCCGGCCTCGACCTGCTCCCGCTTGGCTTGCAGAAGCTGGAACGCCCCGACCTGCATGGCGTTGTACTGAAGTTGCGTCTGCCGAGTGATCTCCTGCCGCAGCGGCAGGATCACCTTGCGGTAGTAGTCGGCACGGGCACGGGCCGCGAGCAGGCGGTTCCGTGCCGCCCGAGCCGCCGACCGCACCGCGACGGCGGTTGCGATGTACTGCTGTCGCGCGCGTCCAAGCTCCGCGCGTGCCTTCGCCGTCCCCGCCTGCCCTTGATCGAACAGGGGGATCGGCAGCGAGATGGCCGGGCCAACCGACCAGTCGCCCTCGGCCTCGCGCTCGGCGGCAACGCCCGCCTCGGCCTCCGGCAACAGTCCGAAAGAGCGGCGGATGCCCAGCGTCCGTGCCCGTGCCTGCACATCGCTGCGGGCGATGGCGAGGTCGAGGCTCGTCTCGACGGCCCGCCGCTCCGCGTCACCCGTCGCCACCGGTTCCCCATCCGGCAAGTCGGGCAGCCGTTTCACCACCGCCCAGCCCGTGTCCGTCCCCCACAGCCCCATCAGCACGTTCAGTCGCTCGCGGCCGTCCAGCACCGCCGTCTCGGCTTGGGCGAGGTCCAGCTTCGCCTGCTCGTGCAGCGCCCGCTCTTGGGCGAGGTCGAGGTCCGTGATGTTCCCGGCCGCGTGCAGACGCTTGGCGAGTTCGTAAGACGCCGCCGTGGCGGCGGTGACCGTCTGCCGCAGTTCCAGCGTCTGCTCGGCCGCTTGATGGCCGTAGAACGCCGTACGCGCTTGACCGGCAAGGTCAAGGACCGCTCCGGTCACCCGGAGTGTTGCCGCCGCAAAACCGTCTTCGGCAACCCGCTTGCGCAGAGGGATCAAAAACACGTCGAGAAAGTCTTGCACGACCGCGAGTTCGAGTTTCGTGCCCCCGCCGCCCTCGACGAACTTGACCTGCGCGTCGAACACAGGATTCCGCAGCAACCCGGCCTGCACGACCTCGGCCTGCGCAACGCCCAAGTCCTCGTAGGTGGCTTGAAGGTTCCGGTTGTTCAGAAGCGCGACCTGCACGGCCCGGTCGGCGGTCAGTTCTTGGCCGAGCATGTCCCGCAGCGCGGCGTTCACGGCGCGGTCGTCGGCACTGAGCCGGTTCCACTGGACCTGCTGGCCCGTCCGCTCGGCTACGGCGTCCTGCACGTCAGGGAAATTGGCGTGCTTTGGGACCGACGTGCAGCCGCTGAGCAAGAGGGTCGATGACACGACGACGAGCATGGGCATCGCGAATCTGATCATCGTCCGTCCTCCTTCTTCACCAACGCCATCTTGCACTTGGGGCAGCGTCCCGGTTCGTTCGAGACGACTTCGGGGTGCATCGGGCAGGTGTAAGTGAGGGGCGTGCCGATCTGAGTAGTCGCTGGTTCGGTCGAGGATCGCGGTGGTTCCACACGACCACCGTGCTCATCGTGCCCCATGCCGTGCCCACCGTGCGATGGTGCGGTTGCATCGAGGGTCGGTGACGGCACCGTCGCTGGCGGTGCTGACACCACGAGCGTCGTAGATGGAGGCGGGACCGGGGCGGCAGGAGCGTCGAGACCTGCCGGGTGGTCAGGGCCGAGGACCATCGGCGTCGTCCTCGCGCAACCTGCCAACCAGAGCGATGCGATCAGAAGCAAAATGATCTTCATCATGTCAAAACTCGTTTTCCTCTCAACAGGACCGGAGCCGTGCAACGGCACCGTTCCCCCAGCATGGCGCGGTGCGCGTGCGCGGACACGCTGACCGACGGGGGCCAAAACAATCGGCCGATCAGTCGTTCTGGAGACAGCCGAGGTCCAACAGCGTCGGTGCGGGCAGGCACAGTAGGCGTTCCCAACAGATACCTACCAGAGAGGCCGGTGATGACCTTACTCAAAACCGGACACGTCAGTCAGGTTACGCAACGCGGCGACCGGCGGTCAACTGCGCAAGCGGATCGCGTGGTGCTCGAATTGCCGCACGTTGCAGAGTACCACGACGGAAGAGCGCGACTACTCGGACCATTTATATCTGCTTCCTCACAGTAGATGCTTCCACTCCTAAACAAGCGGCGAGCCGTTGCGCTTCTGAGGGCGTCGTACCAAGTGCGGAAGTTCATGCGCCCACCAGCCTTTCCCTCAATGTCGTGATCCGACTGCTCGATTCCGTCTTCTTCACGGCGATGGCAATGGCCTTCTTCGTTCCCACCAGCACCACGAGCTTCTTGCCTCTCGTGATCGCCATGTACAAGAGGTTCCGCTGAAGCATCATGAAGTGCTGAGTGTGGATCGGCACAACCACCACCGGATACTCCGACCCCTGCGACTTGTGGATCGTGATGGCATACGACGGCAGAAGCTCGTCCAGTTCGTTGAAATCGTAAACCACATCCCGGTCGTCGTAGCGGACGATGATCTCCCGCTCGGCTTCGTCGATCTCGGCAATCCTGCCGATGTCGCCGTTGAATACATCCTTCTCGTAATCATTGACGGTCTGCATCACCTTGTCGCCCACCCGGAAGTTCCAGCCGAAGCGTTCGATGGCTGGACCGGTTGGGTTGAGGGCCTGCTGAAGCACTCGGTTGAGATTGCGTGCCCCCAAGTCGCCCCGCTGCATCGGCGTCAGCACTTGAATGTCATCAATGGCGCTGAGGCCGAAGTTCTTGGGGATCGCCTCTTTGACCAGCCGCACGATCTCCGGCAACGCCTGCTCTGGCTCCTGAGCCGGGAAGAAGTAGAAGTCCGTCCCCCGGACATCCGTCACCTTGCCGTGCGGGAAGACCGGGTGTTGGCCATGGTTGATGCGATGGGCGTTGGTGATGATCGCACTCTTTGCTGCCTGCCGGAACACTTCCGTCAACCGGCACACCGGCATTACCCCGGAATCAATGATGTCCCGCAAGACGCTGCCGGGACCGACCGAAGGAAGCAGATCCACATCGCCCACGAGGATCAGGGCGGCATCGGAGGGTACAGCCCGCACGAACTGGTGCGCCAGCATCAGGTCCACCATGCTGGTCTCGTCCACGATGAAGATATCGCCTTCGAGCGGATTGTCTCGGTTGTGCTTGAAGCCGCCGCCCTTGGGGTCGAACTCCAGCAGCCGGTGGATGGTCTTGGCCACCTGCCCGCTCGTTTCGCTCATGCGTTTCGCGGCCCGGCCTGTCGGTGCGCACAACAACACCTTGAGCTTCTTGGCCATGAGTACCTGCACGATGGCGTTGACCAGCGTGGTCTTGCCGACGCCGGGGCCACCGGTGATGACCATGACCTTCGACTTCACCGCCAAACCCAATGCCTCACGCTGCGCTATCGTGCCCGTCCTTGCCGACGCACTGCGTGCCATTTTGGAGTGGAACGTCGCAGGGACAGGCGAGCGGCTCGCAACGGCCGTCTGTATCGGAGCGGAGCGAGGATGTGTTGCACAGAGGGGCCGCCCGCGACTTGCGGCTGCCGTTTTCGGTCTCAAGGGAACAGTGATCCCGACTTGGCAGTTCGGACTGCGGAGCACTTTGGAGGATCGTTTCCCGCTTCGCGAGTTTGGCCCGCTCGGCTTGCGTCAGGGCGATATAAGTGTTTTCCATACCGCCATACGGGTGTCGGTTCCACACATCCAAGAAAACTGCGTAGCCAGCTTCGTTGCGTTATTTTCGTTATGCTCTTGGCATTGATTGACTTAGGTCAATTACTCGTCGCGCACGTCTGTTTTCTCGCCGACCGAATTCCCGAAAAGTCGCCAAGATTCTGCAACAAATTGGGCGAATACTGGGATCGGAGGCATGGACGGGCCTCGGCCGTATCCAGTGGAAGTCGCGCCATTTGCCCGCCAGCGTCCGATCCGTTGCCGTTATCGGACCCTACTTGCCCCTATTCACAAAAAGCAGCAGAGTTAGCAGTCTCAGTTCTTTCTGCTGCTGCTTCAGTTCTTGGTTGATTCAGTTCTTCATCGGTTACACCAAATGACCTCGGTCCTCGGCCACTTCTTCCGAGGCCCATGTCGGCTGGTGTGGGCGTTGTTGTTCACCCGGACCTCATACCGTCGCCAGTGCTTCAGGTAGTGGTTGTAAAGGTCCGAGGGCCGACCCGACAGGATCACAATCCCCCGCCGAAATGCGACCACCATCCTGAGGAGTTCCTCATGATCGCCCCTCGTCATCGGGTGCTTGTAGGCCCCTCGTCGGCCATCTGGCTCCAGATACGGGGGGTCGCAGTAGATCACTGTGTCCCGCCGATCACATTGCGCCAGAACCTCTCGGAAGTCCCGATTGTCGATCTGCGCGTGCCGGAGCCGCTCGGACACCTCCAACAGCGCCTCGACGGGACGGTGGAAATCTCTGGCTACATCCGCGTGAAACGAGTGATGCCACGTATCGTCCACCCGCCCGGCGTAGCTTTGGCGACAGCGGACAAAGAAACGACGGGCAATCTCGATGTCATCGCCCTCGTCGGGTCGGGCCTTGCACGCATCATGTTCGACGCGGGCATGCGGTGTCAGTCGCAGCCGCCGCTGAAGCTCGGTTGCCTTGTTGCGGTCACGCAGGACGCGGAAAAAAGCGATGAGCACGTCGTCGCGGTCGTTGATGATCTCGACCGCGCTGGGCGGCTTGCTGAAGAACACCCACCCGCTGCCGAAAAAGGGTTCGACGTAGGTTTGATGGGCCGGGATCAACTCGATGATCCGCTGGGCCAAGAACCGCTTCGAGCCGTACCACGAAATCGGGGGCGTGACCCGGCCGCAGGTATCGTCCGTCTCCCGTGGCAGCACGGTCACCGGAGCGGAATGCCCGTTCGTGGGCGTCCTAGAAACCTCCTCGCAGACCGCCTCAATCGCCTTGGCGGTGAGCGGGACGGTGGCCATCCGCTGCCATGCCAGCTTTTGCTGAGCGGGCGTGAGTTTGGCCAGCGGTCGGGCGTGCGACTCCCTCAGCAATGGCCGCGACAACCCACCAATTGGTGGCGTGGCGTCGGACAGGTTCTGCGCCACCTCGGCCCACCGACAGAGCCGCCGTCCTTGTTCCTCGCTGAAGCCCCACCGCTCCAGACAGTAATCCTCGAAGGTCGGGTAATCCGCTCGGTACAACCGCTGCTCGCGGATTTGCCACAGAGCCTGCGCCATTGCAAGCTGCATGCGGTGGGCAGTGATGATCAATGACTCAAGACGTTGGAACTCCTGCCGCTGCGTTAGGCTCAGGACTGTGCCGAGGCAATGCGGTGTAATGTCGCCGCGACTCATGCCGGTATCATAACGATCTGCATGCCTCGCCGTCGCTCATAGCATCGTCATCGGTGCGGGTCTCATTGGTCGCCCTGCCCCGGCGAAGTATCGTACTGGCCCGACATCGCCATCCGCCTCCCGATTTGGGCTTTTGAACCGAGTTCTTACCCCCTCTACGCAGACCGCGCAGTTTCACGGCGCGATGGGTGTCTCCGATCCTACTTGCATCGCGTCTCGACAGGTGTCTCCGATCCTAAATTCGTTTCGCGCGTTCACATCGCTAGGAAATACCAAGGATTTTCGCGCCACGGCTGCGGGGCGATGCTGATCTTGGACGGAGACATGATCGCCGCGTAGTCAGGTATGAAAAATCCCTACTACATCGCGGCTGAAGTATGGCGGCAGATATCGCCGATAAGGATTTCGGTCACGGATGACCGGAAGGAGTGGTCATGGCAGGCCCGAGCGCACGTTCCATCGTTCTGAGCAAAACCCAGCGTTGCATTCTGGAGG
>JAIOPV010000164.1 GCA_021413735.1 Planctomycetota bacterium
GGTAGCGTTCCCGTAGCGCTTGCAAAAGTTCTCGCTTCGTTTGCGGGCTGATCATGGTGTGCATCGTGTGCCTCTGGTGATGGGTAACATCATCGTGAGGCAACGGCCCCCTCTCGGTAACAAAAATCGTGAGGCAATGCGGACGGGAGTTCTAATCGCCGCTCTACACGCTCCCCTGCGCGATCATTTATTACCACAGCAGCCGCCACCTCTTCCGCAGTCATGTTCTCGCACACATCCAGCATCACGTCGAACACCGGGGTCAGTGCGCCCCGGGTCGTCTCCACCAGTTCAACAGCCAACACCCCAAGAGCCTGGAATACAGCCTGCGTGTGGCTCGCGAGTGAGTCGGCCGGTTCCTGCATCAGCGGTTCCATTTCAGTTCTCCGACATGAACCGAACATTTGTAACACTCCCAGTCGAGCCAATGTCCGATGTGACCATCATGTCGAACTGATCCGAGACCGGATCAATCACCGCCCACGCTCGCACCGCCGACCCATCCTTACGCAGCCGATAATCGTAGTACCGGTAATCAACGAAATCGTTGGTCGCCGATGGCTTCCCGAGAAGTTCCGTAGCCTGGGCTTTCGACTTGCCCACCATCAGCTTCCGGAACTCATCCCTAGGTATACCGCTTCCCGGTTGTGGCTGAGCCCGTGCCACCGGCAGACGCAACGGAAGGACCGGACACGGCCACTGAGGTTGCCTGGGCCCTGGGCCAGAGAGCCGCCCGCGTACCCACGATGCCAAGGAAGAGGCCACCAGACGCAGAGAGAAGTGCAACCAGCAGAAGGGAGGACTGACGGGACCGCACGGCAGCGGCAGCGGCTGGCGCGGAACCTCACGACACTACATTAATTATCCACAATGCCTCGGAATCCTGGATAGGGGGCAGTGGCTCATTGCGCCCGTTCGCTGCACAACCAGCGAGTCCTCGCCACGAACATCGTCGCATAACAAATCTACCCACTTCGAGGTTATCGCTCCGAACGGCAAGCCCGTTGTCGGAGCCGGCGTCAACCAAGTGCAGTTCAAAGCCGCTGGCGAAGGCAAGCAGTAGGTTATCGTTGCGTACAAGCAGGGGAAAGATGACGCGAAGGTCGAGATCGACCTCGAAGTGAAGAAGTAGCGCTCCGACAACAGAGGTGAGAGGCCACCGCGACACCCGTTGTCGCGGCGGCCACTTCGCGTTGTAACTGCTCACTTTCGAGCGTTGTTTATCTCTCCATGGTCTGATTCAATCTTTAGGGTTTGATAAAGATTGATTCGAAAACCTCTTTCGTTCCGCGAACTTCTTCGGATTTCAGTTGCACGCGAAGTTTTTGGGCCTGTTCTCGGTCATTATTAAATCGGTCTGAGTATTTGGCCGAACGGAAATCTAAAGCATCTAGGTATTCGGGGCTGTGTTTACCAAGGTGTCTTTCCAGAAGAGTTATCGCAGTGTTGAGAGGAGGTATAGCTGCCTCAGTTTTCCCTAACTGCACGTATGCTCGGGCAAGCTCCAGTTGTAATTGTGCGATAAAAACTGGGTTTTGTTTATTCTTCTCCTTGTTCATTTCGTCCTTGTACGCTTCTGTGATGATCCTTTCAGCCTGTTTCAAGTCGCCCGCAGCGAGATAATACCGTCCCCAATCCAATCTGATCCAGGGAGCCAAGAACTTATTCTCAAAGGCTAAACCCAGATATTTCTTCGCAAGCGTCAGGTCTTTGTTACGAAGAGCAACGGAGGCGAGCGATCTATAAACTTGAGTCTTTTGGATATCGCCGTTGTCCCCCCAAATTTGCAACGCCATTTCACCGCATCGCTTGGCGTCATCGTTCCGCCCCGCATTCAAGTAGAGGCGGGTCAAGTGTGTGAGAAAATTGGCCTTCGGTTCAGTTTGCTTTTGGCTGTTCCAGTATTTTGCGAAATGTTGTTCCGCTGTCCGAAAATGCCCTGTTTGAAGGCTCTCTTGTGCAATATTGAACGACAGTAATGCTAAGTCTGGCTCAGTTGCAGCTCCGTCAGTGGCACTGATCGAATACGATTCCAGTAATGACGCTCTCGCTTCAGGGTGCTTGTGTGCGGCGCTCTGAACAAATCCAAGGGCATCCAGGAGGGCGGCACGTTGAGACTTGGACTTCAACTTGTCGTTTTGCTGCAGAGCGGTGTTAAGGGTTGTTTCAGCTTCTACATGATGACCTTTCAAACACGCTTCAAGCGCGCGTTGGCAAATCTCATCAGTCGTTTCGTGTGGAGGGGAGAAAGCAAGAATAACGAGCCAAAGATACGATACATGAAACGCGATTGCACACATAGCCGATCCCCAAGGTTGTCCAAAGAACCGCGAAGACAAACAAAACAGCCCACATCTTCGAAATAAAGATGAGGACTGTGCTTTCCGATCAACAATCAGAGCCTACCACTTAGCAGTGATGCCAAAAGTAATACTCCAATCAACCGACTTGTTGTTGTTGTTAACCGTGGCTCCAAAATTTAAAGTGGCAGATGGCGGCACACTGTAAATATACTGAGGCTTATTACCCACCCATGAATACTTGCCACCGACGGTTAGCGTAGCGGAGCCATCCGCCTGTGGTCGATATCCGAGAGTAAATTGGGTGGAATCTGAAAGTTGAAAATCACCTCCTAAGAATATTCCCTGATTTTGATTATAGCCAACAGTGAGGGTGCCAGCTTTACCGCAATCAAATGTAGATTGAACATCCGGCAATTGATGAGGAACCGGCGTAATAGAAATATTCAGCTTTCCATCCAAAGCCAGTTGGACTTTACCGGTTGATGAAACAGTGACGAAATTCTTTTCGTCAATTTTGTAAGTAAATTCAAGAGTTTTCTTTTTGATTTCAATGCCGTCTGCTGCGTATCGACTCACAATGCCAGTTGAGCCAATGGCAACAGCAACTCCGGTCTCCGAATCCTTATATTGGAGAGAGGTAAACTTACCAGATAGAAAAGTAACAAACGTGTCTTCGGAATATCCAATTTTGCCGTCCAGCCCCTTGTCGGAGAGTGTAAGCTTATTGAGGGCAGTAACATTGCCCTCTGCGTTCTTAATTGGGGAATAAATCTCAAAGGAGAATTTGCCATTCACTACATTGGCATATCCAAATGGCTTGCCGTTGTCTTTGTCCCCGACGAGGACCGTTCCATGAAGAACTCGATTGGTGTCAAACCAAATCATCGCTTTGTCAGTTTTTTGTAAGACACGATCCGATATAATCCTGTTGGCGTTATTAGTCGCCTCAAGTATTATAGAATTATAGTAGGCAATCGTTTCTTCTTTAACCTTTGCCTCCGCCTTTGCCCATTCAGCCTTCGCAAGATCAACCACTGCCGGAACAATCGGAGGAGCAGTTGGCGGCGAAGAAACGATTCCCAAAACATTCTGACCAGAAGTCAGAGGAGAGATTCCGGACACTAGTGAGACAGTCCCTGTCGCCGTCGCGACCCCATCACTCACGGTATAGGTAAATGAATCATTCCCCGTGAAATCAGGGTCAGGCAAGTAACGGAAGGAGCCATCGCTTGAATTCACAACCAATTGGCCATGCTGTGGTAGTGTCAATTCGGTGATCGTTAGCAGATCGTCGTCATAATCGCTTGCACTCGCAGTGAGAGAGCCGTACGGATCATTCGGCTGAGTGTGATATTCGAGAAGGTTGAGATCAAAATCTCCAGCATATTCAATATCAGGGGCGTATGGTGCAATATTGTCCACCAAAATGTTTGCCGTGGCGGTCGACGGATTGCCACGGTACGACACTGTGTACTGGAACGAATCAGAACCCGTGAACCCTGCTGCGGGGGTGTACGTAAACGTTCCATCTCCCCTTACTACAACCGTCCCGTGAGTCGGTTGTGTGTTCCCCAGTAGAACCAAATCGCCTACTTCAGGCCCATCGTTACTGAAGAGTCCTGGAGCTGGCGAAGTGTTTTGGCCCTCCAGGGGATGATCGTGCAGTACCGAAAACGAGTCAGAATGGGCCGAGAAGGACGCTACCGTGATTGACTGCTGTGAAGAGCCTACCTCCGTGCCGTTCTTGTACAAATGCGTTGTGATCGTGTAGACCCCTGCCGCAGCGTATTTGTGGGTGCCGTAAATCCCGAAGTGAGTCGGCGTTGGGACGTACTGATTGACGGTACCCTCTGAGGGCGACCCATCTCCCCAGTCAACCATAGCAGTCACACTTGAATCGAGTGCCGAGGCAGACGCATCCACAAACGAGGCGACTTGAAAATCATAAAATTCAACCCCTTCTGTTGGGTGAATCACATCCGGCTGAACATCAACATGATCGTGGATGGTGACGTTCGCGCTTGACGGAGTCCCGGGAACAGAATTCGGCCCCCGCAAGACTACAACCGTCGCAACTTCATCCCCTTCGAGAATCTGGTCGGTCAAGGTCTGGAGATTCACATCGACGAAGGAGTCCCCAGCGGGAATAACAACGCTTCCGCTAGGCTGGAAATAATCAAGTCCGGGAGTTGCGCCGCCTACGCTTTTGACAGCTGAGTACGTTACGGGCAGTGCATTAGTTAGATCCCCCGATCGAGTGAATCTCACTGTCCCGAGACCGCCTTCTGTGCCGTCTGAGAGCGGAATGACACTGACCTGCGAGACCAGATTTGTCGCGGAAAGACGCAGACCATCAACTCTCAATCCGACAGGGTTGAAACTCGGGTTGCCGGATGAGAGGGGATCATTTCTCACCTCGAACGTCAGAGTGTTGATGCCAGCCTGGAATGTGGCTCCATTGACGCCGTTGGCGATGTAGAGGTCAGCGTACCCCCAGTATGCCTCAACACCTGAACCCGGATTCGGCCCGGTCACAGAGAGATTCAGAGGTGTTCCATTAAGGTAAACGTTCACTCCCTCGTTGTCTGCTGACCACCGACCCGACAGTACAGCAGTCGTGGGGTCGTAGCCAGTCAAATCAATCGTTGTCTGATACTTGTAGGTGCCGGGAGTGGCAGACGCATCAGCACCCGATCCGAGTGGAGCAATCCATTCCGAATTGGAGTCATTGGCGACCCAGCGCGGGAACGGGTAAGCACCACCGGGAATGACCTTCACAGGCCCAAGCAGCGAAGCGTTTGGCGCGTCCACGACAGTCCAGTGTGGGTCGGCAGTTGGTGTGACCGGATCCCATTGAACACGAACCCCGGTTGGGTTGTTGCTCGTGCCCCCGTTCGTCACCCGGAACTCGACAGTGTTTGCTCCGGCGTGCAAGTACGAACCACTTAATGTGAACGGGGTCATGCTGCTGTAACCGGAAGACGTCACGCCTGTGTCGGTTCCGTTCACCCAAATGCTCGCGGTGTCGTCGGCTGCCCACGTACCGGACAACACGAGGTTCGTCGGATCAGTGACATTCACGGTGGTTGTGAATGAGTAAACCCCTGGCGGTGCGTTCCCAGCGTTATCAGCGTTGGCAGGGATAAGCCACGCCGAATCCGTTGAGCCGCCAGCCCAGTAAGGGAACGGGAAGCCACCATCTGGAGTCCGAACTTTCACGCCAACGGTGGAACCGCCCGAAGTCACCGCGAAGTTTGAATCAGAACCGAGGTCAGATAAGCCTGTCCCCGACGAGTTCAGACTGGTCACTGCTGGGGTGGTTGTGCCCGCCAAAGGTTGTCCTGATGAATCCAAGCCAGTCCCAAATGTGGTGTTTGGAGCCGCAACAAGAGATGTTTGTTCACCTGAACCTGCAAGCCCGGATACCCGCAAGCCTGTGGGCCCACCGGAGTTGTGGACTAGGAAATCAAGGGTGTTCATTCCCACGCGGAACCCAGTAGCCAAGGAAAAGGTGGTCAGGGATTGAAAACCACCTGCGGATACTGAGACGCCCGTGTCCACACCGTTAAGGGAAATAGTCGCATCATCGTCCGCCGCCCACAACCCCGAAATGGTTACGGTGGATGGGTCGATGCCTGTGAGATCGAATGTCGTGCGGTAGTCGAACGAACCTGCCGCAGCGTTCCCGTCATCGTCGGTTGCGGCGGGAACGATCCAGCGTGAATCAGAACCATTTCCAATCCACGGGCCGATTGGAAACCCATCAGCGGTCAGTGTCCGAGTCGCGCCGGGCATCAAGGATGCGCCGCTGTTTGAAATAAGTTCATAGTGCGGGTCGTTCTGATTGTCGGCAAGTAGACCGCCGCCAGAGGTTACTCCAGTACTGAACAGCGTGATGGGAATGGTTGCAGGCATCTCGCGGGATTCGAGAGTTTCGCACGAGAGATTCGTGCCCCGCCGAGAGGGAGTGGTGTTGCCCAGCAGATAATCCCAAATGCGGGAGCGGAAGGAACGGCTTGAACGGTTGCGTGTTGCGATCATGAGAAGTTCTCGATGCTGTGAAACTGGAAATGGAAACGCCTGACTCACCCGCGAGATTTGGGTGAGGCACAAAGAAGGATTGGCTGGTCCCCAGTGGATGGCGGGGATGTGGAAATCGTCAGATGCGTGCCGACTCACGAATAGTGGTTTACTGAACAATAGTACAGTATTTGGCTTCGGAGTCAATCGCAGGAGTGAACTTCCAGCGGAACGAGTGGTTCTTGCTTGTTTGGCCGACAGAGAGGTTGGGCTGCCTGGGCGCTGCCTGGGCGAAGCGGTTCACGGGTCATTCCTTTGATGCGGAGATGGTTTCATCATTGAGCATTCGCCGTAATCGTCAATAGGCTCGTTCGTTTTGTTTTGCGAAAAGACGCAGGAACTATCCAACCCGACGTTCACAGAAATTCGACCCATATAAATCGCGAATCGCCCCCGAAATGTGTCAGCGATTTTTCGGAATTCGCAAACTTTCTCAAAACCCTCATGCACGCCATTATTCTGGAACGTGTTCGACTCGATTTGTGAGCGTAACCAAGACGTTGGGCGGCAGCTCTCGCACTGTCGCAACGCGGAGCCACACGCGAGACTGCCCCTGCACTCTGACTCGCACTCGCTGATCGTCGGCGAAATTGAGCTGCTGCCAATCGGCGAGTGACAACCGCAGCCGCAAGCCATCGTCGAACTCCCGCAAGTTGGCCCACATCTCGAATCTGTTCACATTCAGCAATCTGCCGTTCATGATTCACCCTCCACGAGTTGTACCTGTACAACTGTGCGCAACGGCGGCGGCGAATCAAATCGAATTGCGGTTTTCGTGTTGAGTTCAAGGAGGTGCGAACCGCTTCGCCACGGTGCGTGGCTCGCGCTCACCGTAGCGGTTTTGCTCACTCCGCGCTGGTTGCCCACGCGAAATATCGGTCCAGTATCGACCCGATATCGAAGCCAAACGGCCGGTCGTCACCACAGACCTCCACGTTGCCAACTGTCCGAATTTGACCGAGTGACAGCGACAGTGAGTACGAAGCGGTGAACGACGTTGCATCCAAGAACCCGATGCGGAGCGGGTTGCTATCCGCCTACGCTCGAAACGGTGGATAGGGATCGCGAACAACCCACAATCAAGCTCAACAATCGCCCGAATCAGGAAGGTCGTTACCTCATCGACACGTCGTGCTGAGCGTCGAACATCGCGACAAGGGCGAAGTGGTTTCCGCCGCAAAGTTCGACGACTTCGATGAAGTGGCGGGCATGTGGTGGGCTCGCCGCATCGTGCTAACCGATGCCGAAGGGCACCGCCGATGGAGTGAGACGCAGACCGTCACCGAAGTCTCCGCCGAAGATTTCACGAAGCGCATGACGGAGGAATTGGCCGGCAAGGATCGCGTCATCCTGCTGCCGCAGCCGGTGCCGAAAGTCGCGGAGGCGAAGGCTGCGGTCACGATTGGCAAGGCAACGTTCACCGATCACGCCGTGCTGACGCTGCACTTCGCCGCGAGTCAGCGGTGGTCGCGTGCCCTCGATCATCTTCAAGAGTGCGAGCGCCTCGCGGCGGGTAAGCCCGGCATGCTATGGCTTCGCGATGCGTTCCTGACCGCGAGCCGCCGCAACGAAGAACTCCGCAAGCGACTCCTCGAAGAAGCCGCGAGCCTCGCGGCAACGACCGCCGCCGACACTCGCGCCAACGACGGCTTCCTCGCCGAAACGATGTTCACTGAGGTCGAACGGGTGCTTCAGTCATCGGAGTTGCTTGAGCTTTCCGATGTGTTGAAGAAGGTCTACGAGCGTCAACTCGCACACCTGCACGCGATGAAAATGTGGCGAACACGCCAAGTCAGCCTCTTGCATGCGAAGCGACCGCCGACGAACTCGTTGCCCGCATCGCGAAGGTGCGAGAATCGACGAAATCGCCATCCGATCTTCGCTCACTCGATCTGTTGGAACTGCTCGTCGAACGACGTTCGGCGGAACTCATGAACCAGCCTGGGCCGCACGCCGCAAAGGCGCTCGCCGCGCTGGGTTGAAGAGGGCCCTCTTCGATCCCGGCTTCGGCGATCCAAGCGAACACCACCCACACCGGCGCGTCTCCGTGTGCTCCCAAAGCGGCGGTCGGATGAAAACTCAATTACACGTCTAAATAACAGTCTTATTTGCGTCATAATATATGAGTGAGACCGAATAGCTATTGCATACCCTTGGAACTGCCAGGTTCCGCCTTGCAGGAGGAGGCAGAGCTCCACGCAGTGAGAGGATTGCTCCCGACGATTGCCGGGACTCGACCAAGGAGCGCAGCACGCCGTGTAATCCTCGCCTTCCAGCCACCGCCGGGAACTGGCTTGCCGTATGCGATTTGCGGATTTGCGGATTTGCAATTGAAATCTGGTGGAGTGGATTGTAGTTTTGCAGAATTGCAGATTCAATTCCGCAAGGACGCATCAATGGCGAAGGACAAACCACAGGGCCGCTCGGAACGTTCGGGTGCCCTCACGCAGTATCAGCAACTAGTTCGGCTTCTCGCTGATCGAGTGCGCTCGGTCGCGAAGGGATATCAGACCGGCGCTTACGTGACCGGGCGACCAGGTTCTGGAAAGACGCATACCGTTCGGCGCATTCTTGAAGAGTGCAAGACGAACTATGTCTTCCTCAACGGCCGCTTGAGTCCGGCGGCTCTGTACGACGAGATCGAGGAACGACCGGATTCGGTGCTGGTGATTGACGACATCCCCCTCCTGTTCAACAACCTCCAAGCCGCTCAGATTCTCATGGCTGCTGTCGGGGGTGACCCCGGCGTTCCACGGCGGGTGACATATTCGATCAAAGGGCTTCGGCGGATCACGGAATACAACGGTGGAATTATCGCCATCAGCAACCGCCCGCTCCGGCAGGACCCGGCTGGACTAGCTTTGGCGAGTCGATTGGCGACGTTGGAACATGAACCCACTGACGAGATGTTGATCGCGTTCATCGAGAGCGAGGCACGGAAGGGTGTCAAAGACGTGCCTGGGAAGGAATGCTTGATGGTTTTTGAACACGTCATCGATGTGTGTCGCGCCGGGGACTACCGGATTGACCTGAGATACTTCTTCAAAGGTATTGAGGACTACCGCTGTTGGAAATCCGAAACCTGTGAGACGGATTGGCGAGCCCTCGTCCGCTCATCGATGCGCCGCGTCCACGCCGATGAATTGCCGTTGGTGCCGGTGACGCGAGCTGGGACGAAGACCGCCGAGCATGAGATCGTTCGGGAATTACACGCACGGAAGTTGGCGCGGGACGTCTTGGAGGTCGAGTGGCGGAAACTGACCGGCAAGACCATGGACAGTTTCTACCGGCGAAAGCGTGAGCTTGGCCTTCAGGGATGATTCGCCGCCGCCAAGCGACGAACTATCTTCATCCACGTTGTGATCGTTGTGAAGGTAACCTTCGCCGGCAGGAACTCGTTCAGCCAAACCCAACGGGAGAAGCTGGTTGTTGAACTGAACTCGCAGGCCGTGTTCGCGGCGAAGTTACTTGCCGGTGAGATGCCGCAAGACATCGAAACCGCGTTGACGAAAGCTGGTTTGTCACTGTTCCCGAAGTCGCTGAAAGAGATCGAGACAGACTGCTCGTGCCCGGACTGGTCGAACCCGTGCAAGCACATCGCGGCGGTGTATTACCTGCTCGGCGAGGAGTTCGACCGCGACCCGTTCTTATTGTTCCGCCTGCGTGGCACGGACCGTGAACGGATTTGCGGTCGCCTCTCGCCGACTCCAAGCGCGAAGGCCGAGCCAGCCGAGAAGACGCTCGAACCCGTCGCCAAGCCGGAACCATTGCTGGGTGATGCGGCGACATTCCGGGCGAGTCCCTCGCTTCCCGCGGATTTGTGCGGCGAGGTGCGGTTGCGGCCCGCAAGTGCAGCCGGGCTGAAGCAGCTCGGTGGCTTCCCGTTCTGGCGCGGCACCGAGCGATTCCTGGAAGCGCTCGCGCCGACACATCCCGCTGCCGCGCAGCGAGGGCTTGCCCTGTTCGAGTCCGAGCGTTCGAGTCCGTCGGAAGGCCCATCCAACTCAACGCTCCGACCTCGGCGTAACCGATGCCGCTGAAACACAGCACGATCGTTAGCATGCAGCATGCCCCGCGTCCCTCATTGAGGTTGACACACGACTAAATTTCGGGAAGAATTGTGTCATAATATATGATAAATAGAATGTTAGTTATTCATACCCGTCGCCAACCTTCTCGCTTCTCGCGGAATGACATGCCGGTTCCATTCCCATTTCCCTTTTGAACTTTTCTGCCGAATTGGATTTGACTCTTTCCTGATTGAACCCTAAACTCCACTTATCCAAATTGGGCAAGTGAGCTTTCGGGATGGATATGGCCGAACTCTCCGCTCGCACCCAGTTGCCCGTTCGCAAACTCCGTTATGTCTTCGATCACGGTGTGCTGCCCGGGGCGCAACCGGACTCTCCTGGGCAAGGGATCCCGCGAACCTTCACTGATTTCGAGGGCTTCGGCATCGCCCTCGCGGCCCGCTTGCTTGACGCTGGTTTGACACGGAAACTCGTTGCCGCCTGCATCTTGAAATCGGGCGAGTCGCCTCGCCGCTCGGCCCGGATCAATGAGCTTCCACTGTATCTCGTGTTTGCCGCAGCCGCAGGGAAACTCGAGGTGGGAGACGGCAAGTATCTTCGGCTCAGTGGGGATGCTCGTCCGGGAATCGCCAAAGCGTTCGACACCGACTGGCAACCCCTTGTTGGGGTGGTCCCGGCTCCTGTTGAGTATCGCCCGACCGTTCATGTTCGCTTCGATCTTGAGCCGCTGGTTGTCCAAGTTCGATCTTCGAACACCGACTCGTGGTAAGTTGTCTGAACGAAGAATTACCTCACGCGAGGCGACCAAGGATGGTCTCAACTTCTGCCATCGATCTGTGTCACTATCCGCAGGAATTGATTGCGTTCGCGACCAATGAAGCAGGTCGTGATGCGATTGACCTCGGCGATTTTCTCGCCGCTGCGGGACTGGCACCTCCGCCGGGGGAAACCCGCGGGATCCCGAAGGGAATCCTCCTCGACTTGGGTGCCGTGGTGCGTTTGCGGCGTTGGGAGGCCGCCGGCTACTCGATTCACTTGGATGCGGGACTTCCATCCGCCCGCGAGGCATTGGGTGGTGTGATCCGCACTCTCATCATCGCGGCAGAGAAACCTGCTGTTCTGGCTCTCGCTGGGGCACTCGGCCGCGCCGTTTTCGACCTGATGATTACACGGTTCGCGTGGGCTGCGCGGATCGAACTCGGAGCGGATGTCGCTCTGGACACCCAGAACGATGACGCGTTGGTCGAGGCCATGGCGCAATTTCTATGGGCGCATCGGCATCACATCCCCGTCACCGAGTAGAGGACACAAGCCATGACGAAGCGACCGGAGCGGGGCACAGCCCTCTTTTACCATCGCGATAGTGAGGGGAACTCAAGGCTCGTGCCACCGCAGTACGTCCAGTGGGGGCAGCGTGAAGCCGTGCGGTTGGGCGTCACGTTCTCCGGCACACCAGCCGCGATTTCGGCGATGATCGAGAGTGGCCGGTCCGTCGACGGCGATCTGTTCCTGGACTTCGGAATCTCGGGCAACCTCCTCCGCCGTCCTGGCCTTGATGCCTTCCGAACGCGGGCCATCAACGACTCAACGGTCACCCACCTGTTGGTGCCACGCCGTGACCGCATCGCCCGCCCGGCCAACCCGAACGACGGGCTTGAGATCGAGCGTGAACTGCGAACGGCGGGACTGACACTGGTATTCATGGACGGGATGACTCTCGCGCCGACGCCGCGCGGAGCCGAGATCGATCTCGGCGAACAGATCGTTGGAATGATCGATTACCACAACTCCGGCCGATTCCGTCGTGAACTCGCCGAGAAGCAGGTCTATAGCCAGATCAAACTCGCCACCTTGGGGTTCTCCATCGGCGGCGAGCCGCCCTACGGGTTTCGTCGCTGGCTCGCTAGCGAGGATGGCACTCCGAAGCGGGAACTGGAAGATCACGAGACCGTCCACCTACCCGGCCACCACGTCATCTGGCGGCCGACCGCGAGCGAAGAGATGAAGGTGGTTCTGCGAATTCTGGACCTGATCCTGACGATCCCCGCCGCCCGGATCGCCCGATTGTTGAACACGGAAGGCATCCCGTCTCCGCGTGCCGGCCGGGTTCGTGCTCGGAACGGGGTGAAGGTCGAGATGAGCGGCGAGTGGACGCAGAACACGGTCCGGTATATCGCAACCAACTCGCTGTTGATCGCGGTGTGGGAGTACGGCAGGCACTCAGAGGGCGACCAGCGGCGGTTGACCCCGAATGGGCCCCGCGCGTTGGGTGAAGGCGACTTTCACCCCGATGGGAAGCCCAAGACAGTTATCAACTCGGACGACCAGATCATCCGTACACCGGCGAAATCGGAGGCGGTGACGACGCAAGAACACTTCGACCGCATCCGGGAGGTGATCGAGGTCCGAGGGCGGCACCTGAGGGGCAAGGCCCGCACACGTGGCCAGTCCCCGAACCCGCTTGGCGGGCGGATCTACGATTTGAACTGCGGGTGGCTGATGTATCGCAACGCCAAGCGGAAGAAGTGGTGCTACGGGTGCGGCTTGTACCAGAACTCGCAGGCCAAGTGCTGCCGCCACAACCTGGTCGAAGGCGAGATGGCATCACGGTTCGTCCTCGCGTGTCTCCGCCAGCGACTGCTGAACCCTTCCACGCTCTCCAAGCTGAAAGGCCGCCTCCAAGAGTTAGCGACGGCGGAACAAGGCGAGGATCCCGGGCAGCGACAGTTGGAGTCTGATCGAATCGAACTTGTTGCGTTGCGGCGGAAGGTTGAGAAGGTCGCGGAGAACATGGCGTTGGCCGAGTCGCGTGAGGAACGCGATGCCACGGCGAGCGTATTCCGGAAACTCAAGGATCAGGAATCCGCCATCGAACGGCGGATCGCCTCGCAGCGCCCGGCCTCGCCGCAGGCGGAACCTCAGCAACAAGTGGAAGCGGCACTTGGCACCCTTGGGCGGCTGACCGAGTCGATCACGAACGGCACCGTGGACTGGTCTGTCATCGGCGGTGCCTTTAGCCAGACGAACGCCAAACTCTACCTTCGCTTTTCGGAGGTTGAGAAGGGGCGAACGAAGATCAACGTTCCGGCGGGTGGGGTGGTGACGTTCGGTTCGACACCGCCGCCGGGCTCTCTGTACACGGGACCGACTGACCGACCCAGCATCCGAAAGATGCTGGCGGCCGGTGAGTCGGTCACCGCGATCCCGGAGTGCGTTACTCCGGGAAATTCTGATTCTGGTCAGGATGTGATACGGTCAGCTAACGTGCAAAGCCGCAAGCGGCTTCAAGCCGCTTGCGGCTTCGCAGTTACTGCTCGCGGAACTTTTTCCCCAATCGGCTGAAGCCGCAGCCTTCGCGCAACCGATATTACCGGTACCATCGTCCCCACGAAACGCGGGACACCATCCGGCGGGAGGCTCGATATGCGAACGAAGCGGCTTTGGATTGCCGGCGCGGTGCTCGCACTCTGCGGGACGACCGGATGCCAGACGTGGTTCGGCGGGTTGACCCTGCCAAGCGGTCGATATCTCGAACGTCACTATCCGCAATACTTCTCGCCCGATCCCGACTTCCCGCTGCAACGCGAACTCGCAAGCCAGGAAGATCCGGAAGGCGCTGCTCGTCGCGCTGGCGGCGGTGGTGGCGTGGTTCCTGCACCCGCTCCGCCCGCACCACCGGTTCCAGCCGGACACTAATTCATGTTGTTTCAACACCGCAAGCGGCCACAATTCTTTGTCGCCGCTTGCGGTGTTACAGCACGACTTGATTCCGCCAGCGACTCCGGGTATGCCCCCCGTACCAAGCGAACGATAACACCGACTGGCAGGATGCCGATCGGTCGCCGCGAAGTACGGGGAGAAGATCATGCCGCAGGGAACGCGGGGGAGATTGTTCTGGGTCGCGTACACGGGGCTGGGTGCCGTGCTGTGCGCCGGAGCGATCGGCTGCATGAACACGGATAAAGATCGCGTGCCACCCCCGAAGATCGGGGCCAACGGTCCGAAAGGCAATTCGCCGCCGCCAGGGTTTCCAAGCATCCAACCGATTCCCGGCTCGACGCCGGTTGGCTCAAACACACGGCCTACTTCGCCAGGCTTCAACAATCCCGCAGCCGGACTGGGTGGTGTCCAACCAGCAGGCGGAATCACGCCGGGAGCTGGTGTGCCGCAATCCCGCGTGGGTGGGGGTGGTGTGACGCCTGCGGGCTTCAACCAAACTCAGCCGATGGTGCCCAACGTCGCGCCTCCTGGCAGTTTCACGGGAACGTCGCTGCCAGCGCCGACCTCGGGCTACAACCCGCAGAGCAACGCAGGCGGTCCACCGCCGGTGAATCTGGATCCCGCGCCGTTGCCACCCGTGCCGCCAGGCAGCACAACTTCCAACTCGAACTTCACTCCAATCCCGGCGGCGGTCCTTCCGCCGCAACCGATCGGGGTTCAACCGCTTCCGGTGTCGGGGCCAATCGCGCCATCGCAGATTGCCCCCCCCGGAAAGTGAATGCCGCAAGCCCAGGGGTTGTTATCCCTGGGCTTTGTCATCTCGGGCCTTCTCGATTCGCTTCACAATCAACGCCGCCATGTAGCCAGCTTTGAAGCCTGCGTCGATGTTTACGACGCACACACCAGCCGAGCAACTGTTCAGCATCGTGAGCAGTGCCGCGACTCCACCGAACGACACTCCGTAGCCCACGCTCGTCGGGCACGCGATCACCGGGCAATCCACCAACCCGCCCACCACACTCGGCAACGCTCCATCCATTCCCGCGACCACAACCACGACATCCGCTGCCGCGAGCTTGTCACGTTGCCGCAAAATGCGATGGATGCCCGCGACGCCCACATCCGCGATCAGTTCGGTGTTCGCACCCATTACGCGAGCCGTGTTCACCGCTTCCTGAGCAACGGGAAGATCGCTCGTGCCTGCCGTGACCACATACACACGCCCAACCGATGCCGGTCGGATGCCAGGCAGTGGAAGCCAGAACGTGCGGGCGAGGCGATCTTGTTCGGCCGTGGGAAAGTGAATCGCGAGATGTTCCGCCTGTGCAGCATTCACGCGGGTCACGTAGCAATCTTGCCCCGCTGCCGAGAGTCGCCGAACGACGCCTTCTACCCATTCTGCCGTCTTTCCCTCAGCGAACACAACTTCCGGAAAGCCGCAACGATCCTTACGCTGAAGATCGACCGTTGCGAATCCGAGATCAGCAACCGGATTGCCCACGAGTTGCGTCGCCGCATCCTCGACAGAAAGTTGCCCATCGCGAACGCCATCGAGAAGTTGCTTAACTTCGGTCGCCGTCATGCCATTCCCCTGAATCGCGATCATGCAACGCCGCAAGCGGCGAAAACCAGTCTTGTCTCACAGCGGTGCGGGCAAATCTCGCCGTGTGAACGTCCGCAGCGCGAGCAGATACCCGATAGCTCCCACCGCGAGGAGCGTTATCGCCCCGGACACACTGGGCGCTCCACTCCACACTTTACCGACATCCGTCATCCAGTTTCCGTCGAGCATCACCTTCTGCGGCTGAAAGTAGAAGAACAGCGTCAGCGGTCGCACGAACGCCGCCGGTTCCCAGAGTTGCCCAATCGTGTTTGCCACGAACATCACAACAACTACCAACACCGCGTAGCCAGTGACCTTCCCTCGACTTCGCCCCGCAGCAGACAACGCAATCGTGATGCCACTGATCGCAAACATGAGCGAGAAGGTGTTCATCAAGCCTGTGATTTCACCAAGCCCACTCACTGCCAGTGGTTCGGGGTGTTCGGGAATCGGGAACGGGTTTCGGCCGCCTGGGAACTTCAGGTTCTTCAGTGTGGTATAGTCCGGAACGAAATCGCCGACGATGGCGAGGCCGAGTTGCGTGCCCGCGAAGAATGCCAGACAGAGGATCGGCAGCACGATCAGGTCCACGAGGAAGTGCGCGAGGATGAGCCGATTTCGCGGCACCGGTTGCGACATGAGAAGTTCCATTGTGCCGCGGTCGAGTTCGCCTGCCACAGCACCCGCAGCACGGCCGATCGCCCACACAACGCACAGCGTCAGCACGATCGGGTGAAGCATTCCCATTGCCAGGAAATCGTTGGGCCGCTCGAAGTTCAGATCACCCCAACCGAGCGCCGCCTGCGAGACCTTCCCCGGACCTTTGAAGAGGATGTCTTGAAACATATTCCGGTCGCCGAAGACCGACGCGACGGAAGTGAACACGGGTGAAATCTCGACGGTGACCCGCTGAGCGATCTTGACCCAGAACGTCGCGAAGACGAACAGCACGAGGCAGACCACGAGCAGCGCGGGCCGCACATCGCGAAGCAGTTTGCGAACGAGAATGAACGTCATGTGTGTGTCCGCTTATCCATGAAATCGGCGATAGATCGGCGTCAACCCTTGCGGTTCGATCTTCAGATCGGTCAGCGATTGCTTCGCGAGCCAGTCGAGCAACGCCGGCAACGCCCCGCGATACGTCAGGTTCAACTGCCCCTCGACAATCGCGTCTGTGGGCAATGCTTCGCCACCAGGTCCGCTCCCTGGAGGTGTTCCCAGGATGCGAGCCGACACCGCACGACCTTCGCGAAGCTCGCTCATCTCTTGGATGTGGACGAGTTCACCACGACGCAGGATCAGCACGCGATCGCACACCGCTTCGACTTCCTGCAAAACGTGCGACGAGAACAGCACAGCCTGCCCGCGTGCCTTCGCGGAACGCAACTGTTCGAGTAATTCGTCGCGCATCGTGGGGTCGAGCGTGTTGGTGGGTTCGTCCAGAATGATGAGGGGCACCTTCGGCAACAGCACCGTGAGCAGCGCCACCTTCCGCTTCATTCCGCTGGACATATGCGTGAGGGGTCGGTCGATGTCGATGTCCAACTTCTTGGCGAGCATGTCCACTTCGGAGCCAGGCACTTCGCCGCGAAGTTTTCCGAGGAAGATCACCAGTCGGCGACCGGTCATCGTATCGTAGAGCCTGAGTTCGCCGGGCAGATATGCGACTTGCTTGCGTGCCTCGACGCCTTCCGCCCAGCAATCGAACCCGCCGATGCTCGCTCGCCCGAGGGTCGGTTTCAGGAACCCGAGCAGACTTCGCAGTGCGGTCGATTTTCCGGAACCGTTCGGCCCGAGGAGCCCAACCACCTCACCGGCCGCGATGGTGAGATTCAATCCGGCGAGGGCGCGGAACGATCCGTAGTCTTTCGTCAAATTCTCAGCGACAAGCAGCGGATTCGGCATGCGACGGCTTTCGGTCTGAATCGGATCACAATCGATTACAAACAACACTACCCCGCGATATCGCTCTGAGTTACAGAGGAACGGTTTTGCGAGCCACGGGGTTTATCCCCGTGGTCTTCGTTTCACCGATGCACAGACCAAGACCACGGGGATAAACCCCGTGGCTCGCAGTGACAGTGTCGAGTAAGCTGCAAGCGACACACCTCGGAGGCTCAACAATGCGTGGACGCTGGCTCATCGGGATCTTCGTTGTCGGGTTGGCTGCACTCGGTTCACATGGTGAATCGCCTGTGGAGAAACCGAAAACTCCGGCTGGCGAACAACCGGCCGAGGCCAAGAAACTGCCCGACGAACTGGCCACGCTGAACGTTGCCTCGCGCAAGATGTACTCAGGCGGTCGCACTCTGGAACTCTCAACGATCCCGGTCATCATCATCGTTTCCGGCGATGACCTCGTGCTTCGCAAGAACGGCAAGCGAACCGTCGCGACCGTAGTTCCGCCGGAATACCACTCGCTGAAGTGCATCGCACATTCAACGCTTGCCCTATGTACCCATCTCATTTTTGAGCCGGGACGCCCCCTCAACGAAGACCGCATGAAGACGTTAAAGGAGTATCACGCGCAAATGACCGCCGCGGTGCCTGCCGTCGAGAAGTGCGGCTTCGACGCTGACACGCTCGCTCGCCAAAAGCGCATCCTTGCTCGGGCACTGGAATTCACCGCGAAGGTCATCGAAGCGGGAAAGGTGTCCGGCGACGATCTCGCGAAGTTCTGTCGGACGTCGCGTGCCGATGTGCTGGCGAACGCTGCGGGTGCCGCGAAGGCTCAACTGGTCAGCATGCACAAGCAGGTCATGGAGTGGAAGAAGGACATGACGGCCGAGGAATGGGCACTGCTCACGGTCGTGATCCCCGGAGTTCAGACAGCGCGCCCCGAGAATGCCGCCGTACAATATTTTGCTCGACTCTTCGGCGAAGCTGTCGGCGAAAGTCGCCGTGTCGTGTATGCCGAATCGCTGTGGGACGAGGAGAAGGCGATCAACTTACTCGGCACAATTCGACTCGACGGGAAGCTCTCGGTCGCGGTGTTCGGCGACCCGTTCCGGATGTATCGCGATCTTCTCGCTGATGTCGCGAGAACCGCCATCGACGACATTTTCGCCGCCCCGTGACCCAACAAAGGAATCACAAATGGACGCATACATCCTCTCCGCTGTCCGCACCCCGATCGGGAAGTTCCTCGGCGGTCTTGCGGAACTGACCGCTCCAAAACTCGGGGCCATCGTCATTGCGGAGGCCATCAAGCGAGCGCACGTCGAGCCTGCACAGGTGCAAGATGTCATCATGGGAAACGTCGTGCAGGCCGGCGTCGGGCAAGCGCCTGCACGGCAAGCGGCGATTCTTGCAGGCGTTCCGGACACGGTGCCGGCGCACACGACGAACATGGTGTGCGGTTCCGGTTTGAAGGCGGTCATGCTCGCGGCGAAGAGCATTAAGGCCGGCGACGCGAGCATCATTGTTGCTGGAGGAATGGAGAGCATGAGCCGAGCGCCGTTTCTGCTTCCCGGAGCAAGACTCGGCTACAAGTACGGCGACCAAACCGCCCAAGACGCTCTGATTCGTGACGGGTTGTGGTGTCCGTTCGAGAACTGGCCGATGGGCGAAGCGGCCGAATACATCGCGACGAAGTGCGAAGTTGGTCGCGCCGAACAGGACCGCTTCGCGGCCCAGAGCCATCACCGGGCGACGATCGCATGGTCGAGTGGCGCATTCAAGGACGAGGTCGTTCCGGTCACTTTCTTGGCGGGAAAGAAGCCATTGCCGCCGGTCGAACGCGACGAGGGCATCCGTTCCGACACGACCTACGACACGCTCGCCAAGCTGAAGCCAGCGTTCAAGGCTGATGGCAGCGTGACGGCCGGCAACTCGTCGCAACTGAGCGACGGAGCGGCGGCGTTAGTCGTGGCATCGGGGCGGTTCCTGGAGATCGCGGGGGCCAAGCCGCTGGCTCGCATCGTGGCGTATTCGATGAGCGGCGTGAACCCGAAGGACATCTTCATCGCGCCGGTGTCGGCGGTGAAGTCAGTGTGCGAGAAGGCAAGGCTCGCGGTGAAAGACATCGACCTGTTCGAGTTGAACGAGGCGTTTGCGTCGCAGATGCTGGCGTGCGGAAAGGAACTGCAGCTCGACGAGTCGAAGGTGAACGTGTTGGGTGGCGCGATTGCGTTGGGGCATCCGATCGGAGCGAGCGGGGCACGGGTGTTAGTGACGCTGATTCATGCGTTGCGTCATCGCAACAAGCGGTATGGGTTAGCGTCGCTGTGCCTCGGTGGTGGCAACGCCGTTGCCATGATTGTCGAGCGAGTGGACTAACCGCGAACCATGAAGTCCACGCTGCTGATGCTTGAAGATGACGCCGAGCGCATGACCCGATTCCAAGCGGTGATCGCGAGGCTTGACGTCGAACTCATCGTCTGGCGGGATGCTCACTGCATGATTGCGGAGTTAGCAGCGTTCCTGCCCGCGGCCCGGCTGATTTCGCTCGACCACGATCTGGAGCCCGAAAGCGACACCGACCCCGGCGATGGCCTCGACGTCGCGAAGCATCTCGCGAACCTGTCGCCGATGTGCCCGGTCATCATTCACACGAGCAACGGCGTCCGCGGCGACTCGATGACCGGTGAACTGGAACTCGCCAAGTGGAAGCATCATCGCGTGATGCCGCTCGGCGACGACTGGATCGAAGTCGATTGGTACGCTATTGCTCGCCGGGTGCTTCGCAAGAAAAGGTGAATCGAAATCTCGAATGCCAGACACTCCCCAACACGATCCAATCACGGCGTATCACGAAGCGGGCCACGCCGTCGTAGCACTCGCCCTCGGCAGGCCCGTTCATCGCGTCAGCGTGCTGCCCAACCGCGACCGCCTCGGACACTGCGAATTCGCCAAGGGGAAGTTCAAACCCAGCGACGACGCACTCGAACGCGAATGTCTCATCGCACTCGCCGGACTCGCGGCCGAGGCCAGGCACACCGGTCGATACGAAATGGAAGGCGCGAACCAAGACCTGCGCTATGTGCGACGGCTCGTGCTGGAACGCAAGTCGGAACGAGCCGCCCCGCGATACGAAGAACGGCTCCTGAGCAAGGTCGAGGCGATACTCGGCGATGACGAAACGTGGCGAGCCGTGGAACTGATCGCGGCGGAGTTACTGAAGCACGGCGTCATCAGTGGCCGCGCCGCACGGCATCTCTTCGAACAGGCGACCGCAGAGAAGTAATCACCCACCCGAACGCTTCACCTTGTAGCCGAGCTTTTCCAGTTCAGTCACGAGCTTGTCGCGGTGGTCGCCCTGAATCTCGATGCGGCCATCCTTCGCCGTGCCGCCACTGCCACACGAGTTCTTCAACTTCGTCGCAAGTTCCTTGAGCGCTTCCTCGCCCAGCGGCAACTCCGACACCACCGTGACGCCCTTGCCCTTTCGGCCAGCAGTCTCGCGACCAACCTTTACCGTATGAATCTTCTTCGGTGCTGCCGCCGGGGGCGGGGGTGGCGACATCACCGCTTGATCGTTGCCACCGAGCAACCGGGCGAGAAGCTTGTTCACTTCCAGTTCGAGGTCACTCGACACGAGGCGTTCGAGCTTGCCTTGCCAGTTCGGCGTGAGGTCCGGCGACTCCACCACGACCAGCACCGAGACACCCGCAAGCGCATCGGCGGGTAGGTCGTCGGCTGGTCGCGAACGCACCGACCACGACAACCCGACGCGACTCGCCGCAGCCGAGAATGCTGTCTCCGCTGCCTTCGCTCGTGCGGCGTCGGGAGAGATGAACAGGATGATCTTTTGGAACTTGGCCATGTCAATCTCAAGCAGGGCCGCCACGGAGGGCGGCCCCTACAAATCAAAGGGTTCTTGCTTGTAGGGGCCGCCCTCCGTGGCGGCCCATTCGCTCAACTGAAGATGTCGCTGGTGCAATCGCCACCAGGGTAACGAACCTCGTGCGCACGACTCGGGCCGTCCGGCTCCTTCCCGAAATCGACGTGGAACTTCTCGTTCAGCGTCAGCCCGCCCTTGTCGGTGTCGCAGTCGAGTTGCAGCATCCACGAACCCCGCTTCGCCATATCCGGATAGAAGACGTTATCCCAGGTGCTGTAAAGCGAGTTCGTGAGGTAAAGGCGTTTGCCGTCGAGCGACAATTGCATCATTTGCGGCCCGCCGCTCAGTTTCTTGCCCTTCGGTTGTCCTTGCGGGGCCACGATGCCGCCCAGAGTGATGCTGCCGACCGGCTTCGCCTCACGCGGGTTGGTGATGTCGAATTGATACACCTTCCCGTGTAACCACGTTGCGACGTACATGAACCGGTCATCCATCGAGATGACGAAATCGCTGATGAGCGCAGGCACAACCCCGCCGGGGAACTTGTCGTCCTTTACCCCACCTAAACCGACCACTTCCTCCACCTTCCACTTCCCATCCGCATCAGGCGCGAACTTCCACATCTTGCTGCTGAGAGCGGCACCGACGAAGCCCCACGCCTTCTCCGGGTCGTGAGCAAACCGCACCTCCAGCGGAATTGCTCCGGCACCCAGATCGAACGACTGGCGAATCTTTCGCTCCGGCCAGTCCCACAAGTGAATCTTCTGGCCGTACTTACCCGCTTTCACGTCGTCGAAATTCGGCCCAGGTGCGAACGTTTTCGGCGCGGCCCACTCGCTCGATACCATCACTTTGTGACGCGGTTGATACCAGAAGTCATAGTTGAACGACATTCCTTTCGCGTCCTTCTCCCAGCGGCCGGTCGGCTCGAATTTCTCGTTCAGCAGCAGGAAACCGCCAGGGCCTTCGCCTTTCGCGTTGCCGAGCATCGAGATCATGACCTCGCCACTCGGCAGGCAGTGAACCGTGTGCGGGGCAGTCAGGTCGGCTACCTTCGCGATGTCATCGGGCTCGATGACCTTGTGCATCTTCAGATTCAGCGGATCCTTGGCGTCGATGATGTGAATGCGACTCGACCCCAACCCCGGGACGATTAGATAGCGCCGATCGCCTGGTTTGCCGTGACATGACGAGCAGATGTTCCAGCCGAAGTGATGCAACTCGTCGCCGACCTTCGGCATCTTCAACCGCGAGACGACCTGCGAATACAGCTTCGAGTCTGGGTCGGCATCGACAACCGCAAGGTAATCGGGTTTGTCGATGCCGGTGCCGGTGTAAGTGCAGGTGACGAACAGCAACTTCTCGCGTGGCCCCTTCATCGCTTCTTTGGGCGATGCGAACCCAGGTGTGTCGGCGGCACCAGCGAGGGTTGATGCCGCACCGACAGCGGTCGCGGCCAAGAATTCGCGGCGATCCATATCTGGCTCCCAAGGAGGAGTTCGGTCGCGTTCATCTTATGCGACAGAATTGGACTTGCCTGCCTGCCGTAGAATGGGACACGCAAAACGTAGGAGAACTACCCGTGTCACGATTCTGGCAGCACTTCATCACCAACGGCGGCGAAGACGAAGTTCCCGCATCTCCCGCCCCGCAACCCGTCAACGATGGCGACGCACTCGACGCATTTTCCCGCGTCGTGGTGAACGTTGCCGAGAAACTTCGCCCAGCCGTCGTGAACCTCCGGGTTGGCAAAGGCGCACGCGCCGGCGGCGGCTCCGGCGTGCTATTCACGCCAGACGGCTTCCTGCTCACGAATCACCACGTCGTGGATGACGCGGACAAGGTTCGCGTTCGCCTCAACGATGGCTCCGAGTTGTCGGGCCGCGTTGTCGGCAACGATCCGTGGACCGATCTGGCTGTCGTGCAGATCGAAGGCAACACGTTCCCGTTCGCGAGCCTTGGCGATTCGGCAAAGCTGAAAGTCGGGCAACTCGCGGTTGCCATCGGAAGCCCGCTCGGGTTCGAGTCCACCGTGACGGCCGGCGTGATCTCGGCGCTGGGGCGCACGCTTCGCAGCGTGTCGGGCCACTTGGTCGACAATATCGTTCAGACCGACGCCGCGTTGAATCCGGGGAACAGTGGCGGGCCGTTGGTCGATTCGCACGGTCGCGTGGTGGGCATCAACACGGCAATCATTCAGCCGGCACAGGGGATCTGTTTCGCGGTGCCGGTGAATACGGCGAAGACGATTCTGCCGCAACTTCTCAAACACGGCCGCGTCATTCGTGGGTACCTTGGGCTACATGCGAGACAGGTGCCGATTGCTCCGGATATCCGTTCGAAATATGTGATCGACCAGAAGACCGGGATCGAGATTATGATGCTCGAAGAAGACGGGCCAGCTCAGAATGCGGGGTTGTGGATTGAAGATGTGGTCGTGTCGTTCGCAGGTAAGCCAGTAACGAACATCGACGATTTGCAACGTTTGCTGACGCAACACCCAGTTGGGATGCCTGCTCCGGTGGTCGTGATCCGCGAGGGCAGGCGTGTGGAACGCACTGCGGTTCCGGGTGAGTACCCAAGCCCTGTGCGAGGATAATCTGGGAATTCCGTGGAAAAAGATGGCCACTCGGGCTTTTTATTTTTCGACCGCGTGCGTATCATCCTGGGGACGGGTGGCGAGTGCCACTCGCTCAGGAGCTACGAATCGCCTTGCTGCTATCTCGCTTCGACCCTTCTTGGTCTTTTGACTCTGAGCACGACCTCACAGCCTCCAAGACAGTCAAGCTGGTATTGCCGCAGAGGAACCGCCCTCGTCGTTCAGCGTTCTTGCTGAACGAGCCGGCCTGAAATCGTTCCGTTCCTGTCTGGCGCGCGGCCTTTCCGCGCAAAGTTTGCAGGGCCAGTGGCCCAGAGTGAAAGACCATGTCGGCGAAGAAGTTGTATGTTGGGAACATCTCGTTCCAAACCACCAGTGACGATCTTGTCCAGGCGTTCTCCCAATACGGGACCGTCCTGGGTGCGCAGATTGTCAGCGATCGCGAAACCGGCCGCAGCCGAGGATTCGCGTTCGTCGAAATGCACACCGGCGGCGATGAAGCGATCGCCGCAATGAACGGTGCGCAACTCGGCGGCCGAACCCTGACCGTCAACGAAGCCAAGCCCCGCGAAGAACGTCCTCGGACGGGCGGCGGTGGCGGCTACGGTGGTGGTGCGGGTGGCGGTGGCGGTCGTGGTGGCTACGGCGGTGGCGGCGGCGGAAGCCGTGGCGGCTACGGCGGTGGCGGTGGTGGCGGCGGCCGCTACTGATAATTGAACAACAGCGAATCAATGGCGAGTGGGGGATGTGAACCCCACAGGTAAGGGATTAGCACTACCGTAGGTGACTTCTCCCCCGCTCTCCAGCGAGTTCAAGAAAGCCTCAGGCCGTTGCCTGGGGCTTTCTTTTTTTGTGTCGGCGGGATACGCTCAACCTACCAGCCTTCCATCCCGCCGAGTCCAATCTCATGTTCAAGCGTCTTGCGCTGTTCGTAGTCGCCGGAGGTGCGTTCGCTCTGGCTATCCTCGCGGCCGAGAAGCCAGCCGACGAACCGAAGCAACTTCCAATTCCCGAGATGAAGTTCAACGACGTAAAGGAGATCGCCCCGGGCGTCTTCTTCCGCTATTCGTCCATCTCGGCGAGCGATCCCAAGATTCCCTTCGGCGGCAGCAACAACATCTGGATCGTCTTCAAGGATTACGTGCTCGTGATCGACGCGAACTTCCCGAAGGAAGCGGCTGATGTCATCGCGGACATCAAGAAGACGACCAAGAAGCCGATCAAGTACGTTCTCGACACGCACCACCACGGCGACCACGCCTACGGCAACTGCATCTGGGCGAAGGAAGGGGCGCAGGTCATCGCGAGCAAGCAGACGACTCGCTTGCTGAAGACGAACGGCCCGAAGCAATGGGAAGACGCCGCGAAGGATCGCAAGGACATCAAAGAGAACGAACTGAAGCAAGCCGACATCACCTTCGACGACAAGTACGAACTGAAGGACGACACGCAGCACGTCGTGTTCCACGCCTTCGGCCACAGTCACACGATTGGCGACGCGGTGGCTTACATGCCGAAGCACAAGATCCTTTGCACAGGCGACGCCTGCGTGAACGGTGCGTTCAACTACATGGGTCAATCGAGTTCGGCGGGTTGGATCAAGTGCCTCGAAGCGATGGAGAAACTGGACATCGACCTGATTTGCCCCGGTCACGGAATGATCGCTCGGAAGGATCTCCTCGGCAAAGAGAAGCGGTACTTCACGGAGCTGCGGGCGGCAGTGCAGAAGGGGATCGACGACAAGAAATCGCTGGCCGACATCACGGCGAGCCTGAATTTCCCGTGGTACAAGGAGTGGACCGGCGTTGAAGTGGCTGGCCCGCAAATGAACAAGGACAGCGTGAAGCACGTCTACGAGGAACTGACGGGGAAGATCGACCACGACCGCCTCGGGGCACGGCCAACGCCATTGGATTGGCGAGCGAACCCGACTGGTTTAGCGAGTGGTGAACCCCGCAGCGACCCGGCTGCGGAGTAACCGATTTGGTTTTCGCCCTCTCCCCTTGCGGGAGAGGGCAGCGAGGCTTTGCGAGCGGGTGAGGGTGAGCCTGCCGAACTTCTCCAGCTTTACCTCTCACCCGGTCAGCGAAGCGCTGCCCACCCTCTCCCGCAAGGGGAGAGGGCATGAAGAATACCAGGAATGCGTCTCGCGGAGTCTTGTGCATGTCGAACCGTGAAGCGAAGCCGACTCCGCCACCGCACACCACCCGCTACGAGTTCTTCGAGCCGCTCGGCAGTGGCGGCACTGGCACGGTCTACCGGGCCCGCGACCTGACAACCGGCGACCTCGTGGCCGTGAAGGTTCTTCGTGCAACGATGTACGAGAACCCCACGCACCACCAGAGGCTTGCACAGGAATTCCGGGCATCGACGCAACTCGACCACCCGAATATCGTGCGTGCGTTCGCGATGGAAACCGACGGCTCGACCAGCTTCCTCGTCTACGAATTCGTCGAGGGAAGAAGCCTCGCGGATCGCATCGAGAAAGAGGGGCCATTCCCGGAAGAGGAAGCGATTCGGATCATCACACAGGTCGTGCAGGCTCTTCACTACGCACACCAACGGCAGATCATTCACTGCGACGTGAAGCCCGACAATATCCTGCTGCTGCCCGATGGCCGTGCGAAGCTCGCCGACTTTGGCCTGGCGAAGGATCACAACAACGACCAGAACCTCACGCAGCATGTCGGCATTCTCGGCACGCCGAATTTCATGGCTCCCGAGCAGTTCGGCGAAGCGAAGAGTGCTGGCGTTTTGTGCGATGTCTACTCGCTCGGTGCGACGCTCTACAACATGGTGACGGGTCAACTTCCGTTCGATGTGAAGTTCGCGCTGGCGATGCTCTCGCAGAAACTTCAGGGCGAGATTCCTTCTGCTCGTGCAGTGCGACCCGAGATCGGCGAATGGGTTGATCGAGCGATCCAGGGCGCGATGAACCCGAAGCCAGAGCTTCGCCCCGACTCGTGCCTGACGTTCTTCAAGCTCCTGACAGCTCGACCACCATCCGCTCCTGAGCGTGCGTCGCCTGAGGCGATTCCGGTGCCGGACGGGCTAAATCGGCGGGCGTCGGTGCGTCATCGGCTTGTGGTTGGCACAAGCGCAACGGTCGATACGGCAGTGTTCGGCGGTGGCGAGGAGACGGTGGAGGAGTGGCCGTTGGTTGTGCGTGATGTATCGGTAAGTGGAATCGGCGTGACGCTGGCTCGGCGCTTCGAGCCGGGGACTGAATTGACCATCGAGTTAGCCGATGAGCCTTCGGCGAATCCGAGCAAGTTCGCGCTTCGCGTCGTTCGGGTGCGTTCGGAAAGTGCTGGTTTGTGGATTCACGGCTGTGAGTTCGTCAATCCACTCGGAGACAGCGAACTCTCAGCGTTGCTGGCGTATGCGTGAAAGCCGCCCGTGCGACTCTTACGCTTTCTTCTCGTTCGGATTCGGACGGCCCATCGTTTTCAGCAGGAGCTTCATATCTTCCCAAATGGCTCGACGTGTCTTCTCTGTCTCGTCACGGAGCATCGCTGAGGGGTGGAATGTGCAGATCAGCGGAACCCCGCGAAGTGTGTAGACCTTCCCGCGAAGCTTTGTGATACCCGTTGACGTGTTCAGCAGGTTTTTCGCGGCCGTGCCACCCAACGCCACGACATGCTTCGGCTTCACGATGTCGAACTGACGCTCGAAGAATGGTCGGCAATTCTCGCATTCCTCAAGCGTTGGGGGACGGTTCGCCGAGCCTGAACCAGTAGCCCCTGGTGGACGGCATTTCAGCGTGTTGAAGATGTACACTTCTTCTCGTTTGAAGCCGCAACCGTTGATGATGCGAGTGAGCAATTGGCCTGCCTTACCGACGAATGGTTCGCCAGCCCGGTCTTCGTCTCCACCGGGAGCTTCACCAATAAAGGCAACGTCGGGATCAATTGGACCAACACCGAAAACCGTTTGTCTGCGAGTTGAAAACAATTCCGGGCAGCGATCACATTTCTCAACCTCGGTCGCGAGGACGGTAAGTTCGCGTTTCCGAACCGCAATAGGATCGGGTGGTGGCGGCGGGAGTGGTTCTGCCTGCCGTGGCGTAACCGCGACCCGAAGGGGAGCGAGGGCGATCGGTTCACCACGCGGCACGAACATCACGCCGGCCGAACGAAGCGATTCGAGATGTGCCCGAACCTGACGGGTAAGATCAATCGGCGTTGCGTCGTCGGCCATGAACTCCTCCCGATCAGCGTCAGCGTTTCCCCGCGGGGCGGGTGTTCCATGTGCGGTCGTATTCCGTCACCGTTGCGGGCGGCGGATGCTTCACCGGATCATACGGATAGTGGGGCATCCCGCGATAGGGCAGTGGCGACACATTCGCGCCGGTCACGGTGGTAAGGGCGGTGTCTTTGCAATAACCCCAACTTCGCAACACGAACGAACGCTTCCACCCCGTCTTCAGTTCCGGGGGTGTTGCTGCGTCGAACTCGACGGTCACCTCGTCGCCGGGGCCGCAGATCACATGACGATCGTCCTGCTCACGAAGTAACTCCGTGACATCCCCCAGCCGCGTGAAATTGCCCTTCCACTGCGACACCGAAACCGATTCGAGTCGATCGTAGTCGTAGGCGATCGGCAGCTTTCCGCCGGGCATGTGTTCGCGTGCGAAACCTCTGTGTTCCAACGACGCGGAGACCAGCGAGCAGCTGAACGGCGTGGCGGGCTTCGTGTCAGCGAGCGGCGCGATGAACAGTTGATCCCAGTAAATGCGGATGTTCGTGCGGATGCGAACCGACCCGCCATTCGGATCAATCCAGCCGGTGACGTCGGCCGTCATCACGCGGGTCAGCCCAGCGGGGAACCCGATCTCGCCGAGGTTCTTCCAGGTGCCGTCGGCTTGCTTCTGTTCGAGTATCGGTGCGATGGTCGGCACGTCAGCTTGTGTCGCGGCGTAGATCGACTCGGGGTACGGGTAGTCGGTCCAGCCCGCGAGTACGAGATACACCTTGCGACCCGCGGGCAGCTTCTTGAGGTGCCCCGCGAAATCCAACTCCACGAAATGCTCCTCCGCGTAGCCGAGCCACGACCGCACGGCGAAGCCATCGACGTGTTTGCCGTTGCGTTCCCGCAATGTCGCTGTCACATCGCGCCCCTTGTGATCGGTTGCCTTCGTGGCGAAGATGCGTTCCGAATCGCGGAAGTACAGCAATTCCTGCGACGGCTGCGGCACGCTCGTGGCGAACCTCTCATCGGGAAAGACGCTGACTTCTGCGGGGTGATCGATCACATCGAGACGGAGCTTGTCGAGGTACATCACTTCGTCCATCGGCTCCGCGATCTTCAGCGAATAGCGGCCGTTTCTCGGCGCGAGTTGATGTGCCTCGATCTTCACCGATTCCTCAGGTCGCGGCGGGCGAGTTGAACCGTCGGGGTTACCTTCGCCCATCGAGCCAGCGCCGAGCATGTCCGTGATGTATGCGAACCGTTCGCCATTCCACGCGAAGAGAATCGGGCACGACGTTCCCTTGCGGTTCGTCTCCGCGATCTTGATGTCGCCCACCGCGAGGTTCAGTTCTGCTTGTGGCACGGCGTCGGGCCAACGGACCCGCACGACATCCGCGACATTTTCTTTCCCGAGCCCGAAGTGCAACGGCAACCGCGATTGCCCAAGCCCCGCGAAGAGTGTCGTGTTCTCGGCACCGGTTCGCAGCGGTCCGGCGTGAATGCGAACCCAACTCCCAATACCGTCGCTGTTCGTGCGGCGATTGCTGCCCTTGTCGCGTGCCCCCGTGAGCGTCAGCCTCAGCGATTTGTTGCCGTTCCCGAGACTGCGAAGAACGTGCAATCCACTGGAAGCCGACCACGCCAGCACATCCGGGTTGCCGTCGCCATCAAGATCAACGGGCAGCACCGCGAGCAGATTCGGGAGAACTTCCGCGTCGGGACCGAACGGCGTGGCTTGCTTCGCGAATCGGCCAGTGCCATTCCCTTGCAGAAAGACAGGCTTGCCCTCACCAGACAGGCCGACGATATCGGTGCGGCCATCGAGATCGAGATCGCACCACGCCGCCGAACGCAACGGTGGCGAATCCGTGATCCCAGAAGAGAACCTCGCAGCGAGGTTCTCTTCTGCATTGTCTCGCTTGCTCACGAGAACCCGGGGCACAGCCTCCGCATCAAGCAGCACGAGGTCAGTCTGATCGTCGCCGTTCGCATCAACAACAAGCCCGCCGTTCCACTTTCTGGACGCTGTGGTAACAGAATCGCCGCGATGAAAGCGAAGCATCCGATCGTTCAGCACCGTGACCGGCGGCGTACCGTCTACGAGAACGATCAGGTCAGGATCGAAGTCGCCATCGACATCCGTGACGACCACGCCGGTGATTGGCCCTTTCACGAGAAGTGCGTTCGGTTCCGTAAGTTGCTTGAACGCGACCTTGAGCGGCAGCAGTTGGCCGGGCGGTGCAGGGGGGGCTTCGCCGACATTCGCGAACACGACGAGCCGAGCTTCACGAACCGCGACGAGATCGAGGTCACCGTCTTGATCGAGATCAACCCACGACGCGGTCAGGTATTCGCCATCGTCCTTGTCGAACCCAGCCGCGGCAGATTTATCCTCGAAAACTTTGCCGTCGGCGTTGCGGAACAGCTTCAACCCCGACGGCCCGCACAGAGCGAGATCGACGAAACCGTCGTTGTCGAAGTCGCCGACCGCGCCACCGAAACTGCCCGCGTGCTTGGTGAGTCCGCTCTCAGCAGTGACATCCGTGAACGTGTTCCCGTCGTTGCGAAGCAGCAAATCGCAGACGCTTCCCGCACGCATCACGGCACCGAGGACCAGCACGTCCGGCTTGCCGTCGCGGTTGTAATCGAGAAGCAGAATCGTGCCGCCGAATCGCGTGCGAACATGCTTCCGTGATTCATCGAGTTTGTCATCCGTTACCCATGTCGTGCCGGCCGCGAGGTTGACCGTGAACCCCTTCAACGACTCGAACATCGGCAGTCGACCAAGGACTGGCGGTGGTGCTGGCGACGTGCCAATCACTTCCCCATAACGCCCCATCTCGGTGTACTTCACGTCCCACGCATCGCTGGCGTTCGCCTGCCCGAGTGCCTGGAACTCCGCGAGCAACTGCGCTTTGCGTGCCTCGTCCTCGGCCGTGATTCTGTGATTTGCGAGTGCGTAGCGTGCCGCGTTCAGATACGGATTCAGCTTCAACGCCTTCTCAAAGAAGTCTTTGGCCTCGGCAGATTCGGACGAGTTTGGGGTACAGCGGCCGCGCATGTACCACGCCTGTGCGTCGCGTGGATCGATCTTCGTGACAGCCTTGAAATGCTTCGCAGCTTCCGTGAGTTCGTTGCGGTGATAGAGGATGATGCCCGAGCAAAACTGAGCGTGTGCGTTGTCGGGTTCTTGCTTCAGCACTTCGGTGAAGATTGCGAGGGCACGGTCGAGGTTCGCGGGCGTTTGCGTGTTCAGCAACGCGATGCCGAGGTTGATCTTCGCGGCGGTCCAGTCGGGGGCGAACTTGCTGGCCTCCTCGAACGCCTCAACCGCGAGTGGGTACTCGAACTGATCCATAAGCCCGATGCCGCGCACATTAGCTTGCGTTGCTTTCGCGAGGTCGGGTTGATCGGGCAGCGGCTGCGGAGGCGGCATCTTGAGGTAGTTCACCAGCCCGATGACCGCCAATGCGACCGACAGGATCACGTAGCCGAGGAGCCACTTGCGTGCCCGCGACGGCTTCGATTCGGGAGAAGGTGAAGACATCACGAAGCCTCAAGCAAGCGGGCGGAATGAATGGCTACCGCGTAGCCGCGACCGAAGGGAGCGTTCGGGTATCACGCTCCTTTCGGTCGCGGCGACGCGAAAAACTTAGGGTGAGGGTAAGTTCTGTCGCAGCGTGGACGCGGTGTTCGCTTTGAGGTTCGTCCACGTCTGCAACGGCAGCTCCTTGCCAGGCCAGCGCACCGTAACCTTGTCGATGATGTGATTCTCGCCAAGACCAACCGTGACCGGCAGTTCACTCTGGCTCAGGTAGCCGCGTGCCCCAGCGACATCACGGCGATACGTTTTGCCGCCAGCTTCGACGGTCACCTGTGCCCCAATGGCGCTGGTGTTCGCGGTCTTGCCGTCGCCGACGAGTGTGAGCCGCACGAACTTGTTGCCGAGCTTCGTGTCGTTCCGCAGCAATCGAGCGCGACCGTTGTTCTCCACCAACACGACATCGAGATCGCCGTCGCCATCGAAATCGAGGAACGCCGAGCCGCGACCCACGAGCGGCCGGAACAGATCCTTCCCCGCGTCGGCTTCGCCGACTAGCTCGAAGACGCGAGCGGGGTCGCCGGTGTTCCAGTAGAGTTGCACCGGTTGTGCGAATTGCTGGCCAGCCTGAACGCGACCGATCTCCGGTTCGAGATGGCCATTGTTCACAAGCAAATCGAGGCGACCGTCGAGATCGTAGTCGAAGAAGAAGGTGCCGAACTTCAACGGGAAGCGGCTCGGACCCGTTAGCCCAACGGCGAGCGCAGAGTCAGTGAAACGCGGCTTCTTGGGGTCGGCGACCGTGAGGAACGTCAGCGGTTCGTTGGCGAAGTTTGCGATCACGATGCCGTGCTTGCCGGGCAAGTGTTCGCCAGCGTCGATGCCCATTGCACCGCGTGCCCGACCTTCCGCGTATGCCGCATTCGACGCCAGCCCTTTCTCCTCAAACTTGCGGCCGTTCGCCGTCGGCACGTTGTGGAAGAAGAAGTTTCGCACGGTGTCGTTCGCCACGATGAGATCGGGCCAGCCGTCGCCGTCGGGGTCGCACACGATTACGCCAAGTGCCTTCGCAACGCGCCGCTCTTTTGCACCCGCTGCCGTGCCTTCCTTCTCGGTAACGATCACTCCGGCGACCGCTGACACATCCTCGAACATGCCGTCGCCGAGGTTGCGGTACAGGGCACACTGTGACCCTTCAAACTGTTGCGGCGGCAGATACGCCCGACCGATTCCGGTGAGCGTAGCATCGATGGAAAGATCCACCGCCGGCGACCAGTTCACATACCGACACACGAACAGATCGAGTTTGCCGTCAAGGTCGTAGTCCACAAACGTCGCACTCGTGGCGAACTCGATCGGCTCCCGCGACTTCAGGAACTCCTCGGCCAACAGGTTGCCGGGCCACTTGCCTTGAGGTGTGATGCTCGCGCTAGTCGAGATGTCCTCGAAGCGCCGGCTGCCGTCACCACCAGCTCCGTTGCGAAACAACTTGTTGCCTCCCACGCCAGTAACGAACAGATCACGGAAGCCGTCGCCGTCGATGTCGCCCGAACAGGCCCCCATGCCGTACATCGACACGACCAACCCCATGGCAACGGTCACGTCCTCGAACGTGCCGTCGCCCTTGTTTCGGTAGAGCGTGAGGCACGACGCGGCGGGTTTGTCGGGGGCTTGGTTGCCGGGCCACGGACACGCATTCACGAACAGCAAATCCTGTCGGCCGTCGTTGTCGAAGTCGAGAACGCAGACGCCGCCACCCATCGTTTCGGGCAGCAGTTTCTTCCCGGTGGCACCGTTGAAGTGTGTGAACGTGATGCCGGCCGTGTCGGTTACATCGGTGAACGTGACCTTCGGAATCGCGATCGCTTCGCGTTCCTTGTTCGCGGGTACCTCGGGCGGCTTCACCTTGACGGGCGACACGAACCAGTCGGTCGTGAGCAGGATCACCGCAATGGCGATGCTGCTCAACGTCACGAGAACGAGCGCCATTCGGAAGAGGGTGCGGTAGGTCATGATCGTTGTGGTATTTCGTCGTGAAGCGCCCCACCATTGGGGCCGCCCCGATATCAGCGGTTCGTCGGGTAGATCACGATGCCCTCGGCAGCGGCGTTCGCGGCTGGGTTCTTCTCGCGGTACTTCTGCGTCGTGGCGGAACGGGCCAGTTCGTCTGGCTTGTACATCGCGTGCGAAAGCTGATGCAGGCTCGCCAACGCCGCTGCGAGCGCCGCTTGCACCGTGGCATCTTTCTCCGCGTGGAACGCCGGCCTCAACTGTGCGATCAACGCCCGCACGGTTGGCAACCGTGGAGACGTTGGATCGGGGAGACGCTTGCCAATCGCCGTCACCGCAGCGGCCAGTTCGGTCGCGGCCTTCGTGCGATCTGCAGGCGAAGTTCCGGCTTTCGTAGCCGCGTCGCCGAGTTCCTTCAACCGCTCCGTGGATGGCGGTTCGGACGGAATCGCCACACTCGTCGTTCCGTGGCCGAGTTGCTCGTAGCACTGACTCAGCCCAAAGTGCGAATCTAAATCCTCCAGATCAACCGCGAGCGCTCTCTCGTAAGCAGACACCGAACGCAACAAGAACCCGCGTTCGGCCTCGGAGTGTGCTGCTTCCAACGTGCTGCGTTTGTAGAGCGTGCGGCCGAGTTCCGCGAGGACGACGTAGTCCCGCGTGAAGTCGAACTTCGGCTTGCCGTCGTCGTGCTTCGGTTGGTTCGCCGGGTCCACGATCTTCTCGAAGAGTGCCGCGGCCGCGTCGAGGTCGGCGGCGCGAGTCGCGTTCTGGGCCGTGAGCAGTCCGTTGAACCAAGCCAGCAACCACCACGGAGCAGGTGGGTCGCTTTCCTTCGCGGCGTTCAGTTCACGACCAGCCTCCGCGAGTCGCTGGGCGCCGCCCTGTTCCATCAGCACGCGAGCCAGATTCACATGCCCGTGCCAAACGGCATCCTTCGCTCCGAGCGTAAGCAGCTTGCGGAACGCTGCCTCGGCTTGCTTCAGGTTGCCGCGTTTCATCCCCGCGCCGCCCTCGATGAAGCAACCGATGCCGTAATCGTTCCACCGCTGCCACGGCGGCTTGATCGCCGACTCCTGCGGTGGCACACTCTCGGCAACGCCAGCCACCGGTAGTACCACGCGATCCTCGCAGATATCCACGATCGGCAACTTCGGCACCGGCTTCCCAGCCTCCTTGTGCACGAGTTCCATGTACTTGTAGTCGAACTTGCGATACCGCAGTTTCACCGTGAGTTCGACGGGGCCGGTCACATCGGGCGGCACCGTTAGCTTGTAATGCACGACCTGGCCGGCACCCGGCGGAATCTGCTTGTCGTACAGCGGCGTGAAGATGTCTTGCGGGTTGCGGCGGTCGATGCGGTTGCCGTTGCGATCAAGCATGTGAACGTTCACGAAGTGCGACCACGGATCGACCTCGCCCGTCTCGTCTGGTCCCGACATCGCACCGCTGCGACCAATCACTTTGCCCCCAGCAGTCGCCTTGAAGTCCACCCAGATCTCGTTGGAATCGACCGTGCCCTGACTGAACGGATGGCCGATGTTCAGCGTGCGAATGACGACTTCGATGATGTGCGTTTCGCCTGGCTTGAGTTGTGGCAATGTCGGCCGAATCACCGCGGGCAGATCCTCCGAGGCGTTGATCGGCTTCACGCCGAACAGGTCGATTCGCAGCTTGCCGTCGCGGAGGAACTCGGCGGTCGTGTCGATGGCCTTCTGCAACTGCGGCTCACGCCCGGCGAGTCGCGGCTCCTTCTTCAGCAACTCGAACAGTCCGGTATTGGAACCCGGGAAGAAATGACTGTGCCGCTTGCGTGTGCCGGAGCCGTCGAAGTCCTTCGAACCGAAATCGCCGCTCGGTTCCAACGGCATGTGGCACGCGGCGCAGTTGTCCTTCTTGCCGGTCGGCGGGAAGTAGAAGCTCCGCGAGCCGTTACCCACGCCACTCAAAATGAACGTGTCGTAATGGTTCTGGCCACGCAGGAAATCCTTGTAGTGATTCAGTTCCACCGGCAAGTGCACCTTGTGACACGTCGAACAGAACTCGGCGGTCTTATGGTGCGGCTTCAGGAATGTCTTCTTGTGAAGCTCCGGTTTCGCCTTAATGAGCTGGTTGTTGAGCCACTGGAGGGAACTCGAATCGGAGTACGCGAACGGATAGTGCTGGGCTTCCTCGATGGTGTAAGCGGCGTTGCCGATCGGTGCGTTGACGTGCGTGATCGAGTGGCACACGACGCAGGTGATGCCGGCGTGGGCCGTCGGGTCGTTGATGATGTCGTAGTTGGGGTCGTCGAACTTCCCACTGAAGAACGGCACCGGATCGTGGCAGCCGGCACACCAACGCGAGGCGTTCATCTTGCCGTCGCGCTCCAGCGACACCTTGCGGGTTTCCTTGACGCTGAACAGGTACGCCGGGTTGTTGAACGAACTGAACTTGTGCGCCGAGTGCAGATGGTCGTTGAAGATGTCCTGGTGGCACTTCATGCAGTACGTGTCGAGCATCATCGACTGCTCGGGGATGAACTTGCCGTCGGTCGTCCGGGCCTCCGACGGGAAGAAGTAACGCATGCCTTCCGGCGAACCTTCACGCCCGTATTTCTGCGGGTCGAGGATGTGAAACGCTGCCATGCTGACGACCACGGCCAGGACCACGACGCCGCCGTACTTGCCGTACTTCCACTTGATTGGCGGCCCGGCCCGGCGATGCAACACATATGCATACACCGCGAGGAGCGGCACAAGGACATGCGCGAAGTAGATCGACCAGCGGCCGACTGAACCGGTCGGCAGTTGCGGCATCCCCTCGATTTGGATGAGCGCCAACCCGGTGACGGCGATCACCAACCCGAGCGCGAATACGATGACGCCCAGCCGCACGGCGACGCGGTTCTCTCGCTTGCGGGCGCTCCACCAGTGCGCGAAGCCGAACAGCAGGAACGGCGCAACACCCACAACACCGACAACGGTGTGCGCCAGGATCATCCAGAATGTGAAGCCTGTCGTGAAGAGTTGATCGGGCTTTACCCGGTTCATCACGGTGATGCTGAGGAGGTAAATCCCAGTCGCGGCGAGGAAGCCGAACCCGGCGAACACCGCATACAGCAGCACCCGCAAGCGTGGACCGATCGCTGGCACATACGGAGCCGCGGGAGCCCCAGTCCGCTTCTTCACCACGACAGTCGGAACGCTCGCCGCTTCGTATTCACTCACGATCGACACTCCCCAGCTCATCCACCCAGTAACCACGCGAACCAACCCTGGCCCGCGACCCGTCCGCCCCGAACGTGAGCCGCGAACTGTGCCGCCGTCGCGTGTCGCTTCTTCGGCTTCCACTCCATCGCACGCCGACAAACTCGCCCCAGTGCACCCGATTTCGTTGCGGTTCGACGCGCTCGAGAAGCCGCTTCTTGAAGGCCGATCCATCTTCGGTCGGGCAGCCCCGCCCGCGTTCCGAACACGTTCTCGGGTGGAATTCCCATCAGCAATTCTGCGAGCAACGCCCCGAGCGCATACACATCGGCGGCCGGCGTGAACTTGATCGGTTCACGCAACAGATACTCCGGCGGCTTGTAGCCAGCCCGCGTTTCCAACTGCACATCGAGAACGCCAGTCTGCGCCGCCCCCCACCGACCTTCCACGTCGGCAACGAGTCGGAAGTCGGTGACTCGCGGTGTGCCGTCCGCGGCGAACAGGATCTTGTCGGGGTCGAGATCGCCGTGGAATAGCCCGTGCTGGTGTGCGTGGTGAACGGCAAGCGCGATTGTCGCGGCAAGTTCAGCGGCAGCCCCCGCCGTGAACGGTCCGCTTGCGAGTTTCTTCGTCAGCGTGCCGCCCGGCAGATACTCCTGAATGACGGTCAGCCGGCCCCCGTATTCCTCGATGCCGAGAGTCGCGCGAATGTTCGGGTGGCGGATCTTCGCCGCGGCAGAGAGCGTTCGGGTGAGTTGAACCTTGGCGGCGGGCGAGAGCCTGGCTGTGTCGATCTGGTGAAGCGTCACATCTTCGCCTTCGGGCGTGCGCGCCTTCACGAGTCTGCCGAGGCGGGTATCTCCGAGTGGCTCGACATGGCTGAACCCGGACGGAACTCCGCGATCCCCTGCGACGGTCGGACCGCCAGTGGGGCCAGGAGCTTCGCGAAGGAACGTCTTCAGTGCATCGGCAACATCGTCGGCTTTCTGATATCGACGTGACGGGTTCGCATCGAGGCACATCAAACAGATCGACTCCAATCGTGCCGGCAAATCGACCCGCACTCGCCCAGGCGAGACAAGTGTGCGTTTGGGATCAGGAACGCGGCCGGTGAGGAGCATGTAGAGCACCGCACCGAGAGCGTAGATATCGTCGGCAGCGCGGCCCGGTCCTTGCGACAGATCGGTGAACGTGACGGTTCCGTCAGCTGCAAGCAGGATATTCGCGGGCGACAGATTCCCGTGAATGTGCCCGAGCGCGTGCAGTGTCGCGAGCGCCGTGGCTGCCTTCGCGGTTAGTTCGGCAGCGTCGCGAACGGGCCGATCTGCTGGCGCGACTCGCTCTGCCAACGCCGCGAGGCTTCCACCCGGAACGTACTCCATCGCGCAGTACACCAACCCGTCGCGCTCGCCGAGGTCGTACACTTCGACGACCAGCGGCCGGGGAGCGTGACCGGCCTTGTGGTAATGCCGTTTCACTTCGGCCGCGATGACCGCTTGCCGTTCGAGTTGTTCGAGCGCTGCCTGCCGACCGGCCAAACTCGTGGATACCACCTTGAGCGCGACTTCACGCCGCAGTCGAGTTTGCCGTGCCCGATAGACTTTTGTCTCGTCGTTACCGCCAAGCACGCCAAGCAGATCAAAGCCCGACCGCCGAGCCCAGTGCGCGAACCACTCTTCGCGATTCACGACCGTCGCGCGAACCTCGGCACCAGCGAGGAATCCGCGAAGATCGGTCGCGAGTTCGCCAGCAGTCGCGTAGCGGTCAGCGGGGTCTTTCTCCAGGCATTTCAAGCACACGGCTTCAATCGCCGGGGAAATGCCAGCTCGTACTCGCGTCGGCGGAAGGGGCTTGTCCATGACCTGCGCGAGAACCAGTTCCATGCTCGTGCCCTGAAACGGCGGCGTGCCCGTGAGGCACTCGTACATCATCGCGCCGAGAGCATAAACGTCCGCAGCAGGTCCGATGTCGGTGCGGCCCTGGGCCTGTTCAGGTGCCATGTATGCGGGCGTGCCGAGGACGGTTCCGGAATTCGTGAGGCCGCCGTCGGATGCGAGGTCTTTCGCCAGCCCGAAGTCGGTGATGATCGGCGTGCCGTCGCTGCGAAGCAGAACGTTACTCGGTTTCAAGTCGCGATGGATGACACCCGCCGCGTGAGCAGCCTGAACGCCCCACGCCAGCACTTCCATCAACTCGGCAACCTTGTTATCGGTCAACTTCTCTTTGCGAAGCCGATCCGCGAGGTTGCCGCCTTCGACCAGTTCGAGCGCGATGTACGGGCAACCGTCGAGTTCGCCCGATTCGTAAACGCGAACGATGTGAGGGTGATTGAGCCTGGCGAGTGCCTGTGCCTCAGCGAGAAACCGCAGCCGATGCGCCGGGCTGACGTGTTCGCCACCGAGGATCATCTTCAACGCGGCGAGCCGGTTCAGTCGGCGATGTCGTGCCTTGTAGACAACGCCCATGCCGCCGCGACCAAGCTCACCGAGAATCTCGTAGCCGACGAGATCACGCGCCGAACCCGCCGCTGACCGCGTCGCATCGGTCAGGGCATGCCAACGATCGACGAGCCGACGGATTCGCTCCGAACAGTTGGGAAATCGCCGAACGAGGTTCTCAACATCGGAAGCCATACCGCGTTCGGTAGCGAGCATGAATTCCTGAAACGCGAGGTCGGCGACGTGAGCGGCTTCCGCCGCCAGCGCTGGCAGTGCCGCGAGATAGGCTTCGACGCGAATGTGCTCGCCGATTGCCCAGCGAGCACGAAGATCAGCCATCACGAGCATGGCTTGTTCGTGTGGCGCGAGGTCGGCGAGCCTGGAGACGGATTCCGGCAGTGGCGCCCCAGCCGAGAGCGTTGCGCTTTCGGGGTTCTCGGAAGCGATACTGATGGCTGCGCTTTTCATTCTCTCATAGCGTAACCTGCGGCATGACACGGGGCAACTTGCGGCAGGTCAGCATTGGTTCCGGGCCACTTCCACACCCCTCCCCGGAACCAACCGATTCAGGCCCGGAACCATTCCATTCGTCCGGAAGAAATATCGTTCAGACAAGCCGCAGGAATTGCTTCCAACGCATCTCCTTACCGAAATGGTGATTGCGTGCGGGGGGTCTGGCACCCTCGTGGACTGTCCGAAATTCCACCTCCGGAACCATCATTTCGCCCCCGGAACCATGTCACCTGTCCGGAAGAAAAACCATCAGAATGTGTCTCGGTTCACGGCTTCTCGACGCCACAAGACTCACCCGAACTTGATCGCACTACTTTCGTAATCCTGCGAGGAATTCCCGCAGGCTCGCTTCCAGGGTGCGGGCTTCCTCGGGCGTGAATTTCGTCTTCGTCGTGAGGTCGCGCAACTCCTCCGAAACCACGAGCGGCGTGCCATTCGGAAGATGATCGACGCCGAAGGTGGAAGCCGTCGCGATGCCGAGAACGTCGAAGCCCTTTGGATCGGGGACGAGCTCGGCCTCGTCAATTTCGTTTGGCTTCAGCAGAACTGCCTTCGCCGAATCAAAGCAATTGCTGGAGGCGTCGAGCGGCCACAGCAGCACATCGAGTTGCCCCGTTTTGCTGTCCACGAGTAGAGCGTAACGGTAACGGATGAGCTTGTTCACTTCGCCACAGCGAAACCACACGGGCGTATCCATTAACGCGAACGTCGGACCTTGTACGACGACCACCGCGAGTGCCTGAATTTGGTAGCCTTGCGTGATGATCTGCTTCGTAATCCAGTCGAGCTGCACGCCGTGCTTCGGGGCCGTTTCCGCTGTGATGACGACATCCTTACCGCCAACGGTGGTGCCGAGACCAAGGGCGATCGCTCGCAGTTGATAGCGGGTTTCGTCGCCGCGTGTTTCGGGCCGCACATCAGCTACGAACGCCGTGAACATCCAGCGTGTCATGCGAACGGTCTGCGAGCGTGCGAGCCTGGGAATCTTCGACTCTTGATCCGGTCGCACGCGCGGCAAGCTCTTGATGACGAGATGCGACCAGCCTTCCGGGGGAGTCGTGCCGACGACGGTTCCCGGCGGAATCTTTTCGGGAGGCTTCGCGGCGACGTCGTAATCGGCGGTCCACTGCGGCGCGGGTGCGGCTGCCGGCCACAAATACCACGACGCCCCGCCGAGCAGCGCGAGAGCCATCACACCAAGAAGCCACCGCAGTCGGCGTTTTGTTACCATGTTCCCCAATCTGTGCAGTTCCACCGCGTGCCTTGGTCTTCCTCCGACGCACGGACCATGTTATCCCGCCGATACCGAGCGTGCTGGTCTTCGCGCGCCGTCAGCAGGAGTACGCCGTGAACACCCTACCCGTTAGCCACGCGAACACCAGCGTTGCGAGCTTCTTGAACCGTGGGCGCGAATTCGGGTCTCGCCTGGCGACTGCGTTTGAGTCGCCTTGGGTGGCTTACGGGTTGATCGTGGCGCTTCAGTTGAAGTTACTCTGGGGTTTGTGGGCGGTCGCGGACGTGGTGGCAGGTGATCTCGGTTATTACTACGCGAACGCCTGGCGATGGCACACCACCGGGCACGGCAACTACGCCTGGTCGCCACTATACACCGCGTTCTACTCGCTGTTCTTCTCGATTGATCCTGACCCGAACTGGGCGAACGTCGCCCACCGAATCACGATCGTGATGAGCATCGCAGTGCTGGCCCTCGCGGTGTTCCGACAACTGCTGCCCGCTGCGGTCGCGTGGCTCTGTGCGGCGTGGTTGGTTGTGAATCCGATCGTCTACGACGCGATGTACGAAGTGCATCTCTTCGCGCTGATTCCGACGCTACTCTCGATTCTGTTGCTCTCGACGGCGAGAACTCCGTGGCGTCGCGGAGCAGGTTTGGGGGTGCTGGGAATCACGACTGTGTTGTGTCGCAATGAGCTGTCGGTTGCGTTCGGCATTCTGGGGCTGGGGTTGGCGGTGCTGGAATGGCGACGCATTCGCCGACATGAAGGAGCGGGGCTTGGTCGAACGCTCGTGGCGTATGCTGTCGCGTTGTCGGTGGCGGCGCTAGCGTGCGGGTTTGTGTATAGCCGGTCTTCGATTCGTGGCGAAGAACTCGCGGCCGAGATGCAGTTCAAGCACACGCTTCCGATGCGGCAAATGTACGCGACGGCTTACGCTGCGAGGCATCCCGAATGGAAACTCCGCGGCATGACGCAGGGCGACGCCCTGATGACCGATACTTTTGGCAAGCCCGACCCGACGCTCGTTGAGATGATGAAGGCGAATCCGAAAGCGGTCGCGGAACACTGGTCATGGAACACGACCCTGTTTCCGAACGGCGTCGAATTACTGCTCTTTAATCGAGCATCGGGGGCGGTTCACCCGGACTTCTTCCCGCCATCCGATCTGCGGCTCAACCACTGGTGGCCGGCAGTGCTGCTCGGCGGGTTGTGTGTCCTGTGGATCGCGGGACTCACGACGATTTGCCGCAGGTGGTCGCAGTGGAAACAATGGATCGCACCGCGAGCGCCGGCGTGGTTCCTGCTGTTCGGGCTGGCGTGCGTCGCCGTTCCCGTGACGCTGACGTGCCGACCACGACCCGCGTATATGTTCGGCTTCGGTGTGACGCTCATCGTGCTGACGGGGTTGTGCGTCTGGGTCCTCGCAACGCGATTGCGTGCCGGCAACTTCTTGCCCTCCCCCCTTGTGGGGGAGGGTGGCGAGTCTTCGAGCCGGGTGGGGGGTATCGCCTCAACATCTCAACAGGTCTCCCCCCCACCCGTCGGCGAAGCGCCGCCGACCTCCCCCCCAAGGGGGCTGCTGGCGACGCTGCCGACTTACGCGAATGGTCGAAGTGCTGATAGCCGGCCAATTGCGGAAACGCTCGCCAGACTGGAACCGCACCGAGCCGAACTCGCACAGCCGGGAATCACGCTCGTGGGTTCTTCGAGCGGTATCAGTTTGTACGTCACCCCGACGGCTCGCATCAGACGATATCTGACGGACTCAATCAGTGGAACGACGCCGAACGTCGTGCAGTACACAGCTCTTGAACTCGGCTGGCAACAGGGCGAACCGATGCACGCGATGCTCACCCGCATCGGAGCCGATTACCTCTATCTCGATGAGCGAGTGATCGCGCTGTTGCAGCGCGACCGCCCAGCCGAGGCGAAGGAAATCCTTGCAGGCCAGCATGCCCCAGGCTGGCAGATGATCGACGCCGACGACAGCCCAGGCCGACGCTGGCGGTTCTATAAAGCGATCCGACCGTGATCTGCACACGACTTCCCCTGAATCCGTTAAGATTCAGGAATCGTCCCGTGATTCGTGTCTTGAGGTCGCAATGTTCCGCAGACTGTTCGCCCTCACTGGGCTTCTGTTCGCCTTGGCCGGTTCCGGTATGTTCGTTGCTCTCGCGATTGCGGCTTGGAAAATCAAGGCCGAGGTGGAACGAGAGACGAACGACCTCGCGACCCGCGCCAACGCGGCCGGGGATGAAGCCGATCGCGCCATTAACTTCGTCGGGAAAGTGATCGAGACAGCCCAGGCGGACCTGAACGCTGCACGCGTTCCCGTATCTGCCCCGGAACACATCAGGGTCAATCCGCTTGTGCAGATGTCAGCACGGCAAACGTCAATCAATCTGGCCGGATCGCTCGAACGGGCGCTCGGAGCCGTCACAACCGCGTCCGACACCGTCGTTGTGGTGAACGCGGCGTTGCAACTCGCCTCGGGGAGTGAGCAATTCGAGAAGATGTTCGGAGTCCGTCCGGACCAGATCGCTCAGACACAGACGGCTCTCGGGTCGGTCGCGGGCGAACTCCGTGAAGCTCGGAGCATTCTCGGCATCCCAGTTTCTTCCAGTGGAGAGCCGGCCACTGTGGAGCAACTCGACGCGGTCGATAACGCCCTTCGGCTGGCAGGGCGATTTCGGGAAGAGATGTCGAAAATTGTCGGAGATGCACGCAAGCGAGTGAACGAGACGAAGCAGCAAATCGACTTGTGGGCGTGGAGATTGGCCGTCGCGGTGACGGCACTCAGCGTTGTCGGAACCGTTGGGCAGTTCTTTTTGGCGAGATTCTGCGTTCGCAAACTGAACAATCTGCCGGCGTAGCAGAACCAGTTTCGCTCCGCCGCAAGCGGCGAAGACTCAGCGTTGCATCGCAGTCAGAATTTCCAGGATGAGCCGGCTCTGATCGGTGTCGCTCAGGAAAATCTTCTCGGCGACCACGTATTCGCTCACATACGCGGCAACTACCTTCCGCATTTCGGCGATTTCGACACGGTGCAGATCATACACGCCGAGGCTCGCCAGTTTGGAAATCAGTCGCTCGATGATGCGGTTGCGGTGTCTCGTCAGGGCGTCCGCCTGAGACTCCGTCGAGCGTGGCGGTGGGGTGGTGATGGCGTTGCTGCCCGTTCGCGACGACGTCGCGGGAGAATCGGAAGGCGGCCGAACTCCGGATGCGGTCGAACCCGAACCGCCAATTCCAGCCATTCCCGAAGCAGGCGTCGGAGCCGTTCGCGGCAGATTCGTTGACGATCCCGAAGAGGAAGCTGAGGCCGTTCGCGGTTGATTCGCGGACGAACCGGATGCGGAGATGCGGCTGGCGCTGCCGGTGCGGCAGCAGTCCCGGCAGCTTCGACGCGAATGAACGCGATGTTCGCAGCCACTCCCAAGGCCGGCGGCGGAACGATCGCCATTGCCCGAAAGCCGTTCGGAAGTTTCAGGTCGAACGTGTTGACGCTCGTTGTGGCCCCACCGATTGGGTCGGCGTGCGTCGCGAGTCGGTCGAGTGCCGCGTTGAGGTGATCCTCGTCGCGGAAACGAACGTGGCACGGAATCCAACCACCCATATCTCGCCGAACGATCACCGCGTGTGGCCCACAAACCATCACTTCCCGCACACTGGGGTCGTTGAACAGTTCTTCGAGCGGCCCGTAGCCGAGCAATTCCGCCAAGACCTCATCGACGAGCCGTTCACGGTCCGGCTTCGGCAACCCGCGGCCTTCCTGGTCGGCGATTTGTTCGGCATATGTTCGGAGACTTTGGCGCAGGAGCGAAACGGGCATCCGCTTCGAGGTGCTCGGATCCATCCGATCCTCGAGCTTCGCCAATACCTTGACTTTGATCTGCTCGAACGACTGGGCGACCCCAGACGAGATGACGCCAGATTTTGGACCCTGGGCAGCGGGATACCCGCCGGAGGGGCGTTGGGGCAGCATACGATGTCACCTGCGGAGGTTGGCGCTGTTCCTAATCTTAGAACGCGATTCTCTTGACGGCACAAATCCAGAGCTTAAAGCACGAAATTCAGGCGACACTGTGGATTATCAGCTACGGTAAGCCATTTCCGAGGCCCAATGTCTTCAGGGGCAATAATTCAGGCCGGGGGCGATTTTCCGTTCGGCCCAAATCTACCTAACTCCGTATCTCCAAATTATGCCGACTGCAAATCTCGTGCGTCGGTTTTCATCATTTCGATGCCAGGCCCTTGCATTTTTCCAGGCATCGCTTGACCTACACAAGAACTTCGCTTAGCCTGCTTATTCAGTTCTCCGGCCGCCTGCTGGACTGTCGGCATCCCGACAAATCAGCATCCCGACGGAATGAGTCCGAACACAGCACCCACGGATGGGACGCCCCGCCTCTGGCGAGCCGCCCGCTTCGCACCATGACTCGCTCGTGCGTTCTGGACCCGCTCACGGTCTACCCGGTGTTCCGCGCCGGGCCGAATGCTATTGTCGTTTCTGCGCCTGCGAAACTCAACCTCTTCCTCGAAATCCTGCGCAAACGTCCCGACGGCTACCACGATCTCGAATCGCTCATGGTCGCGGTCGATCTCTTCGACACCCTCGAACTGCGAGCCAATGCCAGCGGCATTATCTCGCTCAGTTGCGATATTCCGGGGCTTCCGACGGACAATCAAAATCTCGTCGTGAAGGCTGCAAACGCATTGCGAAGCCACGTTAATCGCGTTCAACTCGGCGCAGACATCACACTCACGAAACGCATTCCGATGCAGGCCGGTCTGGCGGGTGGCTCGGCCGATGCGGCAATCGCACTCGTCGCCTTGAACGAAATCTGGAAACTGGCGCTGACACGGGAAGAACTCGCGGGTATTGCGTCGTCCATCGGGTCGGACGTCGCCTTCTTCCTGACGCCGCCAGCGGGTTGGTGCATCGGGCGTGGCGAAGTGGTCTCTCCCGAAGTGGTTGGTCGAACGCTCGATTTCGTGGTGGTGTGCCCGTCGATTGGGCTGGCGACAGCCGACGTGTACCGGAAGCTGACGGTGCCGACTTCACCCGTAAACGGTGAAGCCGTGCGAGCGGCGGTTCGATCCGGCGATCCGATGGCGCTCGGGAAAGCGGCGTTCAACCGACTGGAAGAGCCCGCGTTCGCGTTGTCGCCCCGAGTAGAGCAGATTCGCAATCGACTCGCCGGGTTAGCCCCGTGTGGAGCGCGAATGTCTGGAAGCGGGTCGGCGGTTTTCGCCGTTTGCCGCGACCGGGCCGAGGCTTTTCGGGTGGCGTCTGCGTTTCGCAGTGCCGACCAGACGAGCGGCCTGGATTCACGAATCTATGTGGTTCGCAGTTTTGCCCCCTGATCCCGCATGAAGGAGAAGCGCGGTGGTCATCACGGAAGTCCGCATCAAGCTTTGCGAGGCGAACAGCGAGCGGTTGCTCGCGTTCTGCTCGGTCACCTTCGACAATGCCTTCGTGGTCCGCGACCTGAAGATCATCGAGGGGACGAAGGGAATGTTCGTGGCGATGCCGAGCAGAAAGCTCACGGATCGCTGCACCAAGTGTTCATGCAAGAACCACCTTCGGGCACGGTTCTGCAACTCGTGCGGTTCGCGTCTCGACGAAAGTCGAGCCATGCGAGACGTCGAGGGGCGGGCGAAACTGCACGCCGACATCGCGCATCCGATTCACTCAGCTGCTCGCGAGCAGATCCAGAGTGCCGTCATCAAGGCGTTCGCCGAGGAGCGGGAACGAGCGAAGATGCCGGGCTATGTCTGCACCTACGACGACTACGATTACGATGCAGATGATTCACCGGTGAGCTACGGCTCGATGGTTGCGGAAATGGGCAAGGGCGTGAGGACTCACGCGCCGCACGCCGCACCCAAGGGCACGCACTTCCACACAGAAGCGCCGGTGGGCAAGTCGGTCGCGAAGGCGACTGATGATTTCGGTGCCGGGATTGGTTGAGAATTGTGGTTTCGTTTGGTTTTTGCCGCTTGCGGCGTTGCACTCTCTCAATCACTGTGCAACGCCGCAAGCGGCAAAACTAAGCAGCTAATTCGGTCACTTCTTAGCGCCGGTCTTGTAATCCGTGAATTCGGAGTCGAAGACGCGAACCTTGGCCCAACCGGCCTTGTTCTCTTCGATGAACTTCAAGTGTTCTGGGTGAACTGCGTACTTGTCGTGCGCGGCCTTGTCCGTGAACACGAGATGCAGCGCCACGTCGAAATCGCGATCGTTCACGTCACGCTTGAAAGAATCCCCCAGCACGCCCGCCGAGAAGAACACCACGCCATCGTGATCGGCGAGATACTTCTTGCACGCCTCCACCAACTTCGCCTTATTCTCAGCGGTCGGCTCCTTCAACTTGAAGTAAACCATGTGGCCGACGTTCGGCCCGGAAGCCGCTTTCTTCTTATCTTCCTTGGCGACGACGCCAACAACTGTTGAGCCAAGGATGGCACCAAGCAGAGCCGCGAACGCGAGACGGGTCATGAGAAATTCTCCAGAGTGACCGATTCACGGTACAGAACCGTATAGAGATGATAGCGGTCACACCCCGTCGGTGGCCGCGTATTGGAATTGAGCAAGTTCACGCTGGGTGCCGCGAGCCAGATTACCCAGATTGCCAAATGCTGAGATAATGCCCGAAAGTTGCTCTCCGCAGCGAGCGAACTTGTCCCTGTGACCTGTTCGGCGGTATGATTCCCCCTGCATCCCCTGTTTGTCTCCGAGGGCAAAGCCTGTGAGCGCCACCCCGATTGGGTCGTCCGACGACAAGAATCGCTACGGTCGTCAGATCGAGGAGGCGTTTGAAGCCGCTGCCAAACTGGCCGGCTCGAACCTCGCTCCCACCGAGTTCTACGAGCAATTCCTGAACAAAGCCCTCGCAGCCATCGAAGCTCCGGCCGGTGCCGTGTGGCTCCGCACACCGCAGGGGTTCCTTCAGGTTGCCTGCCAGCTCAACCTCGACAAAGTCGGCCTCGACGCCAAACGCGGCGGTCGCCAGTGCCACAACGAGGTGCTTCGGCAGGTCTTCCAGGCAGCGCCGCCTCGGCCGGTCATTCTGGAACCGAACGCGAGACTCGCACCCGGTCCCGGCGAACCCGGCCCCGTGCCGCCCGCAAATCTGACCGATCACTTCGCGCTGTTCGCGCCGATCGTTACCGCAGACAAGCAATCGCTTGGCGTGCTGGAAGTGTTCCAGAACCCGAGCCACGATCCACGGATGTACCCGGCGTTTCTGAACTACGCCTTCCAGATGGCGGGTTACGCCAGCCAGTATCACGCTTTCATCAACGCTCGTTCGGGCTCCGGTACCGAACGGACGTTCGTTCAGATCGAAGCGTTCGCACGGCTCGTTCACAGCACGCTCAACCCAACCGAAGTGGCGTATCACATCGCGAACGAAGGGCGAAAACTCATTGAATGCGATCGGCTCTGCGTCGGCGTCCGCTACTCTCGCAAGAAGGTGACTGTCGAGGCTGTGTCGGGTGCGGACGTGGTCGAGAAGGCCAGCACGCACGTTCGCCGAATGCGGCACCTGATGGAAGCGGTCCTCGAGTGGGGAGAACCGCTCACATTCAAGGGCACAAAAGACGCCGGGCTTCCGCCAAACGTCGCAGAATCGCTTGACGAGTATCTGCACGAGAGCCAGCCGAAACTGCTCGTCGTTCAGCCGATCCGCGACGAACGCGAGAAAGACACGACGAAGCCAGCTCGCTCCGTGGTGCTGCTGGAGAGCTTCAACCCGCCTGAGAACGTGGAACCGCTCGTTCAACGGCTCGACGTGATCGCAAAGCACGCAGCCCCGGCACTGTACAACGCGGCCGAGTTGAAGCGAGTTCCGCTGAAATTCCTGTGGTGGCCGCTCGCGAAACTGCAGGAAGGGGTTGGCGGGAAGGCCAAGTTCATCGGCATCTCGGTCGCGCTGCTGATTGTCTTCCTGACCGCGGCGATGATCTTCGTTCCGTATCCGTTGCGGATGGAGGCGAAGGGGCAGTTGCTGCCGGTCGAGATCCAGCAGATCTTCCCGCCGCGTCCTGGTGTGGTGCGAGAAATCCGCGCCAAGCCCGGCGACAAGCTATCGCCCAAGTTCGAATTGCTCTCCCTCTTCGACCCCGAACTCGGCAAGACGTATGGCGAAGCACAGGACAAGTTCAACCTCTCGGTTCGCTCCATTGAGTTGCTGAACCGGCAGATCGACGACCCGAACATCACGCCATTGGACAAGGTGCCATTCAAACGGGATCTGGTGACGGCCGAGAACGAGCGAGACTCCGCGAAAGAGTTGATGAACTCGCTCGATCGGCAGTACAATGGCGGCCGACCGGCCCACAAACCGGGGTGGTTCAGGGCGTTCGCGCCCGAATTCGACCCTCGACTTGCCAGGCCCAATGGGGCATCGTCCTGGACGGTGTTGAGCGACGATCGCCGTGAGAATTTGCTCGGCAAGACCGTGAAGCCTGAGCAAGAACTGTTGCGAGTCGGGAACCTTCAGGGTCCGTGGCAGATCGAGTTGAAGATTCCGCAGCGGAGCATTGGGCAGATTCTGAAGGCGTTCGCGAACAAGGATTATTCCAAGGTCGAAGCTGGCACCGGCAAGCAATACCTCGACGTTGACGTGCTGTTGTCCAGTCAGCCAGACGCGAGCTACATGGGTCGGCTGTATCGCAGTGACGTCTCGGCACAAGCTGTTCCAAACAAGACGGAACACGACGAGACGGAGCCGGTCATCACGGCCTACGTGAAGTTGAATCTCGACGACTTCCCAGCAAATCTCAAGATCCCGACCGACCAGTTCGTGACCGGACTGGAGGTTCGCACGCGAATCCGTTGCGGCGACCACGCCCTGGGCTACTCAATGTTCCACGGCGTTTGGGAGTGGTTCTACGAGAAGGTAGTGTTCTTCTTTTGAGTTGGTGTTTCGTGTTTGGTGTTTCGTGTTTAGTCAGACCGGTCGAGTCTTGCTCTCTGGCAGACTCCACCAAGGACAAACTAAACACAAAACACTCAACACTCAACACGATCCGGCAAACCCGCCGACCGTTGGGCGAGTCCGTCTCGCACCCCGGCGGCAACCGTGCTACAACCACACACGTCCCACAAGGAGGACAATGTCATGCGAACACGTACATCGTTACTGCTCGCGGTTCCCGTTCTGCTTACAGTAATTCTCGTCGGGTGCAAACGCGGCTCCCCAGAAACGCCGAAAGGTGAAACTGATCCTGCTGCCGCAAACGGCACCAGCAGTCGGCTTCTGATGCCCGACGATCCGAAGGCGGATATCGGCAACGCACTGTTCAAAGCGGCAGGCCCGCCACCCACGTATCCCACCTCGGCACTGGGCAACGAACCGATCGTCATTCCCAATATGACCGTGCAGTTCGAGGATCGACAGACCGTGTCGGCCGAAGTCGATGGCAAGATCGAACTGATCGCCACCCCGATGACGAAGCGCCCGGACGGCGTCTGGGAGTACCATCTGGCCGATGGCACGGTCGTCACACACGACCCGGCCAAGTTCGACATGAAAAGCCTGCACCCTCGCATCGAGTTCAACCCACGCGACAAACTCGTCTACAAGGATAACCCCGAGAAGTGGACGCCTTATTACAAGCTCCGCGAGGGTGAACTCGTCTCGGACGACCAGATTCTGTGCCTTCTGGACGACGCTCTCGTGAGCACGAAATTGAAATCTGCCAAGCAGATCAAGGAAGCCGCCAGCCAGGGGATCAAGGCCGCCCAGGAGGGCGTGAAGCTCACCGAAGAAAAGATGAAACTGTATAAGGATGTCGCCTCGTCCATCTCCGCGAAGGAACGTCTGGAAGACCAGATCACTCTCACACGATTCACTGAGAACCTCGCCCAATCGTCGTCGACCATCGCCAAGGCGGAGCAGGAACACGACGAAGCTGTCGTCATGCTGCACCGACACCGCATCAAGAGCCGGGTCGATGGGATCATCCGTACCGTCGCGAAGCGACCGGGCGAGTTCGTGCGTGCTGGGGAAAAGATCTACGAAATCCAATCCACGGAAAAGGTGCGACTCGAAGGCAATCTCGACGTGCAATACTACGACCGTGTGAAGCGGAACTCGCTGGTGACCGTTGAACCGGCCTTGCCAAGCGCTCCAATGAAGTCGCACGCCTGGCACCGTCAGGAAGCCTCGGGGGTCGCGGTGACTGGCCATCCGACGCAGCCGTTGATTGTGTCCGCGAGCCTCGATGGATCAGCACTCGTGTGGGATCCGAACCTGAAGGGCGAACCGAATCGGGCCAGCACCCCGTCGAACTTGCCGCACCCCGTGCCCGTTCGCAGCGTTGCCTGCACTCCGCCGGGATCCAAGGCGATTCTCGCTGTAACCGGCGGCGACGACGGCAAGATCCGCGTGTGGGACGTGTCGGACCTGAACAAACTTCAGAAGAGCCCGGTCAGCCCGATCAGTGAACCGACTGACGCTCACGCTTCCGGTATCCAGGCTGTCGCCATCAGCCCCGATGGCAAGTACGCCGCGACCGCAGCAGGCCGCGAAGTCTTCATCTGGGATCTGGCGGCTGGCAAGAAGCTGTACGCGCTGCCCGATTCGCATCGCGACAGCATCACGTCGTTGTCGTTCACCCCGCAAGCCCAACTCGTGACCGCCTCGAAGGACCGCACCTTGAAGGTGTGGCGAGTCGGAAGCGAGAAGGCTGCCGTGGCTCGCACAATCGACCACCGTTCTGGAGCGATTGATGTTCTGGGCGTGAGTCCTGACGGCGGGCGAGTTCTGTTCGATCAGGATAAGACGCGAGTTGACCTCGTGAACCTGTCGGACTCGCAGACGATTGGGCAGCTCACGAACGTCGGGCCGAGCGTCGCGTTCGCGACCCTTGCCGTGTTCGGACCTGATTATGTGGCACCTAACAGCCCTGTCGAGAAGATGCCTTACACCATCGTGACGGCTGGTGGTGAAGGCGATCTCAAGGGCGGTCTCCAAGTGTGGCACGCTCCGCGAGCTGGTGGTCGCGGCTCGGAAGTCGCTCGGTTCATCACACCGGGTCGTGTGGGGGTGACCTGCGCCGCGTTCAGCCCGCACAAGGACATCCCGTTCCTCGTGGTGGGAACCGCTGCGGGAACGGTTCACGTTTGGACGCCGCCTGCTGGCCCCGCGACTCGTCTCGAAGGCCGGATCACCAACATCGACGCGACCGATCCACGGTACATGACCGTTCGCGTTGAGATGAGCAACAAGAATGTCGGCCTGCTCGACCGCAGTGCCGCAACGGTGATCGTGAATCCAGGCCAGTAAGTCGTCAGTCATCAGTTCTCAGTGGTCAGTCGGAGCCAACAGTTCCGACTGACCACGAACGCCTCATTTCATCCGATTGTTGCTCTTTACTGACAACTGATAACCGATAACTGCCATGAATACAGACACCGAGAACCTCAACGATCCGGCCGAGCGCCGAAAATCGGTCCGGTTGAAGGTGCGTCCCGACCTTCAGACCTACGACCAGAAATACGAAGGCAAGACATTCCACGTCATCAAAGACCCCGTATGCCTGCGGTATTACCGATTTAATAAGCAGGAACATTTCGTCTTTGGGCTGTTCGACGGCGAACACACGTTGGAACAGGTTCGCGACCGCTTCGAGGCTGAGTTTCCACCGCAACGGCTGGAGTATCAAGACCTGGAAGTATTCGCACGGCAGCTCGTGACGGCCGGACTCGTTCAGCACGAACAGCAGGGGGCGGGCAAGCACCTGTTCGAGCGACGCGCGAAACAACGCCGCTTCAAGCAGTTCACGACGTTCACGAATATCATGTATTTGAAGATCCCGGTCTTCGACCCGGATCGCATTCTGAACTGGATGTATAAGTATGTGTCGTGGATCTTCACGACATGGTTCTTGATCGCGAGCATATTGTTTATTCTGTCGGCCGTTGTGCATGTTCTGCTGCACTTCGACACGTTTAACGCCAAGCTCCCCGCATATCAAGAGTTCTTCTCGTTGAACTCAGTCATGTATATGTGGATCTCGTTGGGGGTCGTAAAGATCATCCACGAGTTCGGGCACGGGTTATCGTGTAAAGGCTTCGGCGGTGAAAGTCACGAGATGGGTGTCTTGCTTATGTGCCTCAGTCCGGCGTTGTATTGCAATGTTACCGACGCCTGGACTCTCGCGGATAAGTGGAAACGCATCATCATCAGCTTCGCGGGCATTTACGTTGAGTTAATGATCGCCGCTGCCGCCACGTTCGTGTGGTGGTATACGCCGCAATATCCCGTGGTGAATAACATCGCACTGTGCGTCATGGTTTTGTGTTCAGTCTCAACGATCATGTTCAACGCCAACCCGCTGATGAAGTTCGACGGGTATTACATCCTGGCGGACTGGATTGAGGTGCCGAACCTCCGCGAAAAGTCCACGAAATTCTTGAATGGCATCTTCCTTGCGAAGTGCCTGGGTGTGGAAGCTCCGCCGGAGCCGTACATGGCTCCCTGGCGAAAAGCATTGTTCGTGATCTACGCGATTGCAAGCTGGGTTTACCGCTGGGTCGTCATGTTTGGAATCCTGTGGTTCCTGGCAGACTTCCTCGGCCCGAAGCTCAAGATTCTGAGCCAGATGTTGGCCTTGGCTTCGCTCGCTTCAATGTTTGTGATCCCGGTTTATAAGATGGGCAAAAATATCCACCAACGAGGGCGGCTCCCTGATATGAAAGCCACGCGGGTCTATACGACAACGGCTGTCGTCTGTGTATTGCTCGTCGGGTTCTTCTTCTTGCCTTTGCCGCTCAGCCGAATCCGCGACACGGGCATGATTGTTGTCGATTACAACTCCATCGAGGCGGTCGCGCTTGAGGAGCCGGCCCGCTTGATGGAGCTTTCGCCCGACATCCGCCCCGGTGTTCTGGTGAGCAAGGGGCAACCACTCGGGCTGTTCAAGAACGACGAACTGGATCTTGAAATCGACCGCATGACGAACTTCCGCGATGGTCAACGCCAGAGCGCGAAACAGTACGCAGCAACTGCGGCCATCAATCGGGCAGAAGGAAACGATGCCGCAGCGAAGCGAAACGCAGTTGAAGCGCAAATTGCTCAGGAAAAGTCGGCAACGGCCCAGAACGGACTCGATCGGCTCCTGGCTCGCCGCGATGCGATTGCCAAACTCAAAGCTCCTCGCGACGGCACCTTGATTGCGGCGCCGTCTCCCGACGAACGCGGAAAACTGTTCGACCGTGGGTTCTCCGAGGCTGCGCCGCTGTTCTCGGTTGGCGACCCAACGAAACTCCTGCTTCGCGTGCCGGTCAGCCCGCCGGATTATCGCCTTCTCAGCGACGACCTCGCCGAGCGAAAAGAACTCGATGTGTCCATCTACGTGAAGGGTCGAACCGATCGCGAGTTCCATGGCAAGGTTCGCAATCTGCCTCCGCAAAACGCCGACACGGTTCCGATTCAACTGACGCAGCGAGGCGGCGGTCCGCTTGCGGTGAAGCCCGGTGGCGATCCGAACATCTTGCAGCCGCTCGCGCAGGTGTATCTGGTCGATGTGGAAATCCTCGACGCAGACGCAGCCCTCGACCCAGGCCAACTCGCGAACGTGAAGATCCACACGAAATGGCGAAGCGGTGCGTGGTGGCTCGGGCGAACCATTGCTAACGCCTTCGACCTCGGACTGTATTGAGAATGGTTGGAGTCGTATTTCGCGACGAATTGACTTGTGTTGAGGTAATTCCCATCACCCGGCTCGCAAATCCTCGCTGAAGAGAACTGCAACCAGCCACCTCTCCCCCAGATTTTGGGAGAGAGGTCGCGACGAGTCTTCGAGCCGCGGGGGAGGGGAATGACGTTTCTCAACTCCTTTGTCGCTACGCTGCTCCCACTTCCTGCTTTCCTTTTGGTACAACTCATTCGTTCGCTCGCGGGGGCAGCACCACAACTGCGGCGTTACGCCGTGGGTGGGAATTGCCGGTCATCCTCGGATTCAACGCAACCACTCGGTGGCGTTTTGTCCCGAGTGCGTGCGCTGAACGGCGCGGAAAGTGGCCCCGCGAGCGGACACCCCTTCATCTTTCCAAAGTCCGAGAATCTAGTAGGACAGCGGTAGCTTTTGCGAAGAACTCGTGTCATGCTGAAAGTCGATGCCGTGCTGCCCCGGTGTCTCTCCCACCTGCCACCGAGCGATGAATTCCAGCCGCAATCGTGGAACTTGCCCGCTGCCATTCCCCACGATTCCTCACACCGGACCACTGCCTCCGGTTGGCTGCCCTCCGATCAGTACGGTCTTGGCCGTGCGATCAGGTGGGGCGTTTTCGTTGCGCACGAAATGCGCGGCGTTGGCTCGAAAGAGTCGCCGTTTAATGAACGTGCTGAAACCTACGACGGGCGAGGGGCGAGTCGATGCCTGAGTGGCTTCGTGAGATCGTGCCAGCCGGGACTGCAGCGGACCTCGCACAGCTCGGAACGGACCTCGGCCAGCTTGCAAGCTGCCTCCTTTGGTCCGCATTCTTCGGCGTCGCGGTCGCCGCGATTTACTTCGTCACTCAACGACGCGGACGCGCCGAAACATCTTCCCTCATCTCGACGCTCGTGCTGATGACGATCTTGCTGGCGATGGTCACACTCGTGATCGGGCACAACCTCGCCCGTGCGTTCGGGCTTGTCGGCGTGCTTTCGATCGTGCGATTTCGGACTATCGTGGACGACACACGCGACACCGCATTCGTAATCTTCGCGGTTGTGATCGGAATGGCCGCCGGAGCGAAATTCTACACACTCGCAGGGGTCAGTCTTCCAATCATCGGGTTAGTCGCGTATGCGCTCAATCGATGGAGCAGAAGTTGCCGTAGCGGGATGACCTCGATTCTCATCGTCAAGATCGCCATCAGTCCTGACCCTGAATCGGTTGTGAAGCCGACCTTGGCCAAACACCTGAATACGTTCAACCTGATCTCGGTTGAAACGGCCAAGCAAGGGGCCACGCTCGAATTGCGATATCTGGCGAAGTTGCGTGCCGAGGTGTCGGTTGTCGCGTTGATCCTCGAACTGAATCGCGTCGAGGGTGTTCAGGGCGTCGAGTGGAAAGAACCGTCAGACAGATGAACCCAATTCGTCCGGGGGATTCGATCATGTACCGCTTCGCAATCGCGTCGGTCTTCATTGTCGCGGTTGCTGTTGGGATCAATGCCCAGCAGCCGGCTCCCGCAAGGAATCTCGTCGCCGAGACGGATGCGTTCTTCACCGATGGGAAGATACCGAATCTGAGCATAACAGTCGGCATGAAAGAGGCCGATTCCCTTCGCCGTGAACCGCGGAAGTATGTGAAAGCCACGCTCAAGGAAGGCGACAAAACCTACACCGACATCGCAATTCACCTCCGCGGCTCCGCCGGCAGCTTCCGCAACTTCGACGACCGCCCCGGCCTGACGATCAACATGGACAAGTTCACCGATGGTCTCGACTATCGCGGAATGGACAAGTTCCACCTCGCGAACTCGGCCCAGGATCCGAGCTATCTGTCGGAACTGATTTGCGGCGAAATTTGCAAGGCGGCTGGAGTGCCTGCGGCACGGATCGGTCACGCGATTGTGACGCTCAATACTCGCAAACTCGGCATGTATTACTTCAAGGAAGGCTACGACAAGAATTTCCTCAAGAGGAACTTCAAGAGCAGCAACGGCAACTTCTACGATGGCGGCTTTCTTCGCGACATCGACCAACCTCTCGACCTGATCTCGACCAAGGACGACGTGCCGGACCGCAAGGATTTGAAGGCTTTGCTTGAAGCTGCCCGTGAACCCGACAAAGCGAAGCGCTTCCAGCGACTCGAAAAGGTTCTCGATCTCGACGAGTTCATCAGTCTGTGCGTGGTCGAAATCATCATGTCAGACTGGGACGGCTACCCGATGAAGCCGAACAATTACCGGATCTACCACGATCGCGAACGCGACAAGATGATCTTTATCCCGTCGGGTATGGATCAGATGTTCGGCGATGTGAACTGGAGCATCCTGCCTGGGTTCAACGCGATTGTCGCGCGTGCGTTGATCGACACTCCCGAAGGAAAGAAGCGATACATCGCCCGATTCCGCGAGATCATGAAGACCTGCTACAAGCCGGATGATCTGGTAAAGAAGCTCGACGAAGCCGAGAAGCGAGTGCAGGCGGCGCTGGTGACCGTCGATGCGAACCAGGCACGCGATCTCAAGAACCATGTCGAACGGCTCCGCAGTGCGATTCGTCAGCGTGCGAAGATCGTTGATGCGCAGCTCGCGATGTACGAGATTTCCGACGGCAAACCGATCGACGCCGAAGGGTTCATTCACGCATGGCTCGTTCTCTCTCCGGTGCCGCACCCGCCGGGTGTCGATGCGAACGCGGCGGTCGATAAGCAGTTGATCCCGGATGAGGCGAAGCTGGAGCCGAAAGAAAACGACAAAGTGAAGGTGGCGGGCAAGGAACTCGCATGGACAAAGGTCCAAACTGACAGATACTTCGTCGACTTATCGAGCGTGAACGGTGCCGCGGAGAACGCGACGGGGTACATGGTGACGTATATCGTGGCTCCCGACGAAATGAAGGAAGTGACGATGCGGATTGGCAGCGACGACTCTGCGAAGGTGTATTTGAACGGCAAGGAAATCGGCAAGGTGATCGCGGGGCGGGCCGTCGGCAAGGATCAGGATTCTTTCGGCAACCTGACGCTGAAGAAGGGCGTGAACGTCGTGGTGTTCAAGGTGTCGAACGGCATCTCAGAATGGGCGGGCGCCGCCCGCTTCGTCGATAAAGCCGGCGCACCGCTGAAGGGGATCAAGGCTCAACTGACGAAGTGAGTCCCATCGTAGCTGGTTTTGCCTCTCCCCTTGCGGGAGAGGGTGGCCGCGCTTCGTGGCCGGATGCGGGAAATACCTCCACACAACTAATTCCACGCGAGCCTCACCGGTTCCACCCAAGTGATTTGGGGCGACGACGGACGCTGACTCGTGCTCGGAGAATGCTTGACCGAGCACGAGCGACTGCCGACACTAACTCATCACACCTCTTCCCCTCTCCGAGTGTCGTCATGGATCGCCGTGCATTTCTCGCAGCCTCGCTCGCATCTCCGCTCATCGCCAAAGCTGGAGCCGAAGCTCCCGTCTCGCGGCTCCTGTATGTGGTCTGCCCCGGTATCCGCGATTACCTGGAATTCGGTGGTGCCGGCATCCTGGCGTTCGATATCGACAACGGACACAAGTTCGTGAAGCGCATCGCCACCGACGCGAGCAAAGCCGACAAGCCCCGAAACATCAAGGGCGTCGTCGCCAACCCCGTCACCAAGAAGCTTCACTTCACCACGCCGGAATCGCTGTCCTGCGTCGATCTCGTGAGCGAGAAGACCGACTGGAGCAAAGAGCTTCCACAAGGTTGCGACAGGCTCGCGGCCACGCCCGACGGCAAGACGTTGTTCGTTCCGTCGTTCGAGAAAGACACCTGGAACGTAGTCGATGCGATCAGCGGAAAGGTGACTGCCGAGATCGAGACAAAGAGTGGAGCGCACAACACCATCTGCGGACTCGACGGAAAGCGAGCATACCTCGCGGGGCTGAAGTCGCCGTTGCTGTTTGTCGTGGACACCATGACGAACAAGATCGTCGACAAGATCGGCCCGTTCGCCGCGTCGATTCGCCCATTCACGGTCAACGGATCGCAAACGCTCTGTTTCGTGAACGTGAACGAGTTGCTCGGGTTCGAGATTGGCGACCTGAAGACCGGGAAGAAGCTCCATCGCGTCGAGGTGCCCGGCTTCGAGAAGGGGAAGGTGAAGCGGCACGGTTGCCCGAGCCACGGCGTCGGCCTGACGCCGGACGAAAAGGAAGTGTGGGTGGTGGATGGCTTCAACGAGCGGGTTCATGTGTTCGACGCGACCGCGATGCCGCCGAAGCACACGGTGAGCATCAAGCTCCGGGAACAGCCGGGGTGGGTCACGTTCAGTCTCGATGGCAAGTATGCCTATCCGTCCACCGGCGAAGTGATCGACACCACAACCAAGAAGATCGTGGCGACGCTGACCGACGAGAAGGACCGGGAGGTCCACAGCGAGAAGATGGTCGAGATTCATTTCAAGGAGAAGGTGCCGGTCGTTGCGGGAGACCAGTTCGGCCTCGGTCGGAAGCGATGAAGCCGCGAGAAATCGTTTCCTGAGCGAGATGGGTTGCCTGCACCGTCGAAAATCAGGAGAATTCAGGCTGTTTCAGAATCGCGCGCAAGTCTTGCCGCACGGCCCGTTCCTGAGGCGAACCCGGCGGGAGATGTCCGGGACACGAGGAAACAGCCATGACGACCCCGAACACCACCAATTCGACCAAGCAGCCAACTATCTCGGATCTCATGGTCCGTTTCCTTGCGAACCGCTCAGACGCCGTGAACGCGGCAGTCGAGTCTGGCGAAGGAGAGGTTGAGCTACACGAGGTCGCTGCCGGTTTTCGGGTGGATCCGCGTGCGGCCTGGAACGACGCAACAACGAATCACACTGCCGCTGCGGTTCCCCTCCCGCCCGACTGGGCCACGCTCGTGAATCAGCCGTCTTCGGCCTTTGCGGTGTCGATGGCAGCCGGGAACTTCCCGCAACGAGTGCGCGATCTGCACCCGCTCCTCACGAAATTTAACCCGACGGAGCTTCGACCATCTGGAACGCAACAACCATCGCCGGGCCTGAACGGCTTGCGGGGTTGGATCAGCAAGCAATCCGCGAGTCAGCCGATTCTCGCTGCGGGTCTCGCCCGTCTGATTGGCGAATTCGACACAGCCGAGAAGCTGCTTCCCGCTGATGCCGCGAACGAACGGGCCGCACTCCAATGGCACCGGGGACACTGCGAGGCAGCACTTGCGGCCTGGAATGCGATGCCGGAATCGCCTGCGGTTCTATTCAATCGGGGCATGGCTCTGCTGTTCTTGGGCAAGATCGCTGACGCGAAGCCGGTGCTGATGAAGGCCGTCGCCACGATTCCCGAGACGAGTGGCTGGAATTCCCTCGCCCGTCTGTATCTCGCGGTTGCCGAGATTCATGGCTGACCTTTGAAGTCGAATGTCGTAAAGTCGAACGTCGTAAAGCTGAACGGTCCCGCATTTGGGGCTTTCAGCTTTGCGACGTTCGACTTTCGTCATTTGCCTCCGGAGTCTCCCCCATGCGAAACACTGTCCGTATTGCCGCTGGTCTGCTGTTCGGCGTTGTTGCCGTCGGTGCGTTGCACGCCGACGAACCGAAGCCACCGAAGGACTTCACGCCGTTGTTCAACGGGAAGAACCTCGACGGCTGGCAAGGCAACATCGACATGAAACAGCGGGTCACGATGCCCAAGGAAAAGCAGGAAGATTTCATCAAGTCGCGAACCAAGATTGCCGAGGAGCACTGGACCGTGAAGGATGGCGTGATTCACTGCGACGGCAAGGGCGGCGTCAGCCTCCAAACCGTGAAGGATTACGCGAACTTCGAGTTGATGGTGGACTGGAAGATCGAGAAGAACGGCGACAGTGGGTTGTACATTCGCGGCCAACCGCAAATTCAGATCTGGGATTCGGAGAACACTCCAGGTGCACGCGGCGTCGACAAGAATTCAGGCTCCGGCGGCCTGTGGAATAACCCAGCAGGCGACAAGGCGAAGATTCCGCTGAAGAAGGCCGACAAGCCGGTCGGCGAGTGGAACACCTTCCACATCACGGTGATCGGCGAAGAAGTGACCGTGAAACTGAACGGCGAACTCGTGGTCGATAAAGGCAAGCTCGCGAACTACTTCGACAAGGGCAAGCCGCTCCCCGAAAAGGGACCGATTGAACTTCAGTTCCACGGCGACCCGCTGTGGTTCAAGAACATCTACATCAAAGAGCTGCCGTAACACAATGGCTCGCGCTCGCCGGAAAGCATCCGGCGAGCGAATCAAATCTCAACAGGTTCAAAAACGCGTTTCGTGGGAGGGATCGTCGGGCAGTTGCGACTTGGTCGGCTTTGGCCTCGGTGATCGGGTGCCGATAAACCAGAGCGTCAGCAGGACCTGCAACACGCACGCGTAACCTCCACGAATGAACGGCCTCCTCCTATCTTCCTCATGAATCCGATTCCACTTTTCTTCGAGCCTGGCTCCCGCAGCACGGTCGATGAACGTGTTGGTCAAGCTGTAGTCCCTGTCAATTTCCTCAGCGTGCGAGCCAGGGGGCGTGGTCGAGGTCAGGGCGAATGCAAAGTAAATCAAGATAATTGCTGAGCAAATCCCCGCTCGGAACCGACGTGGAACGGGTTGCTCCCGTCCGAAGTACCAGTTCAGCAAGCTCGCAATCATCATCACAACGCAGAATAAGACTACCCAACGTATGTTTTCCAAAACTCGTATATTTTCGTCAAACAGAGCGAGATAGACCCCGAAAGCCGCCACCATTGTGCAAAGCGCTGCTTCTGCTCCGAGAATTCCCGAGGCAAGTATCGAGGCGACCAACGGAGGCTGCGGCGTGGCGAGTTCAGTTGCTGGCTCATCTTCCAAAATCTCGGCATTTTTCTCGCCTGGAGCCGCTTGCTCTGGGGTTGCTTCTTTTGGGGGCTCCTGTGTCGGTGGAACGAACTCTTCTTCCGGTTCGTGATCGTCTTCCGGTGGATCGCCACCGAGATCTAACGGTTCTGAGTGAAACCCGTAGACAGGTTGACCGCCGGGTGGTGGAGAGGGCGGAATGGCCTTGAGCGGGAAACGTTTGCTGAGCACCAAACCGTTCGCTGGCTGTCGCGTTTCGTTGTGGTCGATGCAATCGCCGAGCAGGTCGATCAACTCGCCCGGCACACCGATGTCACGCAGTTCACGGTCGAACCGAGGAGGTGGTGCCACGTCTAGGCGACCGGTGAGCATCTGGTAGCCGATGACGCCCAGAGCGTGAACGTCGTCGCGGGGGTCAGACGGGTCGCCGCGTTGCTGTTGAAGGCGTGCGTACACAACGCTGCACGTTCCCGGAGGCAACAACTCGGAGACGTGGACCGCCGTTGGCTTTGTGGGCGTCTGCGTGTGAACTCGTGCGACAATATCGCTGATCCCGAAGTCGGTAATCATCAACTTCGGTTTCCCATTGCCACGCTTCTGCACGAGAATATTGCCCGGCTTCAGGTCACGGTGAACCACGGGCGACGCTGCCCCTCGTGAGTCCGTGAGCGTGTGGAAGTGCCCGGTCGTCTCGGCAAGCGTCTTAATCGCGGCCGTGGCAACTTTAACGCGTTCCTCGATCGGTTTGCTTTGCCATCCAAGCATGAGCCCCGTCAGATCCCCGTCAGTTATGAGTTCGTATGCGAGCCAGGGGAAATCCGAATCGAGTTCGGCCTCAAGTAACGGAACGACGTGCGGGTGCTTCTGCTCACGCGCGAGGCGTGAAACCTGTGCGACGTGTTTCGCTTCATGCCGCAGCAATTCCCTGGCCCGTGGGTCGATGCAGAACTTTACGGCCCAGGGATGCGCGTACTGATGGTCAACTCGCCAGACTTCTCCGAATCCACCGGTTCCAAGCGGTTCAACGAGCGTTCGCCCCGGCCGCCCCGGGAGCGCCTGCCCGGCATGAAACCGTGGCAACTGTTGTGGGAGCCTACGCACCAGATCCGCTGGCGTTTCGAGCCTGAGATTGGCGGGAATCGTGGTTCCCGACGGATCTTCAGGACGGCGAAGCGAGCGACGGACGGCACCGGGAATTTGGGCAAGGTAGAGTTCAAGAGGAGCGGCGCTTTCAGCACCATCGGCTGTTTCGCGGGCGATCTTTTCGGCTGCGGCCCGGGCTTCCTGGAGAGTGGCTTCCGCGGCCCGCCGCAAGTCTTCGCGAATCTGCTCGCGATTACGCTGTTCCTTGTACCGCTTGAGGGCATCGCTCGCGACGTCGAGGAGGTAATTCGAGCCCGGCACCATCTCCGTCAGCCCGCGAATTCCCTTCTCCATTACCGCTTCTGCAACGCACTGCATGAACGCATACACAGGCGATCCTCGGTCCGTCGGTGCATTATCTCAGGCTGGCTGTTCAGCCTCGTGCTTCTGATTGGTTCTATCTTGCTTCAGGCAGTTGCGTATTTCAATCGTCCCTTGATTCTCACAAGTATTTGCACCGATCAAGGAAGCCGCGGCCCGCCGCAAGAATTGTTACGCAGTCACGCCGGAATTGCCTTGATCGCATCGAGTGCCCGTCGCAACGGGCACTCGGTCACCGCCATCCCCTCGCCCCGCCGATACTGTTGAAGCAACTCCGACGATCGCTTCGCCAGCATCCGCCGCACTTCCCGCCGCTTCCCCTTCACACGCGGAATCACCATCGAATCGTAGCCTGTCGTTTGATGACGCAGCCACGCAATCACCGCTGCCTCGGCACGATCTGCGATCGGAATGCGTTCCGTGCGAGCGACGGTGCCGCTGCCAACGGGTGTGGCGTGAGTCGTCACTGCAGACGCGAGCCGTTGAGCTAACTCGGCATAGTTTGGGTGAAACGCCAGACATGCCAGCACCGCTGCGTGGAAGTCCTCGACGTACTCGGCCTGTGCCGCGTCCCGTCGCCGTGCATCCGCTGCCTTGCGTTTCGCGTGCTGCTCCGTGGAACGCTCGGCGACCAGTTCTGCCTTGATCTGCTCGACGATGTTCGCGGGTGCCCACACGCCTTGCGAGAACACCTTGCGACCGCGTTTCTGCTGCACGGTCCACGACGGACCAGAAGCTTTCACACGCCGCGTCAGCCCAGGATCACCGGGCGGAACGAGACACCAACCCTCGGGAACACGCTGCACTTTGCCGTCGGCTGTGCGGACCGAGTTCGCATCCGGACCCGGCGACGCGATGAGGGTTTCGTTGCTCATGGCCCCATTATCGGCACGAAGGCTCGCGGTTCCACAGTTCATCAGTCGGCGTTCATGGCCCTGCTGAACAGATCGGCCGCCAACTCGATACCGAGTCTGGCGACTGCTGGATCGTAGCGTTCGCCTTCGTCTCGCATGAAGGCATGAGCCGCGTTGAATTCCTGCCAGGTGAACACCGTGCCGGCAGCTTCGAGAGCATCGTAAATCGCACGCCGACCCGCTGGCGGAACGTGCGGATCTTGCCGACCGAAGATCATGAGCATCTCGCCCTTGATGTCCTTGGCCCGTGCGAGTGAATCAGCACCGCCGCCACGACCGAGCGTTCCCGTGTGCAGATCGGTTGGGTAGAAGCACGCGGTCGCGCGAACTTCGGGAAGCAACGCCGCTCTGAATGCGAGATGCCCACCCAGACAGATGCCAACCGCACCGACACGACCATTACATGCTGCGTGATTCTGAAATGCCGTGACGACGGCTCGTGCGTCGGCATCAAACTCACTCATAGGAATGATGCCTTTCAGGGCGTTGCCGCGATTCTTGCCAGCATCCTCGTAACCGAGAACGCAGCCCGCGGGTTCGTGAGCGTGATACACCTCCGGCACCGCGACCAGATACCCGAGCGATGCAAACTGAATGGCGAGTCGGCGAACCGGCTGCGTCTGCTGGAAGATCTCGGAGTAAAGCACCAAACCCGGCCGCTTGCGTGGTGGCTTACCGGCTTCGTGCGGCGAGTAGAAGTACGTTCGCATCGGTCCTGTGGGTGTCGGCAAATCTGCAACAGAGTCGGAGACGATCATGGTTGTTCCTTGAGGCGCGAAGGCAAAGACGAAATCGCCGCACGATCGAAACCCGATGAAAGGCACGATCCAAACAAAACCCAGGAAGACATTTTGAAAGACAAAGAGTTCGTGGTTTTTAACACTGGCTTGCTTGCTTTGTTTTGATCGTGTCTTGATCGGTTTTCAATCGTGCGGCGATTTTCTTTGATTCCGAGTACCCGTCTTGTTCGGTAAGCCTCGGTGGTATAAAATCACGTCAGGTTTTACGAAGTTATCCCGAATGCGAGGCTAATCATGTCCAGGCTCCGAACCAGCTTAGCCGTGCTGCTCGCGGTCTGCGGCGTGGGTCTGGTCTCGCTTCCCGGATGCAACAGCAACACCGACGATGGCTGGCCCGCGGATCGCCCGACAGCCCCCAAGGTCGTGGTGTCGTTCGCGCCGATCTATTGCTTTGCCGCGAATGTCGCAGGCGACGACGCCATCGTTCGCAACTTGCTTACCACCTCCGGCCCGCACCACTTCAACCCCACAGACAAGGACGCCAAGCTTCTCAGCCGGGCCGATATCTTCTTCGTCAACGGCATCGGTCTCGAAGGCGACAAACCCACGAAGATCAAGAAGGGCAGCGGCAACAAGAACCTCAAGATCATCGAGCTTGGGGCGAGGATTCCCCAGGACAAACTGTGCGAAGGCAGTTGCACCCACGATCACGGCGACGGCGACGATCACAGCGGTCACGATCATGGCAAAGACCCGCACATCTGGCTCAGCCCCGACTACGCCATCATGATGGTCGAGGGCATTCGCGACGAACTCAAGTTGGCCGATGCCCCTCACGCTGCGGACTACGATCGCCGGGCTACCGAGTACATCGCGAAGCTCAAGAAGCTCAAGGAAGACGGCCTCGCGCTGCTGAAGGACAAGAAGGACCGCAAACTCGTCACGTTTCACGATTCGATGACGTACTTCGCCAAGTCATTCGATCTGGATATTGTCGGCGTCGTGCAGAAGAACCCCGGCAGCGAGCCGAGCGAGCCACAACTGAAAAAGCTCGTTAATCTGTGCAAGAATCCCGAACATCCTGTGCGGGTGATTTGCGCGGAACCGCAGTACAGCAACTCGAACGCCGGCACGCAGTTGGTCAAGATTCTCAAGCAGGAGGGCGTGCCCGATCCGGTGCTGGTAGAACTCGATCCGCTCGAAACGGTGTCGCAGGATGAACTGAACGCGGGCTGGTATGAAGCGAAGATGCGGGCGAACCTCGCGGCGCTCGCGGAGAAGATGAAATGACGCAGGTTCGTCCCCTCGAAATGAATGCAGGCGCGACCGCGTTGCCGATGCTGCCGCCGCCGCCGTTGGTCGCGATTCGCGATCTGTCGGTGACGCTCGGTGGTCATATCATTCTGCGTCGAGTGACAGCCGACATCGCTCGCGGAAAGATCACGGCTCTGATCGGCCTGAACGGGTCCGGCAAAACCACGCTTCTGCGGGCGGTCGTCGGCGAGTATCAATTTCGTGGGGAAATCAAGTATCACTGCGGGCACGATCACTCGAAGCCACGACCGGAGAACGTCGGGTATGTGCCGCAACGGTTAGCGGTCGATGCCAGGTTACCATTGACCATCCGCGATCTCTTTGCGCTGGCGTTGTCACGTCGCCCGCTGTTCCTTGGCATTCCTCGCTGGGTGTCGGCTCGTGCTGACCATCTGTTGGAACGAGTTGGCTTGCCCGGAATGCTCGATAAACCCGTCGATGGTTTGTCGGGTGGGCAGTTGCAGCGAGTGCTGCTGGCGCTGGCGTTGGAGCCGTCGCCGGAGTTGCTGTTACTTGACGAGCCTGCTGCGGGCATCGACTTCAAGGATCAGAAGAAGTTCTACGACCTGATTACGAAGATCAACGAGGAGATGGGGCTGACGATGCTGTTGGTGTCGCACGATTTGAACATGGTGAACGCTCACTCGCACCATGTGTTGTGCCTGAAGGATGGTGCCATCGCGTGTCAGGGGCCGCCGTCCGAGATCCTGACGCCGATGAGTCTGTCGCTGACGTTCGGTGCGGACACGCAGTTGTTCCCGCACCGAGCTGTTTCAATTTAACCCGGCGTAACGCCGGGTGATCTCACAGCGAAGGCAGCCAGTCCTTATCGAGCCCTTCCTTCTCGATCAAATCCAACTGCTCACGCGAGATGTGGAACTCTGCCGCCACCGACTTCTTCGAGTCGGCCACGGCCACGCCCTTATCTTGAGTTTCAACCAGCGCGTGGAAAATCGACTGGCGCTGCTTTACAGTCAGTGTCTTGGTTGCCATTAAAGAATGCCTCCGGGTGCTAATTTCGCTGGCTCGAATCCGCTGTGGCGGTTTTCGGGCGGTGTCATAATCGCGCCGACATCTCGGACGATGGAGAGCGAAACGAGATGAAACGAAGCGACTACTAAAATATACGCTCGGGGATATGGCTAAATTTGCAGTGAAATCTCCGGTTTCCCACTTTCTCCTCGGACTTCCCCGCAGAACCCATTCCCGAAAGTGAAACATGCTCGTTAGACACTTATCTGCTGCCGTGGTAGTTACTTGCGCTCTGGTTTCGTCAGGAGTTGAGACGCGGTTTTCGCTCTCTGCCGAGGTTCCGGAGGTGCCGAAAGCCACGGAGCCTGCTCCGGGATGGGTAAAAGATCGTCTCGCGGAGGTCAACAAGAAGCTCGACGGCGACATTACAGGGCTTGTGTCGCTGTACCAGCATTTGCACAGCAACCCTGTGCTTTCTCTGATGGAGACGAAGACTGCTGCTCATCTCGCTGAGGAAATGCGAAAACTCGGCTACACCGTGACCGAGAAGGTAGGAGGCAACGGCATCGTCGCGGTGCTGAAGAACGGTCCGGGACCGGTTGTGCTGATCCGCACCGACATGGATGCGTTGCCGATCGTGGAGCAGACCGGCGTGCCATACGCGAGCAAGGTGAAGGTGAAGGACAAGGCGGGCCTGGAAGTCGGCGTGATGCACGCTTGCGGGCACGACATTCACATGACGTGATCGCGACCGCACGCAAGCATATTTCCTTAGAATTTAAGCGATTCTGGCCCCGGCTCAGAGATCTGAGCCCGGCGGGCGTGTGACCGTCGGAGATGAGGAATTCACCGACTGCCCGGCGCGATATCCTTGCAGGCAAACACAACGAGCGTTTAGCCTTGGGCAGACCGGGGCCCATTCGGTTCGAGGCTGATCCCGCGGTGAAGCCGTGGGGCGTTCCGGCATGTCGTTGTGACGCATCCTGTTCCGGAACCATTTCTTGCGACAATTTCCTGAAATCACTCCCGAAATTCGCGAAACAGCTCTGTCGGAAACGAATCGTCCATCCAGCCCGCCTCCGAGTCCCGAAAGCGCTGAAGCGACACTTCATTCCATTTGGCGTCGCATTCAGTCGCGGGTATAAAACTTGGATCGACTTTACCGCCTGCCGAGGCCGCCCATGCACATGCCCGCGTTCGGCGTCCTTCTTCGTCGCGTCCGTCACAACCGTTCTGTCGGGCACGCGTGGGGAAGTGGCCCGGCGTTCATCCTGCGAGTCGAACAGCTCGAAGACCGCGTCGTGCCCACGAACTTCGTCGTCACCGGCACGAGCGACGTCGGTGGTACGGTCGACACGGGGCACGCCGGTACACCAGCAGACCCATTCCTGGCTACCACGCTGCGTGCCGCCATCGAGCAGGCCAACACTGCCCTCGATGCCGACACCATCACGTTCGCCAGCGGCCTGAGCGGTCAGACCATCAGCCTGGCCAGCGAGTTGTTAATCTCCAATAACCTGTCCATCAGCGGGGCCGGCCTCCCCCTGGCTCCCATCCTCAACGGCGGCGGAACCACCCGCGTTCTGCATATCACCGCAATCGCCGACGTGAGCCTGGATAGTCTCGTCATCACGGGCGGCAAGGTTACCGCGGCGACGACCCCGTATGCCAGTCAAGGCGGCAACATCCTTCTCGATTCAGGCACTGCGAACATTACAAACTGCGCCATCACCAATGGTTCGTCCAACGCCTTTGGCGGCGGCATCTGTACCTTCGTGACCGCCTCGCTCACCCTGGTCAATAGCACGGTCAGCGGCAATACAGCCGGCAGTGGCGGTGCCGGTCTGGATGTCGCCGGTTCCGCTGAGTTGACCAACGTCACCATCGCCGGCAATACCAACTCCAGTGCCGTTACGACGACGGCCGGCGGCATGTGGATAAGCGGCAGCGCCGCCAACAGCGTTACTATCAAGAACACGATTATTGCCGGCAACACCGGAGCCAATCCGGATCTCTACAAGTCCGGCGCTGGCACCCTCAGCGTGACCAATAGCTTGATCGGCAATGCGACCGGCAACGGCCTGACCAACGGCACCAACGGCAACCGGGTGGGCGTCGCTCCGCTGCTGGGCAGCCTGCAAGACAACGGTGGTGCCACCCCAACAATTGCTCTGCTGACGAACAGCCCGGCCATCAACGCCGGCAACAATTCACTCGTGCCCGTCGGCCTGCTCACCGATCAACGCGGCGACATCTTCGCACGGAAGGTCGGCACGGTGGACATGGGGGCGTTCGAGGTGCAACCGACGCAGTTGATCGTCGATACGCTGGTGGACGAGAGCGACCTGGACTATTCCGGCGGCGACCTGTCCCTGCGTGAAGCCATCCAACTGGCGAATGCCGCTCCCGGCGCCGACACCATCACGTTCGCGGCCGCTCTCTACAGCGGAAGCCCTGGCACCATCCCCCTGAGCCTGGGTGAGTTGCCCATCACGAACGACCTGACGATCACCGGCCCTGGTGCCAACCTGCTGACCATCGACGCCAAACATACCAGTCGCGTCTTCTTCATCAACGACAAAAACCTTTCACCTGACAAAATCGTAACCATCGACGGTTTGACCATCACTGGCGGTGCGATTCCATCTAACCAGAGTGGTGGTGCTGGCATCGTTAACGTCGAAAAACTGACGTTGCGGAACAGCACGATCACCGGCAACAGCGTCACTCGCACCCTCGGCGGGGGCACGGGCGGCGGATTGCTTAACACTGGGACGGCGACGATAGATTCTTGTTTGTTCTCCGGAAATTACGCATATCGCGACGGCGGCGCCATCGGCAACGGTGGCAATTTGACGGTGCAGAATAGCACTCTGACGGGCAACACCGCCACGGATCGTGGCGGTGCGATTGCCAGCCTCATCAGCTTCGCCCCTGTGACGTTGCAGAACAGCACGATCTCTGGCAACACCGCCGGCACCGGTGGCGGTGTGTACATCGCCACCGGAAGCACGCTGACGATCCAGAACTCACTGATCGCCGGCAATTCCGCAAGTTCTCAGGGCCGTGAGGTCAGGTCGCAGGGGACCACCAGTGTGAGTGGCAACTTGTTTGGTTGCAGTACCGAAACCACCGCCCAGGCAGTCTTTGGTTTCACGCCGGGAGCGAGTAACATCGTCGCCACCAGCGACGGCACCAACACCCCTCTGAGTTCCATCCTGGGGACGTTGCAGGACAACGGCGGGCCGACGAAAACCTTCGCCTTGCCAAGTGGCAGCCCGGCCATCGACGCCGGCGACGACACGCT
>JAIOPV010000165.1 GCA_021413735.1 Planctomycetota bacterium
TGTGGCAGGCGGCGAAGTCTGAGGGGCACGCGGTCAAACCCTGTGCCCGCGGCGTCGTCATTAACGCCGACCCGACCGCCATCGTCAGATTCCTCGACATCGGCACCCGCATCTCCGGCGCCCCGAGCTATGACGAATGACACTCACACCGCCAGCGACAGAGGGGATCTCCGCGACGCTCACCTACAGCGGCAGAGCACGACTGAATTGACCGCGATCAGCCATCGGTTTAGTATTGCTTTGCCCACCCCTAAATTCGGTCTCGCCGCGAATCTGGGTCCCTGTGAGTTTCTCGATTGTCCAAACGGCTAAAACATCGGGTCGCGGGTTTGGCGAGCGAGTACCTTTTCTCATCCTGGAGCGCCGTGATGTACCGTTGTCGCTTCCTTCTCGTTCCGATTGTTGGGGTCCTCGCGGTCGGCTTGTGTTTGGCGGAAGCGGCCGACGTCGACACCGTGAAAGAGAAACTCTTCCAGGCGAAGAAGGCGTTCGACGTCGAGAGCCAGAAGTTTCGCAAAGCGGTTACCGACCAACTCGACAAGCGAGAAGACGACGCACGCAAGGCAGGGGACAAGAAGGTAGTCGATCAAGTGAAGACAGAACGCGAGCGTTTCGAGAAGTGGGGCGAGTTTCCACTCACGTCGCCTTTGGCTGCTTCGAAGTCGATCACAGCAGCAAGGGCAACCCTCAATAAAGCCTATACAGATGCCGTGAAGGATTACACGAAAATCAAGGAGGATGCTGCCGCCGAAACGATCGAGAAGGAGCAGCGGGCATTCCAACTCTCCTCGTTGCTCATGTTCGGCAAGCGAACCTTTTTAGTGGGGCTGAAGCACTCAGATTTGAGAGTCGAGAACGCAACGGGCTTTTCGAATAACGGCACCGACGCTCTCTCAAAAACCAAACTCAAACTGGATGGGATGCTCATTCCGCACAGCATTTACTTGGTTCCTCCCCCCAACGGTTACTCAGAAGTTACCTACCCATTGAAGGGAAAACCGACTGCGTTTCGAGTGACAGTCGGAGTGACCCGGATAGGGGAGGACGCGGGTGACCCCGGCACGCCTCTGGTCTTCGAAGTTCTCGGGGACGGCAAACCGCTATGGAAATCGAAACCGATTCCGAAACTCGATGTGTACGAGTCGTGCGAGTTGCCTCTCGAAAAAGTGCAGAAGCTGACCCTGCGAGTGATTTGTGATGGCCGCAACACACTCGCGCGAGCAGTGTGGTATGAGCCGATCTTGGTGGAGTAATGTGCGGCGTGATTCCTCGCCTGAACTTTCCATTACCGTCACTCTTCGGAGATGTCACGATGAACCGCTGTCGCTACCTTTTGGCTGCCATCATCGGGATGCTCGTGATCGGCTTGTGTACAGCGCAAGCGGATGACGTCGAAGTCGTGAAAGAGAAACTCTTCCAGGCGAAGAAGGATTACGACAAGGAAATCCAGAAGTTCAGGCAGTCCGTCGAGGCGTGGATGGACAAGCGAGAGGAAGTCGCTCGCGCTGCGGGAGACAAAAAAACCGTCGATCAGGTCAAGAACGAGCGAGAGGCTTTCAGCAGGTCGGGCGATCTCCCGTCCACGGCCCCCGCAGCGATCAAGCAACAGACGGCGACTGCACGAACCACTCTCGACAAGGCATACTCTGCCGCGATCAAGAGCTATTTGTTACAGAAAGAAGATGCGTTGGCCGAAGCCGTCGTGAAGGAACAGCAGACCTTCCAGGCCGGGACGGAGTTGGCAAAGGGCCGCAGCTTACAATTCTCCGAGCGAGGCTACGTCGAGTTGCAAAAAACAATCGGCCTCCTCGACATCAATGGCTCATTCACCATGGAAGCGTGGATCCGATTCGACGGAAAGAAGAACAAGATGGTCACTTTCATGGGTGACGAAGCATGGCCGAAAATGAGTCCCGCGATTGATGTCCCCCATTCTGTCGGGTGGACGTTCCGTTTACTCCCCACCAAAGACGGGGCGAAGTCCATCGTGGACTTCAACGTCGCAATACCAGATACGAAATGGTTCGGAGTCCGGTCGTCCCCTGTCATGGTAATCGACGGCGAATGGCACCACCTTGCCGTCTCGAAAACCCCCGAGGTCATTCGAACCTTTCTGGGGGGCAAGCTCGTTGGCGAGCAGGATTGCAAGGGGATCAAATTCGTCCCAAGTGTCACGGAAGTGTATCTTGGGGTTCGCAAAAACGCTTACGAAGACCGGCGATTTGAAGGGCAATACCGCGCGTTTCGCATCTCGAACACTTCGCGATATGCCCAGGCATTTGAGCCACCGGTCGCCTTCGCAAAAGACGCCACGACCGAAATCCTGCTCGATTTCTCAGGGAACAACGCATCGAAGCTCGTTGATCTTTCGGGCAAGGATCACGACGGCCAGTTGCACGGGGTCAAATGGGCTGACCTCCCAAAGCAGAAAAAATAATCGTTCCATCCTGCGGTCGATTGATTCAGCCAGAGCGATGGTGTTCAGTTGGCACCGCCATGAATGGCGGCAATCAGCATGTTGTTTCAAGGAGTCTTCGATGCCTCACCCTGCATGTCGCTTGGTGCTTGCTCTGATGGGGATCATCGTTGGGGGCGACCTCTGCTCGGCTCTCGCCGACGATGCCGATGCCGTTAAAGAGAAGCTCTTCCAGGCGAAGAAGGAATTCGATGGAGAGGTCAAGAAGTTCAAGCAGACCATTGAGGAGTCCTTCGACAAGCGAGAAGAAGCTGCTCGTGCGGCTGGCGACAAAAAAGCGGTCGATACGGTGAAGTCCGAACGAGAGGCATTCGCAAAAACAGGCGAGACTACCGCCGCTGCCCATGCAGCAAGCAAACAAAAAATTGCAGCCGCGAGAATCGCTCTCGACCAAGCATACACGGCCGCCGTGAAGGATTATGTACGTGTGAAGTTGGACAAAGAGGCCGACACAACTGAGAAGGAGCGACAAGAATTCCAGCTTTCAACTGCGTTCCTTTTCGGGAAGCAAACTTTTGTGAGCACACTCAAGCCATTTGACATTCGAGTTGGAGGCCAGCCGTTCCAGAAAGACACGAACAAATTCAAGCTGAACGGAGAACCCGTTCCTCACAGCATATTTTGCCACCCGGACGACAAAGGTGGTTCATCCGTCAGCTACTCGCTTCCCTCGAAAGGCATTGTTGCATTCCGAGCAACCGTGGGGATTCCCAAATACATCGACGGGCAACCCGAACCATTTTCAAAAGCGACATTTGAAGTTCTCGGCGACGGGAAGTCGCTCTGGAAATCGGAACCCGTTTCATCCACCGAATCGTTTCAATCCTGCACAATCAAGCTCGACAAGGTTAAAACGTTAACCCTGCGTACTCACTGTGGGAACTTTGGTTGGGTTCACGGTGTGTGGTTTGCTCCGACCGTGGCTGAGTAACCCGACGTGCGATACGACGGAGTCGATCGTTTCCTTATCATCACTCTTCGGGGATGTCACGATGAATCGTTGTCACTGCCTTTGGGCTGCCATCATTGGGATGCTCGCGATTAGCTTGTGTACAGCACAGGCGGATGACGCAGAATCTATCAAAGAGAAGTTGTTCCAGGCAAAGAAGACCTACGATTCCGAGACGCAAAAATACAAGAAATCCGTTGAAGAGTGGCTCGATAAGCGAGAAGGTGTTGCTCGCGCAGCGGGCGACAAGAAGGCCGTCGATCAAATCAAAACCGAGCGTGAGGCCTTTCTCAAAGATGGTGGTGTCTCACAGGCTTTGCCTGCGGCAATGAAGCAGCAACTCGCCACCGCACGGACCAACCTCGACAAATCTTACTCCACAGCCGTGAAAGAGTATCTGATTCTCAAAGATGATGCCGCTGCCGGAGCGATTGAAAAGGACCAAAAAGAGTTTCGGAACGGCTCAGTCGGCCTTCGACCAATTGACGTCTCGACGAAGGAGGATCTCCAGAAATACCTGATCAATACCGTGTGGGCCTGGGGCAACATGACGTTCAAGGCTGATGGTTCTGCCGAGGTGTCGGAGTGGGCTGGTTTCGTCGTCGCCTGGGATGCAGTTGATCGACGAACGGTGGTCATTCGCGTCCAAAAAGGACGCGATAGGGACAAAGTCGCTGTCGTGACCTTTAACGAAGAAATCACTGAAGCTCACGGGTTTGCCTTCGGCGGGGAGAAGCTCGCGTACAAACGAAAACGGTAAAGGAGAACGCCTGCCTTATGGCGCCTTCGATCCTGGAAGATCAAACCGAAATAGCTTCCCGGATTTTGGATTGTGGACGATCAGCGTCTCGCCACGAGCCGAGATTGCAAAGGTTGGGATCGACTGTTTCGACGGCGTGGTGGATCGCGCAAACGCTTCTGCCTTCAAAATGTTGACGACATCTATCACCGCCTCTTCGCCATCGAACTGCCGCATGACTGCGGCGAGGCGGCCGTCAGCGGACAGCTCGACCGGCGAGGTTTCGGAATACCCCTCACCAAATCGGTGGATCACGTCACCCGTCTGTCCTGACACCACGCAGGGGCCCTTCTCAGCCCCCTTTCTCCCTGGGCCGACGTAGCCGAGGACTCGACCATCGGCCGAGAGGTCCGTCACGGTGTGGAAGTTGTCGCCCGTTGGTGCCGCGAATTCCCAGTTCTCTTCCAACTCCCCGGACGGCAGCTTGTACCAGCGGAACCGCCCGTTGAACTCCGCCACGAGAACCCGCGACGAGTCGGCTGTGAAGTGGGTCGATCCGCAATTCCACTCGATCTCAAGCAGGGGCTTTCCAGTCTTCGTATCCACGATCACGAAGGGCACGGCGGGGTATTCCGCAGTGGTTGAGCCAGACCTCGCAACAACAAGATACTTCCCATCCGGTGACAGGTGCATTAACTTCAGCGTCGCCTTGCCAGCGCCGGCCGCGATCTGTGGAACCGGGTACTTTTCGCCAAGCTTTCCGGTCTTCACATCCCAAGTCAACACATCTGGATCATCGGGAGCGCACTTCGACACCCGACTTCGATCCAACGGGTAGAAGTCGTTTCCTCCCGTGAGTCCAAACCACAGAAACGCGGGACGTTTCGACCCATTTGAAAGTTCGAGGACAAGCAGCGACGTTCGTTCGCTTCCCATCAGGATGGTTTGCGCTTGCTGGTCGACATACAGTTTGGCCGGAGCACGTTCGGAATCAGCGGTCACAGCCCAACGAGGGGTCAGCAACACAGGTTCCGTTGCAACGGGGGCGTCCTTGGGCTTTGGTGGAGTCGGAATCGCATCCTTGGGCTTTGGCGGAGTCGGCACCGTGTCCTTGGGCTTTGGCGACGTGACATCCTTCGGTTTGGGCTGCAGACTGTCTCGAACTGGCGTAAGCAAAGCCTCGGTTGGTTCCTCTGGTTTTTGCTTCGCGACCTCGCCCGACTTCGGCCCACCTGTCGAAAACACAATCGCACTTACGACCAGGATCAGGACGATTACCCCACCGATCGCGAGATACGGGAGGTGCGAGTTCGACTTGCGAGACGGCCTTCTCGGAAAGTTCGAAGGCGAGTTACCATTGCGATCCCGGCGGGGCGAAGACCGTTCGCGGTTGGTCGGCGGCTGCGGGTTCTCGTTCTTGAGGGGGACGATGTCAACGTTGGGTACCTCGACGGTCGCATTCGCGATTTTCGTCGTGATGGGTTTCACGGGTTTGGCAGGCGTGGAGGGCGGCACACGGGAAGCGAAACCGAGAGCGGCCTCGGCCTCGCGCATCTCAGGCGTCTCAAGAGGGAGCGGTTCACCGTCAGAGACGATCTCATCGAGCCACGGAGTTTGCGGGATCGGCTTCCCACACGCGATTGCGAGCCGGCCAACGAGAGCTCGAACTCGGGAGTCGCCGGTTTCCCACAGCTCCCGCATCAATTTCGACTCCGCAGGATTGCGAAAGTCATTCTGGTTGAACAGGAGATTGTCGCCTGTGTCGTAGCGGTTCCAGAGATCAGACCCGCCTACTTCCAGTGCTTTCAGAGCGGTCGCGATGACGAGGTGTGGAAACCGATCAAGGTCGGGCGAATACGTCTTGGCCGTGCGGCCAAGGTGCTGATACGCCGGGTGGCCGCTTTCTCCTGCAGGTCGGTTAGCCAATTCCGGAACATACATCCCGTCGTAGTCGATGAGTTTGAGCCCGTAAGCACCGGCACGCGACCCTTCCACCAAGAGCACGTTCCCATGCTGAAGATCACCGTGGGCAATCCCCGAGTCGCGAAGTCGCTTGCACAATTTGCTCCACATTTGCCCGAGCGCTGACAGTCGCTTGGGGTTGTCCGCCTTCTCGCGAACCACCTGATTGAGCAATAGCCCCTCTATCCACTCCATTTTCAGGACCGGCCGCCATGCCCCACCAACCTGAATCCCTTTATCCAGGTACGTGAACTCAATGGTGAATGGCAGACCACATGAAGCCAGCGTTTCAGTCACTCGCGCATAGCGTTCGTCGAGTCCGACCACTGGCCGAGTGAAACACTTAACGGCCCAGTCACGCCCATCAAGGCCACGAAGTTGGTAAACATCTGCGAAATTGCCGGATCGAGGGAGCGGTAGCCCGTGAGCGCCAACAACTGCTTCACTGGCCTTCAAATCCGGGTCGGAGAATGCCAATTTCGGGTTCTGAATCGCCTCATTGAAATCCTGCGACATTGGCCAACTCATGATGTCTCCTGGGCTCAACGAGCGAATTCAGGTGAGTGATGCGGCATCACCCGTGGTTGAGGACAATTTTCCGGCTGGACAAATTTCCAAATGACAATGTGGCTGATTTTAGCCGCTCTTAACCGAGTGTGTACGGAAATCGTCGCCCCGCCCTGTCCGGCCGACCGGTCGACGCACGAACGGACCAGGAAGTGGGTCTTCGCCTCGTGGGCGGCGCGGAATAGCTCAAAGATGTCGACCTCCCGGTTGCCGATGCGGACACACCGGGACGGGTCACCCAACTGCCGAGCGGACTGGGTCAAATTCTCCACCCAGCGGACGCTCTCCTTCTTGTCACGGAGTCGAGATGGGCGAGGTACAGGCGGGGTCCGATCAAGATCATAAACATTAAGAAGTGAGGTCACACATCGAGAATTGCCGTCACAATCGGAACCAAGATTCCCAAATTCGACGTGTAAAACCCAGCGACGACTTCGACCCCAATTCGGCAGTAATCGCCACGAAATACGATCAGATCGTGGGAAAGCACAGTTTTCAACTGCAAAAGGCGGGTAAGAATCGCTCATCTCATTTCGGAAGCACTGCTTCGATCTTTTTGTCGTGGAAGAGGCAGTCAGCAGGGATCGCCTCTTCCGCAGTTCCACCCGGGACGATCCAGGCGAGTTTAATCCTGTGCCTGTCCGTGTTAGGTGTGGAGTAATCGACCACTAACGGCGTCACTTTCTCACCGAGAACGACAGAAGCCTCACGTTTTGATGTCCCGCCAATCATTGTGTCGATGACGATCTTGCCATCCACCCGAACTCGGACTGGGTCAGTCGTTTGAGCAACAAGCATATAGCGCCCGCCGCGAGATGGGACTAATGCCCCCGTCCACTTGAGTGTGAGATCGGTCTGCTTCGCACCGTCCGAGAACTCGCCGCCTGAGAAGTCGATGATTGGATCGATCCGAGCTTTCTTTCCCTTCAAGACGGCAACTTGCTTGGCTGTGAACTCGCAGAGCAGCCCCGGCCGATACTCCATTCCCGCGACCGTGATAGCTAACCGTCCCTCGGCTTGTGCCTTTTTCAGTCCGGTCAGCGCAGGAATGCATCGGCCGTACCAGTACCGTGTGCGAACTTGTGCGGCCCATTGTGCATCAGCGGGCGCGATTTGGGCGTATTCCCACCATGCCTCCGCGAGCTTGGAATCCTCAATGGGACCGGTCCGCGGTGCCTTCAGGTCGAGTTCCGCGACCATACGTAAAACAGCGTCCTCGCCCTTTGAGATATGCTTCAAACCGTCCTCCCAACGGTTCTGGATGAAGCAGCGATACTTACCAACAATCGTGTGAGAAGCGGGATCGTCCGGCGTGGACTTCAACTTCTCCAACGCCGGGCGGATGATGGCGAACGCATCTCGTGACTTTTTGGCGTTTGCGAGGTTGGTGTCGGCTTCCTCGATTGCTGGCGCGGTGAGTTTCGCTTTCTTCACAGCATTCACGGCGAGTTGCGAAAAATCGACAGCCTCATCGAGTTCGTCGGCATCCGAGGCTGCTTGTGCGGATGCGGTTGCTGCCTCAGCGACGATCTTGACGGTCGCGGGAATAGTAGTTGCAGCCAAGATTTTTTCGAGCGAAGCGAGCTGTTGGGCAGGTCCGTTGATCTGGTACCACTTCGCCAGAGAGTCGATTGCTTGCAGGGTGACCGTGGGGTCGGCAATACCTTGGGCGAACTCGCGTGCATCTCGGAGCATGACGTATCGCGAGACGGGATCATCCGTAGTTTCACCAGCCAGTTTGAGGAGCTTTTGGGCTAAGGCTTTCTGGTCGGCTGGGGTCTTCTTGGCGTAGTCGTCCTTCAAAACCTGTCGGATTGTGGCTTCGGCCTTCGCGATGGCCGCATCGTCCGGCACCGTGGCGCGGCCGCCATCTTCGCGGCCCTTCGGGCGTGTCACCACGCTGGCACTTGAGCTACCGGGAAGATCGTAGACACACAGTTTCTTGGATTCAGAGTCGTAAATTGCGATGGCGTGGGCTTCCCATGACACCGCCACCGAGGGTGTGAGTCTGGTTCCGGCTGGAATCTCAGGAACGACTTTGGCGATGCTCGTGTCCTTGATGTCGAACACTTCGAGCAGATTATCGGATACTCCAGCCGCTGGCCGTTGCACCACGACCATGTCCCCCTCGGGTGACATCGACATCGTTCGCACATTCCAGTTCAGCGGGAACATGTGGATTTGTTCCCCGGTCTTGCCATCAATTAAGTAGTAAGCGTGACCGTCAGCTCTCTGTTGTGGCGACCGGCCGTGGTACAGGAGTACGCTACCATTTGGGGTCATACTGAGGATGGCCCCAGGCCAGATTCCATTCTCTCGATCGTATTTCCATTCGCCATCGAGTTGTCCGGAGGGGAGTTTGAACCACCGGTAACGGTCGTAATTGTCCCGAACGAGTGCGCGAGACGCATCCGGTGTGAAGTACGTTTTTACCCCCCGAGATTCCATCCTTGCTCGTCTTCGAATCGAAGATTCGGTAGGGCGCCTCGACGTCTCTCCCGGCCCCACTAATCACTGCGTAATATCGGGCGTTGCTAGAGACAGTCAACTCTTGGGGTCCCGTTCCCGCTGCTGGGAAGTTCGTCGCACTCGTCTTTCCCGTTGTTGTATCCCACACTGTGAATTGTGTTGCGCCAGACCCGTGCTGGAACCCAATCTTTCCCTTTTCGAGCGGGCAAACGCGAGGCAAGAGACTCTCAGCCTTGAGTTCAATTCCAGGCTTGCCAGTGCGGGCGTTGAAGGAGAGCCCATCCGTCTTAGAACCACCCCGACTTGGAAGGACCAAGACCGTTCCGTCGCGATCAAAGTAGGGGATTGCCGAATTGGGGGCATTCTTCAGCTCAGCTTCCCATCGCAGTTTTAACGTCCCGACTTCGGGCTTGCTCCGGATTGGAGTTGTTGGGTCCGGCGGCTTCGGCGTGACGGCCACCCCCGTCTCAGTCCCCACGTCGTATACGATCATATTTGAAGGCGTTTGTTGATCCAAAACAACTACTGTTCGCCCGTCTGGAGCCAAGACAAACATGTAGCTGCCGACGCTCGTCGCAGGGAGTTTAATTTGCGAGAGTTCCGTCCCGCGGATGCCGTCAAACAAATTGAGGAACCACTCGGAATTGTTTGGAGTGGAACCACCTCTCGCGAGACTCACCACCAACTTCCCGTCTGCGGAGACCTGATAACCGTAATGCATGCCTTTATCAGCGAGAACTGTGATCACCTTTCCCGTGTCCCCATTGAGAAGAAAGCGAACGGGACGGTCGTTGATGAATCCATTACACATGAGAACTTTCGCGTCATGTGACGCATAGAGAACGTTGAAGGCCCACCCCGCCATTGGAAGGCCGAACTTCCAATCTCCATCAGGCTCCCCCCCGGGTAGCTTGAACCACTCCCCCCGACCAAAATTATTGACTAACAACATCCTGGTTTCGTTGGCGTTGAAGATGACCGACCCACTCTGCCAGTCGGCGGAGTAACATTCCTTCCCGGTGTTGGTATCGAGAATACGTAGCGGCGTCGGGAACCTTTCGGCGCTTGTCAGCGCGTTCACCCATTTCCCACGACGACCTAGCGCAATGTAGCGACCACTTGGAGAGGCCTGGAAGACGCTGCCGGGTTCCTCATTACCGGTTGCAGCGGGCAGGACCGGCAAAGGAATCGGTGCGGCCGCGTTGCCGTTCTTGTCCGTCACCGACAGTTCTTTCTCCCCCATACGACCAACACAAACTTTCCCATCATACAAGGTCGCGACGAGAAGCTGGAGGTTCGAAGTACTTGGTTTGCTCGCCTCCCGCATGCTCCCGTTCTTGGGATCCAACACGGCAACTCGCCGATTTGAAGCGAGAACAATTGAACGCCCCTCAAGATCGAAGTGCGCGTACATTGGACGAACGTTCTCGATCGAAAATCGCTGCCGTTCCTTGAACACCAATCCGATGGGGTTTGGCGAAGGGGGCGTCGAGTCCGGGGTCGAATCGGGTGTCGTGTCCTTGGGTTTCGGCGTGGTCGGGTCTGGCCCCTTGTCTTTGGGCTTCGGCAGGATCGCATCCGGCCCCTTACCTTCCGGCGTGTCGGGCTTCTTATCTTTATCTCGCTCCTTCTGACTGTCTGCTTGCGAGACGTTAGTCGGGTCCTGTTTTTTCCCCGAGAAGAGAATGGCTCCCGTGACGATCGCCACCAGGCCAAGCACCCCGATCCCGATCATCAAAGGCGACACTGCCGACTTCTTTGCCTTTGTCCGCCGTTGTTCCTTCGGTTTCCGGGCTCGCGCCGATTGACGCTCTTCGACGATTTCGACATCCACTTCCTCGGCTTGCGTTTCGACGATTTCGACGTCCACGGTTTGCGGTCGCCAGGACATCACCGGTTCGGGCGGTGCGGCGCCGTCGTTCGCTGGTTCCGGCGGGAGCGGAACGCGTTCCGGTTGGAGCGACGCCGGAACGGACTGAGCCAGGCCGAGCGCGGTTGTCGCGGCCTGTCGAGTCTCTTTGTCGAGAGGTGTGGGATCGCCTTCGGGAGCGAGATCGTCGATCCAGGGTGTCTGTGGAATCGGTCGGACACAAGCGATAGCCAGGCGGCCGACGAGCGATTGGATTGCGGGCTGGCCCATCCACCACAACTCACGCATCACCTTCGACGCGGACGGATTGCGAAAGTCTTCCTCAATGAAAAGCAGGTTGTCGCCGTTATCGTACTTTTCCCAGAGAGCCTGCCCGCCCACTGACAGCGCCTTGAGAGTAGTCAAGACCACGAGGTGTGGGAACCGGTCCACATCCGGCGAATACGCCCGAGTCTTTGCACGGGCCGGGTGCTGATACGACGGATGCCCGGACTCACCGGATGGCGTATTCGCCAACGCGGGTACGTACATTCCGTCGTAGTCGATGAGCTTCAATCCGTAGGCACCGGGCCGCGAACCCGGCACGAGGAGCACGTTCCCGTGTTGCAGGTCGGCGTGCGCGACGCCCGCTTCGCGGAGCCGCTTGCAGAGCTTCACCCACATCTGGCCGAGCGCCGAAAGTACCTTGGGGCTGCCGGCATTTTCGCGAACCACATGGTTCAGCAGAAGTCCTTCGACCCACTCCATTTTTACGACGGGCCTTCCGATGCCGCCGACTTTGATTCCCTCCCCCAGAAACTCGAACCCAACACTAAACGGGAAGTTGGCCTCGGCAAGCGCCTCGCTGATTGCCGCGTACCGATCGCCAAGCCCCGTGACCGGACGAGTGAAACACTTGACAGCCCATTCCCGACTGTCGGCACCGCGAAGTTGGTACACGTCGGCGAAGTTCCCGGACCGCGGGAGTGGCAGGCCGTGAGCGCCCACCACCGGTTCCCCAGTTTGCAGATCCGGATCACCGAACGCCTGCTTCGGGTTCTGGATCGCCTCGTTAAAGTCCTGCGACATCGGCCAACTCATGGGAGCTCCTGGGGAGAGGACAAGCGGATCCCTATGACGGAAACGTCGTCGTTGATCTTGGTCTGGATGTCGCGAAGTAGCGCGAGCAGTTGTTCTGAATCGCGAGTTCGAAGCGAAGCATGAACGGCAACGAGGGCCGCTTTGAACGTCGGTGGGTGGAAAAGCCGAACGGCAACCGCATCGGAGGCAAGGATGAATACGTCACCCGACGCTGCGCGGCCAGCGAGCCATTCGGGTTCGGGGCAGTCTGTCTTTGCAACGCTCGGGACGAGCCGAGGGCGATTCCCAAACTCGATCGCGGATGACAGCGGGAACGCTGCCATAAGTTCTTCGCCCCGAATATGCAGGATGCAGCTATCACCGATCGCGACAGCACGCCATCCCCAACCGGGAGCCGTTTTCGTTGGGCGAATCTCAAGTCCCGCCACCGTGGAGAACGAGCCTTCTTCCTGTTTCGCCACTGCATACCACGGAACTGGTCCCGTGGGGGCCGGGGGCGCCCAAGTACGCCGAGTTGCAGCAAGCCAAGTTGGAAACGCGTCTGGGGTAGGCGGGCAATGGATGAAGGCAGCCGCGAGGTGATTTGCCCACGGTCCAGATTCCCAACCCTCGGTTGCACCGTCGGCGATGGCGAAGCGCAGCCCATCGGCCGCACCCTTCACGGCGTCTTCGTTCTCCTCGGTGCGATTCCCGATTTTGGAGAGCGTGGCAGAGGCCCATTCTGTCACCGGCGTGAGAGTCATTCGTCACCGCTCGGATGAGAGATGCGTGTGCCGATGTCCAGGAATTGAACGATGGCAATGGGGTCGGCGTTCAGGACTACTCCGCGAGCGCTGGCTTTGAGTGCGTGCCCTTCGGCGACTGCGGCTTCGAACAATCCCGAAGGCAGTTCGCTCGATATCCGGAAAAGGAGTTTTGAGAAGCTGTCGGCGAACATTTCTTCGCTCGCAGGGAAGTATTCGGCGACCACCGGCTTGCTTGAGATCAGCAGGTTGAACAGCAATACGGGACCATCGCTGGTTGCGAGGTTCCGAATCTTACGAGTGTTTTCCTGCGGGTTCCCGTCGCTCGGAATCTCATCCATCAGATTCAGGACGATCGACTGGTACGCATCGGGAACTCCTCGATGGACCCCTTCACCGCGAAGCCAGCCGTGGCGTGCGTTTCGCACATTCGAGCCTTGCCGCCCGTGTCGAACCAGACCGGAAACCGAACCGGATGCGAGACAAACCCACCAATATCGTTTGGTATGATGCGAGTTACGAGTGAGTTTCACTCGCATTGGGAAAGCACCAAGGCGACCTGATTGGAATCAGGATATCGAACAGGATGCTTCCGCCGAGGCCAGTCTTGATCTCCTTGCCGTACCCGATGATTCTCGAACAGGACTTGTAACGATTCAAGATGTACAGCGCAGTGAGGGCACGCTTTTTGGATATTGGTGTATGAATCTACGCATAAATTATCGTTGTTTATTTTTTGCGTTCCCCGATTCAAATCACGCAATACCCACGCCGCATCTTACTTCGTCAAAACGAACGGTGCAAAGATTTCGTGGCGACGCAATTGGGGCTTTGGGGCATTTACCAAACGTGTCAGCGAATTCGTTTGATCGAAGGCTGAGTCGAGAGAATGACCTCGGCAAGTTCTCCGCTCGATTCACGATTTGCGGAAGCAAGGTCGGAGTTCCATCTCACAGGTTCCGATGGACACCACACCGTTCACCTCCCAGACTGGGGGGTGATGCGGGTGCCAATGTCAAGGAAACGGACAATCGCTGTAGGATCGGCATTAAGTACAACTCCCCGAGCCCTAGGTTTGAGCGCGTGCCCTTCGGCTTTCGCGGCATCCCACAGTTTGGGCGGCAACTCGCTCGACATCCGAAAGAGAAGTTTGGAGAAGTTGTTGGACAAAGTGTCCTCAGTTGAGGGGAAGTATTCGGCAGGAACTGGTTTGCTGGAGATCAGCAGATTGAAGAGCAGCACATTGCCGTCGCTGGTGGCAAGTTTCTGAATCTTGCGTGCATTTTCTTGAGGATTTCCATCGCTGGGAATCCCATCCGTGAGATTGAGAACAAGCGGTGGATATGCGTCTGGAAACTGTTGAATAAATCCTTGTACAGCCAGTCCCGCAGCCGCAAAGGCCTCGCACATCGGGGTCTTACCGCTTGCCTCCGAATCGAACCAGACCGGGAACTTGATGGGTTGCTCGATGACCCCCCCGGCTCCATCTGGGATCAGTTTGCTGCGAGTCTCAACACGGAGCGGAAAATTACCGACCCGGCTGATCGGAACGAGAATCTCGAACGGTATCGTTCCCCCAAGCCCCGCCTTGATTCCGTTCCCATAGCCGATCACCCCGATTCGGAAGTAGTCCCGAACTCCGTCGGCTTTGGCAGATCGAAGTACGACATTCTGGATTAACCGATTAACAGCATCAGCGACGACCGCTGCTTTCGTTTGACCGGCCCCGCTCACAAATGGATCGCTCATCGAACCGGATTGGTCAATTAGAAATAACAGGCACGCTGGATTCGTCCGAGTGATCTGCGCACCGTAGGACATAACTGATGCTCGGCTTGAGTTTCAAAATGAAAGCTTGCATATTATTATCCATTTGACGACTCAAAGTACAGAATCAAGTTCTCCTGGGTTATGCACGGGTGGGCGTCTTTGATTTGTGGCCTATCGGGAATGATGTCCGCTTTTGAGCGTTAAATTGGTGGTGGAATTGACCTCCTCGTGTAGTGAAGATACCCACGCCGTTCGAGCGTGAGCCGGATGGCACAACGGGCCATCTCGCCTTCTGACGTTACACGCTCACCCGCTGACACACAAGCGGCCGACGCATTTTCCAACTCGCTTCGCACCTCCTCCAATGTCCTCCGGAACGCCGCTCGTTCCTCACTCGTGATCGGCGTTCGACTCGCCCACGCCTCCTCTGGACTTGGACCAGACGCGCCGCGAGGACGAGCCAGCGTGTTCGCTTCCAACCTTGCTTGCGCGACATCGTCCCACGTCCAGTAACCCGCGTAGCCCGCGCGACACGCCGCCGCCTCGGTTCGATCCTTCAGCGAACCGATGCCCGCCTCGATTGCCCCGTTGTACCGTGGCCAGTACGGCGGCGACAACAGACTCACCACCTCATGCTTGGTCAACAACTCCTGAACCACACTTCCTGTGAACGGCGAACCGTTGTCGCTCTTGAGGACCAGTGGCGCACCGTGCGTTGCGAACATCGCCGCCAGAGCATCGCGAGCCACCTCACCGGTCGCGTTCTCCACGGGCAACCACAGTATCTGTTCTCCCGTACACACATCACGCACTGCGAGGAGATAGCGATATCGTCCGTCGATGGCGGGCAACGGACCACTGAAGTCGATGGCCCACACGCGACCAGGACACAGCCAGTCCAGAACACGCAAGGGAACGCGGTTTCGCTTTCGCCACACGCGGCGGTAACGTTTCAAGATGTCCGTCAACTCGGATCGGATCATCGCCGGGAAGCAACTCCGCAATGTGGCGACACCAACGTGAGGGCCAAGTTCATCGAGGAAGTGGATCACGCGATTGCGCTCCTCTCGTGAGGATCGTGGGACGGGACGACCAAGGATGTGGATGCTCGGAGTTGGTGTTGCGTGATCCTGACGCCAGCGACGCAGCGTGCGTTCGGTGATGCTGAAGTGATCGGCGACGCAACGCCAAGTCGAACCACCCTGGACCAATTCGCTGCCAACATTGGCAGCGTGTCGTCGTGTGCGTTGCTCGGCTCGTCGTCGAGCTCAGCATCACGATTCGTCACGGGTTGGCGTGGTGAGGCCCCAGGACCCGCCAAGGTTTCGGCAGACCTACGAAGGGAAGAAGGCCATTCAGCGGTCACGGCTTCGAGGTGTTCCCCGGTCGCGGGCGGGACTGCCACGACTTCCGTGTTCGCCCCGACCGGGGTGATGGTTTTCTCAAATCATGCCCAGCTCGTGCTTCGGAAACGGTTACCGAAGCACGAGCTGAACTTCGGAATCAGTAACTGCGATCGCAGATCATGCAGTAACGCTGTTTGGGCTTGCCCGTGTTTACCCGACCGCACCCCAGACACGCATCCGGATGCTTCGATCTCGTGGGTGTCGGCAATGTCTTCGTTGCCACTGGCACCGCAGGTGGCAACGGCGGTTTCGGCACGGGCGTCTTCACCGCAACCGGAGTTGCGGGGGTGGCAACTGGCTGTGGAGTTGTGGGCTGTGGAGCGTTCACCGCCACTGGGAATGGATCGAAGTCGTTCTCGGAGGATATTCGCGACGGCATGGGTTTGGCACGAAGGCAAGGAGCAGGTCGAGTTGCGGGAGCCGCAAGTGAGTTGGTCCCAGTGTGAACGATCACGGTCACGTTGCCGACTTCCTTCGTGAAGCCATCCGACACCGCGATTTCACGCTTCATCACCGGATTATCGCAGACAACTTCGCCATCACGAATGAAGAATCGCAAGGCGATCGGAGTTGCTCCGCGTGCCCACACGGTACACACCGTCGAATCACCGCCGATCTTCACAGGTTCGGGACCGAGGTTCACGGTGATCATCTCACGCGACCCATACCGCACTTCCAGCCACGCCCCGCGACAGGCGAGTTCGACCAGCGCGACCATCAACCCGATGCAGCAACCCAGGATGGCAGCTCCGACAAATCGGCCAGACACGTCACTCAGTTTCGAGATCACGGTGAACGCCAGCGCTCCGAGCAGGCCACCGACAACCCCGGCCAGAGTCGAACGACTCGCGTGAAGATTCGGGATGAAGCAGCAAACCCCACGGCCCAGGAGACCGCCCAAGAGCGACCAACCGGCCAGGAAGCCGAACTCGGGCGGAATCCCGGAACGAGCCACCAAGGAGAAAAGCGTCTGGCCGATGGCACCGGCAACCAACCCCGCAAGGCCGCCGCCCGCGAGAACAACCCCGAGTTCTCGCCCGGTCAACCACGGTCGGCCAAGATAGTGGTTCTGTCCAACCACCAGCGCCAGCGACAGCCCAATCGCCAGGAGCGCCGTCCAGACACCGATCACAAGGACGAGTCGCCACGACCATGAGGATACCGGCGTGGTCATCGCGGCTGGCGCGGGGGCGGGTGGCACCGGACGCACTTCAACAACCACGGCTGTTTCGGCCGTGGCGGTTCCGCCGTTCGCGGCCAACGTGATCGTGAATGTCCCTTCCTTCGCTTCCGGGCCGGCGCTGACCCCGAGTTCGGTGCTGTCTCGGTCGGCGGGGATAATGGCGCCTCCGATCGTCACACCGTTCGCGGCTCGGCTCCGCACATAGACCGGCGCATCGAACCAATCACGAGCAATTCGGACCGTCATGCGATTGCTTTCACCCGCTTGCACGATCACCGTTTTGGGAACAGCGAGTTGCAGGCTCGCCGACGGAATGTTCACGGTGACGAGACAATCCGCCTCGACCTTTCCGTGTGCGCCACTTGCGGCAACTCGAACTTTCCGTGAGCCCGCTTCGGCCCTGAGCAGTGCTGCCACCTCGAATTCCGCTTCATTCCGGTCGCCTGGCACAATCACGTCGGCGGGCAGTACCAATCCGCTTGATTCATCTGCGAAACTCAGGCGAACGGGTTGGTTATTGTGCTGGCGGTCGAGCCGCACGCTGATGGTGTTGGTGCCGCCTGGAAACACGACCACTTCACGGGGCGTCGTGAGTTGCAGCGAAGCTGGTGGAGCCTGCACAGCCACCGCACAGACTGCCTCGGCTTTGCCGAACTTCCCCTCGGCCACCACACGCAGTTTGCGTGTCGCGAGTTTCGCCGCAGTGTCGGTACCGACTTCCACCACGGCCTCGTCTTCGTTCTCAGGAATCGTGACTTCATCCGGCAGGTTCAGGTCAAGTCTGTCGCCCGCAAAGGTCAGCCGAACAGGATCTTTGTTGAGGCGATGGCGTTCAACGCGAACGCGAAACGTGTTCTTGCTGCCCCGGTACAGAACCGCCTCCGGGGAGACAGCGACACGCAAACCCGGGAGCGTGAACTCGTGGATCAATCGCTTGTCGTCCCCCGAGGAGATCTTGCCCTCGAAACTCAGCCGACGATTCTCAATGAGGATATTCACCGTGTATTCGGTGGGGTCGGGCGAACCCTTGCGAGCGAAGTGGTGGGCGTAGACGCGATAGCGCCCCGGTGGAGCATTCGACGGGAAGTAAATGTTCTCGATGGGCGTCAGCGTTTCGCCGCCGACGTTGCGGTCCACGTCGAGGTGCCCGCCCGACTTCTCTGCCTTGGTATGGTTGTAGAAGATCTCCACGCCATTCGGATCGGTGCAGTGCAAGTCCAGATCGTTGCGGTTATTCCAGATGAGGGTGAACTGGAGTTGCCCGGATTTGCCGCCCGCTTCGTCGAGGCGTTTCTGAATCTCCGGGGGCAGAGGTGGCGGCGGTTCTCGTTTGCTCAGGACGGGAGCCTGCGAACCTGGTGGGATGGCGGGCTGCGGTGCTTGCCGTTTGGCCAGAACTGGCAACTCAGGTGGAGGTGGCGCGGCGACCGCACGTCGTTCAATCTTCGGCGGTTCCGCTGCTTGATCCGCTGCTTGAGGCGTGGTCTCCGGGCGTAAGGCGAGCGAGGGGGTCGCACTGCCTTCGCCAGTGCGCGCCGGCAACGCCGCAGCGAGGAGTCCTTCGCCGACGACGCAACCGATGAGGCACCCCAGAGCGCCGAGCGTCCCAAAGATCAGCACCTTCTCGCGGGCGGGGCTCATGGTTCTTCCTCGAATGACTCGCCTGACGGTTCGGGCTTCGTGTGACCAACGATCCGGTCACAAAGGTTCTCTGGTCGAAGCCATGCGGAAGCCATCACTCAAGTCAGATTATCTCACGTCCAGCGGGGTGGGGCTACGAACTTCAACGAACTTCACCGCTGGCTGCGGCTCGGGAGCTTGATCGAATCCGGGTCTTCAGTTGCCGTTTATTTGGGTACCATTGGGTTCACCGTCATCTCACCTGCTGGAGATTCGTCCGTGTTCACCCGGCCATGTTCACCCGGCCATTCGTCTGTTGTGCGGCGCTGGTCTCGCTCGCATCGTTGTTCATTGCTCCGGCGACGGCCGAACGGCCGAGTACTCGCTTTCCTTGCCGAAGATTTGAAGGGCATCAAGTGTCTGTTCCCGGACGTGAAGGCGAAGCGAGTGTATTGCGTTGAGCGCTTCGACCAGACCGAATACTGTCGGGCGAACCTGCCGGTCGATCATCCGTTCTCTCCGGTGTCGGTTGCGTTCAGCAAGAACAACGAGATGGTGATCGGTGACGACGGCTACTACCGCGACCCGAATCAGCGCTCGGTGCGGCAACTCTATCTGTATCGCAAGCCCCTGGAACGTTCGACACCGGACGCAGTGATTGAGCTACCGCTGGGTGCCGCAGCCGATACAGTTCGACGCCGACGACAACCTGATCGTGCTGGACCACACCTGGAATAAGGTCTGGGTCATCAACTACCACAAAGATCCGGTCTGGCTGACACCGCTGAAGTGACTCCGACTTCGCTGCTCACAACCCGGCCACCAGCCCGGCGAGGGACAATGCGTCGAACTGCCTTCTGGTCAAATACCGCAGCGTGCGGTATTTGTGGAGGCTCGCGAGACTCGCGATTCGGCAGACTGCTGAGTGCGGCTGCGACCTGTCGCACCGGACGCTGGCCTCATGCGTGTACTCGGTCTGACCACGGCGCGACGACAGCTTGAACAGCCACAAAACCACGATCACTCCGGAGTTCCACATGAATCACGCGCTTCTGATCGCATTCGTCTTCTTCCTCGGCCTATCGCCAACGAATGCACAACCGGCGAAACTGAAGCTGACTGACGCGAAGGTACTCACCGCGGATCACGTCTACAAGAAGTCGGCTGAGGGCGAACTTACCCTCCACTGCTTCATGCCTGCTGACTGGAAGGCCACCGACAATCGACCAGTCATCGTATTCTTCTTAGGCTGGAAAACCGGCTCATACACCCAGTTCGTGCCGCAAGCCGAGTATTTCGCCAGCCGTGGCATCGTCGCCAACTCTGCAGACTACCGCATTGAGTCGAAGCACAAGACGAAGCCGGACGCCGCCGTTGAAGACGCAAAGATCGCCATTCGCTGGGTGAGGGCGAATGCCGCGAAGCTCGGCATCGACCCGGACAAGGTGATCGCATCCGGTGGTTCTGCTGCGGGCCCCTCGCTGCTGCACTGCGCTCGTCGAGAAGTTCGACGCTGGTGATCCGAAGGCGTCGTGCAAACCGAACGCACTGGTGCTGTTCAACCCGTTCCTCAACGGTAAGGGTCGCACGATGGCCGGCAGCGACGGCTCGAACATCGCAAAAGCGATGTCACCGACGCTCTTCCTCAAGAAGGACGCCCCGCCGTGCGTCATCTTCTTCGGCACGAGCGAAGCGATGCTCGACATGAGAAAGGAAGACACGGCGAATTGCAAGGAACTGGGCGTGAAGGATGAACTCCCCACCGCCGCGGAGCAACCGCACGGGTTCTTTAATCGCGAACCGTGGCTGGGTGTCACGACTCGCAAGGCCGACGACTTCTTGACGCGGTTGAGCTATCAGCACCACGCCAGATTCGGCAGAGTTTCTTGCGTCCAGAGCGTCCGGCTCGTCCAGCGGGATTGGGCATTCCGCACCGAGCGCAGTGATCAGGAAGTGCGGTCACCTACTCAACTTCAAGGGAAATCAGGAATTACATGCGTGCTTCACGCCAGCTTTGCAGCCGTGTTCCCTGGTTCAGATGCGATTTCGGACGTTGCGGACGCACCGGACGCAAGATTTCACACCGATTTTGCTGACAGCATTGCCCGGTCGACAACCCCGTAAGTGACGAGCCTGCCGTCTCTTGGCACATACCCCGACTCGGGCAGCGATTACTTGCTGAAAAATAGCCGGACGCGACTCGAACGATCACGGCTTCTTCGGTGCATCGGAACGGAACTGCGGAAGGTCACTCCAAAGTGATCCCAACCAAGTCATCACATTACGCGCTTTTCTGACAGAATTGTTTTCCGCTCCCGCTCGGGCCGGCAATATCAGGTGAGTAGCGTTCGGAGGTCGGCTATGGCTCTGGGTCCGCTCGGGGGTGCCGTTCGCCTGCTGCGGCAGTTGGACGACGCTTCCCAAACCGATCGGCAACTTCTGGAAGCGTTCGCGTCCGGTGATCGAACCGCGGCGTTCGGTCGACTCGTCGAACGGCACGGCGGCATGGTGTACGGCGTCTGCAAGCGTGTGCTTCGGAACTCCGCCGACGCCGAGGATGCGTTCCAGGCCACGTTCCTCGTGCTGGCGAGACAGGCCGGGGCACGCGGCTGGCGTGACTCGGTCGCGAACTACCTGTACGGGGTCGCTTACCGGACCGCCATCCGGGCACGCAGCCGTGCAACTCGTCGACGATCCCACGAGGAGCGAGTTACGCCACGCTCGGATTCCACGTCAGACGACAGCGTCAGCGTCGAAGAGTTGCGTGCCGCTGTTGACGACGAACTGAACAGGCTGCCCGAAAAGCTTCGACTGCCGGTGCTGCTTTGCTGCCTTCACGATCGCACGATCGAAGAGGCTGCTGCAACGCTTGGTCTGCCTGCAACGACCGTGAAAGGGCGGCTTCAACTGGGTCGAGACGCACTGAGAGCACGGCTCACTGGCCGTGGAATCAGCATTGGGGCTGGCCTGCTCGCCACCTTGGCGTTCGGGGGAGTGGCAACTGCAGTGCCGCCGACGCTTCTCATCGTAACCGTTCAACTTGTGGCATCCGGTTCCGCTCCGGTGCCGATCGCCATTCTCACAAGCGAGGAGTTTGCCATGCTGTTCTGGAAGAAAGTGAAGTCGATCACTGCAGTGCTGAGTGTGTTCGCGGCCATCGGGGTCGGGATCATGGCAATGACCACGACAGTGACGGCGATCGCTCCACAAGCTGATCTCCCGGCTGAGAATCGCGTGAAAACTCCTGCGCCGGCAGAAGCCGAGAAGTCGCCACTCCTGGTATCGGTCGCGACTCCAAAGGTAAACAACATTCAGGATCTGCGTCTGAGTGGTGCGAACGCCACGCTGGCCGTCGTCGTCACGAACCTGTCGGCCAAGCCCGTCAAACTGTGGCGGGATTGGTGTTCGTGGGGGTACTTCAACATCTCGTTGGAGTTCAGCGATGAGAACGCGGATGGCGGTGCGAAAACCTGGGTGATGAACAAGGCGACACGCGGGTGGGACAAGAACTTCCCCGATGCCGCCGAGGTTGCGCCGGGCGGGTCGATCATCTTCAATGTCCCGCTCACTGGAGATATGTGGAAAGATGCCGACGTCTTGACGAAGTACGACGGGAAGAAGCTGAAGATGCGAGTTATCTACGGCATCGTGCCCGACAATGAAACGAAGGAACGCGACGTGTGGACGGGCCGCCTCCAGAGTCCGTTTCAGGAGTACACGGTGCGGAAGTGACTTTGGCTGGGACTGGCGAGCAGCTTCCTGACCGCTTCCAAGGCGGCCGCGTTCCCATCCTCTGTCTTCCGGATCGTGGCGTTAATCTCGGACAACGGACGCTCCCATGCGATGGGCTTCGCGACTGTGGCCGGCGACTTGTTCGCGTTCGGATCAGGCACGGCGTTTCCTCCACAGTCCGCGATGGTGTCGGTGGTAACCGGCAGCGACCAAGGGGGCCACAGCCAGTGTGTCGGCCGACTCGTGAAGTTCGTTCAACGATTCGTCGAGGGCGTCGAGTTCTTCGCGTACTTGTCGTTGCTTCTCAGCGTCGGCAGCCTTCTGGCGTCGGTTGTGGCTTCGAGTTGGGCAGCAAGTTCGGCCACCCGATCGCTTCCGACGTACCGTTTCACAACGCGGCCGCCGACCCGCTCGGCCGTGTCTTAGCACGTCCCCCTCCCGCGTTCTTCCCAGCCCATTGCCACACCCTTCGAGTTCCTCCATTCTGCCTTGTGCGACACGTTCGCGATTGCCCCGCTCCGACCAAGCGCCGAAGGGCTTCGCTTTCTGGTCCTCGGTTTGTTTTTGTGTTTCGCCCCGGATGGGCCGTCTTTCGGGGCCCCATGTGCCCTTGGCTAATTAAGAAGAGTCCTAGAGGGGCGGAACCCGCCAGAGATGTAGCGATTGCCTGGCTGGCTGAAGAAGCGGAACGCAGAACGCAAATCCAGCGGATGGAAGAAGAACGAGCCACCCCGAAGAAGTCGATCTGACTGTTCGTTTATTGTTATATACTTAGTATCTTCGATGTCTTCGCGTTGAGACGTGGTGTAATTGAACCACGGAGCCTCGACCCACTCCAATGCATTCCCCAAGGCGTCAAAGAGACCGCGATCGTTCGGACGCAACTGACCCACTGGCCACGCCCGATCATCTGCCGTCTTTGCGAACCACCCATACCGGGGCAACAGGCTTTCACCACGGCCGTAATACCGTGACGTCACACTCCCCGAACGACACGCATACTCCCACTCCGGCTCCGTCGGCAACCGATATCCCGTCAATGCGAGATGCCCCAATTTCATTGACATCCTTTCCGCATACTTCCCGTCCTTGTTCGGCTCGTAGCACCACTGATCCCGCGGAATCCCCTCCCGCTCGCTCAACCAGTTGCAATACTCCGCACAGTCATACCACGTCACTGTCACAATGGGGCTATCCGGATCTGGGCTGTAACGCTTTGTCCACGAGTGATTCGGCCGGAACCGCAAATACTGCTCCACCGTCACTTCCTTCGTTGAGATGGCATACGCCCGACTGATTTGCTTCCGGTGGGGCGGTTCCGACATGGATCGCCCCGGTTCCGTCAGCGGCGATCCGAGAGCGAACTCCACCGGACCCCGCACCACCGCGTACGTTTGCCCCTCGCTATTCACATACCAATCCTTCTGGCGATCCGCTCGACCTTGGGCAGACTTCGTCAAGTCTGCGTCAATCGGAGCGAGATCCTTCGCTTTGCCCCACCTCTGTCGCAGAAGCCAATCAATCGCCCCGTGCAATCCCGAATCCGGATCACTCCGATACAGAACAAGCAACCGCGACACGAACGGCTCACGCTCCGCAACCGGCACCAACTCCGGCGGGAAATCGCCCAATGCGATCAGCAACGCCCGCCTCGCCGATACGTCGGGTTCGGTCTCGAACCGCTGCACCAGAGTCATCGGATCGGCACCAATCGCCGCCAGTCGCTCCAGAAGGTAACTCCGCACCGAAGGATCACCGTTCTTCGGAAACGCAAACAACGGCCACACGGAATCCGCCTCCCCCAACGTCAACAACACCGCTGCCGCGTTCGCCTGTCGCTTTGCCAGCGCGTCGAAGACGGGGTCCGGGTTGAGGATGTCCGCACAGCCGACGACGCCAACCACCGCCGCCATCGCTGGTCCGATCTCATCGTTCTGAGCCCACACCGGCAACGGACTTCTCCTCAATTCCGACTTCAGCACTGCAATCGTTGTGTCTCGGTTTCTCCGGATTGCTTCCGCGAACTGTGTGTGGTGCCGGGCGTCCACGGTCATCGCCAGTTCGGCCAGTTCCGCCGGTTGGTCGGCTGTATAGCGTCCCAACAGGTTCGCCGTCAGGTCGAACCCCGATGCCTCAGCGACCAGATCGGATAACACCAGTTTCCCGCTCTCGCACTTGGCACGTGATTGCGGGTATCGTTTCACCAATGCCGGCACGAGATAACCACGAACAGGTTCGAGAGCCTGCGACCACACCACGAACTCTCCGGGTGTGGCCCGGACCACTGCGTCTGACAGGGGGTGGGCGACCAGAGGCCAACGTTGATCATCGAAGTTCCACTCAGCAAGCGCACAAGCGGCCCGCACACGTTTGCCTGCCGCGGTCTGCTCGTCGTAGAGTGTCGCCCACATCGCGGGTGCCACAGACGCGGCGTGCGGCTTCAGCAATTGCCGGATCGTGAGCAACTCGTCGGGTTCGCACACGGGCAAGTACGCGGCCAACTCCGCGGCCCGCCCGGGTTCCTCTGCCAGCAAGCACAGCCGACCGTGCAACCCCGGCTTCGTGCTGATGGGTTGAGCGGCAAGTTCGGCCAACTTCGATCCTGCAAGTTCCCGCACTTCGGCAAGCTCGTCGATTACCCGCGGAACTTCGGGTGTGTTCGCCGTTGACAGCGCCCGCACCAGCGATTCTGCCCGCGTCTCCCGTTGTTTGTGCCGAGTTGCTTCATCCGCGGCGATGCGATCTGCTTCCCGTTGCCTCTGCACCTGGTTCGCGGCAAGACTGACGCAAACCATGACGAGCACTTCTGCCACGATGGCCGCTGCCCGACCTGGGTGCCGCTTCGCCCACTTCCATGCCCGCTCCAATGTTCCGACCGGTCGGGCCGCGATCGGCCGCCCGTCGAGGAACGCCCGCAGATCGGCCACCAACGCTTCCGCGGTGGCGTACCGTTTGTGTGGTTCCTTCGCCATGCACTCCAGGCAGATCGTTTCCAGGTCACGGGGAATGGACGGCACCACGGCCCGCGGTTTTGCTGGTTCCCGGGTCAGCACTTGCTGAATCGTCTCCATCACGGAATCGCCCTTGAACGGCTGGCAACCCGCCAGCAGTTCGTACAGGATCACGCCGAGCGAGTAGATATCCGTCGTGGTGCCAATGTCCTTGGTTTTGCCTGCTGCTTGCTCCGGACTCATGTAGCTTGGCGTTCCCATGATCGCACCGCTGACCGTCATCTCCGAGCTGCCGACTTTCGCCAGCCCGAAGTCGGTCACCTTGGGTTCGCCGTGTTCGTCGATCAACACGTTCGTGGGTTTCAGGTCACGATGGACGATTCCCTTGGCGTGCGCCGCAGCGATCCCATCAGCGAGTTTCGCCACCATCTCCGCAGCATCCCGAGGGGCAAACCGACCGGCTGACTGGAGTTTCCCGGCCAGGGTGCCGCCGTCCACGAACTCCAGGGCGAAGTACGGCTGGCCGTCGGCCTGGCCGAACTCGAACACCTGGACGACGTTGGGGTGCTGAATCTGCGCGATGACCTCAGCCTCGATGAGGAACCGCACCTGCGCAACCGTGTCAGAGAACTGGCCTCCGAGGAGCATCTTGATTGCTGTCGGGCGATTCAGTCGAATCTGTCTGGCGCGGTAGACCACCCCCATTCCACCGCGGCCAAGTTCGCCGAGGAGTTGGTATCCGGGAACTGTCGGCGTCGGTCGGATGGGAACTTCCTGCGAGAGTTGGGCTGCTTTGCCGGCGTCCTCCGGCGACTGCGGGAGCGTGCCGCCATCGGGATTGGCGACAGCATCAGGTGCCGGTAGGGTTCCAGGGGATGCGCCTTCAGAAGCGGGCAGGGCCACATGCGAAACGGTGTCGTCGGGAGCAGGGTCGCTGCGGTGGTCGGGTTGGGTGTCGCCAACTGCCCGTGCCGGGAGCGGTTCAACGGGCTGCGGCGGAAGGTTCGGGTTGGGATCAGCCCAGGTGCCGGTCGGCTCGGGGACGTTCGGATCGTGGGCGGCCATCGGTGATTCTCACGCGGTCGTTCGCGGTTCTCGTGAGCGACAACGATATCCGCAAGACGAGGTTAGGGCAACAACGTCGGAATGCTGAACTCGATCAGCAAGCAGTGACAATTGGTTGTAGTTCCGAGAACCAACAAACGTGATCTTACCTCGATCCGAGACCTCTTCTGCCTTCTTAGGGAGAAGTTTCAACGGGATCTGCCTGCGTTCGCGATGAAGCGTTTTTCGACGTTGCGGAAGCAGGATTAATTCCTTCCGATTGGGCTACGGCTTTGATTGGGGACGTTTTGGTGGCGTGAGTAGATCAAGCGGCAATTTGTTGTCGCGAACGTGCTGCACGAACTCCCACTGATCGGCGAACTTCCGATTGTAAGTGAACTCCAAGGCAGCGAGGACCGCCCGCCGCGCTTCGCAGACACAGAGCGGGTGCTTGAGCAGTTCGACGAGCGTCTGCGGCGGCAAAGGCTTCGGTTGGAGGGAACTTCCGGGAAGTGATTGGTGGTGCGATTCGGATCGGTGGAGATGATCTCTCCGGGTTGGGCCGCTTTAGCGTAGCCGAGCGCTGGAGGGAACGGAAACCGAATCGACGGGACGGGCAACAATGGGATGCGTTCGCAACAACTCCGGATTCGGCTGCTCTCCGGTGTGGTGATGGTCAGTACAGGCCGGGATTCTTGCGTCCGCAGCGTCCGGTTCGTCCTAGGTATCGGGATGCCATTACCTGAGGTCAAGAGCAGATTCAGGAGTGCGGTCGCCCTCCTAATACCAAGGAACATCAGGAATTACACGGAGGCATTTTCAACAAGTTCCTGGTTCGGATGATGGACGTTCGGACGCGCCGGACGCAAGATCGCACCCCGATTCCAATTCGCCCGCACTCTGCCCGCCTTGGAGCGCGGTTTGGGGTGGGCACCCCATATAGTGCGCTCGTTTTTGCAGGTTGCGCTTTGACAGTCTGAACTGGAATCAGACCACAGCGGCCGAAAAACTTCAAAGCAATAACGAATCAGAAACCCACAAAAACACAAAACCCTGTCGCAGTACCCACCGGCAATGCTATTTCCTTGACATTGTGAAGAAGCTCTGGTCAATTCGCACTCTGTGCCTTGCAGCTGGCCGGGATCACTGCAAGTATTCGTCTCTTTCATCTTCGTTGGTGGGTGCCCCGAGCACACTCGCCCAACAAAAGGATGACTATGCACACCACGTTGTTGTCTTCGGTTTCACTTGTTATCGGAATGTGCGGGCTAACCGTCTGGGC
>JAIOPV010000168.1 GCA_021413735.1 Planctomycetota bacterium
TTGTGTCGGCCCTTGAAGCTGGTCCGTCCCGTCATCTCCGCGATCGTCGATCATGATGCGGAAGCCGCCTGCACGGCCGAGTCGCGGCACGGCTGGTGCGCCAAACACGTTCACCAGTGCCTCGGGTGCGGCTTTTGCAAACGTATCCCGGAGCTTCATCATGAGCGCATCGGCCCTGAGTTTCGGCGATTGCCGATGATCGAACCCGTCCAGAATCACGAACATCGAGCCAAAGTTCGAGCCGTAAGCACTCAGCACGAAGGAGTTGCCAGCGATGGCGTTCACGAACTTGACCGGTTTGATCTTCTCTCCAGTCTCCGTCTCGACTTCCATGTCCAGCGCAATGCGACTGAGCTGCGAGACAACGTTCTGAGTGCGTTCCGCGCTGGCCGCGTCGGGCAACTGAATACTGCACACCAGATAACCCTTGTCCTGCTGCGGGATGAAGCCGGTTGGCATGGTCTGAAACGCGACGATGCCACCCGCCACGATCGCGCCGTAACCGACCAGCACCAGCAGCGGCACCCTCAGGAACAAGCCGACGAGCTTCACGTAACCGCGACCAGAGAGGTTGAACGACCAGTCGAACGCCCTTCCGATGAGAGCGAACGGGAACATGACAGCCGACGACACAATCGTGAGGATGCTGCGACGTTTCACCGTCTTCGATTCCCCACGCAGCAGCAACGCACACAGCGCCGGGCTGAGCGTCAGCGAGTTGAACGTCGAGATCAGCGTGCTCGCGGCGATGGTCAACGCGAACTGCTTGAAGAAGGCACCGACGATGCCCGAGATGAAGACGCATGGGAAGAACACGAACGACAACACCACGCCGACGGCGATGATCGGGCCGCTGACTTCACTCATCGCCCGGATCGTGGCTTCGCGTGGTGTGAACCCCTGTTCCAACTGGTGCTGCACGGCTTCCACGACAACGATGGCATCGTCCACCACGATGCCGACCGCGAGGATCAGCCCGAACAGTGTGAGCAAATTCACGGAGAATCCGACCGCAGCCATTGCCGCGAAGGTGCCGATGATCGCGACCGGAACCGCTGCCAGCGGAATGATCGCGGCTCGCCACGACTGGAGGAACAGCAACACCACAATCGACACGAGGATGATCGCATCGCGAAGGGAATAGAACACTTCGCGGATCGACTCCCGAATGAACGGCGTGGTGTCGTATCCGATTTCGTAGTTGATTCCCGGCGGGAAGTCTTTGCTCAATCGCTCCATCGTGCTGGTGACAGCGTCGCGAGTCTCCAAAGCGTTGCAGTCCGGCAGCACGAAGATCGCGAGACCGACGGTGGGCTTATCGTTGAACCGGTTGGCGACATCCTGCACGCGAGCGCCGAGCTCCACTCGCTTGGCGACATCCTTGACGCGAACGAGTTGCCCTTTCGGGCCGACCTTCACGACGATCTTGCCGAACTCTTCCGTATCGGTCAGTCGGCCGACGCCGTTGATGGTGAACTGGTGCGGTTGGTCGCTTCCGGTGGGCGGTTGCCCGATCTGCCCCGAAGCGAGCGGCAGGTTCTGAGCGCGAATCGCAGCCACGACGTCCGGCGCAGTGAGATTCATTCCCGCGAGGCGCTCGGGATCGAGCCAGACTCGCATTGCGTAGTCACGCAACCCGAACACGGTCACGTCGCTGAGCCCGGGTTGCCGTTGGAGTTCCTCGCGGAGTTTCAACACTGCGTAATTGCTGAGGAACAACTGATCGTAGCGCCCGTTTGGGAACCCGGCTTCCGGCTCAGGCGGCGACGTGATGCCAACGGTCAGTAGCAGCTCCGGCGATCGCTTTCGAGTGGTGACCCCGGTGGCGCGAACCACGTCGGGCAACTGCGGCGTGGCCAGGTTCACGCGGTTCTGCACACGCACCTGAGCCATGTTCAGGTCGCTGCCTGGCTTAAACGTGATGGTGCAGGTGTAGCTGCCCTCGCTTGTGCATTGCGAGTTCATGTACAGCATGTCTTCGACGCCATTCACCTGCTGTTCGATCGGCGACGCGATGGACTGCGAAACGACGAGAGCGCTGGCACCCGGATAGTTGCAGTCGATCTGAATGGTGGGTGGCGCGACGTCGGGGTATTGAGCGATGGGCAGCGTGGTCAACGCCACGGCACCGGCCAAGGTGATGAACACCGAGAGCACGGCAGCGAAGATCGGGCGGTCGATGAAAAACCTTGGGATCATCGCTCGAAGTCGATTGGTGGTTGGGGAATGCCGTTTAGCACCCGCCCCATCGGGGCGGGATTTGGGACGCAGCCCCGTTGGGGCTGCCGCAACAGATCGTCAATCCACTTTCGTGTGCGGTTGCTTCGAGTGCGGCGGCGGGGCAAGTTCGGGGTGGGTATTCAGCACTGGGTCGGGCGTAAAGCGGAAGGGCTTGGCGGTCGTGGCAACAACCTCCGAACCCGTGCGCACCCGCAACAAACCCTCAACCACAATGCGATCATCGGGACTGATCCGGTGTTCCGGCTTCATCAGTTGGTTTTCGATCACCCGGAACTCGCCGTGCTGTGCGCCAATCTCGACATCACGCTGCTCGACCTTGTTATCCGCAGTCACCACGAACAGATACTTTCGCCCTTGGTTCGTGCCGAGCGCTCTCTCTGGAACCAAGACGGCTTTTCGAGGATTGCCGATTGGCAGCCGAATCCGCACGAACTGCCCAGGGGAAAGCATGTAGCGAGGTTGCCGTTCGATCTCCGGGTTATGCAACAACGCACGCAACCGAAGCGTTCCGGTGCCCACGTCAATCTGGTTGTCGCGGAACACGATGTGCCCGGTCAACGAGAACGTGTCGTCGTCGCCTGCCAGCCCAATCTGAACGTGCCGCGTCGATTCTCGGGACGACTTGATTTCACCCTTCTTGATGAGATCGCGAAGTCGCATCACCGTTCGTTCGTCGATGTCGAATGCAACGTAAATCGGATCGAGCGCGACAATCGTGGTGAGCATCGTGTCGTCGGCTTTGACGAGGTTCCCGGGGTCTACCATTCGCTTGCTGAGTCGGCCCGAGAACGGCGCGGCGATGTGTGTGAACTTCAGGTTCGTTTCGGCCAATTCCAGCGCCGCGGCAGCGTAAGCGATGTCGGCTTCGGCCTCATCGTACTGCCCCTGAGCGATGTCGAGCGCATCCTTTCCGACGATGCCCTTATCGTAGCTCGCCTTCACTCGCTCAAAGAGCAACGCAGACGTTTTGAAACGCTTCTCGGCTTTCCCAAGGGCCGCGTAGCCACGGTCGTACTCGGCCTTGTAGACACGCGGGTCGATGTCGAACAGCGGTTCGCCCGCTGACACATCGGTGCCATCGTCAAAGTGAATCTTCGCGAGATACCCAGTGACGCGGGACCGTAACTCGACCATCTTGTACGGTTCCGTTCGCCCCGTGAAGTCCTCGTAGTCCGTAATCATCCGGCTGATGGGATTGGTCACGGTAACGGTTTGGGCTTTTGCCGGAGCGGGGTCGGGGGTCTTGCGAGCACACCCTGAGAGGGTTGCTGCCACGGCGAGGAGAATGGAAACGGAACGAAGGAGAATCGTCATGAGTCCGCCGGAGAAAAAAAAGAGGCTGGCGATAACGGGTACAGCAGTAAGGCCTGCAAACTTACACAAAAGCTGAAAGAACCAGTGGCGTAATGAACGAAATCGCTGAGGACAATTGGTAAAGGTGTTTCCCCCTGGTATGGCTGTTGGGCAACGATTTTTGCTCCCGCCGGTCCAAGCAGCCAACACAGGGGGTCTTCATGACTCGCAGACCAACCTGAGTGTTCGATTCTTTCCGCCACCACTTTTTGGAGCTGCTGACCAATTTTTGGTCTGGGTGGGATCACTTCGCAGCGGGGGCGATTCCGAGCAGCATGGCCACGTGTTCGCGAACCGACGCCAACACGCGGTAGACAGTCCGCTCGTCTTTTCCAATCCGCGCCCCGATCTCGGCAACCTGATAACCCTGAAGGCGAAGGGTCAGCACTTCCTGATCTTCAGGCTTCAGTTTCTTGAGCAATTCGCGGAGCGTATCCTCGGCGGCGGCCTTCTCGTCGGCTGTCGGATCCAGCCCGGCTGCTTCCCACTTGGGACCATCTCCCGCGTCGTTGCCCCCGTCGGCCGCGGATTCTCGCCGCACGTCTCGCTTCTCCGCGAGATACTTCCGAATCCGCCGATCCACCTTGCAGACCGTCAGATAAGTGAGCAACGTTCCGAGTTCATCCCACCCTTCAGGCTCGAACTCACCTTTCTTCTGTCGATTGAAAAAGCTCTTGAAGGCGCTTTGAACGGCGTCGTCTTCGTCTTCCTTGGCTCGAACCGACGTCGGTAAGCGAGACGCCGCGAGCCCGATCAGTCGCCGTGCGTATTTCTGGACCACCGCAGACGCAGCTGCTTGATCGCCGGATCGGAGCAACTCCATGATCTCTTTGAACGGCGGCTCTTTCGCCACGACGGATTCCTTGCAAAGATAGCACCTCGTGTGCTGACTAATTGTAACCCATCACTGGCGGCATTGAAAGAATCCAGGCAATCGGAGTGGCGATTGTGGAGATTCGGTTCGCGAATGTGTCGAAGGTGTACGCCGGCGGGGTGCGGGCGCTGGAGAGCATTTCCCTCATCGTTTCGACGGGCGAGTTCGTTGCCATCGTGGGACCAAGCGGTTGCGGGAAGACGACTCTGCTTCGTCTCGCTGCGGGATTGGAAGAACCCACTTCGGGCGATGTGCGACACGATGAACGTCTCGTGACCGATATTCCGCCTGAAGCTCGCGGGGTGGCGATGGCGTTCCAGGTGCCGGCACTGTATCCGCATCTCACGGTCGGCGAGAATCTGGCGTTCCCGCTGCGATTTCACACGGTTTCAGCCGAAGAGGCGACCCGACGAGTCCACGACATCGCGTTGTCGCTGGATATTGCTGAGAAACTTCAGCGGATGCCGCATGAACTCTCCGGCGGGCAGCGTCAGCGGGTCGCGTTGGGGCGGTGCCTCGTTCGTCAGCCGCGATTGTTGCTGCTCGACGAACCGCTCGGCCAGTTGGATGTGCCGTTGCGGGCCACGGTGCGGGAAGTCATCGTGCGAATGTGCCGTGAACGAGCAACGACGGTGTTATGGGTGACGCATGATCCGGCCGAGGCCGCGGTCGTTGGCGATCGGGTGATAGAGATTCAGGGTGGGCGGCTGATGTGAAACGCGGTTAGTTTGACGCTTGCGGCGTTGCGAAAGTGGGGAACGCTACGCCGCAAGCGGCAAATACCCCGAGGGTTCCATTTTCCTTGGTAGGTGGGGCAAGAGTGCCCCGCCCACAAATCCCAAACCACAGAATTAAACAAATACCCTATGCCTGTGGAAGCTGACGAGCGAGGAGTAACTGCAACTCGCCCGGTTCGACGGGTTTCGTCAGATGAGCGTCGAAACCCGCTTCCGCCGCACGCCGTCGATCTTCCGGCTGACTGTGCCCCGTCAACGCGATGAGTAACACCTTATTCCCCAGCTTGGCTCGCAACTGCTCGGCGACGATGTAGCCGTTCAATCCGGGCAGCCCGATGTCGATCAGAGCGACCTCAGGACGAACCTTCAACGCCATCTCCACTCCCCGCGGTCCATCTTCTGCCGTGTCCACGCGGTGCCCCAGCAGTTCCAACAACATCGCCAGGCTTTCACGACCGTCCTCGTTATCCTCAACAATCAGGATGTGGCGACTCTGCGACTCACCCTCTTTGGTTGGCGGTTTCGGTGCTTCCTGGGGGAGTGCAACGCACGGGAACCGAACGATGAATTCGCTCCCTCGTCCGACGCCGGGGCTCGTTGCGGTGATGGTTCCACCCTGCAATTCCACAAGTCGCCGCACGAGGGTCAACCCGATTCCCAGACCACCCTGCGGACGTTCCGGGCCGATGTCGAGTTGCGTGAAGAGGTCGAAAATCTGTGGGAGCAGTTCGGAGGGAATGCCGATGCCGTTGTCGATCACGCTCACGACGACTTCCGCAGCCTCACGGGACACCGCGAGGATGATCTCGCCACCTTCGGGAGTATACTTCGCCGCGTTGTTCAGCAGGTTCACGAAGATTTGAATCAGCCGTGCCTGATCGGCAACGACGGGAATTCGCTCCGGCGGAATCTGCACGGTCAGCCTGTGCCTGCGGGTCTCCAGTAGCGGCGCGTTCATCTGAACGGCCTGTTCGAGAACCTGTCGCAAATCGAGAGCGTCCTGCCGTAGCACCAGCTTGTTTTGCCCGATTCGGGCCACATCAAGGAGATCGTCCACCAATCGCGTCATCTGGCGGATTTGCCGCTCCATCATCTCGTGGACTCGCCGAACGGTTGTTGGCGAATCTCCACTGAGGCGGACCACTTCCAGGGCATTCCAAAGCGGCGCGAGTGGGTTGCGAAGTTCGTGCGCCAGGGTCGCCAGGAATTCGTTCTTCCTTCGATCCGCAACTTTCAGTGCCTCGCCGTGCGATCGAACCCCCGCTTCCAGTTTCTGGAATTGTTCCTCGCGGAAGTGAACATATCGTTGGACGCTGACCTCGATCGCTTCATCGAGCGCAAGGCCGACCGCCTGAAGTTCGATCAACCGGAGTGAGCGATCAAGAGCCTCATCGAGATATTCGAGCACGACGAGCCGCAGGATTCGGTAATCGCGAACCACTTCGGTCAGCGACCATCCGGTTTGCCAGCGCTGTTCAGCGTGAAGGTGTGCGAGTCGGCAATGGGGTGGTGTTGATCCGTCGCTGGCTTCAGCGAGTCCGTTGCCGAGTTCTTCCAGGAATGTCGGCAGTTCATCGAGCAACACCGAGTGATGCACCCGTTGGGCAGTCGGTTGTTCCTCGACGGCACGTCGAGCCCAGCGGTCGACTATGACAGTGACATCCCGCCGAATGACTGCTCCGATTTCGGCGTATCGCCCAGATCGGATTACGGTGGCGTCTGTTGACACGATTCATGGCCCTCCGCAGGCTGCGGTGGTCAGGTGTGAGTTCGGTGATTCGGAGATGTCGCAATTGTACCAGGTAATGATGGCGGAGTTGGCAGTCAGAGTCCAGTCACGATTCTCTGTTGCCCCGGACAGGCACCCGAAGTACGGTATCTTCGTCGCCTGGAGGATTTGGTAGTGCCCCGATTGATCGTGCTCCGCGGGGTTGACGAGGGAAAGCAGTTCGACCTGACCGGTTCGCCGATCACGGTTGGCCGACACTCCTCGAACGAAGTTGCCCTGCACGATACCCAGATTTCCCGCCGACACCTCGAATTGCGAGCGGTTGGGAACGGCTATCAGTTGTTCGACCTCGGCAGCGGGAACGGCACCCTGCTGAACGGTCGCACGATTCAGGAAGCGCCACTTCGCAGCGGAGACACCATCTCGGTCGGCCAGTCGGTGTTGATGTATACAGCGGCCCGGAACGATTCGGCCGAATCCGGCAACGACCTCACCGAGCGTGTGCGGTTAGTGCCCAGCGCCGACAACATGAATTTCCCCTCCGCGGTTGTTCGCACGATTTCGGCCGACATCGGCAGCCAGATTCTCTCTCGCCCGAATACCGCCAGTACCGACTGGCTCCGCACACGCCTCGCGAGCCTCGCCGCTCTCTACGAAACTGCCGAGGCTGTCAGCCACATCCTCGACGTCGATCAACTTCTCGCGACGGTGATGGAACTCGTTTTGCGGTCGGTGAACGCCGATCACGGCTGTTTCATGCTTCGCACCGAGGCGGGAACCCTTGTTCCGAAGGCCGTTCGTTATCGCGATGGCGTGAACCGAGCCGAAGAACTCGCCGTGAGCCGAACGATTGTCGATCAGGTTCTCAAAGACGGGCAGGGCGTTCTCGTTTCCGATGTGCAGGCCGATTCGCGATACCGCGGCGTCGAAAGCCTCCACAAGCACAACATCCGCGAAGCAATCTGCGTGCAGATGAAAGGCCGACGCGAACCCGTCGGCGTGCTGTTCCTCGACACGCAATCGACGCTCAAGCAGTTCGTGAGCGGCGGCAAGGAATCCGGCAAGTTCACCGAAGACCATCTCACGCTGGCAAGTGCCATCGCTCACCAGGCGGCGATCGCCGTGGAGGAGAGTCGGTATCACCAGGCGCTCGTGAACGCCGAACGGCTCGCGGCGGTGGGGCAAACGATCGCGGCGATGTCGCACCACATCAAGAACATCATGCAGAGCGTGCGATTTGGTGCCGACATGGTTCGCACTGCGTTCAAGGAGGACGACCGCGACCTGTTGAAGAAGGGCTGGAAGATGGTCGAGCGGAATCAGGGCCGCATCGACGAGTTGATTCTCGATATGCTCAGTTACTCGAAGGAACGCGAGCCGTCGGTTGAGCCGACGGATTTGAACAAGCTCTGCGAGGAAGTTGTGGAGTTGGTTCGCGGACGAGCAGAGGCACGCGGAGTCGTGTTGGAATGGCGACCCGGCACGGGCGTCGGTGCGGTCCCATGCGATCCCGATGGAATCTATCGCGCCGTGTTGAACATCGTCGGCAACGCGGTTGACGCAGTGGAGGATCGACCAAGCCCGAAGGTCGCGGTTCAGGCGATTCTGGAACCGCCGGGCGACTGGGCGAAGGTGATCGTGGTGGATAACGGCGAAGGGATTCCGGCGGAGATCCTTGAGGAGATTTTCAAGCCGTTCGTGAGTACGAAGGGAAGCCGCGGCACGGGTCTGGGGCTTCCTGTGAGCCGGAAGATTCTCCGCGAACACGGCGGCGACATCATCGTGCAGAGCGTTCTGGATAAGGGCAGCAAGTTCTCGTTGCGTATCCCGATGAAGTCCGCGTTCGCAGGAGACGCCTCCGGTGGCACGGTCCCCCACCCCTCGCTGAAGCCGCCCGACATCTTGTGATTGCAATTCTTGGTATTAGCCGCTTGCGGCGTGGCGCTCTCAAAGTGCGAGCGCTACGCCGCAAGCGGCGAATACTCCACATCTAACCGGCAAAATCGACGCTTTGGTCTGTGCTTCCGAAGCAGTTGCGGGTAAGTTCCTCGCCTCGGACGTGGACGCCGTTCCACTGATCGGTTAGGGTACAAGTGTCGAGGTGTGTCCGTCCCGACTACATTGCGGTCACGGAAGGAGTCTCATGCCTGCCACGCCAACGCGACCGCTCCCACCACAACTGCTCGCCGCTGTCCGCAAACACTGGGGCTTCACCACACTCCGACCGCTTCAAGAACAGGCCATTCGCGCATCGCTCGCCGGTCGCGATTCGCTTGTCGTGATGCCGACCGGCGGCGGTAAGTCGCTCTGCTTTCAGGCGCCTGCAGTCATTCGCGACGGGCTTACGGTCGTGGTTTCGCCGCTCATCGCACTCATGAAGGATCAGGTCGACGGCCTCACCAGGATTGGGGTTCCCGCTGTCAGGCTCGATAGCACGCTGACCGCGAACGAACGCATCACCACCGCCGACCGCATTCGTCGCGGCAGCGTTCGGCTGGTGTTCACTTCACCGGAGCGTCTCGTCAACACGGACGTGTATCAACTCCTCCGCGATGCCGGGGCACACACGGTTGCGGTCGATGAAGCGCATTGCGTCAGCCATTGGGGACACGACTTCCGGCCGGAGTATCGTCAGCTTGCACGCCTGCGGGAGTTCTTCCCGAAAGCCTCCGTTCACGGCTATACCGCGACCGCCACGGAACGAGTGCGACAAGACATTGCCCAGCAGCTCGGGTTGAACTCGCCGGACATCCTCGTCGGCAACTTCGACCGTCCCAATCTCACGTATCGCGTGCTTCCCAGGCTCGATCTGCTTCCGCAAGTTCGCAAGGTGATCGACCGTCATCCGGGTGATGCGGGCATCGTCTACTGTCTGCGGCGCAAGGATGTCGATGAGATGACCCTGGCGTTGACCACCGCCGGCTATCGAGCCGTGCCGTATCACGCCGGCATGACGCCCGAAGCTCGTCGCATCACGCAGGAATCGTTCGCAGCGGAAGAAGCGGATGTCGTGGTGGCGACGGTCGCGTTCGGTATGGGCATCGACCGCTCGAACGTGCGGTATGTGATTCACGCGGCGATGCCGAAGACGATCGAACATTACCAGCAGGAGACGGGCCGTGGCGGTCGCGACGGTCTGCCGGCGGAATGCGTGATGCTCTACTCAGGGGCGGATTTTCTCACGCTCAAGGCGATCATTGAGAAGTCGGCCGAGGAAGCGCAGGCTCCTCCCGAGTTCACGGCTGCAAGCGTGAAACATCTCGACGAGATGGCTCGCTACTGTCGCGGAGCCGCGTGCAGGCATAAGGCGCTCGTGCAGTACTTCGGCCAGGGTTACGACAACGAGAATTGCGGAGCGTGCGACCTCTGCCTTGGCGACACGCAGGAAGTTCCCGACGCGATAACGGTGGCGCAGAAAATTCTGTCGTGCATTGCGCGAGTGAAGGAAAGTTTCGGCATCGCTCATGTGATTGACGTGCTTCGCGGTGGCAAAACCGAGTCGATTCGTTCACGCGGTCACGACAAACTCACGACCTACGGGCTGTTGAAAGACACGCCAAAAGCGGACCTGCGAGATTGGATCTATCAGCTCATTGGGCAAGACGTGCTCGTGCAGGCCGGTGATGAGTACCCGCTGCTGAAGCTGAACGCAGGCTCGTGGGCAGTGATGAGGGGCACGCAAACGGTGCGGTTGATTCAACTCGCGCGCAGCGAGAAACGAAGCAAGACGACAGCGTCAGCAGCGCAACCTATCGCGATGCCGGCTGGCTCGGATCCGGAACTGTTCGAGTTGTTGCGTCAGTTGCGACGGCGGGAAGCATCGAGTGCTGGCGTGAAGCCCGAGTTGGTGTTCAGCGATAACGTGCTGGCAGAGATGGCTCGCGGTCGTCCGACAACCGTGGACGCACTTCGCCGAGTCTCCGGTGTGGGCGACTACCGACTGCAATCGTTCGGCCAGGCGTTCCTCGATGCGATCGCGTTTCACTGTCGCCGTACGGGCCTTTCGACCGACGTGCCAGCCCCGCGAACGTTCAACGGTCCATCCGCGAAGCCAGCGAGTTCGGCCGCACCGTCGGCGAAGAAATCGCTTGCGTTCAAGCTGTTCCGTGGTGGTGCGTCGGTCGCTGCTGTGGTGAAGCAAACGGAACTCACGCCGTCAACGATCAACGAGTATCTCGCGGAGTTCGTGATGGCGGAGAAGCCGGCTTCGATCTTCGGTTGGGTGCCGGAAGATGTGTGCGAGCGGGTCGCGGCCGCCGCGGATATCCACGGCACAGCGAGACTCAAGCCGGTGTTCCTGGAACTGAACGAGGAAGTGAGTTACGACCACATCCGGGTCGTGTTCGCGTTCATGGCAACGCAGGGTTGACTGCTCATCACGTCTTGCCGAGAAGTAAATCCACGACCCAACAGGTGTTGACGGTTCTCTCCGCCGGCATCCTCGCGGCCGTCGGATGGGACATTCGCTATCCGGCTCAACCGTGGAGAATCACCTCACGAAGTCACTGGGTTCGCGATTCGTTCGTTGCAAGAGCAGGTGGGAGCGTCAGCATCCCGCCGAAGAACCACGCGAGGAGGACGACCTGACTCGCAGTGCTCGAAGAGTTGGGCCGACAAGGTGGTTTCAGGTCTGAACGAACTTAACTTCCCCTTTGCACTGCCGTTCTCAGCGGCGTTCGCGGAACCTTTGGATGACGGAGTAGAAGACGGGCGTCAAGAAGATGCCGAAGACTGTGACGCCGAGCATACCGCTGAACACGGCTGTCCCAAGTGATCGCCGCATCTCGGCGCCCGCGCCCGTTCCCGTGAGTAATGGCACCACACCGAGGATGAACGCGAAGCTCGTCATAAGGATCGGTCGAAGCCGCTGGCGACTCGCTTCCATTGCGGCATCGAACCGGCTCATCCCTGCCTCCCGTTTCTGCTTCGCGAATTCCACAATCAGAATCGCATTCTTCGTCGCAAGTCCGACGAGCACCACCAGGCCGATCTGGCTGAAGATGTTCAAATCGAGTGACGTCACCAGCAACCCGGCGACGGCACACAGCAGGCACATCGGCACGATCAACACGATGGCCAGCGGCAGAAGCCAGCTTTCATAGAGTGCTGCGAGTACCAGGAAAGCCACGAGAATGCTCAGGCCGAACACGAGCAACGTGGTATCGCCACGGAATTCCGCGACGCCAGGCACCTCAACGCGAGTGTTCGCAGCCTCCTTCTGCTGGTAGGCCATGTCGGTCCATTCGTAACTGAGCCCGGGCGGCAGGTCGCGCTTCGCCAGTGCTTCCATCTTGTCGATCGCCTGTCCCGTACTGATGAGGAACGGAATCGTGAAGCCGTTGATGTCCGCCGAGGGATACATCTGATAACGGTTCACTTTGATGGCACCCTGGGCGGGTTCAACCTTGATGAGCCCGGCCAGCGGAATCATCTCACCCGGTTTTCCATTCTTCGACGGTCCACGAACCTTGATGCGATACAGGTCGTCGATCGAATTGCGGAAGACCCCCTCGGCTTGCAATGTCACTTGCCAGGTGCGGTTATCGAGCGTGATATCGTTGACGTAGACCTGGCCTGTGTAGGATTGCAGCGCATCATTCACGGCCTGCACGGAGACGCCCATCTTTTCGATGCGATCGCGATCGACACGCAAGAACAGTTGAGGGCTGTTGGAACGGAAGCTGCTGAATGCGGCGGGAATGCCGGAGGGCTTGCCGTCGGGGTTTGGCTTGGTCGCCTCCCCGGCGATTGCCCACGTTACACCTTCGAGCGTCTCAGGGCCGAGGTTTCCCTTGTCGAGAATCTGCATCTTGAAGCCGCCAGCGTTGCCGAGCCCACGAATGGGCGGCGCTCCGAACGCCGTCGCTGTGCCCTCCTTCAGTTCCCTGAACTTAACATTGAGTTCGCGCATCACGTCATCGGCAGGCCGCGTCTTGCGATCTCCATACGGCGTGAGGATCACGAACATGCCGCCGTTGTTCGGGATGTTGGCATTCGCAAAGATCGAGTACCCGGCAATCTCGACTGTGTGAGCCACGCCATCGGTCTCACGACAGATCTGCGAGACTTTCGCCATGAGCTTCTCACTTCGTTCGAGTGACGATCCCTCCGGCAGTTCGACGTTCAACACGAGGTAGCCCTGGTCTTGCTGCGGGATGAAGCCGCTGGGAACGGTGCGGAAGCCAAGATAGGTGAGGACCAGGAGCCCGCCGTACACAAGCAGCACGATGAGCGTCAACCGGATGAGCCAGCCGACGGTCGCGCCGTAGAGATTGGTGCCGCGGTCGAAGGCCCAGTTGAAGCCACGGAAGAGCCACCAGCCGAGCAGATAGAAGAGTGCCTTGTCGAGTAGGTCGCGCTTGGCATGGTGACTGCGGAGCAAGAGCGGGCAAAGCGCTGGGCTGAGCGTGAGCGAGTTGAACGCCGAGATCACCGTACTCACGGCGATGGTGACCGCAAACTGCTTGAAGAACTGGCCGGTAAGCCCCGGGATCACCGCGGCCGGGACGAACACGGCACAGAGAACCAGTGACACGCCGATGATCGCGCGAGCCACTTCGGTCATCGCCTGCCTGGTCGCGTCTTCTGGACTGAGTCCGCGGGCGAGGTGAAACTCCACGGCTTCCACGACGACAATTGCATCGTCAACGACGATGCCGATCGCGAGCACCATGCCGAAGAGCGTGAGGTTGTTGATCGAGTAACCGAGCATGAACATGATGGCGAGCGTACCGACGAGCGCGACCGGAACCGCCAGCATGGGGATCAGTGCCGCACGCCAGTTCTGGAGGAAGATCAACACCACGATGAACACGAGGACGATGGCCTCGATCAGCGAGTGGACCACAGCGCTAACAGACGCCTGGATGAATTCGGTCGGGTCGAAGGCGATGTCGTACTCGATGTCGGCGGGCCAGCCGGGATCGGCACGAAGTCTCTTCATCTTCTCGCGGACATCGCGGGCGGTGTTAAAGGCGTTGGCACCGGGAAGTTGAAAAATTCGGATGCCGACCGCGGGCCGGCCATCCAGCGCGCTCGATGAGTCATAGGCCTTGGCGCCGAGTTCGACGCGAGCCACGTCGGTGAGTCGCACCAACGCTTCGCCATTGGGCCCGGTCTTTAGCACGATGTCCTTGAACTGCTGCTCGGTCTTGAGCCGCCCCTGTGTGTTGATGACAAGTTGGTAGTTTTGCCCCCTCGGCACCGGGGGCTGACCAATCTGTCCGGCTGCCACCTGCACGTTTTGCTTGCGGATCGCATCCACCACTTCCGAAGGTGCCAGATCGAAGTCGGTCATGCGTTCCGGATTCAGCCAGACTCGCATGGCGTAATCGCGGTTGCCGAACATGCCGACATCGCCGACGCCGTCAATGCGGGCCAGCTCGTCATTCACCTGTAAGTTCGCGTGCCGGCTCACGGCCAGTTGCTGCTCGAAAACCTCCTGATCCGTCTTCGCCTTTTCCTTCGCGAAGAGATTCACCACCAGCAGAATCGCGGTCGATTGCTTCTTGGTGACGACGCCAAGCCGGCGGACATCTTCCGGCAATTTCGGCGTGGCGATGGCGACGCGATTCTGAACGAGCACCTGGGCGAAATCGGGGTTGGTACCCGGCTTGAAGGTGACGGTAAGGCGCATCGAGCCATCGTTGGTGCACTGGCTCTCCATGTAGAGCATGCCTTCGACGCCGTTGACTTCGAGTTCGATCGGTGAGGCCACGGTTTCGGAGACCGTGCGGGCATCGGCACCGGGGTAGATCGCGGAAATCACAACCTGCGGGGGTACGACCTCGGGATATTGCGCGATGGGGAGTTGCGTGAGCGCGAGCAATCCGGCCAGGAGAGTCAGAATCGAGATGACGATCGCGAATACTGGCCGCGTAATGAAAAAGTGAGCGAACATGGTCGAACTCGTGGGACGAGCGGTGTGTCCACCCTCACTCCGTTGGAGAAAGGGTCCGAATCGTGTTACTTGATTTGAACCTTGATCCCCGGCCGCACGCGGAGCAGATTATCCACGATGACGCGGTCGGCTGTTGTTAGCCCTTTCTCGATGATGACGAGACCGCCAAACGAATCGCCCGTCTCGATTTCGCGAAGCTGGGCCTGATCCCCGTCGGGAGTCGATGCGGCCACGTAGACGTAGCGCTTGCGTTGTTGCGAGAAGACGGCAGTCTCGGGAATCGTGAGGGCTTCGCGTGGCGCCCCTGCACTGGCGCGGACCAAAATCGAGTCGCCGCCGGAGAGAATCATGCTCGGGTTGGGAAATGTGGCACGAATCGTCCTCGTGCCGGTGCGGCGTTCGATCTCTGGATCGATGAACTCCACCGCTTGACCCGGTTGATCGAGTGGAGGGTAGGTCCTGCCGTTCTTCGTCGTGATCCAGATCCGAAGCGGTGTCGTAGGATTGCGGGGATCGGGGATGGTCTTCTTCTCGTAGATTTCACCCCGGTACCAGAGTGAGGTCAGTTCATCCACGTCGAACAGGGCATATATCGGATCAACCGGCGACACTTCGACGAGCTCGGTTTTGTAAGCATCCACGATGCTGCGCTCCGCCACTTTCGCCTGACGGACGAGGCCTGACGTGGGAGCATAAATGGAACAGTAGTGGAGATTCTCAGTAGCTTTGGCCTCGGCGGCGATCGCAGCCTCGCGGTTGGCCCGGGCAAGATCGAGCTGCGCCTTTGAAACATCGACCGTGGCGACCGCTTTGTCGAGGTCGGTCTTCGATCCCACCGAGTTCTTGAATGCCTGATCCACACGTGCGAACTCGGCTTCGGCCAATTTGATTTGAGCCTGCGAGTTCTTGATGTCGGCTTCCGCCTTGGCGATATCGGCCTTCGCCTTCTTGAGATCCGCCTCGAATTGAACCTTGTCGATCTCGAAGAGCAACGTGCCTGGGCGAACCACGATTCCAAAGAGGCGAGTCGCCCCGATTACCCGTTCGCCGTCGGTGAAGGCCCGGCGAATCAGCATCCCGCTCACCTGCGGGACCACCATCACGGGATCCTTGGTGATGAGTCGGCCGGTGAACTCTTTCACTGGCGAGTAGGTTCGCATTGCCGGGGACTGAACGGCTACCTGCGGCGCGTCCGGAGGGGCGAGTGGCGGAGCCTGTTTGCCGCAACCGAATCCGACGAGCACGCAACACAACGCGAGCCGCAAGCAGGCGACCAACCACCTGGGAGTACGACGTGCCATCTTGGTCTCCAAGGGCGAGTGGTCTACCCAGGTCAATATCGAACAGAACCTGGCGACGTAATAGTCTAGTAGCAGGAAGAGCCCGGTCTTGCAGAGTAAACCTCACGGAAATGAAACACCGGTTCTCATCTAATCACTTTTCACTCTCGGATGCTTTGTTGAATTGATAGGTGTTTGTGAGCGTCGAGCCGTCAGGCCAATGGTGGATTTGGTCAGGCTAACGGTGGATTTGGTCAGGCCGACGGTTGTTTTACGCCCACCGTCGAGCTTCCAGCTCATTGGGCTCGCTGCAATGGCCCAGTGCTGCGAACGCTTGAACTCACGACAACTTCGGATGCCGCGTCGTCGGATTCGGTTGCCGGAAGGTGAACTCGAAATCGGCTGCCCTGTCCAGATTCGCTCTCAGCGTCTATTGAACCGCCCATCGCGCCCGCAATCCTCGCGGCAACAGCAAGCCCAAGTCCCGTTCCTGGAACGCCTCGTTTGCGAGCTGCTTCTGAGCGGAAGAATGGACGGAATAGCTGTGGAAGTTCGTCGGCAGTGACCCCGCACCCGTGATCCGCAACCTCGACCCAAACCCCCTTTGGCTCTCGACCGGTCCGAATGGTCACGGGCGTCCCTGGCTCGCTGTACTTCATGGCGTTGTCGAGCAGGGCGTCGAGTAGTTCGCCAAACAGGTCCGGGTGGATTGCGGCGTGTGTTGCCCCTACTTGGTCCTTCTCGAACACCAAATCTCCAACTCGTGCGTGTTCAGCCCACGCCACCAACCTTCCAGGCAACCACTCCACCAAGTCCACCCGCTCCAGATTCGGAAATCCCGCATCGGACTCCGACCGAGCGAGGAACAGCAACCCCTCGACGACACGCCGGAGCCGACCCGCTTGCGTGAGCACCGATCCCAGCACCCGCCGGTATTCTTCGGGTTCACGCTCTCGTCGCAAGGCCACCTCCAACTGCCCGATCACGGCAGTCAGGGGTGTCCGCAGTTGATGCGAGGCTTCGCCGGCAAATCGTCGCTCACGCTCGAATGCTTCTCCCAACCGGTCCAGTAATCCGTTGAACGCACGCCCCAAATTGTCCAACTCATCAGCCGTATTCGGCGTCGGCAGCCGCTCGGTCAGGTCTGCCGTTCTCATCAGACGTGCGGCCTCGGCCATTTGCACAACGGGGGCCAATGCCCGTTGGCAGACATACCGGGCAGCCACCAGTGCCACGCCCAGTACGGTAACCGTGAGGACCACCAGAGTTACAGCAAGCACCCGCAGCGTCCCGTGGACGGGGTCGAGTGGCACGACCACGGTCAGAATCAGTTCCCGGTGCCTCCCCGGTCTGAGTGCGGCGGTTGGCGAGAACTCCCTCGTCAGGCGAACTCTCGCGACCTGCCACGCTCGCCCGGCATGGTTGAACCGGCGTGGGTTGCGGTGGCCGGATTGAAAACCCGCGTTCGCTTCGGCAAGAAACTCTTCCACGCCCGGTTGTGGCGAGTGGTCGATGACCTGCCCACCTTCGGTTGTGACCGCCCAGTAGAGTTGATCGCCAAATGGACCGGTGGCCAGGGTCAGGGGGCGGCTCGCGGGTTCCCACTCCACCCCGTCGGGTTCGATCTCGGCAGCGGATGCCAGTGTGCGTGTCGCTGCACCGAGTTGGTCGTCGAGTTGGTTGGTGAGGTGCCGGTCGGCCAGGAGATAGAGGGCCGCCGAGAACACGGTCAGGACGGCAGCGAGCGTCGTGATGAAGAACAGCGTCAATCGGCGGGTCATGGTCACGTCATCTCCTCGCCAAAATAGTATCCACGTCCGCGAACGGTGTGGATCAGCCTCCCGCCATTGACTTCGAGTTTCTTCCGCAGGCTCACGACGTGAACTTCCAGCGTGTTCGACAGCCCATCGTACCGCTCATCCCAGACCTGCTCATAGATTCGCGTGCGACTCAAGACTTCGTCGGGGTGGCGAAGGAAGAACAGCAGCAGCGCCTCTTCCTTTGCAGTCAGGTCGAGTTTCTTTCCCGCTCGTTCAACGCGATGAGTGGCAAGGTCGAAATGGACATCGGTATGGGCGACAACGGTGTTTGCGATTACGCTCGGGCGGCGTGCGAGAGCGCGAACGCGAGCGAGTAGTTCCTCGAACGCGAACGGCTTGCACAGGTAATCGTCGGCGCCGCTATCGAGACCCCGCACGCGGTCGGAAACGGCGTCGCGGGCGGTCAGGAACAGGACCGGAGTATCGCGGCCAGACTGACGGAATTTCCTCAGGAGAGTCAGCCCGTCCACGCCCGGCAGCCACCAGTCGAGCAGGATTACGTCCCATGTGCCGGTCGTCAGGTGGTGTCCGCCCGCATCGCCATCGGTAGCCCACTCGACGTTGAACCCCTCCTCCCGAAGCCCGCGGGCGATGAAATCGCCAATAGCCTGTTCGTCCTCGATCAGCAGCAGCCGGATACCCATTTCCGTCACCGAGGCAGGAGTACGGCGTAACGCAACCTTGTGAACTCCAGAACGCACACGCATCGCGAATGCCGTTGCACCGTCGGCACTCGCATCTTGGGTCACTTCTGTTCTTTCTTTTCGGGTTTCTTCTCCTCCACTTTCTTAACCTTCCCATCAACGGCGATCTGGACCTCAATTTCCTTCTTGTCGGCGGTCACAAGAAGAGCCTCGTAGAAATCGATGACTTCTTTCCCCTCCTTTACCGCCGTAACTTCTTCAAAGATCTTGACCGTGGCCTTCGGGTACTGTTTGTCGAGCGTCTCGGCGACGGCCTTGGGCAAGTCCTTGGCGTCAATTTGCTTCTCGATTACGGTGATGGTTCCCTCCGGGGTGAGGGTCACGTCAATCGTCTTACCGCCCTCTTTCAGTTCGACCTCATACACGGTCTTCCCGTTTTCCGCCTCCTTGCTCGCACCGACGGCTTCCGCTTTCGGAAACCGCTTCTTCGCGGCCTCCAGGACAGCCTTGGGAACCTTGTCGAGTGGAACCTTTTCCTCGTCTGCGCGGACCGGGTGAGCCAGGACAAACAGGGCCACGGTTGCCATTGCCAGACGACGCATCACGCACTCCTGTTGGGAACGAGCCGGCGGGTCTTCCACCGACCACGCAGAGTCTACCGTAACGCGATGAACCGGAAGTGAAGCGAAGATAAGAAAGAATTTACCCTGGGGTCACGGTCCGCTCAGGTTCGCGGGGTACTCTCCGTCACAGCGGTCTGGGCGAGGTTCGTTTGGATCGCTCAACGGAGGCTCAGGATGGATAGCACGCACTCGCGAATGGCAGCCTGCTCGCACTTCCTTCACAGGCACTTCCTCTGGCTGTTGGTTGTGGCTTACACCCTTGCGGCGATCGCACCGAGCGTTGGCCAAGGGGTCTGTGCGGCAGCGGGAGTGACGCAGGTGGCCGGTCACAAGTTCCGAGTCTCGGCCCCGGCGATGATGCTGGCCTTCCTTCTGTTCGGAGCGGGACTCGCGGTCCAGGGCAAGCACCTCCGAGACGTCTTCCGGCGACCGATCACGCTCGCCGTGGGGCTGACCGCGAGCCTCGTGGTTCCAGTTTTGGTTTTGTTAGCGGCCTCGCCCCTGCTTGCCTTCTGGGACGACCCGGAAGAGGTCCGCGACCTCATCGTCGGCCTCGCGGTGGTCGCGTCGATGCCGGTCGCCGGTTCGTCGGCCGGTTGGTCGCGAGCGGCCGATGGCGACTGCGCGTTATCGCTGGGGTTGGTCCTGCTGTCAACGTTCCTGAGTCCGCTCACGACTCCGCTCGTGCTGCAAGCGGCGGGGGCACTGGCTCCATTCGATGCGGGGGGCGACTTGGCGAAGTTGGCGGATTCGGGCGGTACCGGAACGTTCGTGACGCTGTGGGTTGTGGCTCCCGTGCTGCTTGGGTTATTGACTCGCGTGTCCGTCGGGGCAGTGCGAGCGGATGGGGTGGGTCCAGCTCTGAAATTCGCGGCGTCGCTGGTGCTTCTGGTCCTTTGTTATGCGAACGCCTCGACCTGCCTACCGAGTGCAATGGCGAACCCGGACTGGGATTTCCTGGCTCTGGTGGTTGGAGCGGCGGGAGCGATGAGTGGTGCAGGATTCGTTGCTGGCTTCGGGGCGGCGCGGGTCGTGAGTGCGGACGCGACCCGGCGGGCGTCGCTGGTGTTCGGGGTCGGCATGGCCAACAACGGAGCCGGGTTGGCGTTGGCGGCTGGTGCTTTGGCGGGTTCGCCGATGGCGCTGCTCCCGGTGGTCGCGGTCAACTTGGTCCAGCACCTGGCGGCGGGGGCAGCAAGTTGGCGGCTTGGGCGGGTGCGGAACTGACGCGGCGATTGCTGTTCGAACGTGGGTGGGCAGGTGCAAGGTTTTCTTCCGAAGCCCGACGACGCCGAATCACTCACACTTCTGGTTCACGAGACCTTGGCAGGCACATTCCTCTTGCCGAAAGTGCCTCCTGACGAACGATGCGAGAGGGGTTGATGGTCCGGAAATTCAAAGAACTCAAGCGACGCGTGTCAGACGGACATCGGGAGAGCCCCTCGTTATTGTTCCAGAACATCCCACACTTTCTGAGCCAGGCTCGCCGGCGTGAATGGCTTTTGCAGAAACGCCGTGTCGGCCTGCAAGACGCCGTGCCGCACGACCGCGTCGTCGGTGTATCCCGACACGTACAACACCTTCATCTCGGGCCGCACGGCGACGAGTTGTTCGGCCAGTTGCCGACCGCTGATTCCGGGCATCACCACGTCAGTCACCAACAGGTGAATCGTCCCCTTGTGTTCCGTGGCGACGGCGAGCGCTTTCTCACCGTTGCTCGCTTCCAGAATCTTGTAGCCATGCATTCCCAACACGCGACGAGCCAAGGCCCTCAGTGCTGGCTCGTCCTCGGTCAAGAGAATCGTCTGCGTGCCGCGAACCACGGTGCGCGGTCGAGGGACAACTCCTGACCCTGGCATATCCGGGATACGCGGGAGATAAATCTTGAAGGTCGTACCACACCCCAGTTCGGTGTAAACCGCGAGATGGCCTTCGCTCTGCTTGACGATCCCAAAGACGGTTGCCAAACCCAATCCCGTCCCACGCCCTCGTTCCTTGGTCGTAAAGAACGGCTCGAAGATGCGAGCCTTGGTCGTCGCATCCATGCCTGTGCCAGTGTCGGCGACGGCCAGAAGAACATAGGGTCCGGATCGGAGGTCGGTGTACATTTGTGTGTAGCTGTCATCCAGTTCGGTGTTCGACGTCTCAATGGTCAATTTGCCGCCCCGTGGCATGGCATCGCGAGCGTTCACGGCGAGGTTGATGATGACTTGTTCGATCTGGCCCTGATCGGCTTTCACTCGTCCAAGCGCCGGGTCCAGAATCGCGGCCACATTGATATCTTCACCGATCAGACGACCCAACATTCGTTCTGTGTCGGCGACGATGATGTTTAGATTCAGCACCTTGGGTTCCAGCACGGCTTTGCGGCTGAAGGCGAGCAGTTGTCGGGTCAACCCTGTCGCCCGCTCTCCTGCATGGCTGATCTCCCGGACGAACTCTCGCACGGGACTGTTCTCCAGAACCTGGGCGTGAATCATCTCGCTGTAGCCATTGATGATCGTGAGGAGATTGTTGAAATCGTGCGCAACACCGCCAGCCAGTTGACCGACGGCGTCCATCTTCTGCGATTGCCGCAACTGTTCCTCTAAACTCTTCCGCTCGGTCACGTCCTGGGCAAGGCACAAGAAGCCCGTGCAATTCCCACCCTCCATCAACGGAGTGTTGAACCACTGGCAATGGATCGTGCGGCCGTCTTTGGTCAGGTTCTCGATAAGCACATGGGCATTCATGTCGCCAGATCGCATGCGATTGCGAATTATTTCCGCCTGTGGCCAGTTTGATTTTGGAACGATCTGCTCAAAGGGCGGCCCTTGTCCGAGCATCTCTTCCTTGCTGTGCCCGAAGATGCGCTCAGCCGTCAGATTCCAGTCGATGATGCGAAAATCGGCATCGAACAACAAATATGCCAGCGGCATCCGTTCGATGTGGAGTTGGAGACGAGCGAGTAAGGCGTCCCGCTGTGCCGCGACACGCCGCTTCTCAGTGATGTCCTCGACGACACCAACAATCCGCACGATCTGATCATTCTCCTTGACCGGATAGCCTCTGGCCCAAACCCAACGCATCGAACCATCGGGGCGGAGGATTCGATACTCCGAGTCGATGTGACCAGTTCGGTACATCTGGGCGTCCGCTTGCCACCACATTTCCAGGTCCTGAGGATGGACGCCTTGCACGTAAGTAGAAGGGTTGTCGAGAAGACTTTGACAGGTGCGACCCCACATCTGCTCGTAGCCGGAACTGATGTAAACAACCTTCGCTTCCTTGATATCGACCATCCACAAAACCTGTTGGATGTTCGCTGTCAGCTCCTGGATCCGGGCTTCGCTTTGCCGCAACGACGCTTCAGTTCGCTTTCGCTCGATGTACTGCGCGAGTTGGCTGCCGATCGCCATCATCATTTTGAGCTTTTCGTCGTCGGGCTGTTTGATCTCACGATGCATGAATTCGATAATGCCGAGGGTCTCTGTCCCCAACACGATCGGGAAGCCAAAGGCCGCGTGCAGACCGGCAGCGGCGGCAAACGGCGCACGGGGAAAGGTGAGATCTTTGGCGAAATCCGCAACCCAAACCGGCTGACGGCTACCCCAGATCCGCCCGAGAAACCCGTTATCGGTAGCAAAGGTGCTGTGGCGGTTAAACTCTTCAAACTCAGTGGCAGGAGCCAACGGGTTCGACCAACAATCGACGCAGTGCAAAACATTCCTGGTTGCGTCAAATTGCCAAAGTGCACCGAAATCCCAGCTCAGACTATCGCAGATGGCACGCAGGATTTTGGAACAAGCCGTGGCCAGCGAAGGTGACTCCGCGAGCGCTCGCGTGACCGCGTGTTGTGCCAGCAACCGCCGCTCAGCATGAAGCGTCTCGCGGAGGAGAGCCCTTGTCTCCAAGGTCTGCGTCACGGCCTGGCCAAGTCTTCCCATCCGGTCTTTGATGACGTAATCGGTCGCGCCGTGCTTCATGATCTGAACCGCACGTTCCTCGCCAATGCTGCCCGAAACGACGATGAAGGGGATGGCGAGCCCGCACTCTCGCATGATCTCCAGAGCCCGCAACGCATCGAAGTGGGGCATGGAGAAATCGGCGAGGATGATCTCGGGAGCCTTCTGCAACTGGGCTCGGTAATCCTCTTCTGTTTCGACACACTCTGAGGTCGGATCGTAGCCAGCACGGCGAAGCGCGTGCAGCATCAACTCGGCATCGGAGGGGTTGTCTTCCAGAATCAGAACGCGCAGTGCCGTGGCCATGTCTGGTCCCGCGGGGTGATTGACTGGTCCGGATCCTGATTCGCCTCACTCCGCCGGTTGCTTGTTGACAAGCAGCCAGTAGTAGCCGAGGTGTCGAGCGGTTTCACTGAACTGCTCAAAGTCCACCGGTTTAACGATGTAGCTGTTCACGCCCAGTTCATAGCTCTCGATGATGTCGCGTTCTTCCGCCGACGATGTGAGCATCACCACTGGAATTAGCTTGGTTCGCGGGTCGGCTCGAATCTCACGGAGCACGTCCATGCCGTCCACGAGTGGCAACTTTTTGTCGAGCAGTATCACACGTGGGTTTTCAAAGGTGCGTGTGGCGTATGCACCAGTGCAAAAGACGAACTCCAACGCCTCTGCACCGTCCCGCACGACGTGAACCTTGTTGGCGAGGTTATGCTTCCTGAATGCATGAAGCGCCAGCAGTTCATCGTTGGGATTGTCTTCGACGAGCAGTATTTCCACGCTTTTCTCATCCACGGATAGTTCCTTTTAGAGTTTGGTGGTGTTGTCTGTTTTGGGGGCACAGACATTCCTCTCTGTGTGGCCTGGAAGACGCCGGCAAGAATGCCGATGCCCCGAAAGACTAAAACAAGCACAAGGAGCCGGATTGTTCCTCAGTCGAGAGTGAAAAAAAACGTGGCTCCCTGGTTGACCTGGGCCTCACCCCAGACGCGACCACTGTGGCGATGGACAATCCGTTGCACGATGGCCAACCCCACACCGGTGCCGTTATAATCGCTCGCACGATGCAACCGCTGGAAGACGCCGAAGAGTTTGCTCGCGTACTTCATGTCGAATCCGGCGCCGTTGTCTTTGACTATGTAAACCGTTTCTGCGTCGAGTCCGGAGGAGTTGGGAACGAGGGGGCCGGTCAATTTCCGTGGCTGCTTTCGGCAACCGATCTCAATTCGCGCGTCCACCCGTTTGCTCGTGTACTTGATCGCGTTGGAAAGCAGATTCATCCAGACTTGCTTGAGCAAGGTTGGATCGGCCTGACAGACTGGCAAGTCGCCGATCACAATGTCAAGCTGCCGTCCGGCGTGTTCGCCCTGCATCTCTGTCAGGCAGAGTCGCACCAACTTGCTCGTATCGACGGCTTGCTTGGTGAGCCCCAATCGACCCAACCGCGAGAACGCGAGCAGATCGTCCACCAACTGACCCATCTGCCGGGTATTGTCTCGCACCATCTTCAGGTAGTTTTTGGCTTCATCTGGGAGCGGATCGGAATAGTCTTCGAGCAGAATCCGAGAGAAACCGTCGATCGCTCGCAGCGGGGCACGCAAATCGTGTGAGACGGAATAGGAGAACGACTCGAGTTCTTTGTTGGCCAACACCAATTGGTCGGTACGTTCGAGGACTCGCTGTTCCAACTCCGTGTTGAGTTTGCGAATCAGCTTGTCCGATTTCATCAACGTCTCGATCCGCGATATTTCCACGGAAAGAGCGAGGTTGCGAGCATCCTGTTTGAGTCCTTTGATTTCCGTATTGGAGTGCAGAAGGGTTTCTTCACGTTCACTCTCCACGGAAACAGCCAACTCGCGAGCCCTCTGACCCAGAGCGGCGATTTTCGTATCGGATTGCAGGCGCGTTTCTTTGCGTCCCGATTCCACGGACACAGCGATGTCGCGGGCCTTCTGCCCCAGTGCAGCGATCTCCGTGTCGGATTGCAGGAGAGTCTTTGCACGCACGGTCTCCACGGACACAGCGAGGTCTCGCGCCTGTTGCCCGAGCGCCTCGATCTCCGTCTCGGATTGAAGGAGGGTCACCTCTCGGACCGTTTCCACGGACACAGCGAGGTCGCGGGCCTTCTGCCCGAGTGCGGCGATCTCGGACTCGGATCGCAATCGCGTCTCTTTGCGAACGGTTTCGACGAACAGCGCCAAGTCCCTGGCCTTCTGCCCGAGCGCTTCAATCTCTGTCTCGGATTGCAAGCGAGTTTGGTTTTGGAGTGTCTCAACAAAATCGGCGAGATCGCGAGCTTTCTGTTCCAACGCTTCGGTTTTCTTGTCCGCTTGCAACAGCGTTTGCTGTCGTGTTGTTTCGACGAAGGTGGCGAGATCGCGAGCTTTTTCTTCCAACGCTTCGATTCTCGCATTCGATTGTGCAAGCGTCTGCTGACGCACCATTTCGACCGAATCGGCCAGATCGCGGGCCTGCTGTTCCAGCGATTTGATCGTCGGTTCCTCAGGGAAGCCAATCTCCTGGTCAACTGGTTCGTGGATGGACATACCTTTGATTCCTTGGTTGCGTGGCGGAAGTACGGGAAATCGTGTGATTCCCACACCCACGGTGCACGGAGCGGGCCGCTGGATTCAGAAGCGTGATAGTTTTGGTGGAGTCGGAGGTGTTCAACCCAGCGCCAGCCCAAGTGATGGGAGTGCGTTCCCGATCCCGTTCCTCATGGGCTACGCGGGATACGCTGCCACCAGGGTGGTCGGCTTGAGGCGGAATTTCCTGATCCCACGAACTGAGATTTGGTCAGGTCGTTGAGAAGTGACAGAGGTCAAAGGGTGAGACGCAGGGGATAGTATATGGATTATCTGAGGAATTACGCCGTTGGTTGTTCCTGCTGCGTTTTGAGTCTCGATAGCTTGGGTCGCCAACCGCCTCGGATTTCAACAGAAAAAGAGCGGTTCTGAAACAAGCGAGGAACACGGTGGTCGCCCGTCTTCCAGTGTCGGGGAATGGTTCTGGTTCAGACATCGACAACTCCAGCCTTTCTCGCGTGCGATCCACGCCATCATCCCACCACGGAACCACGCGCAGTGCCAGAAAGTTACGCCGTTACCCCGTTGAAATCCGGCTCGTCGCTCCCAAAAAATACTCCGACGAAGAGTGACGGAGGGTCGCTCAAAAGCAACACAACCGTGAGCCTCGCTGATACAACGGTGTGATCCGTTTTGAAACCTGGGCGTCTGACATCATGATCGAATACAACCGCTACAGTTGGTGGCACACCGTCTTCTCGTTCAGTGGGACGGCATTGCCGCGAGCACTCGGACGGGTCGCGATCTTCGCTCTCTATACGGCGGCAATCCAATTCATCGTCGAGGTCGGGACGTACGTCGGCTGGTTCACGGAACAACATTCCATTTCGCTCGATCCGATTGCGCACGCGGTGCTCGGTTCGCTCCTTGGGTTCCTCATCGTTTTCAGGATGAACGGCTCGAATGATCGCTATTGGGAAGGTCGTTCGCACTGGGGAATGCTCATCAACTGTAGCCGGAATCTCGTCCGAGCAGGGGGTGCGAATACTGAGTCGGGGCTCGACCTCGCGGGGCTTGTGACCGGCTATGTGATCGCCGTTCGGCAATCACTCCGAGGATCGCGAGACCTGGATGAGGCATCGGCGTATCTCCCAGACAACGTGTTGCAGGACGCCGAGCGGTTCGGTAATCAACCGACTGCGATTGCCGCTGCGATCTCTGCGTGGATTGTGCGTGAACATCGGGCCGGAAAAATCGACGGCGTGATGGCTGTGTATTTGGAAGAGTTGCTATCGCGAATGGTCGATGCCCAGGGTGGCTGTGAGAAGATCCAAAAGACACCGATGCCGTTCGTCTACGCCGTCATGATTAAGCAACTGATTCTCGCGTATCTCTTGACGCTCCCGCTGGTGATGGCTGAGCGGTGTGGGTGGTGGTCTCCGCTGTTGATGGCCATCGTTTCACTTGGGTTGTTCGGAATGGAAGAAGCGAGCGTCGAGACGGAAGATCCGTTCGGGAAAGACGAGAACTGCCTGGATTTGGAGACGTTCACGCTCACGATCGCACGGGACGCTGGTCAACTTGCGACGCCGCGGAATTCATAACCCCTGCTGGTCCTCGCTCTGTCTTTCCTCCGTGGACCGCGGCCGGGTCACTTCCCCCCGGATTTCGTAAACGGGAGCGGATCTTCGAGGTCGGGAATGCCGTCCTCGTCCGCGTCGTTCTCGGGCTTGAGATAGTTCTTCAGGTCCGGCAATCGTTCCGGTCGTGCTCGCACGGCAGCCCAAAGGACACGAGCCAGTTCGTATCGCTGCAATGGCTGCAAACCATCCTTCGCAAGCCCCGGTGGTGAAGTCAGGCCGAGGGCGGTAAGCCCGTCGGACAAAGATTTCCAGTTCGCCGGCCCGGCTCGATCGATTGGCACGTACAGAACCTTCTCATTCGGCACGACGACCAAAGCAGACACGCGACCCAGGATCGTCACAAGTTCTTTCTTCGTGACGACGTCGTGTGGCCGGAAGTCCAGGCTATCCGCGTCACCGGGCCAGATGCCCCGAACGGCAAGGTGGTTCACGGACTCGAAGTGCTGATCGTCCGTGCCCAGGTCGTGATACGGCCAGAGCAGCACGCCTGGCGCACCGCCCGGTGGCCTCACGAGCAACCGCTGAACGTCGCGGACACACTTCCAATCCCGAGCGATCTCGCGAGGTTGTTTACCGTCCTTCAAGCACACCGCGGCAACCGTGCCCGCCGCCTGCCCACACAGCACCATCTGCCCGTGTACCCGGACCGCCGCGCTCACCAATGATGTCACGCCGATATTCTTCGACGATCCGAGCAAGCCATCGACCTCAACCGGAACGAGCGACCGAAGCGGAAGCATCGCACGGTCCGTGTCGGTGTGCCAGTTCCGATTCGCGGTGTGGACGAACTGCCACGGCCCGCTGTTCCTGCCGTCGAGGAACTTCCGGCGAGTCGGGTGGAAGTCGATGTTGAACTGGAACCCGAACACGCCGTCCGGCACCATGGACTTCGCCCATCGCGGGTTCCGGTCTGCCGCCCGGATGTCAGTTTCGCGGAGCATGTAGAGGGCTTCCAGTCGCAGCCCCTCGCGAACGTAGGGCTTGGGCGGCAGTCGATCCGGGGTGCCGAACTCGTCGGTCAGCCGCGTATATCGGAAGCTCTCCGGGTAGTCGCGCACGCGGTCGTGAACCTTCGTCTGAAGGTGGTACAGCATCCCAAGCGTATGCCGTTTCGCGTCGGCGAATACGATCTTCCGCTGAGCGGTTGTCATGTCCACGAGGTTCTTCTTGGACGCACCCGATTCCGTGGCTTCGAGCGCATCTGCGACTGACTTTGGGAAGCCGTACAGCGGGTAGTCCTGCACTGGCCAGTTGAGGAACGTCGCCTCGGTGCCAGCCGCGAAGCCGTTGTGCCGTCGGTCCACGAGGCGGCGATGAGTGTAGATACTCCACCCCGCCTTCGAGTAGACCCCGTCCACACCATCCCAGTCCACGAATGGTGGAGTCGTGTCGAGCGAGGCGAACGACCGCGGATCGTACCCCTCGGGTTTCGCGATGGTCGAATCCTTGCCCGCTTCCCGCAGGACAACGCACCACGAAAGCGGGTTCATCTCGTTGCGGTCGTCACTGAGTGGCCCTTCGGGCGCCCCGGGCTCTCCGAACCGCTTCTTGAGGTCCGGTCCTGCCGCGTACTTGGCTCCGCTCAATCGAATCACGTCGCCCCAATCGGAGCAATCGATGGTCAACTTGGGAGTCACAACGAGTGTCTTCTTGGGGTCGTCGGGGGAAATGAACTCGACGGCCACGATGGCGTTCTTCTCCGTCCGCACGCGAACAGGCTCCCACGGACGAAGGTGGGTGATGCGACCCGTCGTGACGTCTTTGGGTTTTTCGTGAGCGGCGATGAGATCGGCGAACAGTTTCGCAGCAGCGGCCGGCTCGATGGTGTCTGTGCCGCACCAGGCATTGCCGGGGTTGGTAATCCCGTACCGCGTCGCGTTCCGTTTGCGGATCTCGCTGACGATTTCGAGGAACAAGCCAGAGCGGGGAAAGTTGACACGCTTTCCCCGGTACGTGGTCCATTCATCGAGACAACCGACGCCCTCGGCACTGAACTGGCCACCCAGCCATTCGATGTCGTTCACGAGGACGACGTGAGGAACGCCGAGGCGGACCGCCTGGATCGCGGCAGCAACTCCCGATTCGTTACCGCCGACGATGAGCAGATCACACGCGACGGGTTCGGCTGCACGGATGGGCGCACCGGAAGTGAGCAGCAATGCGAGGGGGAGGAGTGTGTATCGGGAACGCATTGCACTCTCTGGGGTTGGGTGATCGCGAATCAGACTGGTGGAGTGGATTCGGTGGCGAACACGCGGTCGTATGTAGCCACAGCTTCACGACCGAGCCGTTCCGCTATTCGCCGGTATGCCGCTCGGCGGTAGTTGTAGCCACGCCGAGATCGGGGCACCTGTTCCAACCAATCATAGAGTTGGACGCGGCACAAGTCGTCGAAGTCCGCGCGGTCGAGGGGAATCTCAGCGCCCGTGAGTCGGTCGCGCATTGGGTATGGCGACTCGGTGCGTTCGAGGCAAGCATCGAAGGATGCCCGGTCCATCGCGCAGTTGAGATATGCGAGCCGTTCCGCTCGTTCGCCGATGAGGGCGCTGACTTCGGCCCGACGGTCGATGGGCAACTGGAATCTTTGGAACTCCTCCGTGCCGTAGACCGAGTGGAACAGGCCGGCCCGGCAAGTATCGAGGTTGCAACCATGTTCCTCCAGCAACCGGTGGACGGCGAGGAGGTGGCCCATGTACGTCTTGCCGGTGTGGGATAAGTCGCCGATGCCCTCTTGCACGAGGAAGGCCGTCATCTGTTTGTAGATCGGGTCGGCCATGTCGTCCTCCACGAGTTGTCAGCGTAACCGATTCGTATTTGGTGTCGGTTCCAAAGAACAGGATATATTTCGCGAGGCTACATATGAGGGCAACGTGGGATGGCGAGCCGCGACCGCAAGGGAGCGGGACACGCTAATCGCTCCCTTGCGGTCGCGGCTCGCCTGAACGCCTCATTCTCAATCGGCCGCAGCAGAGCACTAACGGGGTTGTGTGAGAGTCCGTCTCAACACGCACGACAAGTACGCGATGTCGCACTGATTCGGAGTTGCCCCCTTCGTGACAGCGAGATATCACACACAGAACTAACCGTTCCGCTCTCGCTCCATGAGACCCAACCATGCAAGGCAACATCGACATCATCAACGCGCTCAATGGTGCCCTCACCATCGAACTCACGGCTATCAACCAGTATTTCATTCAAGCCAAGATGTGCAAGAACTGGGGCTTCATGAAGCTCGCTGCCAAGCACTACGAAGAATCCATCGGCGAAATGAAGCACGCCGACAAGCTCATCGAGCGAATCCTCTTCCTCGACGGAACGCCAGAGATTGCACGATACGATGTGATTCGCGTTGGCACGACCGTCAAGGAGCAGTTCGAGAACGATCTGAAGCTCGAAACGAGCGGCGTGAAGGCTTACAACGAACTGGTGAATCAGGCGATCAAGTTGCTCGACAACGGCACGCACAAACTCGCTCTGGACATCTTGACGGAGTCCGAGGAACACGTCGATTGGCTCGAAACACAGCTTGGCTTGATCGAGAAGGTCGGCGAGCAGAACTACTTGACCGAGCAGATGGCGGGCGACGAAGACGAAGCGTAAACCGCGAGATATCCCGCGATTTCCCGGTGACAGCAGCAACAGCCGTCACCGGCTTCGGTCGCTTGCCGCACTTCATGAACCGTCCGCAGCCCGAGAGTAATCACGGCGCTGATGATGGTTTCTTCAGTCACACCCAAACATCTGCAAACGACGCGGTCCGGGCAACTGCCAATGGCAGTGCAACTGCGGCATTCGCCGGCGCAAGCAGCGGGTGTTTCGGTTTCCGTGGAGAGTTCAAGTTCCATGACGCGGGACGCGGTGGGTGGGATTGATATTGAGATTGCGTCTCAAAGAATCATACTCTGACGTTTCGGCCGTTGCAACCCCTCAAAATGGAAAAGGCAGCTACCCCACATGGTTTGCTGCCGGTAAAGTCAGTGACTTTCCCGGGAGCATCGGGCGAACGTGGTCGGCGAACGATGGTTTTACCGCGACGAAGAAGATTGGATCGCGATTGCCGAGCGTCTCAAACAGACTCCCTGTCCCACTGCAAGACCGTCGGCCTGCTTATTCGGCACGGCGCACTCCACGGATTTGACGACAGCAACTCCCACTGCAAAACGATCCGGGCACGGCGGATCTTTCCAGCAATCGTCATCAGCGTCGCGGCTGTGGGCGGACCTACCGTGCAAGTACCTTTCCAGACCCACGTTTGCGGCTGATTTGACGCATCTTGCTCAGGCACCAGATCTCGTGGCAGCAACCCCCCGCTCATACCGGTGAGGACGAGTCCAGCCTCGGGCAGTAGACACGTCCCCTGTCCCCGACCGCTTTGCGAGCCGAACCCGAGTGAATTCGGCCGTTCCCGCGGAGAACCACAAGACATCGCTGATACCATGGAGAAGTAATCAGTAGAAAAGAAACGGCCACCAGTTCTTCATCATCTGTCCGCCATCGGCCTTCTGCTTGTTGTTCCAACCGGGCATGTTCTGCCGCCAATACACCAACCACGCACCCATGCAGTCCGGGGCGACATCGCGGTAGTTGCGGATCTTCGCGCGGGTGTAAGGCTCAGCCCTGTCTTGGCCATCGGTCCCGCTGCCAATCCGCCAGTCGGCCATGGTGCAGAGGACCGGTTCCTCGTTGTCGAGATCGTAGTGATTCCGTGCATTTGGTGGGAAGTGTGCATTCCCACCAACGGGGATGTAATTCTCGACGCGGTGCTCCTTGCCGCCGTGGCTGATGATGGCGGTCCTCGCGTCGGGATAACGGATTTGCTTTCCGGAGTAATTCACTCCGTACAGATCACGGAAGGGCAACTTGTACCGAGAATCCAAGTTGAAGTCGGCGTACTCGTTGAAGTATCTGGTGAAGTACGGGATCGCGCCGCTGTTCGCGGTTCCTTCGAAGCCGTGTGCCAGACTCTCTAGGAAACAGCCGATTCCTCGCGACGCGTTCACGCACCCGATCCGGCAACTGCGGCCGACCCACGGTTGCTCGTCATCCCCTCCGTTACCCGCCTGCACCCACCTGTTCTCGATCCGTTCAAATCTCTCCGTATATCTCGGCTTCTCCTCAACGACCTCGTACGATCCGACGTGCGGGATCGCGCTCACGTTCCCCGATTCGAAGAACCAAACTTCGTGGACGTATCCACCATCCAGAAGTTCATCCAGTCGCAGGAATCGCTTCGGGTCACGCGGGTCGGGGACGGCATAGTGTGCGGCGAACGCTTCGTTGAAGTACTCGCGATACTTCATGTTGAAGCCCCGCTTTGCGGCGGGGTTCTTGATCGGGATATGGCGGCTGTTACCAGTCGCTCTGTCTGCGTCGCGAAGATCGACGAACTTGAACACCTCGTACTTCAGGAACGCCGGAGCCTTCGCATCCACCGATCCGTGGTAGCGGGATGATTCAGCGAGGGCTTCGATGAGGCGGTTCGTGAGGCGGTCGAGTTGATCGCGTTTGTGCTCGTTGGAGAAGTTGATCAGAAGCAACCGCGGGTTCATCTGCCGGATCTTATCGTGGTTCTTCACAATCCAGGGATCGCTGTTCGCCCGGCTTGTCGTGTTCGGCCACACGGTTTCGTCGTTTGGGTCGGACCACGGCCCCGGCGATTTCTCAAGGCCCTTCGGCGCGGTGATCTTCGCGGGCCACGGCCTGCGGTTGCTCGTGTGGAAGAGGATTCGGTCGGCAATGGCTTCTGCTGTGGCGGTCGTGGTGCCTTTGACAGCCTGCGCGGCTCGGTATCGCTCGAGTGCAACCTTGGGATCGGGCTCCAGATCGCCGAGCCATGCGAGCGAGGTCGCCGTGAGGTTCGGAAACTCCGTGTACTTCTCCGCAGCCTCCCGCAACGCCTCGGTCTTGGTGGGCTCCTGTCCGCCGAGAACCTGCTTCATGTAGGAATCGAACGGCCGGTGTTTCAGGATCGCTTCGACGTGCCCCAGGGACTTCTTGCCGTCGATCCCGAGGTAGAGGTGACGCAGTTCATTGTGCAGCCGCCAGTCAAACTCCTTGCTCGCCGCAAGCTCCTTTTCCAGCTTGAGGATTTTGGTCGCCGGTGAGTCCTGTCCGTCCGCGGCCGCCGACCACGCCAGCGCACTTGCCAGAAGAACCCAGCACCCTCGATTTTGACGCGGTGGCATGTGCCGTCCTCATGGAGTCGCCTTCGATTCGATTTCGCAGGTTGGAAGTGCCGATTTGAGCTTGGCAAGCCCGTTGTCGGAGATCGTCGTGCCGACCAGTTGCAGGCGAGTGAGTCCTTTTAACTGCCCGAGGCGTTCGACGGCGTCGTCACCGAGACGCTTCCCGGTGAGGGTCAACGCTTTCAACGCGGGCAACTTCTCCAGGTGCCGAATTGATTGCGTGTCGGAAACCGATGCCTCCAGGGAGAGCTCTTGCAATTTGCTGAGTCCGCCAACCTCTGACAGAAGTGCATCCCCGTGACTGTACGGGCCAACGGTCAGGTGTGTCAGTGTGCGGAGCCGGCCGACGTACTTCGCGAGTTCCTCGCCTGCCCGGGCGGTTCTCATTCGAAGATGGGTCAACCCCGATAATCTAACGGCCCACGCGAGGTGTTCGCCCGTGAACCAGGGGATATCATCGAATGTGAGTCCGTCGACGCGGAAGTTCGCGGCTGGGAGGTCGTCGCCGCGAGTAACCGGCTTCGTCTCGGTGCCGACCGCAACTTCGAGGGCCGCACCATTCCGCAGAAGAATCTCGGCCGCAGCTCGTTCGTCAGCGTCGGGAAGTTCGGAGGGAATCGGCTCGGCAGCGACGCGAAAACCCGTCCGATCCGCGGGCACGTGCGGCGGCTCCGAGTGCCCTCGCGAAGCCGAACGCCCGTCTGCCACACCCCAGGTGTAACTCGCGCCGCGAACGCTCCTCCTCGTTTCCTTCCCCTTCCAGGTCAGCGGATTCAGTCGATCCTCCTCACGATAACTCTGCTCGTAGGAATCCAACACCCACTCATCAACGTTGCCGATCATGTCGTGCAAGCCGAACGGGTTCGCTGGGTATTCCCCGACCTGGGTCGGTTCGGATAACCCGACCAGTGAAGTTCTCGCGTCCTCTTTGCGGACCTTGTCGCCCGTGTAGTACGCTGTGGTGGTGCCTCCGCGGATCGCCCGCTCCCACTCGGCGTCGGAGGCGAGGCGGTAGATACGCGAGTCCTTGCGACTGAGCCAGAGGCAAAACGCGATGGCGTCGTCCCAGTTCACGCAGACCACCGGGTGCCGGTCCGTTTGTTCCCAGCGGGGCTCACGCCAGGTGTAGCCGCCCTTCGACTGAAAGCTGTTGCCCGCAGTGTTCAGGCGGAAGGCATAGCTACCGGGGCGTTCCGCGAAGGTGCGGTACCCGCTGGCGTCCGTGAAGCGGCGGAACTCACCCACAGTGACTTCATACTGCCCGAGATAGAACGGCTGACTGATCCGGACCTTGCGTTGTGGCCCTTCGTCTGCTTTGCGTCCTGGTTCCGTGCTGGGCGATCCCTGTGTGAACGTGCCTTCCGGGATCAACACTATTCCCATCCCGACGCTGTTCTCGAACACCTTTCGGCGTGCCAACTTCTCGGCCTGGGCAACATCATCGCTCGGCGGCATGCCTGATTCGGATTGCTGCGGAGTTGGTGGCGGCTGTGAGACGATCGCGAAAGCGGCGGCCGCAACCGCGACGCAAGCGATTCCTGCCACCACTCGTCGCGGCCACCGACGAGATCGCCTCGAAAGGGGCAACAGGTTGACGTTCACCAGTGTCGTACTCGACGACGCTTTCGCCGCATCCGGCCCGAGGTTCGCGGCAATCGCGTCGAGGGCCTCCACGACCTGATGCGTCGATTCGAACCGGTCCGCGGGAGCCTTCTGGAGCAATCGGAGGACAACCTCGCCGAGTTCCGCCGGGATCGCCGTGTCGAGGCTATCGGGTGATGGCGGCGTGTGATCGAGAATGCGGCGGAACGTCCCGAGCTTGCTGCGGTCCCGAAACGGGTTGATGCCGACCAGCATTTCATACAGGACGCAACCGAGGGCGAACTGGTCCGCTTGAAGATCGACGTGCTTGCTGGAGCGGACCTGCTCCGGTGCCATGTACGCGGGGGTGCCCATCACGGCCCGCGTCACCGTCAGCCCGGCGCCAACATCGGTGATGCGTGCGAGGCCAAAGTCGATCAACTTTGCCTGGTCCGAACCCGCGACCAGCCAGATGTTACTCGGCTTCACATCCCGGTGAACTAGCCCTGCATCGTGCGCCGCTGCCAAGCCCGAAGCCACTTGCCTGGCCACTCGCACGGCCCTGGCAATCGACAGCCGCTTCTCGCGGTCCATCCGATCCTGAAGGTTTTCCCCTTTCAAGAGGGCCATACACAGGTAGAGAACCCCGCGATCATCACCGACATCGTGAACGGTGACGACGTGCTCCGAGTCAAGCGTGGCCAGCGCACGCGCCTCGCGGACGAACCGGGCACGTGCGACCGGATCGAACGAGCGGGCATCGGTCATGACCTTCAGTGCGACTGTCCGCCGGAGGTTCACGTCCTCGGCTCGGAACACGGTTCCCATGCCGCCCGCGCCGAGTTGTTCAAAGATTCGGTACTTCCCAAGACGTCCCAACTCACCCGGCCCCTCGGCAGGGGAGAGAAACGAGTAGTCCTCGGGGGTTAAAACGCGAGCGTTCTGCTGGGGTGGGGCTTCCGTTCTTGTGGCATCTTCTCCCGCGACTTGCTCGACCTCGATGGCGACGGTTTCACCGAGAGGGGGCGGTGGCTCTGGAGCGTGCGTGGCCGTCGCCCGATCCCACTCGTTCGACGGCGGAGCGGCAAGGTGATCCCCGGTCAGGGTGGGCAAGCCCTCGGGAACGAACACCGCCGTCCTGGGTTCGCCGTCGAGCGTGGCCCCGCACTGTGGGCAGTTCTCACCCATCTCGACCGCTCCTGGCGAGTAGCGGCAGGACTGACAGCAGCGTTCACTTGCCATGTGACTCTCACGCTTCCTGACGCCCGTTACGGGGCTCTCGTTGCCGGGGTCCGGGGAAGTGGTGCCTGTTCCACGATCCGCAGAATGTGAACCAATCCGTCCGGCCCGGCCACAACAAGGTGACACCCATCCGGGGCGAACTCCATCGCATTTATCACGCGATCCGCAGTTGCAAGGCGGATGACGCGAGGATTGGGATCGAGACCGGCCTTGCCCTTCATGAGCGTCCAGACGCGAACGGTACCATCGGGGCCGGCTGTGGCCAAGAGCCGACCGTCGGAACGAACCCGCATTGCGTTGATTGGGCTCGGGGTCCGAACGACAACCCCCGGTTGGCCCTCTGCACTCCAGAACCTGAGCGTGCTATCGGCGCTGGAACTGACAATCTCACCCGAGGGGAGAATTGCCACGGAGGAAATCACCGGAGGGGCGCTTCCATTATCGTATGCCTGCATCACCCGGGGAGTCCCACCCGCCAAAGGCCAGACGCGGACGGTCCCGTCGCTGCCGCCGGTTGCCAGGATTGTTCCGTCCGAATTATAAGCCACGCCGAATACCTGTCCGACGTGACCAACCAACAGGCGAGACATTGGTGATTTCGTCGACGGCCACCCAGGAAAATTGAGTGATTCCGGCGCCAATCTTACGGGCGGGGTGAAGATGCCGATGTGGCCTGCGGAATCGGACGCGGCGAATGATTCCCCGTCCGGGGACGTCGCGACCGACAGGGGTGTTGCCAGACTTCCCCACTCCCCAACAGGTCGCTGGGTTGTGATGTCCCTGAGTCGAAAGATGCTATCCCGTCCGACGCTGAGGAACGCCTTTCCATCCGCCAGGAAGGCGAGCCCTGCAGCGATCCCACGATGCCCCGGATACTCCCTGCCTCGACCGTCCACTGGGTTCCAAAGCCGCACCCTACCGAAGCCATCCGCAGATGCGACCGATTTGCCATCCCCTGAGACAGCAAGTCGGAAGATTGATGCGTTGTGGCCCTCCATCAACTTTGGCTTCTTGTCGGGAGAAGTCACATCATATATCCAAAGGACCCGGTCTGGCCCTCCCCCTCCGATGATCTGCTTCCCGTCCGGGCTCAGGCAGTAAGTGACGAAGCCCGTCCGAGATACCAGTTCGACTTGTGATTCTCGCATGCCGTCCTTCGCTCGCCAGCGGACGGCGAACTGCGGCGCTGCAGGATCGGTCAGTTCGTGCTTCGCGGTCCAAAGTGATGCCCCGTCCGGGGTGAACGCCAGCAAGCCTACGCCGGGCGTGTTTGACTGCCAGATCCGGGTGGTCTTCGTGAGGTCGTCCCCGATACGCCAGACCACGGTCCCTCGTTCTGTTCCACCCGCCAGGAATTGCTTGTCGGGGCTCAGCGTCAGGAAGAGACGCATAGTTGGCTCGGCGGGGTGTGTCAGGGTGTGCAGCAACTGCCCCGTCGCAACGGACAAGAACCGCACCTTCGCATCGGAACACCCAACCGCGAGGACTTCCCCACCGTTCAAGAATGCGACACCTCCCGCACCAACGGGCACGTCAAACTGACGCTGCTTCCCGGATTTGAGGTCGATCAAATTGATCTCACCCTTTGGCAAAATGACCGAGGTCGCCAGGTACTTTCCGTCAGGGCTGAGCGCTGTCCTCCATGTCAATCCCGATGTATCGAAGCGTTGTTTCTCCCGCCCGGTTTCCACATCCCAGAGGCGAATGGTCCTGTCGTGACCGACGGACACGATCATGTCAGCCGTCGGATTAAACCGGACACTGCAGCACTGTGCGCGGTGCCCAACGAACCGGCGGACGAGGTTTCCCGTTCTTGCGTCGAAGAGAAACAAGTCGCTTCCGCTAACCGAGATGTAGAGCCTCCCGTCGGGGCTGAAATCGCCAAGTTCGGCGTTACCCGTCACTCGGTAGCGAGTTCCCCCCAATAACGCGACCGTTTCTGGAGGGACCTCACTCCCATCCGCTTTCATCGCAGCGACCCAGGGCTTCGGGAGAGCATCCGGACCGAACGTCGGCGACAGTGGCGGCTCAACGACAACCGGCGGTGCGATTGGAGTGCTTGGAATCGGTTGCAAGTTCGCACCCGTTGCCACGGTCAACGGCCGGAAGGTCGTCGCCAGCGGAGACTGTGAGGTGTTCACCGCACACAAGCCCACTCGGACGCGATCAGGGGCCGCCCAGGTCACTGCGGGGAAGATCTGTTCGATCACTCCGCTGGCCTGTGTCGTCTGGATTCCCACAGTGGCCCGCCACTCGGCTCCGCGACGCGACAACCGAAGCGAGACAGATTTCGTATCGTCAGGGAGGATACGACCTTCGTTCGTGGCAGTGCGGAGGTGGTGGAGCACGCGATAAGAAACGTAACCACGGCGAGGTGCCCCTGGGCGGTAAACACGTTCCAACCGGATCCACTTCTCTGGACCGATGCTCACGAGGATTCCCGCGCTGCGGTAGCCGGAATTGGGGGGCTGTTCATTGTCGGGCACTCCGATCAGGTCTTCGACCACCGGCAGTGTGATGTCAAAATCGCCCTCGACAGGCTGGAGCACTCGCGGTGAGTTCACCGTGCCATGCTCGTTCAGATCGAAGTTTCCGCCTGGAAGCGTGAACGTGAGACCCCTGGGCGATGGTGTGATGGAGACCTTGCTCGTCGGATTGATGACCTGACCCCAGTTTGGGATGTCGGTGGCCGGCGTGGGCGTTGAATTGAGCAACTGAATCCGACCGTCCCGTCGCGCGGCAGCGACCCTGGTCCCGTCGGGAGAGCGTGCCAGACGGTGAATGGGTTGCCCCAACTCCCAGTGACGCAGTGGGTCGCCCGTCTCAACATCCCACTCGATCACCCGGCCATCCCAGCCACCAGTGAACAGTCGCTTGTTGCCTGAAAGGAACACCGCTCCGCTCACTTCCCCGGTGTGTCCGTAAAGCGTGTGCCGCTCGGTGCCTGTGCGAAGATCCCAAATCTTCACTGTTCCATTCGCACTGGCTGAGGCCAATGTGTTGTCGTCGTCCGAGACGGCAAGCCACCATAGGCGGGGTTGCCCTGTCTTGATGCGAGAATTCACCTCATTGCGAGTGTAGTCCCAAACGAGAACCTCGCCGGACGGCACCCCGACGAGGAGAGTCTTGTTGTCTGACAGGTAGGCCAGTGCCGTGTCGCCCCCCGGAAGGCCCCGGAGAATGGCGATTTCTATGCCCGTCTCCAGATTCCAAACCCGAATCGTCGAGTCGAAACTTCCCGATGCCGCTGTCTTCCCATCAGGGGATACTGCCAAACTCAAAACCAGTTGGGTGTGCCCACGCAAGGTCCAGCGCTCTTGGCCGCTCTCGCTGTCCCAGACTTTCACGGTTCCGTCGAAGGCGGCGCTGACAAACGTTTTACCCCCAGCGGCGAAACCGAGACCGTTAACCTGTCCGGTGTGGGCGATTAGGTTTCGACGGAGTTCGCCAGTTGTTGCATCCCAGATTTTGATTGCCCCGTCCTTTCCCCCACTCACAAGGGTGGCCCCGTCGGGAGAGAAAGTAAGCCCGGCGGCTTGTTCAACGTGGCTCGTCTTGTTGTTGCCGATCACTTCGAGCGGTTTGGGAACTGCAGGTCGGGTGGGCGTTGGTTGCGGTGTGGTCGGCTGGGCCGGCTGCACGGGGTTGACTGCCGGTTCGGCCTCAGCTGTGAGAACGGGTTGCGGCTTGTCGTTGAACTGCACAACGCCGGCGACCCCAACGGAAGCGAGAAGCAACACGGTCAGGGCCGCCAAACGCTTCCTCGCACGAGTTCGGCGGGGGCGCCGCAACCGCGGCGAACGTCCTTCTGCGATTGCGGTCAGTATCCGATCGACTTCGGCGGCTGACTTCGGTCGGTCGTTGGGCTTCTTCTCCATCAGCCATTCGACTAATTCACCAAACGCCGGAGGCAAGTCCGGCCGAAGCACGTGGATCGGCGTCGGAACGTGATCGACGGCAGCCAACATCGCCGAGACAATGTCCTCCCCTTGGAACGGCACCTCACCGGTGGCCGCTCGGTAGAGGACGCACCCCAAGCTGAACAGGTCGCTGCGTGGATTGACACTCTCTTCCTGAGCCTGTTCGGGCGACAGGTAGCCGGGTGTGCCGACGAGTTGAGCGGTCACCGCAGCCGCCGTCTGGGAGTCGTCCCACTGCACGAGCCCGTAATCCAGCAACCGGACGCACCGCGTAGGAATCGTGCAATTCGGGTCGGCGACCTCGGTATCGCCTTCGAGTGAAGTGGACGAGCGTTCCTCGTCGAGCATCAAGTTGGCCGGCTTGACGTCGCGGTGAATCAGGCCGACTCCGTGAAGCGCGACCAGGGCCCGCGCGGCCCCCTGCCCGACATGCAACAACTCGGGAAGGTTGAGTTTTCCGACCCGCTTCAATCGGGCTTCCAGCGACTCCCCCCGGATCAATTCCATGACCGTGTACAGGGTTCCACTCGTCAGGCCGAACGAGTGAATTGCGACAAGGTTCTCGTGACCAACCCCGCGCAACAGCCCACTCTGGCGAACAAATCGTTCTCGGGTTACGGGGTCGTTTGTGAGCGACGGCCTGAGGACTTTGACCGCAACGGGAGCGCCGGAGTCGTGCGCCTCGGCTGCGAACACCACTCCGGTACCACCGCTTCCGAGAACGGAAAGCAATCGAAACCCGGCGAGGCGCCCGAATTCCCCTTCGCTGGTGGGAGGTTCCAAAGTGGGCAGCACTTCAGCCAGCGCGTCGACTTTGGCGGTGGACGAGAAAGTCATGTCGATTCTTGCCGAAGATCGCGGACTATTGAGGCTTTTAATCCTAGTTGAGCGTCGCGGATCGAGCAAGCGTTCCGTGTTTGGTCTATTATTCGTTTTTAAATTAATCACTACCTTGAGTTGATGCAGATCAAATCGTTGTCGCCAAAGTCGTATGGGTACCGAAACTTCTTGACACTCCTCATAACGGGGGATTGCGCCGAGGCGTCGTAGCAGGCTCTCGCGAGACCGCAAAGCCATTCCTGGTTTTTGAGGTCTGAAGGACCGAGCTCCCTCAGCCCAGGCCACTGGCCTGGGATCGGTGGACACGGCCCAATATTTCATCGCAGCGAAAATCTCTCGTCCCAGCCGTTTGGCATTCATCAACGACACTCCTTCCCTTATCCTTCTGGGTAGGAGGTCTGCGTATGAGTACCGTTGCCGAGTCGCTGCCCGCTGCTGAGCACACACACCCTGTGCGGAAGATCGAGAACGTTCCAGGCCGGCTCGGCTCACATGCCGCGAATATGGTGCGTGCTCGCATTGCGATGCCCTGGCGACGACGACTCGCGAAAGCCGCACTGTACATCCCCAAAGTTCGTTACTGGGAAGACCAGTTCATCGGCCTGTCTGACGAGGGCATGCTGACGAAGAGCATGGAGCTGCGTGGCAAGGCACGCGGCAACTATGGACTCGATAAGCTGCTGCCGGAAGCGTTTGGGTTGGTCAGCGTTGCCATTCAGCGAGCGCTCGGCATCCGACCGTTCGACGTTCAGCTCGCGGGCGGTGCGGTTATCCACTTTGGCGGGTTGGTCGAACTCGCCACCGGTGAAGGCAAGACCGTCACCGCGTCGCTGCCGACGTATCTGAACGCGCTCGTCGGCAAGGGCGTTCACGTCACCACGGTCAACGACTACCTCGCACAGCGCGACGCGGAATGGATCGGGCCGGTGTACACGAAACTCGGCCTCAGTGTCGGCTGTCTGTTCCAGAAGATGGAAGACGCTCCCCGGATCGAAGCATACCGTCGAGACGTGACCTACGGAACCGCGGCCGAGTTCGGCTTCGACTTCCTGCGAGATCGCCTGAAGGTGCGAGGCGGACAAACAACCACAACGCCGTTCTGGACACCCTGGCTGCCTGGCGCGGGGGCTGCTCGCCTCGATCCGCGAGTTCAGCGTGCGCTACATTACGCGATCGTCGACGAAGCCGACAGCATCTTCATCGACGAAGCGAAAACGCCGCTGATTATTGCGAACCCCACCAGACTCGCCGAACCGGAAGAACGGCTCATCTATGAGTGGGCCGACAAGGTCGCCCGTGAACTCGTGCGGAACGAGCACTTCACGCTCGACATGAAGAAGGACAAACTCGAACTGACCGACGCCGGCCGCAAGCAAGTGCGTTACTCCGACCCACCGAGCGGAAAGCACGCGAAGGCAATGGACAAGATTCTCGATGCCGTCGAGAAGGCGCTTCAGGCTCACTACCGCTTCATTCGCGACCAGCAGTACATCATCAGCAGCGAGAACAAGATCGTTATCATCGAGGAAGGCACCGGTCGGCCGATGCCCGACCGGCACTGGCGCGATGGGCTACACCAAGCGGTTGAAGCCAAGGAGAAGGTGCCGATCAACATGCCGAGCGAGCACGCGGCACAGATCACGTTCCAGAACTTCTACCGGCTGTACGGCAAACTCGGCGGCATGAGCGGAACGTTGATGCCGAACTTCTGGGAGATTCGGAAGGTGTATCGGCTCTGGACAACGAGCGGCCCCACGAACCGCCCGACGAAGCGAGTCGTTCTGCCCGACGAAGTGTATCCCACCGAAGACGCGAAGTTCGACGCCGTCGTGAAGAAGACTCGCGAGATGTTGGTGTCGGGGCGTCCCGTGCTGATCGGCACCCGAACCGTCGACGCGAGCAAGAAGCTCTCGGCGAAACTGACGGCTGGCGGTGTCACACATCAAGTGCTGAATGCCGAGCAGACGGAACGCGAAGCCGAGATTGTTTCCTTGGCGGGCCAGCCCGGTGCGGTGACAGTGGCGACGAACATGGCCGGCCGCGGAACCGACATCAAACTCGGGATCGGCGTTGCTGAGGCGGGTGGGTTGCACGTCATCGGCACGGAGCGTCACGAGGCCGAGCGAGTGGATCGACAGCTCATCGGGCGTGCCGGTCGGCAAGGCGACCCTGGAAGCGCACAGTTTTTGGTGTCGCTGGAAGATCAGTTACTCGAAGGGTTGGGCAATGCTCGACAGGCTGAACTGATGGCGTTCGGCAAACGCGGTGGCGATAAGAACTGGAATGCGTATGCGCCGTTGTTTCGCATGGCGCAGACGAAGATCGAACGCCGCCATTATCGACAGCGTCTCGATCTGAAGAATCACGACAAGCATCGCCAGGAGATGCTCAAGGACATCGGCGCAGACCCGTATGTCGATTGAGCGTCACACCGGCTTCGCCTTCGAGGGCGCGGCCTTGGGTGCTGGTGCCGGCTTCGGCGCAGCTGCAACTGCGGTCGGCTTCACCGGAGTTGCCGCTGTCGCTGCGGGCTTTGCTGCTGCCGCTGGGGCAGGCGTTGCCGCTGCCGGCGTGGCCTTTCCCGCTCCGCGAGCCAAGAGCCAGTTCCGAGCCAACGCAAGCGTCACCCCTTGCGGACCTTCGCCAACCGCTTCGACTGTCGTTCCATCGGCGATCAGCGTGCCGGTCCAGGTGTTATCCGCTCGCCGAACCATCGAAATCTGCGCTCCAGTGGGGAGCGACTTGAACGCTTCGCCTTTCTTCGGCAGCGTCGCAGCGATCCGTTGCTCTTCAACGAGTTTTGCCACGCACACTGGGCAACGCGTCTTCTGGAATTTCGCTTTACGCTGTTCCCGGTACTTATCGACCGTGTAGTGCTGAAATTCCTGAAGACATCCACACGCACGGGCGACCATTGGCCGTGCTATGATCTCCCCAGACGGAACACCCATCGCGAAATCTCCCTCACCGGATGAAGTCACAGGTCGCGCGCAATCTGGCGCGATCCGCTAACACTGCACAATAACGTCGCTCGACCGATTCAGAAACTAAGGAATGTCGAACGGTGGGTTTGAACTGTCGGAAAATCCCTCTCCGACCGCACCACCGCGATTATACCCGCGCGGTGCCAGGTTCTTGCACCGCTCAGTCCGGAGAGGTACGCTGATACGATGAACACACATTATCCCAATTCGACATCGCGCCGCGACTTCCTATTTCAGTCTGGCGGCGGGCTTGGCGGCATCGCTCTGAACTGGCTTTTGAGCCAGGAATCGCGGGGGGCTGACACAAAACTTCCGGCGTCGAAGAATCCGCTTGCAGCGAAGGCTCCCCACTTCGCGGCGAAGGCGAAGCGGGTCATCTTCATGTTCATGGTCGGCGGTCCGAGCCAGATGGATCTGTTCGACCCAAAGCCGGCTCTCGCCAAATGGGCGGGCAAACCACTTCCCGAAAGCACCGGCCGCCCGAAAAGTCAGTTCACGAGCGGCGGCGAAGTCGTCCTCCCGAGTACACGGAAATTCGCGAAGCACGGCAAGAGTGGCCTTGAGATATCCGATCTGCTACCGAACCTCGCAACGTGTGCCGACGATCTCTGTTTGCTGCGTTCGTGCTACGGAACCAGCACGATTCATGCTCCGGCGATCTACGAATTGCACAGCGGCCGCACGCTGATGGGCTTCCCGAGTCTGGGCAGTTGGGTCACTTATGGTCTGGGCAGCGTTAGCGAAAACCTGCCCGCGTACTGCGTGATGCCACAACCCGAGGGCGTGCCGGAAGGCGGTGCTCCGTGCTGGTCGGCGGCGTTCCTGCCTGCGGTGTATCAGGGCACGCTGCTGCGACGTGGGGCAAATCCGATTCAGAATCTGCGACCGCCGGCGGATGTCGGAGCCGACGAAAACCGTCGTTCGTTCGACCTCGTGAACAAGCTGAATGCGTTGAACACTCCCGCGGGCGATTCGGAACTCGACGCTCGCGCTTCGAACTATGAGTTGGCGTTCCGGATGCAGCAGCACGCACCGGAAGCGGTCGATCTCTCGAGCTGGCACGTCGGCTGTTGGAACGCGGCGTGCGATTCGTGACGGTGTATTCGGGTGGCGGTCCGTTGGTGACGCAGTGGGACGCGCACGACGACGTGAACGCGAACCACGAGAAGATGTGCGGCCACGTCGACAAGCCGATTGCGGCGTTGCTGAAGGATTTGAAGCAGCGTGACATGCTGAAGGACACGCTGGTGGTGTGGTGTAGCGAGTTCGGCCGCACGCCGAACAGTCAGGGCGGCAAGGGTCGCGACCACAACCCGCTGGGGTACACGATGTGGCTGGCTGGCGGCGGCTCGAAGGGCGGCGTGGCTGTCGGCGAGACCGACGATTTCGGGCTGAAGACAGTGGGGAAGGCGACGTCGGTGAATGACTTCCACGCGACGATCTTGCACCTACTGGGACTGGATCACGAGCAGTTGACGTACCTGCATTCGGGCCGCGACGAACGCCTTACCGACGTCGGCGGCTTCGTGGTCGATGAAGCCTTGGCGTGAAACCGGGAGTGGAGTACGCCGAGTGCTGTTGTCTTTTGTCTTCGCCCTGAAGGGGCGGAACAACATAGCCCGGGGCAAGCCGAAGGCGACGCCCCGGGAATACCACAAATCCCATGATCCACCCTGAAAGGGTGGGACAAGAGCCGCAGTCCATTGGAGAATGCAAACGTGTCGCACCCTTGCAGGGTGCGTGCGTTTCGGTGGTTGGTCCCGGGGCTGCGACCGCTTCGCAGCCTTGCCCCGGGCTATGTTGTCACGCCCCTTCAGGGCGAAGGGCACTCGCGGTGATCCACTCGTTGGAAATGGGATGATTCACCGAACACTCACGCCGAGCACAGAAGCTCGGCACTTGGAATGGCGAGTCCTATATAGCGTCCGAAAGCACGGCGGTTACTTCGTTCACGTCCGATACACACTGGCACGAGGAACTATCCCGGGCCTCGAACTAATCACGCCGGCTGGAGTGGCAATCTGGACCGTACCTCCATCCGAGTGGGATCGGTTACCTCGTGCGAGTGAATTGCCGGCGGCTTGGGAATCTGTGGGTGCGCGACCTCTCCTTCCAGACAACGAACTGTGGCTTGGGCCGATCCTGCGAGGGTTGGCTGAGCGGGTCGAATGGTGGGCAAAGGAGAAGCAAACGGCGATCAACGCTCTGCTTTCAGTGACGGCGGTTCGGATTCATCCAACGGATACGAGTACGGGAATTTGCGAACAGGCCGGGCGTGAGATCATCGATGACATGGTCGAGCTGTTGACCCGCTGACATTTCCACTCCTTCGCGAAATCCCAGAAAATTTCTTGGCGGACTCCCGCCATCGTTTACGCACTTCCTCCCGACGCCCGGCACAACAGCCGGGAAAACTCACACGCTCGGGAGCCAGTCATGTCGAATCGCCTCCGTCGCGGCTTCACGCTCATCGAACTTCTCGTTGTCATCGCGATTATCGCCGTACTCATCGGCCTGTTGCTGCCGGCCGTGCAGAAAGTTCGCGAAGCTGCGTCTCGCATGAAGTGCCAGAATAACCTCAAACAAATCGGGCTTGCGTTGCACAGCTACCACTCCGCATGCGGCGTGCTTCCACCGGGGTACATCTCGAACAATCCCCCGACCAACTCCACAAACTGGTGCCAACTTCCTTCAAACGCTCTCCGTGGGCAGGGTGCTCCGTGGACCGTTCTGATTCTGCCGTACCTCGAACAGAACGCCCTCTACAGCAAGATGAACCTGAACGTTCCCTTCACGGATGGCACGGTCTTCCTCATCTCGCCGAACCTCGACGTCATCACGCCGATGAGCGTTTACACTTGCCCGTCCGATCCTCGTTTCCAGAAGAATGCTCTCTTGAATAGCTACAACGGCGTGTCGGGTGGCGGCACGGCTCCGAGCTGTTCGAATGCATCGTGCGGTGTTATCGGATCACGTGGTTTCTTCATCAACGGCGTGCTGTACGCTGGCTCGCGGATCAGCCTGGAATCGATCACCGACGGCACCAGCAACGTGTTCATGGTGGGCGAATCGCGTTACGGCGATGCTCAATGGGCCACCAGCGCCAAGCAAGATAACTGCGCTCACGCTCGCAACCTGACCGGAACCCTGGACCCGCTCAACAAGTACACGGGCCAGGGCGACTGGGAAACAACCAGCTTCAGCAGTGTTCACACAGGTGGAGCCGGCTTCACGATGGCAGATGGGTCGGTCCAGTTCATCCGCGATTCAATCGACATCAACGTCTACCGCCAACTCGGACAACGCAGCGACGGCCTACCTGTCAGCGGATTCAATCAGTGAATCGGGAATCGTGCTCACGCATACTTGCGGGTGCCAGCGCGACGGCTCACGGTCACTACGAAGATCACCGTCAGCCCCAGCAGCGAACCCGCCACAATTCCCACGAGCAAGAACGTCTCGTGCAAGCCGGCACGAATGCGGTCCGCGTCGCGATCCAACGGACGAATGATCTCCACGACGCCGCGAACCTCACCCACCTTCCAGTCGAGCTTCGGGCTGTTCACGACATCCTTGTTGTGACAACCCAGACACGACTCCTTCAGCTTTCGAGCAATCGCGTAACGCAGCACTGGCCGGCCTTCGTATTCCTCGAACTGATACACCGGGTCGTCTGGCTTCTCGCGAAGTCGACTCAGGGCGTCACGTTCGAAGGCGTCCATCGGGGCGCGATTCGTGCGGAACTTCCAGGGGTAGTCGCTGTAGAGGCGAACTTGCATCCCGGATTCGCTGCGTTCGCTGATGTGCTTGCCGAGGTCGATGGTTAATGTCGCCGGCAGCGGCAGCGAGTCCTTCCGCGTGCTGTAATCGTAAGCCACCTTCGCGTGAGCGCGATCAACCGCCGCCGAGTAGAACTCGTTCAGGCTCTCCAAAGTCTCGGCTTGCTGTGCAGCCCCTTCAAGTGCGGTCGAACGCACCAGTCGCTCGTTCAGTCGCGACAGATGCCACAGCCCCACCGCTGAGCCAATCGTCAGCGCGACCAGCACGCCGACCGGTCCGGGGTTGCGTCGGCACCACCGCCAGGAGCGTTCCACCCATCCAATCGGGCGAGCCTTGATCGGCAACCCATCGAGGAAGCGGCGAAGATCGTCGGCCAGTTCGCGGGCAGTGCCGTATCGACGTCCGGGAGCCTTCGCGAGCGCCTTGAGGCAAATCGTTTCGAGATCGCGGGGAATCTTGTCGTTGAGCCGTCGCGGGGCACGCGGTTCGTCCTGTAGCACTTGCAGCAACATCATTCGGCGATTGCCCTGGAAGGGGCGTTCGCGCGTCAGCAGTTCATACAGGATCACGCCAAGGCTGTAGACATCGGTGCGTGCATCGACGCTATGCGATTCGCCGCGGGCCTGTTCCGGTGACATATACGCGGGCGTGCCGAGAACCTCGCCTTCCGAGGTCATCGTGACGTCGTCGGCTTCCCGTTTCGCGAGGCCGAAGTCGGTAATGTGCGGCTTGCTGTCAGAGTCGAGGAGAATGTTCGACGGTTTCACATCGCGGTGAACGATACCGAGTCTGTGGGCCGCTTCGAGGCTGTCGGCGACTTCGGCGATCAGTCTCGCGGCAGATTGCGGATCGAAGGGGCGTTCTTCGAGACGTTCCGCGAGCGTCTTGCCGCGAATCAACTCGGCGACGATGTAGCACACACCCTCGGGAGTCTGCCCGGCTTCGTAAAGCGAGACAATTCCCGGATGCTTGAGCTGTGCGGCGCTGCGGGCTTCGCGAAGGAAGCGTTCCGTTTCGCCTGCACCCGCCAGCCGACCGGAACGCAGAATCTTCACGGCCACATCGCGTTCGAGTTCTTTGTCGAACGCGCGAAACACCGTGCCGAACGAGCCGCGGCCGAGTTCTTCGCACAGTTCGAACTTGCCGACCTGTCGCGGTGGCTCGCCGGCGAATCCGATGATCGGCACGCACGAATCGAGCGCACCTTGGGCGGCTGTCATCAGCGCGGCGGGAACCTCCACACTGCTCGGACCCATCGGCTGACGCAACGCAGTGACCAGAGCATCGGTGTGCGCTTCGAGCGTTCGCAATGTCGCTTCGCAATGTGGGCAGTGTTCGACATGATCCGCAACGCGAGAAAATGCGATCGCATCCAGATCGCCAACGGCGAACCGGGAGAGGTCGTCCTGGTCTGGGCAGGTTGTGTTCCGCACGATCACTCCGCGACGCGAGGCGGGAGCAGAGGCGTCACCATTCTAACGATATGGCGTTACACAGTGGTTCTTCATCGACATTGCTCCAACCGTGGCGCACACTGTAACGAAGCCTCCCCATTGCTGTCCGCTGCCGGGCACGCCATGAAGAACGCGAGAACCATCAACGGGAACGATCAAGCCTCTGAGATGGGCACGCACCGGAGCCTGCTCGACGGAGCACGCGCCCGAGATGCTGCCGCATGGGAACGACTCGTTACGCTGTACGCGCCGCTCGTGTTGTCGTGGTGCCGGGGTTGGGGGCTGAAGCCGGACGATGCCGCCGATGTGTTTCAAGAAGTGTTCCAGTCCGTTGCGACTCACCTCGATGGCTTCCGTCGCGAACGACCCAGCGACACGTTCCGCGGTTGGCTCCGCACGATCACTCGCAACAAAGTGAACGATCACTTCCGACGCAGAGAGAAGGAACCAGCCGGTGTGGGTGGCAGCGAAGCCCGCGATCTGCTGGCCCAGGTGCCCGGAGCGTTGCCTACTGACGAGGTTGTCGTTGCGGACGAAGCGGAAGGAGCGTTGCTGCATCGGGCGCTGGAGTTGCTTCGCGCCGAGTTCGAGCCGAAGACCTGGCAGGCGTTCTGGCAGACAGCGGTTGAAGGGCGAGCCGCAACGGACGTGGCAGCGGATTTGTCGATGAGTCCGGGTGCGGTGCGAGTGGCGAAGTCTCGAGTTCTCCACCGTCTCCGCACGGATTTGGGCGAGTTGCTGGATTAAGAAGTGGTGGCGGAATGAGTGGAATGGTTGCTGGTGTTGGAGGAAGGTTGTTCCCGGGTTGACCCTACCCAACGCAATGTGATACGTGATACTTGCAATCGCACGGCACCCCCAAAAAAACGTTTCGAGTTGACACCAGAGTCTCCGTTGTGCGGAGGTCCAGTGTCAACTCGAAACGTTTAACTCGTTACCCGAAACCGATTACTGATTCGCCTGCGTCGCGATCTTGTGCAGCATCTCCTGCAACACCTTCTGCCGCTCGGAAAGCAACTTCAGGTCGGCTTGCACTGCAGGATCCTTCGCCTGCACGCCCGGATCTTGCTTCTCGTGAGAGATCGTCCGCTTGTTGACCTGCTCCTGCAGCGACTTAATCAGCTTCAACTCGTTGATGAGGTCGATCAACTTGTTGTTCGGCTTGCCTGGCTCCTTCGGGTCGCCTGGCTTGCCCTTCGAGTCCTGAAGATCTTGCTTGGCCTTCTTCAGTGCTTCTTTCATCAGCGTCAGTTGTTCAATGATCTGCTCTTCGATCAACTGAGTGCCTTCGGATTCCGTCATCCGGCGGCCTTCAACCCGACCTTCGTTCAGACGCTTCTGAACAGCGATCATGTCCTGGCGAACTTCGGCGAGAACGCCAGCGAACACCACGGCCGAACCTTCGCCTTCCATCAACTTGAGAGCCTTGTCGGCTTCCACAACGATGGCCTGTTCCTTGTCGGCTTCCGACTGCGACTTCTGAACGTCAGCGGTCGTCTTCTGGTTGTTGTTCTTCGTCACGTCGTTGTGAATCTTCTTGGTCGCTTCGTACACTTCGATCTGCATGCGAAGCATGCGGCCAACACGTTCTTCGAGGTTCGCGAGGAGCTTTTCCAGTTCCTTCTCGCGGAGTTGCTTCAGACGCTTTTCGAGTTCCTTCAGAGCGGCTTCGAGCTTCTTGATGGCTTCGTCTTGCTTCTTGGTCGCTTCTTTGGGGTCGCCCTTCTTGATGTCCTGCTCGGCGCCTTCCTGTTGCGGAACGGCCTGCTGAACGTTCTCCTGAGCGTCGTCTTTCGGCTTCGGCGGGCCACCCGGGCTTGGCTGACCGCTCGGAGGCGGGCCACCTGGGCTTGGCTTCGACGCGCTCGGTGGGCTTGGCATACCACCCATCGGCATGCCTTCGCTGCTCATCGGCTTGCCTTCGCCACCGGGCATCCCGTCTGACGGCTTCGGATCGCCTTTACCTTCGCCTGCTGCCTTGCTCTCGCTTGGCTTCGGATCGCCTGGCTTCGGATCCTTCGGGTCCATTGGCATGCCGCCCATCGGCATACCCATCGGCTTTGGTTCGCCACCGGCCTTCGGGTCGGCGCCATCCTTCGGCGAAGGCTTGTCGTCGCCAGCAGGCTTGCCACCCATCGGCATCGGCTTCGGTTCGCCGCCAGCCTTCGGGTCGCCCATGCCACCCATCATCGGGTCGCCCGCGTTCGGCTTGGCGTCGTTCTTGGTCTCGCCGGTGTCAGGCTTGTTCTCGGGCTTGGCTTCGCCTGGCTTCGTTTCGGGCTTCGGTTCAGCCTTCGGATCCTTCGCTTCTGGGTTGCCGCTCGCGTTCGGGTTCTTCGGGTCGGCTTTCGGGTCCTGGCCTGGGAACTTGTTCGCGGTTTCAGCGGTGCGTGCCGCCAGATCCTTTTGATCCTTCGCGATCGTGTCCTTGTTGCCCTTGCCTTCGGTGCGAGCGAGAATGTTTTCCTGATCTCGCTTGTGCTTCGCGATCTCGTCGCGGAGTTTCGTGAGTTCGAGGATCTCACGCTTGATGCGGGCGGCATCGTCCTCGGTTTCGAGGGTCAGGAGGATCTCCTCAAGGGCCGCGATCAACTTCGCGTCCTTGTTGGGGAGCACCTTGATGTCGCCACCGCCCGCGAGACCCTTGACGATCTCTTCAAACAGGTTCTTGACGCCCTTTTCATCAGCGATCTTGAGTGCGGCTCGCAGAGTTTTGGCTCGTTCTTTTTCGTCGACGTTGTCGCTCTTTTCCCAACGTTGAGCGAGGCGGAGCAGATCATCCGCGAACCGTTGGTAGAGCTTGGCGTTGTCCTGTTGCGAGCCGCGGATGTCGCCCGGTTTGATCTCCGGAGCGGTCTTGGGCGGCTGCGCGAGCAGGACCGAAGTCAGCGAGAATGCGCCGAATGTAGCCGCGAACGCGAGCGGCATAATCGGCAACCGGCGAATCATGGAACTTCCTCCGGATACGGTGGCACTGTCAATCAGGCTGCCATTCTGACGATCCAGCTGAACCGAACCAACCCTGATCCTGGAAAAACCGTGTGTCGAAACAGTTCCGTTACATTCCTGTTACGAACGAAACCGGCGAGCGGGATACCTTCTTGGTTTTAGCCCTGGAAGGGCGTCGGATGGTAGCCAGGGGTGGAGCGAAGCGCAACCCCTGGTCCGAAGCGAATCGAGGTCACCGGTCGCCGAGTGTTTCCGGGATGGTGCGTGTCGGGATTGTGTGCATTTTGGACTCGGGCGTGTTCAGCGTTTTGGGTGTTTGGTTCACGTTTCCAGGGTTACGCTTCGCTCCACCCCTGGCTACCATCCGACGCCCTTCCAGGGCTAAAACCAAAACACTGATACGTCACCCCGCT
>JAIOPV010000127.1 GCA_021413735.1 Planctomycetota bacterium
ATTACCGTCACGACTCCTGCGGCGGGGGGTCAGACTCTGGTTAATGTCAAGGTCACCAATCCAGACACTGGTTTCTTCACTGCCACTAATGGCTACAACTACCAAATCGTTAACCCAACGGTTTCTTTGATTAACCCGGGTGGTGGCCTCCCCGCTGGCGGCACGGTCGTCACGATTACTGGGACAGGCTTCGTGGCAGGAGCGACAGTCAAGTTCGGTGCCGCGGCGCCGGTCCTCGCCACGACCGTCACCGGCACATCGATTACTGTCACGGCTCCAGCGAACCCGCTTGGTGCGGCAAATGTCTTGGTCGGCAACCCGGACGGTGGCTCTGTCTTAGTCACCGGCGGGTTTCTCTATGCCGCCGCTCCGACGGTCGGGGGTGTCCTACCAGGCACCGGGTCGATGTTGGGCGGAACGACGATCACGATCACCGGCACGAACTTCTATACAGGCGCGATCGTGACGATGGTCGGGGCACCAACCGTGCAAGCTACCAACGTCGTGGTCGTCAATTCCACGACAATCACCGCCACGACGCCTGCGCACGCAGCGGGCTTTGTGGATGTCGTTGTCTCAACCGCGAGTGGAAACTCTCTGACGTCCGCTGCGGACGGATTCACCTACGTTGCGGTTGCGGCACCGACAGTCACGGCCGTAAGTCCGAACAGCGGTCCGATCGCGGGTGGGACTTCGATCACGATTACGGGGACCAATCTCACGGGCGCCTCCGCGGTGACGATTGGCGGGGCGGCAGCCACGAGCTTCACGGTCGTCAACGCTACCACCATCACCGCTGTTACACCCGCACACGCGGCGGGCGTTGTCGATGTCGTCGTGACGACTCCCGGCGGCCCGTCCGCCACGTCGCCTGCGGACCAGTTCACATACACTACTGCTCCCACGGTGACGGCTGTGAGCCCGAACAGTGGTCCGCTCGCGGGTGGGACATCGATTACGATTACGGGTACCAATTTAACGGGTGCCATGGCGGTAACCATCGGTGGCACAGCAGCCACCAGCTTCACGGTCGTCAACGCCACCACCATCACCGCAGTAACACCCGCGCACGCTGTGGGCATTGTGGATGTCACTGTGACAACACCCAGCGGAACGTCTGCTCTCGTAGCCGCGGACAAGTTCACATACGCTGCTGCTCCGACAGTGACGGCTGTGAGCCCGAATAGTGGCCCGCTCACGGGTGGGACTTCGATCACGATTACGGGTACCAATTTCACGGGAGCCACAGCGGTAACCGTTGGCGGCGTAGCAGCCACCAGTGTCGTGGTCGTCAACGCGACGACCATCACCGCCACGACACCCGCACACGCGGCGGGCCTCGTCGATGTCACCGTGACAACACCCAGCGGAACATCCCCGACTTCAGCCGCCGACAAGTTCACTTACTCTACTGTTCCGTCGGTCACCGCCGTCAGCCCGAGTACCGGGCCCAGCACAGGTGGAACTTCGATCACGATTACGGGTACCAATTTCACGGGGACCACGGGAGTAACCGTTGGCGGCGTTGCGGCAACAGGCGTCGTGGTCGTCAACGCGACGACCATCACCGCCACGACACCCGCACACGCGGTGGGTCTCGTAGATGTCATCGTGACAACACCCAACGGTACATCTGCAATCACTGCGGCAGACAACTTCACGTACGTTGTCGCTCCAACGGTTACCGCTGTGAGTCCGAACATCGGTCCCATCGCAGGCGGCACTGCGATCACGATCACCGGCACAAACTTCACGGGGGCCACGGTAGTGACTGTTGGTGGCGTCGCAGCCACGAGTGTCGTGGTTGTGAGCGCTACGTCGATCACAGCGGTGACACCCGCGCACGCCGCTGGTCTCGTGGATGTTATCGTCACAACTCCTGGTGGACCATCTGCGACTTCCGCCGCCGACAAGTTCAACTACGATAGCACCGGCCCGACTGTAACCATTGGCACTCCGTCCGCGGCGACCACGGCAACCGGACCAGTCACCTACACAATCACTTACGCGGATGCCAACTTCAACGCAAGCACGTTGACGGCGGCCAATGTCACGTTGAACAAGACCGGAACAGCCAATGGCATCGTGAGCGTCGATTCCGGCACGGGTACCACGCGAACGGTTACCATCAGCGGCATCACGGGTGACGGGACTCTCGGAATCTCGCTGGCCGCTGGCACCGCGAACGACACGGCTGGAAATCAAGCACCAGCAGCGGGACCGAGCACGACCTTCGTGGTCAGCAACTTGGCGAGCTTCGCAGTTGGCGATGTGGGCGGGGCGGTTCGGATGGTGAACGCGCTTACCGGAGACGTCGTGAGCCTTGTCCGTCCGCTGGATACTGCGACCTCGCAGTACAAGGGTCTGGTCGAGGTTGCTCTCGGACGGTTCAACGGCGACGGGATCGACGATCTCGCGGTGGCCGCTGCCGACCCGTTGGGTGTGAATGGATTGAGTGCCAGCAAATCAGGCAAAGTGTTCATCTACGACGGAGCCGCACTGGCGACGGGAACTTTGACGCTGATTCGCACGTTCACACCTTTCGCGACCCACGATGGTCCGGATGTGACAGGCGGGCCATACTTCAACGGCTTGAACATCGCTCTGGGCGACGTCAACGGCGACAACCAAATCGATCTGATCGCCGGAACGCGAGGCGGCAACGGGACCACTGCCGGGTTGCAAGAATACGGCCGATTGGTCGTGATCGACGGCAACTCGCCATCTGGGTTGAATAATGTCATCGGCGGCATCCAGACTCCGTTTGGGTCGGGATACCAGAAGGGGGTTATTGTGGCTGCGGGCAACGTCGATGGGCTTGGTGGCGACGAGATCGCTGTCACTCGCGGCGGTCCCGTTGCAAGCAGTAACCCCGCGGTTCAGCAGATCAAGGTCAAGGTTCTCCAACTCCAGGGAGGGGCACTCGCCGAACTCCCTCTGGCTGCCAATGGCTCAACCGCGTTCGCGCCGTTCGGTTCGCTCAGCGGGCCAGCGAATGCCATCAGTCGTGATGGTCGCGTAGCGTTTGTGGACTCCAATGGCGACGGAAAGGACGAGTTGGTGTTCTCAGCACTCGATCCGCTGACCAACCCCGCCAACGAACAGGTGCGAGTTGGGGTGTACTCGATCAATGTTTCAGCGAGCCTGGGGGCGGCTTCGATTGTCAGCACCGGTCCAGATCAAGGGACGTATCGGACAGGCGTAGCTGTGGTGGATCACTCCACCACTCACGTCGCGGCCACGGGGTTGCAGCAGAACCTGGCGTTGTTGACGCAGAGTGCCTCGCCGGGCGTGGTGTATCTCGCACCGCTCACCGGAGCGTCGCTTGGCGGCTTCGGTCTGAGTGTACTCGACGGGGGTATTGCAATTGCTGGAATCTGATGAGTGTAACCGGTCGGGTCGATGTTGACACAAACTCGAAGCGCCGGCGAAGCCGGTTATGGCCCTCACTGACGCTTCGGGTTTCTGGACAGTCGCAGGAAATCGGTCGGATTATGGAGACTTATCGGTGAACGCGACAGGTTGTAAGACGTTGCGTTGATTGATCTTTCCAAAAGATCCAGCCTGTGCCTTCTTGGGGGTCACCAGACCAACCCTCGAAGGACACAGGCATGGATTCTGCCCGTGTTCGCGTTCTTCGACAACCGCGTCCGCGTTGCCGCCATCGACCGCCTCCTTGATGACGGCAGAGCATCCATCGCTTGTCGCAATCCTGCAACGCAACTTCCTCCTCAACCTCTCTGATGGCTTCCTCTACGAATGCCTCGACTGGAAAGTCCGACAGATCGTCTGACCGACCTGCCGACGAAGCACCGAGAGAAACTGTCGACGCTGATGACCCACATGTTCCCAATGTGGGACGATGTGTCACTCCTGAACCCATGGCCGGATTTGTGGAGCAACACCCATGATGGCGATCATGCTGTCGGTTGTGATTTTCGCCAGTTCCGACGCCCCAGCCGGGGAGTGGAATCGGTTGCCTGCGTTGCCAGACAAGGAGGGGTTCGCCGGCCCGTTCGCCGGGGTCAGCAACGGTGCGTTGATCGTCGCCGGTGGAGCAAACTTCCCCGACAAGAAGCCGTGGGATGGCGGGAAGAAAGTCTGGTACGACACCGTCTTCGTACTGGAGAAGCCGAACAGCGAATGGAAGGTCGCCGGCAAGTTGCCCCGCCCGCTGGGGTATGGTGTCTGCGTGACGCACGGGACTGGAGTGGTGTGCGTGGGTGGCAGCGACATGGACCACCACTACGCCGATGCCTTTCGACTCGACTGGCGAGACGGCAAACTGGTCACGATCAAATTCCCGTCGCTTCCGAAGCCGCTCGCCAACGCCTGCGGTGCGTTGGTTGGCGACACTCTGTACGTTGCCGGTGGCCAGGAGAAGCCCGATTCCAAGGACACACTGAAGCTCGCGTGGAAGATCGACTTGGCCGCAACGGAACTGAAGTGGAAGCAGATCGACGCTTGGCCCGGCAGCGGAAGGATGCTTGCGGTCGCAGCGAGCTTCGATGGGGCGTTCTGGCTGCTCGGCGGTGCCGATCTTGTCGTCGGCAAAGGCGAGAAGATCGAACGCCGTTACTTGAAGGACGCTTACCGCTACGACGACAAGGGCTGGAAGCGGGTCGCGGACTTGCCCTATTCGGTCGTGGCCGCACCTTCACTGGCATCGACCAACACCTCGGGGTTCTTCATTCTTGGCGGCGACGACGGTTCCCAGGTCGGAGTTGCACCGGACAAACACCAGGGCTTCCGCAAGAAAGTCATCCGTTACGACTCGAAGACGAAGATGTGGGTCGAGGCCGGCGAACTGTCCGCCCCACGGGTGACTGTCCCATGTGTGCGATGGAATGCGTTGTGGGTAGTGCCGAGTGGTGAGGTCCGTCCCGGCGTTCGATCCCCGGAAGTATGGAGTTTCACGCCGAAGAACAAGGAATGACCCTGCCACCCTCCCGAACGGCGTGGCCGGTGGTCGCGTTCAGGTCGAGAAAGTTCTGGGACGCGATTCCGAGGGAAAAGGGCGGCTCGTTCCAGTTCGGGGTTCGTGGCGAAGTGAGCCAAAGCCAGCGATCTCAACACCGATTGGGGAACAGTTCGCGTTCACCGAGAAGGCTCCAAAATGGCTCTCAATACCGAAAATCTATTCCAACCGATCATCACGGTTCAAATAGATGGTGACGTTGGCTAAACCGAAGGACACAGCCGCCATGCCTCTTGGTCAGGGTCGTTGAAAGCGACTTGTCCACTGGAACACGGTGCCGTTCCACTGCGTCGCAGCAAGCCGCCCGCTCGACGAGAAAGCCACCCTCGGGTTGAACGGCGGGTCGCGGAGTCGGGCCAACCCTGGCAAGGTCAGAACATGGTGTGCGGTCGCCGACTCCCACAGGAACACAGACTCACGCGAACATCCCGCCACACGCAAACCGTCCGGACTGAACGCCAGGTCGAACACTGCCTCTCTCAGTGGCGTGGTCATGGTCTGCTGCGTGGCCAGTTCACATACGCCGAGTTGCACTTCGTCTGCCCAGACGAGCGAATGCCCGTCCGGTCCGAACGCGAGCACCGTGACGAATCCTGTTGGCTTCGGCGCTGGCAGTTCCTCACCGGTTGACACCTTCCGAAGCCGAATCACAGGAGCGGTCTTCTCACCCGGAAGGTATGCCACCGCCAGGATCGACCCACTTGGGTCGAGTGCGGATGCGGTCAGCCGCCCGAGGATCGGGTCGATTGCCGCGAACCGCTCCCCTGTTGAGGCATTCCAAATGGCGATCTCGGTTCGGAGTGGGTTGTTTAATTCGGCGGCCGAAACTACTCGCTCGCCCGACAGGCTCACAGCAATCGAGGAAACCTGGGCGGTGTGACCGGTGAAGCGAGCGATCTCCTTGCCAGTCTCGACGTCCCAAACTCCAACGGACCGGGCGTCTGGCTCGGCTGGACCAAGTATGCGACGACCTGCTGGATCGAACGTGATTTTCCGCTGCGGGACGCCGAGCCACGCTCGTAACGGGATCGAACGACCCTCGGTCCGACCGCTCGCACCCCACACGTCGAGGTGCCCCCCAGGAATCCGAAGCGTCGCCAGTTCCTCGCCCCCGGCTCGAAACGCGATGGCGTCGACGCACACGCCTGTGTCCGTCGGGAGCGGAACCCCGAACCGCTGGTATTCGGGGGAGTGCGTGATGTCCCACACCTTTGCAGTCCCGTCCCACCCACCCGACGCGAGCCGGTCGCCCGACGGACTGAAAGCGAGGGACAGCAAGCGGTCGGAGTGCCCTCGCAGGAGAATCGGCTCGCCCTCTCCTCCGACGGACCAAAGGCGAATGACCCCGTCCGGGTCGCCGGATGCGAGTGATTTCCCATCGACGTTGAACGTGAGCGCCGAGTCGCCGGGCGTTCGGATCGGCAGCACGCCGAGCAACCGCTCGCCCTGTCCGCGGACGAGCAAGGCTCCCTGAGTCTCGGACCGATTCGCGTATGCACCAGAAGCCGAGCGGACCATCGCGCGGTTTGTCGGCCCCGGTTGCGAGAGAAGTTGCCCCGTGTTTGCGTCGTGAATTTCCTCGCGTCCGTCTGTCGTACTCGACCGCAGCTTCTGTCCCCCATCCGTGAACTCGCACCAGTAGCGCTCCGAGAGGGTAAACTTCTCCTTTCCCGTGGCTGCATCGAGGACGACGACCTGCGCGTGGACCTCGGCCATGAAGGGGAACGAGTAGTTCCAGTAATTCTCGCCCGAGACCGCGCGAGCCGCGATCAACTTACCGTCGGGACTGACGCGAACGGCAGAGTACGCACGCGAGGCCGCACGCCAAAGCTCACGGCCGGTGGAAACCTCCCACGCTCGGAGTGGCCCGGTGGCGCTTCCGCGAATGTCGATCTCGCCCGCAACAAGCCACGACGAGTCCGGCCCGAACGCCACTGCGGTGACACCGAGCGTCTTGCCAGTCACGTCGAGAACGGTTCTGCCGCTCGCGACGTCCCACACTCTGAGCGCCCCAGGTGCCCTCGGTGGAGTATTGACGAATTGGGGAGCACCGGCTCCTGTCGCGAGGAGCTTACCATCCGCGTTAAGTGCCACGGCGTAGACCCACGATGCCTGGGCGGTTCCCGCTGCGAACGTGCGGAGGTCGGACCGGAGCAGGCCGTCAAGGTAGTACCACTCCCAGTTCCGGAGGTGCAGCGGGCAGGCGTTCAAAGTCAATCTGGCGCTGGGCACGTCACCCTTGCGGACATGCAGATCGGACTGGGCGATCATGCTGAAGTACAGGCTCCGCTCCGCCTCGTTTCTGGCTCGCTTCGCGTCGTCGCGTTCACTCTCGGCCTTGCCACGCTCCGAAGCCTCCGCATCCCTCGCCGCAACAACTTCGCGGTTTTGCACGACCAGTGCGGCGATCGCGGCGGTGGTGAGTAGCACGATGGTGGCGAGCATTCCCGTCACCACGGGGTTTCGTCGAGCCAGACGCAATGTGCGGACCGCGGCCGAAACCGGACGCGCGAGAACCGGCCGCCCGGCCTCGAAGCGTGCCAGGTCATCGGCCAACGCCGCAGCGGTCGAGTATCGCCGACCGGGTTCTTTCTCCAGGCACTTCAGGCACACCGTCTCCAGATCTCGCGGCAGGGTTGGGCGGAGTCTCCGCGGTGGAACGGGTTCCAGAGTTCGAACCTGTTCGAGCGTGTTCATGAGCGATTCGCCCTGGAACGGCGGTCGCCCCACGAAGAGTTCGTAGAGGATCACCCCAAGCGCGTGGATGTCGGCCTGTGGCCCGATGCCGGTCAGTCCAGCGGCTTGCTCTGGGGCCATGTACCGCGGCGTGCCGAACACCTCGCCGGTGCGTGTCTGCGAATCCTCGTCGAGCAGTCTCGCCAGGCCGAAGTCGGCGACCTTGGGAACAGGGGAGAGGGGAAAGGGGAGAGGGGAGAGGGATGACGAACCGACAGTGCCGGGCTCTTCTCTCTTCTCTCTCCCCTGTCCCCGACCCCCTGCTAAGAGGATGTTCGCGGGCTTCAGGTCGCGGTGGACGACGCCGTTCTCGTGTGCGAAGTGAACGGCACGGGCTACCACCTCGATGAGTCGTGCGGCGGTTCGGGTCGGCCACGGCGTGCCATCGAGTAGTCGGTCGAGCGAACCACCTTCGACGTACTCCATCACCAGGAACAGTCGCCCGCCGGTCTCACCAATCTCGTACACTTGCGTGATGTACGGGTGATTCAACCGTGCCGCGGCCGCAGCCTCGGTTACGAACCGCCCCCGCCCCTTCGTGCTTCCCGTCGCAATCATCTTGAGAGCGACCACGCGGTTCAGCTTTGTCTGGCGTGCCTTGTAGACAATACCCATTCCGCCGCGCCCCAACTCACCGATGATCTCGAACCCCGGCACAACCGGCGGCACGGTGCCGTCGTTCTCACGGTCGTGAACCGTTAGCCCGTCCGGGAGTTCGCCCCACAAATCGCGGATGAGACCGTCGTTGGTTGGGAAGCGTGCAACGAACTCCTCCACCGCGACCCGGTCTCCCCGTTGGCGCCGGTAGTCGACCTCCAACCCAAGGAGCTCAACGAGGAGCGGGCAGCGCATCTCCTCCGCGATAGCCGCGAGCGCGTCCTCCGCGCGTGGGGACTCACCGGCCTTCCAGCGTGCCTCAAACGTCGCGCAAACGGCGTCAATCTGCTCTAACTGGTCGAGTGGCAGGTTGTCCCAGGATGTCGATGTCACGAGGAGGTCCGACGGGGCGAAGGAAGGTTCGGCAATTCACGGTGCGTCGTGGGTTGTTGTTTCCCAGGTGCGTCGGATCAGGGTGAGCCGGCGTGAGACCGTTCGCATGCTACACCCGAGAACCTCGGCGATCTCCTCAGCCGTGTGTCCGTGGAGTTTCAGTAAAGCCATGCGCTGCAACTCGTCGTCGGGCAACCGCGAGAGGAGGAGTTCCAGTTCCTCGTTCAATTGCGAGGCGAATGCAGGGTCGGGTTCGTGACCAGTGACGACTGCGAGTTCCTCCGGATCGACCTCAGTCAGCCCACCGCCGCGTTTCAAGCTGCCGTGTCGGCGGCGCAGGTCAATCGCTTTCCCGGCGACCATTAGCACGAGCGTTCGCCAGAGTTCGTCGCGATTGCGGACGTGCGGCAACTTGTTCTCGGCGAGGGCCTGACAGAACGAGTGGAACGCCGAGAGGGCGACGTCTTCTTCGTCGGCCGGCGCGAGTGACACGTTGCGGAGTTTCGCGGTGGCGGTGCGAATCATCCCAGCGAAGTAACGATCCCACAAACGCGACGCGGCTTCGTGGTCGCCTCCGCCCACTTGCCCAATCCACGTTGTCACCGAGCTGCCGGAATCCATCTGCATACACGGGCTATCTTGGGACCAAATTCGCAAGACGCGACTCGCAGAGTGAAGTTTACCCGGTCTTGTCACGTCGGCACAGCCAAGTCTCGCGCGGACCAGTTCGTGGGCGTGCCATGTCGTCAGTCCGGAGTGAACGTTTGGCGAGTGTCAAGGAATCCGTCGCATTCTCATTGGTTCCGGGCGACATGCACACCCCACGTCCGTAACCAGCATTTCAGCCCCGGAACCATGTCACCCGTCCGGAAGAAAAACAATCAGAACAACTCCACTCGCCACAAGTCACTGCCCCATCATAATTTCAAGAAAGCGAAAAAATCTGGCGTGCTGCGGAGGGCGTTTACGGAATCCGGGTAGAAGCCCCTTTCCCACACCGGAATCGTCCAATGCCACGCACTCCCTGGTACGCTCGCCTGTTCGGTTCGGCGACCAAGCCCATTCGGAATCACCGTGGCGTGCGGTTGGATGCTCTTCAACTCGAAGACCGATATGCCCCGGCGGTGCTCAGTGCTGACGGCACCACGCTGAACGTCCTTCTCGACACAGCTGGCGAGCAACTCACCCTCACAGCCACGGCCAGCGGAATCAGCCTCGGCACGAGCGCCACGTTCAGCGGTCTTGCGACAGGAAGTGGACCGGTCACGTTCGGCACACCGTACACCGCAGTTCGCGTGACCGACTCAGCCGCTGGCACCTCGGTCGCGTTCGGCGACAGCGGAACGAACCCCTACACACAATCGGTCGAGGTCGCGTTGACCCAGGTCTCAGCCGGCGTGACGTTCGCGGGAACGTCGGACTTCGGGAACAACAACCTCGACGTTGCCGCAGATTACGAGGTGAAGGTCTTGTTGGCGGCGGCTGTGAAGGCCAGCACGGGCGACATCTCACTGGATGGCAACTACACGGCACAGACAGGGGTGGGCGATTTCGATGGGCTCGACGTTCGCGGCAACATCTCCACGAGCGACGGTTCGATCTCGCTCGCGGGCCAGGGGGGACAGAACACCACGGGCTCACTGAACGGGGTGGCGATCGCTGCCGGTGCCGTAGTCTCAGCGAGCGGCGACGGGGACGTGTCCGTCACCGGAATCGGTGGCGACGGCGGAAAGTTCAACTACGGGGTCGTCGTGGACGGGACCGGCACCGCGATCAAGGCTGTGAATGGTACTGTCACCCTCACCGGCACAGGCGGCACCGGTGATGAGGGAAGGCACTACGGTGTGAGCCTGCAATTAGAGGCGGTCGTGTCATCGAGCGGCGGTGAAGTCAACATCGACGGAACTGGCGGGACCGGCGACGGCGGCTACAACAGCGGCGTGATCGTGGCTGAGGGGGCAATCGCGTCTGCAGGTGGCTCAGTTGGGATCGTGGGTTCCGGCGGGACGGGTGATGGTGGAGCGAACTACGGGGTCGATGTCTTCAATGGTGGATTAGTCACTTCGGTGGGAGCGACCGCAACCGTCACTGTCACGGGGACTGGTGGCGGAGGAACGGGTGGTGGCCAGGGCGACCAAGGTGTGTTCGTTGATCATGCGACCGTCACCTCGGGCGGCGGCGACGTGGTGGTCACCGGCACCGGCGGGACCGGGCTGATGGGGAACGACAACGGCGTGACCTTGAATACTGACGGAGTAGTAACTGCAGGCGGTCTCGGGTCTGTGACTGTTACCGGCACCGGAGGCTCGCAGACCAGCGGATTCAATGTGGGCGTCTGGGTCGGCGGCACGCTCACGTCGGGAGGCGGAAATGTCTCCGTGAACGGCACAGGTGGTGCGGCGCTGAGCGGGAATTTCGGGGTGTACGTCACCGTGGGCTCCATCACGTCCGGCGGTTCAGGAACTGTCACGGTCGTGGGCACGGGTGGCGTGACCAGTGGGCTGGAAGGGGGCAGTGCCGATGGGCCGACGGGCGGCTTCTTCGGGGGCCCTACGTATGGGGCAAATCTCGGCGTCGGGATTTGTGACGACGGGACTATCACCTCTGGCGGAGACGGCGATGTCACGGTCACGGGAACTGGTGGCGGAGCCGGGGCAGAGGGGTTCACCAGCGCAGGCGCGAACACCGGGGTGGGGGTCCTCCGCGGTACGATCACGTCGGGCGGCGGTAATGTGACAGTCACTGGTACCGGTGGCGATGCCAACCCGACCGACAACATGGTGATCCGCCTCTACACCGGGAAGAGCGACGGAGTGAGCGTCTATGCGTCCTCGGTCATCACGTCGGGCGGCGGGGGCGTGACCATCACCGGCACGGGCGGCGATGGGAGCTTCTGCGAAGGTGTTAACATTGATGGAATGGTCTCGGCCGGGGAATCAGGCAGCGTCACGATTACCGGGACTGGAGGACTCGGCGCTGACTGCTGCGGGGTAGCCATCACCGGAACGGTGACCGCCGCAGAGATAGGAAGTGTGTTGATGACAGGAACGGGAGGCGGTTCACCCGGAATCGGCGCCAACGAGATCGGTGTGATCATTCAACTTGCTGGCGGCTCCGGGTTAGGGATCAGCACCAGCGGGTCGGTGGATGTCACCATCACGGGGACAACGCCACTCGACTTCGACGGCAATGGCGTCTTCATCGGCTCGCCACTCGACATCATCGCCACGAACGCTTTCGGCGTGTACGGCGTCTCGACGTCAGGAAGCGGCTCGATCTTCGTCACCGGAACTGGCGGTGGTGGAGACTCGGGCGTCGTGTTGAGCATCGACGCACTCATGGCGCCGGGCGGGGACATCACCGTGACTGGCGTGACACGGGGCAAGTTCGTCGGCGACAACCGCCACGGCGTATTCCTCAGACTCGGAACGATCTCCAGCAACGACGGAGACATCTCAATCACCGGGACCGTGCTTGATGGCGGCGGCAAATCCAACGACGGCGTCCATGCCGAAATGGGGTCGCGGGTCACCTCGTTTACTGGCGACGTGACGGTGTCGGGGACCGGAGGAACGGGAGCCGACAGCCAGGGTGTGGACATGGTGGGCGGTCTCTTCCGATCCATCCAGGGCAACGTGACCATCACGGGAACGGGTCAGGGTGGCACCGGCAGCAACTCTGGATTGCTCATCGGCAGCCAACTCATTGCGGCCGGCATCCTCACGATCAGCGGCACCGCCGGGTTTGACACGACAGCGGTGGTCCTCGAATCAGGTCGGCTTGTTGGACTCCTCGGCGTGAACATCACGACGGATAGCCTCGACATCCACTCCCTCACCGCCGGGCCGCTGTCATCCATTCGCGGCGGAGCGACCGGCAACGGGACCGTGACAATTCACCCCCAGACTGCCGGGACGATTATCGACCTCGGGGGCGCGGACGTCCTGCTCAGCGAGCATTCTGGGCCAGTCGCCCACGGCACGCTGGGACTGAGTGCGGAGGAACTGGCGACGATCACGGCGGGGGTTCTGGTGGTTGGCGACAAGATCACGACCGCCAGCATCACGGTGAGTGAACCGGTCGATCTGAGCACGACCCCGGAAGTCCACCTGACCTCATTCGGGCCGGTCCGAGAGGGGGTGAATGGGTCGATCAAGGTGGCGAAACTCGCAGTGGAGACGCAGACGGAGTCGGTGACTCTCGAAGCGGAAAGCAACCAGATTGGCACGATTGCCGCGGTTGTCGGCGGGCCGGGGAACGGGTTGACTCTCAACGGCGGTCAATCGGTTGCGATCGGCACGGTGGGAGACCTATCGGGCATCGAGGCGAGCGGCCTGGTCAAAGTGACCGCAAAGGCAATCGACCTCACGTCATACATCCCGTCGAAAACCATGGTCGTATTAAGTGCCACCCAACAGCTGTTTCTGGCGATCGGCATCGAGTCGGTTTCCCTGGTCACGGGAGGTGGTGGGAGCAACACTTCGACCGATACAATTCGACCCACGGTGACAATCAGTGCCCCGTCCGCGACGGTCACCACAAGTGGGTCGATCACTTATACCGTCACCTATGCGGATACGAACTTCAACGGAAGTACTCTGCTGGCGAGTAATGTGATGCTGAACCGAACCGGCACTGCCTTCGGCACTGTGACCGTTAGCCCAGGAAGCGGCGCGACTCGAACGGTGACGATCAGTAACATCACGGGCACTGGCACGCTGGGCATTTCGCTCGTAGCGGGAACGGCCAGCGACAGAGCCGGGAACCTCGCACCGGCAGCGGGAGCAAGCGAGACATTCAACGTCATCAAGGTCTCGCCACCGCCTCCCCCGGTCGTGGCACTCGCAGTCGGCGGCTCTGATGGCACCGTTCGGATGCTCACCAAGACGGGATCGCTTGTCACAACTGTGACTCCGATCACCGGATACACGGGTCTGGTCTCGGTTGCACTCGGCGACTTCAACAGCGACACGGTTCTCGATCTTGCTGTTGCTCCTGCCAACCCCGCTGGGCAGTCGGGTTTGACCACTGATGAAGCTGGCAAAGTATTCATCTACGACGGAGCTGCGTTGGTCAAGGGAACGCTGACGCTGATCCACACGTTCACATCGTTCGCGAGTAGTTCCAGTTCGACGGGTGCGTACACAAACGGTCTGAACATCGCGACTGGCGACGTTAACGGCGACGGTCACGTCGATCTGGTTGCGGGTACACGAGGTGGCAACGGCACGACAGCGGGGCGGATCGAGGTTGGCCGGTTGGTGGTGATTGACGGCACTTCGCCCGCTGGCACGAACATCGTGATCGGCAATATCCAAATGCCGTTCAGCGCTGGCTACCAGAAGGGCGTGATCGTTGCGGCAGGCAATGTTGATGGCGTTGGCGGAGATGAGATCGCAGTGACACGCGGCGGTCCGGTGGCTAGCCCCAACCCCGCGGTTCAGACGATCAAGGTGAAAGTGCTTCAACTTCAGGGGAATGCGCTGACCGAACTCCACTTGGGGGCAGACGGTTCGACAGCGTTCGCGCCGTTTGGATCGCTCACCGGAGCAGCGAGCGCGATCAATCGGGATGGTCGTGTGACGTTCGTGGACCCCGACGGCGACGGCAAGGATGAGTTGGTGTTTACGGCTCTCGATCCGCTGACCAACCCCTCGAACGAACAGGTCCGTGTTGCGGTCTTCGATGTGGATACGACAACTGGACTCGCAACGGCGGTAAGCACCGGAACAGGAGCCAGCAAGAGCTATCTCGTTGGGACCAACGTGAAGGATCATGCGATTGCGTCGGTGGACTTGGCTGGCAACGGGAGCAGGGAGTTGTTGCTCCTTACCGAGAATGGAGCGTCGAACGTACCCTCCGGGATCATCTACCTCGCTCCGACGAGCGAGTCGATCCTGCCCGGTGGGTTCATCTTGAGTATCACGACCGGCGGTGTGAGCATCGACGGCGATTGATCGGTATTCTCATCCTCTGCCTTCTTGTTCATTCCTTCGCGAGTCTCCTCGGACAGATTGTCGATACCAAGTTCATCGAGCGTGACTGAGGTCAGCCGCGGCCTCTCCTGGCCGTGCGATTTCGCGAGGTGGAGCAAGTCTTTCGCAGTTTCGGGATCTGCGATCTGAATCGGTGGTCCTGCTCGGGTCTCGATGAAGTTGTTTCCAACTGATTTCATCCAGAATCCAGACATGATGGTCCCGTTGAAACCGACAGCCTTGATAGACCTTCGGATGCGAATGTCCACGAAGATCGGCGGTTTGCAGCCTCGCGACTTCTCAATGGCATCGACCGTCTCGACCAACTCAGTGTCGGGTTTCCTCAACCGGAGTAACCCCAACTGAAGATGGTCGGTTTCATGGGTTCGAGCCGTTGACGGTGTCAGCCGGGGGTTCGGGGTGTTCGGGAGATAGCCAGTCACGTCCGCCGGAGAGGAGTTCCGCAACCATCGGATACGGAACGACTCGGTCGATTTCCGGCCAGCGGCTTCAGCTTCGCGAAACTCAAGATTGTCCTGAGTCGCGAGAAGTTGTCTCCGAGGACTGGGTCTGGTGCCCACTGGCTTCGTTCCCGTGTTCGACGTACGCTATTCCGTACAAACCCCACTTGGGCCAACATCCGGAACCGCCCCTTCCCATTCCCACCGGAACACTCCCATGCTTGCTCGTGCGATCCTCCTCTGCGGCCTCCTCGCTGCTTCTGCGCTCGCGGCCGAACCCACCTGGCCCCGCTGGCGTGGACCGAACGGCGACGGCCAATCGCCGGAAACCGACCTGCCACTCAAGTGGAACGAGAAATCGATCGTCTGGCGGACACCGCTCAACGGCGCTGGGCAGTCGTCGCCGATCGTCTGGGGCGACCGCGTATTCCTCACGACGGCCCCGGATGGCGGGAAGTCGCGGGTGGTGCTTGCCCTCGACCGGAAGACCGGGAAGATCCTCTGGGAGAAGGAAGTCTGGAAGGGTAGCCCGGAAAAGAGCCACGCACAGAACGGCTGGGCGACCGCGACCTGCGTGACCGATGGCGAGCGGGTGGTCGCGTTCTTCGGCAAGGGAGGGTTGCACTGCTTCGCGGTGGACGGGAAGCCGCTCTGGTCGAAGGAACTCGGCGATTTTCCCGGCGAGTGGGGCACTGCAGCCTCCCCCGTGATCGTCGGGGATCTTGTGATCCAGAACTGCGACGCGGCTGGTGCGGGGTTGCTGTTGGCCTTCGACAAGACGACCGGGAAGGAAACGTGGCGGTCTCCACGGACGGCCCCGGAACGCGGCGGTTGGACAACTCCGGTGTTGGTGAAGGTCGGCGACAAGGAGGAACTCGTGCTCAATGGCGAGAAAGCCGTGACCGGCTACGACCCGGTCACCGGGAAGGAACTGTGGCACTGCAAGAGCTTCGCCGGGCGTGGCGATCCCACCGTGACACCGGGCACCGGTGGGCTTCTGTATGTGGTGAACGGCCAACCGGGCGACATCTACACGGTCCGGGCGGGCGGCAAGGGCGACGTGACAAAGACCCACATGGTTTGGCACACGCAACGCAAGGGCGGGCGTGACCAGCCTTCGCCGATCCTGGCGGGGAACTTCATGGTGGTCGCCAACATGGGAGGGCTGGCGACCTGCTACGACGCCCCGACCGGGAAGGTGGTCTGGTCGGACCGGCTGAAGGGGTCGTTCTCGTCGTCGCCGGTGGCTGTGGGACGCAACGTGTTCTTCCAGAACGAAGCGGGCGACACGACGGTGATTGAACCCGGACCGGAGTTGAAGGTGGTGGCTGAGAACACGCTCGGGGCGAAGGGCGAAGTGTTCCGGGCATCGCTGATCCCGTGCGGCGGGCAGTGGTTCACCCGGTCCGACAAGGCTGTCTACTGCGTCGGCGGAAAGTGACCCATCCAGGCTCGCGAAGCCGAAACCTGGCATCCCAGAACGCCTTGCCCGGAGAGCACTCCATGAACACGGAACGCCGGCAATTCCTGAACCGAGTGACCGCAACCGCGGCCGGACTCGGCCTCTCGGGGGTCGCGCCTGCGGCCGACGGGGATGTGAGGATCGACGCCGACTTCCTGGGCGGGAACGTCGTCGTGGGCAAGATCGACGGCACCACCGTCCACATCGCCCCAGATCTGCGGGACACGCAGAAGGGGCAGTGGTGGTTCTACTGGTGCTTCCGGCTCCGCGCCCCGGCCGGAAAGGCGATCCGCGTCGTGTTCACAGACCGCAATCCGATCGGGGTTCGCGGTCCGGCCGTGAGTGAAGACGGCGGCAAGACGTGGGCTTGGCTCGGGGCCAAGGCAGTGCGTTCGGCCAAGACGAACGGCAAGGAAGAGTGGTCGTTCGACGCCCGCGTGCCGGAAGGCAAGGAAGAGGTGCGATACGCCTTCTGCATCCCGTACCTGGAAAGCCATCTGACCACGTTTCGCACGCAGTTCAAGGACCACCCGGCGCTGAAGGTCGAGGAACTGTGCAAGAGCCGCAAGGGGCGCTCGGTCGAACTCGTCCGGGCCGGATGCCTCGTGAAGCCACGCGGGAGCGTGATCCTGACCTCGCGGCACCACGCTTGCGAGACGATGGCCACCTACGCGATGGAGGGATTGTTGCGGGCCGTGCTGGGCGACGACGACCTTGGCCGGCGGTGGCGGGCGAACTGGGAGGTGCTGGCCATCCCGTTCATGGACAAGGATGGAGTCGAGGCCGGGGACCAGGGGAAGAACCGCGCCCCGCACGACCACAATCGAGACTACAACGAGAAGCCGATCTACCCCGAGGTCGCCGCCCTGATGAAACTCGGCACCGGGATGGCGAAGCAGGTCCGGGCGGCGATCGACCTGCACTGCCCGTACATCAGTGGCGAGTGGAACGACCGCGTGTACCTCGTCGGGTCGTCGGACGAGACCGTCGCGGGCCGGCAGCGGGCGTTCGCCAAGGTACTGGAGAGGGTGCAGGCGGGTCCGATCAAGTTCCGCGCTCGGGACTGCCTGGAGTTCGGCACGGCGTGGAACACGAAGAACAACATCACACAGGGCCGGCCGAGTTCCAACTGGGCGACCGAGGCTTTCCCCGACGCCCAACTGGTGACGACGATCGAGATCGCCTACGCCGACGCTTTGGGGCAAGAGGTGAACGCGGATTCTGCACGCGCCTTGGGCCGCGACCTCGCCGCGTCCTTGGCGGAGGTGCTGACCGGGAAGGAGTGATGCCGGGTCGCCTGGATCGTCAGGATCGGTGAATCAGTAAGCGTCGGAAGTTCCACTGACCCGAGAGGCGCACTTCATGTCAAAGTCATGGTGGAAGCAAAACCATGACTTGGGGGGTCAAGGATGGCCCTCACGTTCTCCGCTCAATACGCGCCGGATGCCGAAGGTCGCAGAGGTGTTTGTGAGCGTCGAGCCGCCAGGCCGACGGTGGATTTCGCTCGGCCGACGGTGTGCGTAACACAACCGTCGAGCTTACGCTTCGACGCTCACAATCATTTCAACACTGCAACATTGTCCGAGAAGGATCAGCGGCGATTTGCTGCGTTGGAGGCAACACCCTTGGGGTTTGGCGGAATCGAATGCATCGCCTCTGTCCTGGGGTGTTCACGCCGAACCATCGAGCGCTTCGCCAGTTGGGGGACATCGCTATTGCTGCGTGAAGTCCTTGACGGCGTTGGGTGAAGGGTTGTGTTTTCTCAATGTCGAATCACACAACCCAACCAGTGGGCTGCTTCACTCCGGGTTCGTCGTCAGTTCGCCGACGGGTTGTTTCGTGTCCTTTAACGCCCAGACGCGAATCTTCCCCGTGAAGTCGCCGACGAACACCCGTTCGCCGTCGTGCGAGAACACCACCCGCGATGGCAGATCCGTGAAGCCTTCGAGCCTCCCAATCTGACTGCCATCGGCCTTCCAGATGCGTGCTGAGTTGTCGCGTCCACAGGTCGCAAGCTGGCCGTTCTTCGCGTACTGCACCGACATCACGCCGGGCAGTTTGCGGGCGTTCGGAGCCTTCGGATCGACCTGTGCATTGAACGATCGCGTCGGGAAGCCGTCCTCGGCATACCACAGAATCACCTTGCCGTCCTCGCTCGCCGTCGCGAGCATCTGCGAATCGGCTCGCCAACTCAGGCTCGTGATTGCGTCCTTATGATCGCCGAGCGTGAACACGATTCCGCCCGTCTCGGCTTCCCACACGAACGCCCCGCCGTTGCGGTCGCCCGACGCGAGCATCGTGCCGTCTGGACTGAACTCAATCGCGGTCACCCAGTCGGTGTGCTTCTTGATCTTGTGCTTCAGTTCGCCAGTTGCGGTGTCGTAAATCTTCACGAGCTTGCCGGGGCCGCCGAGCGCCACGAGCTTGTGATTCGGGCTAACGTCGGCCGCGAGAATACTGTCGGTTTCGTCGCCGATCTCCGTGACTCGCTTGCCGGTGACCACGTCCCAGATCACGACCTTCCCAGCGGCAGCGCCACGACCACCCGCCGCGAGCAACCACTTCCCGTTTCGGCTGAACCGCAGCACATGCGGGATGCGTTCTGGGAACGCCAGCGTACCGAGCAACTTCAGCGTGTCGGAGTTGTACAGCAACACCCGTTCGTGACCTGCAACCGCCAGCAGCGGTGCCCACGGGCTCGCGGCCATCGCCGTGACTGGATGCGGGCGTTCCGTTTTCGTGAGCGACACTGCAGCCCATTTCTCGGGCATCGCAGGCGGGCCGACTGGCTTGCCAATGCTCACCGCGACCGGATCAATCTCGATCTTGCGAGCGGCAGTCTTGGCAGCGCCCACTGCCGTTTCGGGTGCGCCGCCTTCGATCCACTTCTTGATGATGGCGATGTCCGCGTCGGGAATCTTCGGGCCTTTCGGCGGCATCTTCGGTTCAGCTTCGTGCGATGTCACGCGATACAGCAAGCTCTGCGCCGCGTTGCCGGGCTTCACAGTTTCGCCACTGGAGCCACCCGTGATGAGAGCCTGGAATGTGGTGACGTCCAGATCGGATGTCGCCTTATCGGGGTTGTGGCAGTTCTGGCAGTGTTTGCGGAGGATCGGCAGAACGTGATCCTTGTAGGTCACTGCGGGGGTCTTCGGATCGACCTTGGGGGTGTCCTTCGGCGGGTCTTTGGGGGCTTGTGCGTGTGCGAATCCGCAGACGAGCAACCCCAACGCGAGAAATCGAATGGTACGCGGCATGAGATCGGTTCCGGTGTGGGCGTTGGATATCGTTACGCGGTGATTGAACGCGATCAATCGTTAAACGTGAACTCAGCGGAGGAAGGAATTCTATGGCGCTCGCTGTCTGAAGGCCAAGGGCCGTTCACACGCCTACCTCGCAATGATAGGTTACGCTACGGTGGCAGTCGCCAATATCGGATCGTTGCGTCGGCGCTGGCGGAAAAGGCGTGTCGCCCGTCGATGCTGAAGCACACGCTCGTCACCGCTTGGGTGTGGCCTCGGAAGCAATAACACTCACGGCCGTCGGCGACGTTCCAGAGCCGTACGGTGTTGTCGCGACTGCCCGTAAGCAGATGGCGGCCGTCGCTGCTGAAGGCGACAGTCGTGATCCAGTCGGTGTGGCCGGGGTAGTGACCCAACTCGCGGCCATCGACCGCATCCCACACTCGCAAGAGATTATCGGAGCCGCCCACGGCCAGCCGCGTGCCGTCCGACGACAACGCCATGCTCATAATGGTGAGCCACTGCAACGGAGTCGCACTCCCGCCGAAACAGCGCAGCTCCTTTCCAGTTTTTGTCTCCCAGAGCCTCGCAGTTTTGTCCCAACTGCTGGAGAGAAGACGCTGATTATCCGGAAAGAACAGCACACAACTGATGTCGCCGCTGTGCCCCTCGAAGCGTGCCATTCGGCGTCCGCTGGTCACATCCCAGAGCCGCAACACGCGATCACCGCAGCCCGTGAGTGCGAATCGACTGTCAGCCGAAAACGCCACGGCCTTCACGGCGTCCTTGTGTTCCAGAGAACGCACGGGAGTCCCGGAAGACGCGAGCCAAAGACGCGCCGTGCGGTCTGTTCCTCCGCTCAGAATGTGCGTGCCATTCGGCGAGTACGCGATGCACTTCACGCCGCCTGTGTGACCCACGAGGCGACTCGCTCGCCCTGTTGCCAAGTCCCAGACGCGCACGATTCCGTCCTGCCCCGCCGATACGAGCGACTTTCCATTGGGTGCGACGGCCACACCGTGGACCGCGTCGGTATGCCCGGTCAGTTGCGATACCTCGCCAGGCGGTTGAGCGCGAGCCACAGCGACAGCGGTGTACGTCGAACTGCCCGGCGTCACCAACCCGATCAGAGCCGCGGCGACTTCCGAGGGCGTCTGGTGTCGCTCGGCAGGTCGCTTGTTCAGCATCTTGCGCAGAACGGGACCGAGCCTCGCAGGAAGCCCGGGCCGCATGTCTTCTGCTGGCACCGGCATCTGTGAGCGGTGTTTGTCGAGCTTCTGAATCAATGAGCCGCCAGGGAAGGGCGGTTGTCCCGTGAGCAGAAAGTAGAGCAAACACCCGAGGCTATAAATGTCGGCGCGAATGTCGGTCGTGTGTGGGTTCTCCCATTGTTCGGGAGCCATGTAGTCGGGCGTGCCCATGAACGTGCCCGCGACCGTCAGCGTACTCCACGATTCCTGTTCTTCGCCGCCAGAGATGACGCGAGCAAGCCCCATGTCGAGGATTTTGACGACCGCACCCGGCGTCGTGATGTATCGCTGAATCAGAGCGGCCTTTTTCAGATCGGGCTTCTCAGGTTCACTTGCGGGAGCCGGTGTCGGGCTGGTGACCATGATGTTCGCGGGCTTGATGTCGCGGTGAACCAGTCCGCGATCGTGGGCGTGCTGCAAGCCGAGCGCCGCCTGCCTGATGAACTCACAAGCCCGATGCGGCGGAAGGATTCCCGTTTCGTTCACGAGCTTGTGTAGGTCGATTCCGTGAACGTACTCCATCACGAAGAAGTGTTGCCCGCCGGCTTGGTTCGCCTCGTAGAAGCGAACAATGTTCGGGTGATCGAGTCGCACGGCCGCTCGCACTTCCCGCTCGAATCGCCGCAGAGCGGTCACCTGCTCGACTTGCTCGGGCCGGATGACCTTGAGCGCCACCACGCGATCGGGGTCGAGTTGCCGAGCCTTGTACACGAGGCCCATACCACCGCCGCCGGCTGCCGCCAGGATCTCGAAACCCGGCAAAGTCAGCGATTTCTCCTGCTTGGCCGATGTTGATTTGGCGAGGGCCTGCTCGGTCGGGGTCTGTCCGATCGTTTGCCACTGTTGGCCGGGAGCGTGCGCCGCTGTGGGCGCACCGAGAGCCGTCACAGATTCGGCGAACTGTGGGAATCGCTGCTGATATTCGGGTAGCGAAAGCGTCTCGCCGAGCTTCTCGCGGATGAGGCACTCGCCATAGATGAGATCGAGCGCGAGATCCTTCACGGCCGGAAATCGCATGAGATAGGATTCGACCGGAACCCGCTCGCCTGCTTGCCAACGTTCGACTTGATCGACGCGAAGCACCGCGACAAGTTGCGCGCTGGAGAGAGGTGCAACTTCCGCAACGAACTTGTTCACATCGGGACGCTGTCCCAATTTCCAGAGGTTGAACAACCTGCGAGCCGTCTCTTCCTGGAGGAATGAGCGGCCGTCAGACTCCTCCACGCGCGTTTCTCCAGCGACAAAAATCGGGAACGCCAGCATACCCGATTAGCGGATGGAATCAAAGAAGGCACCCGCATAAGACATCTGTCCGCTTCCGTTTCAATCCGGAGATATCACGATGCGCCCTGTTATCCTCTTGGCGTCTTTGGTGGTGGGGTGTGCCGCCACGGCGACTTCCGCTGTCGATCCTGCGCCGAAGAAGGCCACGAATCAGTGGTATCTCGCCGTGGGTCACGGTGGGCACCGGATGCTGTCGCGGGACGGGCTTGCATGGGAAAAGCATGCTTCCTGGGGTGAACCCAAGCACGACCAGAACGATCTCAACGTGGCCGCGAACTTCAAGGGCGCGTTCTACGCGGGCGGTGGCTACTTCAGCGGTCGGCTGACAGCGACTCGCGACGGCGAGAAATGGTCGGACGGTGTGCTGCCCGCGAGTTCCCCGATCTTCGGCCTCGAAGTCCTCGATGATGTCTTGTACGCAATCGACCTGCGCGGAGCTGTCTTCAAGACCGTAGACGGCGAGAAATGGGAACTGGTGGCACGGGCAGAAATGCCGAGCAAGACGCACTGGATTCGCGCCACCGCCCAGGGCAACGGTGTGATTGTCGGGTCCGGCGACTTCGGGCCGGTGACGGTCTTCGAGCCGAAAACCGGGAAGATCACCGTGACTCAGATGGCCGGGCAAGTGGATAAGAACGCGGGGTTGCATCGAGTCGCATTCGGAAACGGAGTCTTCGTCGTGTGCGGTCAGGCTGGTCTGTTGGCTGTGAGCAAGGATGGAAAGCAGTGGGAGAACAACGCGGTCAACGCTGATCGGGGAGACATCGACTGCGTCGAGTTCACCGGGAAGGAGTTCCTGGCGACATTCGCGAAGGGCTGCCTGCGTTCCAAAGACGGCCTGACCTGGACGAAAGTTGAGGGAATGATTCCTCGGCAAATCCGGCGAGTGAACGGCTACTTGTACGGTTATGGTTGGCCACCGAGCAAGTTCAGCCGCAGTCAGGACGGGGAGAAGTGGGAAGCGCTGCCGAACGAGAAGGGATGGCAAGGGAAAGCCTATGCGTTTGGCGAGTTGGTTGGCGGCGATCCTCCAGCGGTTCCGCAACCGCCGAAGAAGTGAGCCGCATTCTGGAACACTCAGTTGTTCACAGCACTGGAGTCACGCTGCGTAGCGGTCAGCAGCGAGAATCCGTTCCAGGCGAGCAACCGGGCCAAACTTCTGGTGAACCTTCAGCAATTGGTAACCGAGCCCCGCGAGGTACGCTGTCAGCAGCGCGAGACGGACCGGGATCAGTGAAGGATCGGCTGCACTCGTTGCGAACGGCTGATCCGTCGGGAACTGCTTCAGGGTCTCGGTTGTCGCGAAGACCATCAGCAGGAGGAAACTCGTCGTAAGGGCGATCGTCTGTTTGTAGCCGGCGGTTCGCCATTCACCTCGAAGAGTCAGAGTGCCGACTGTGAGCAGGGCCAGCGTTGCGAGCGTCAGCACTTGTCCTGGGGTGAAGCCAAACGTTGGGATGAATCCGAACGAAGTCACCGCTCCGACCAACATGGTGCCGAGATACCACTTCCCGCTCAACGACTTCGGGCTGATCTTCCCATGACGAGCGAAAGAGTAAAGACCGAACCCGATTGGCAGGATGCTGACGGCGGTGTGGGCCAAGGTGAAGGCAGTCACGATTTTCTCCTCTTTAAATGGTTGCGACTTGCAACTGAAGGTCTATACTGGAGGTGTCGGTTGCATCTTGCAACTAAATAGAAGAAATTGCACCAGCCGCACCAAATGCGGAGACAAAGTTATGAAACGCAAGAGTTTAGAGAAAGACCTGTGTCCGGTTGCTCGCTCTCTGGAAGCGGTCGGCGATGTGTGGTCGATGCTGATTGTGAGAGAGGCGTTCTTCGGCAGACGGCGATTCGGCGAGTTTCAAAAGAGTCTCAATGTGGCCCGGAACATCCTCACGGTTCGCCTGCGGAAGTTGGTCGCGTTCGGGGTGCTCGAACAGGTGCCCGCGACGGACGGCAGCGCTTACCAGGAGTACACGCTCACTGATAAGGGGCGAGGGCTGTTCCTCGTGCTGATGGCGCTCCGGCAGTGGAGCGAGAACTGCGAAGGAGAATCGGAGTACGTCTTGCGTGATCGTCGTGATGGGAAGCCGGTCCGACCGCTGGCGTTTCACGCACACGACGGGCGGGAGTTGATCCCGAGTGAGGTGGAACTGGTTCTCTCTCGAAGTCCCGAGCAATCACTCACTGGTTGACCACAACGCGAAACCCCGCTACGATCAGTTTCGTAGACCAACCCCTCTCCAGTTTGCTCAACCGACGCCAAATGCTGACAAAGCGGATCATCCCTTGCCTCGACGTGGACCGCGGTCGAGTCGTGAAGGGCACGAACTTCGTTGGGCTTCGCGATGCTGGCGATCCCGTCGAAGTCGCACGCCGATACGACGAACAGGGTGCCGACGAACTCGTGTTCCTCGACATCTCCGCGAGCCATGAAGGCCGAGCCATCCTGCTCGACATGGTGCGGAAAGTCGCCGAGCAAATCTTCATGCCGTTCACGGTTGGCGGAGGCATCCGCACCCTCGACGACGCCACGCAGTTGATCCAGGCCGGTGCCGAGAAGGTGAGTCTGAACTCAGCAGCCGTCAAGACGCCAGAACTCATCGCAGCAGTGTCCCGCAAGTTCGGCACGTGTGCCACAGTAGTCAACATCGACCCGAAGCGAGTTCAGCGAAACGGTCGCGAAGTCTGGGAAGTGTTCGTGAATGGCGGTCGCGTATCGACGGGACTGGAAGCGGTTGCGTGGGCTCGGCGAGTTGAAGAGCTCGGAGCCGGCGAGATCATGCTCACTTCGATGGATGCCGACGGCACCAAGAACGGGTACGATCTGCCGATGCTAGAAGCTGTGTCGAAGGCCACGAACATTCCGATCGTTGCCAGTGGCGGAGCTGGCAACCCGGAACACATGCGGCTCGCGTTCGAAGCCGGAGCCGACGCGGCGCTTGCCGCGAGTATCTTCCATTACAATGAGTACACGATTCCCCAGACAAAGGCGTACCTCGCCTCACGCGGGGTGCATGTGCGAGTTTAAGATCGAGGGTCGAATAAGTTTCTGATTCGGGCTCTTGGTATTCGCCGCAAGCGGCGAATACGGATCACTTCCAGTCACATTCTTGTTCCTTGCACGGTTGCACGGGAGTTTGCTGATGGCCGCAGCGCCGCCCACACCTAACGCCCTCAACTCGTCGGAGCCGGGGCTGAAGGTCGCCGCACCAGTCCCAGGCGAACCGCAGATCAACCAGTTGTACCGCACCGTGATGCTCCACAAAGGCTCTGACCTTCACCTGAAGGCGGGCTTGCCGGGCATGATGCGGCTTCGCGGCGTCATCCAGAAGATGAACACTCCGGTGCTCACTCAGGAGACGCTCGAAAAGCTTGTCAATCCGATCATGAAGGACAAGGACAAGAAGACGCTGGAGGAGACAGGTGGGGCCGACTTCGCCCACGTCATCGGGAACGACGAAGCTCGTTACCGCGTGAACCTCTTCAAGCAGCGCGGCAAGTATGCGATGGTCGCCCGGCTAGTGAACCAGAGCATCCCGTCATTCGAGAAACTCGGCCTGCCCGAGACCATCGAGAAACTGTGCCACTACGAACAGGGCATGGTGCTGCTCGCTGGCGTGACCGGGTCGGGCAAATCGACCACAATCGCGTCGATGCTCGACTACATGAACTCGACCGAAGCTCTGCACATCCTCACGCTCGAAGACCCGATCGAGTTCATGTTCACGGACAAAATGTCGATCGTGAACCAGCGGGAAATCTTCCTCGATGTGTGCGACTGGAAGACCGGCCTGAAGCATGCGGTGCGAGAAGACCCGGACGTGATTCTCGTCGGCGAAATGCGAGACTCCGAGACGTTCGAGTCTGCGGTTCACGCTGCTGAAACCGGGCACGTCGTGCTCGGAACGATTCACGCTTCGAACGCCTTCAGCACGATCGACCGAATCCTGGGGCTGTTCCCACCGAGTCAGCACGGAGCCGTGCGGCAGTCGATGGTGTTCAACCTGCGTGCGGTGGTGGCTCAGAAGCTGTTGCCGAGTTGCCGGCCTGGAGTGTCGCGTGTGCCGTCGAACGAGATCATGATCGTGAATCCGACGATTCGCGATCTGATCTTGAAGCACAAAGACGAGAAGCTGCTTGACGCGATCCGTGCGTTCTACAACGAAGGCATGATGGACTTCAACGAGAACATCCGCATCCTGTGCGAGCGTGGCGACATCGACCGCGCCACGGCGCTGGAGTTCTCGCCGAACCCCGAGCAGTTGAAGATGGCCCTCAAGGGCATCAAGGTTGCCGCGTCGGGCCTGGTGTGATCGAATTTGTTTAGCCGCGACGCGAAAGCGGAGCGCGTGGGGCCATTCGGAATGCCCCCACGCGCTCCGCTTTCGCGTCGCGGCTAAACGGTTATTTGGCCAACGAATAACACGCAATTTCCTTATCGTTGCGGACGAACACGCACTGATCCGCGAACGCCGGGTGCATCCACACAACCTTGCGACCGGCCATCACATTCGTCGGGTCGATCAAGTGCGCTCGACTCACCTCCTCGTATCCTTTCGGACTCAGCTTCGCGATGATCAGATCCCCCTGTTCATTGAACAGGAAGTAACGATCTGCTTGCTTCACGATGAATGCGTTGCTCCAGCGTTCGCCTTCGCCCGGTTCTTCATTCATCGCCACCTTCGGCGGTGTCTGCGCCCCGCGAGTCGCCTGCATCGTTTCCCAGATGCGTTCGCCGGTCGCGTGCTTGATGCACCGCAACTGCCCGTAGCTGCACACGCCGTAGAGGTATTCGCCATCAATCACCGGCGTCGGCATGATCGAACTCAGATCGGTCGTCTGATTCGCCCGCTCACCCTTCGCCTTGCTCTTCCAGACTACGGTGGCACTGTCGGCGTTCACCTTCAGCAGCATCGACCCGTTGTAGAACGACGTGATGAAAAGTTGGTCGTCGCCTATCTTTCGCGGCGTCGGAGCCGTGAGAGCGGCTTTCGCCTCGAACTCCACACGCCAGATTCGCTTGCCGGTTTCGGGGTTCAGCCCCAGCACCGCGTGACTGTGCCAGATGATGAGCTGACGCTTGCCGCCAAACTCATAAATCATCGGCGGGCAGTAGCCGAAGTCGCCCGCACAACTCTCCGACGCCCACAGTTCCTTGCCCGTCTTCTTGTCGAACGCCACGACCAGCCTGGAATTGGAACCGCCCACCAAACAGATGAGTTTGTCGCCGTCGATCAGCGGATTCGCGGCGAAGCCCCAGACCGGCAACCCCGACTCGTAATCTTTGATGAACTCCTTCGACCACACCGGCTTGCCGGTCGCGACATCCAGGCAGAACAGATGCCCCATGGCGCCAAGGGTATAGACTTTGTCGCCGTCGATGGTGGGTGAGCAGCGGGGCCCGGCGGCGTAACTGACCGTGTACTCGGTCGTGTATTCGTGAGTCCACAGTGTGGCACCGGTCTTCTCATCAAGGCACAGCACGCGCTCCTTGCCCGGAACTCGGGTGTTTTTCGCAAAGCCGCTATCCGGCAACTTCGCGCCGTTCACAGGAACGAGATCGGTGACGAACACCTTTCCCTGCGTCACGGATGGCCCGGAATAGCCAGCGCCCACCGAAACCCGCCAGAGTTGCTTTGGGCCGTCCTTGGGGAAAGTGTCAACGAGGCCGGTTTCACGCCAGACGCCATCGCGTTTCGGTCCAAGCCATTGCGGCCAGTCGTCGGCTTGCGCGATGGTGCCGCAAAACGTGAACGCGACGAATACGAGTGCGTGCCGCATGGAAACTCCCGATGGCGTGAAGCGGTCGCCCCATCGGGGCGACGGGCGGACCCGGGGGGTCCGCCGCTAAACGTGGTCTTTTATCATACCGGCGAGATTGACTGCGCTTTCGGTCCGGTTGAACGACGACCGGGGTTGTCTTAGAGTAACCGAACGATTTGCGTGCTGCACACGCACATTCCCGAACGAGACGCGACCCATGTTTGAAGGCATCACACGCGGTCTGAGCGACGCATTCAAGAAACTTCGCGGTCGTGGCCGCCTGACTCCCGAAAACGTCAAAGAAGGGCTCCGCGAAGTTCGTCGGGCGTTCCTCGAAGCCGACGTCAACTTCAACGTCCTCAACGACTTCATCGGTCGCGTCGAAGCGAAGTCGCTCGGGCAGGATGTGCTGGCGCGAGTTGATCCGTCGGAACAGATCATCAAGATCGTGTACGAGGAGCTGTGTCAGCTCATGGGGCCGGTGGACCCCAAGATTCCGCAGCGAGCCGACCGCCCCGTCGTCATCATGCTCTGCGGGCTTCAGGGTTCAGGTAAAACGACCACGGCCGCCAAGCTCGCGCTGACGCTTCTCTCGAAGGGTCGCAAGCCGTTGCTCGCGGCGGCCGACTTACAGCGTCCCGGTGCTGTCGAACAGCTTCAGACGCTCGGCGAACAGATCGGCGTGCCGGTCTACAGCGAGAAGACGAACCCGGTCGATGTGTGCCGCAACGCCGTGGCACAGGCCAAGCGAACGCTCTGCGACATCGTCATCCTCGACACCGCCGGTCGGTTGCAGATCGACACCGACCTGATGGACGAGTTGAAACGGATCGACAAACTTGTGAAGCCCGACGAGTGCTACCTCGTTGTCGATGCGATGATCGGTCAGGAAGCCGCGAACGTCGCCAAGGCGTTCAACGATGCGCTCGAACTGAATGCGTGCATCCTCACGAAGCTCGACGGCGACGCTCGCGGTGGTGCGGCGCTTTCGATCAAGGGCGTGACAGGCGTTCCGATTAAGTTCGTGGGCGTCGGCGAGAAGGTCGATAAGCTCGAAGACTTCGTGCCCGAGCGAATGGCTGGCCGCATCTTGGGCCAGGGCGACCTGATGGGGATCGTCGAGAAGATCGCGACGATTCAGAAGGACATCTCCGAAGAGCAGATGCAGAAGCAGCAGGAGGCGATGCAGAAGGGGACGTTCACGCTGGAGATGTTTCGCGATCAGTTCGGCATGATCGCCAAGATGGGCATGAAGGACATGATCTCGAAGATGCCGGGCATGGCCGACATGATCCCGCCGGGCGAAGACCCCGAGCAGGCGTTGAAGCGCGTTCAGGGCATGATCGACTCGATGACCAAGGCCGAGAAGGCCGACCCCGATATGATCGACACGCCACGTCGTCGGCGAATCGCGAAGGGGGCGGGCGTTGAGCCGCAGGAAGTGAATCAGTTCTTGAAGCAGTTCGATCAGGTTCGCGGGCTAATGAAGCAGATGGCGCAGATGTCGATGTGGCAGCGCCTCAAGATGGTGACGGGGCTGGGCAAAGCGGGAGCGTTCATGCCCGGCGGGATGGACGGTCTCAAGACGAAGGGCGACACCGGCCACCGCAAGACGGCCAAGGAACGCGCCGAGGAACGCAAGAAAAAGAAGAAGAAACGCTGATTCGTGAGTGGGTTGGAAAGTTCATCGAGCGGCTCGCCAAGCACGAGCATCACAGCTTTTCCAACACGAGATCGACAACCCAACATCCGCGTGCGTGAACGCTGTCGCCACGAGAATGGTTCAGCACGTCGGGATTGTCGCAGCCAGCATCTTGGAGGGCGTCGGCGAGGATGGGCATTCGGTCGAAGACGCGTTCGTCGTAGATGCCGCGTGCGAGTGCGACGACATCAGATGTGAGCCATGACGGATTGAGCGACACGGGACGGAAAGGGTTGCCGAAGATGCAGCGGATGAGGCAAGTCTGTGCGGCAACCTCTTGAGACCGCACGGCGGCATACGCCTCGTCGAATCGCCCGTCGCTCGCTTCCTCTCCGGCATGCTGAGCGACCGCATTCGCCGCCACAGAGATGTTGCTTGCGGCCGCCTGAATGCTCGCTGCGGATTGTGACGACGCGTGGGTTGCGGCTGCGAGGGCGTAGGTGAGTGCGTCCGGTTGCCACGAGCAGCTATATTCAACCGCAACGACTAAAGCGCGACAGTAGCTGGCGTCGCGCTCCGCTACCGAGATTAGCCCGTCCGCAAAGAGTTCCGAGTTCTCAACTCCCGCTATGCTCTCCAATGGCAGTAAGTCCCACAGACCTCGACAACACCCACAGAGCAGTAGTCCCACCTTTCGCTCAGACGCTGCTTGAATGCCTTCGAGCAGCGCCTCAGGATCTTCGCACGTCAGCCATTCCTGTTCGGTCATCGTCGCACCCCGATGTGCATCGGTGGACGCTCCCCTGCGGGTCGCGGCTACGCCAGATCAGTCTGCGGCGCGGGGAAGCGTCACGCGGAACGTCGTGCCTTTTCCGAGTGTACTCGACGCCCGAACCTGACCCTTCATCGCCTGCACCAAATGCTTCACAATCGCTAACCCCAAACCCGTGCCGCCAACCTCACGACGACGAGCCTTGTCCGCACGATAGAACCGCTCGAACACTCGCTGCAAATCGTCCGACGCGATGCCGACGCCCGTGTCTTCCACCTCGAAGCTCACTGTGTCGCCCGAACCAGTCCAGCGAACCGTGATCCGTCCGCCGTTCGGCGTGTACTTGATCGCGTTATCGACGAGATTGTCCATCACCTGCCGCAACGCATCCGGATCGGCCCACGCATAGATTTCGCCTCGCACATCCGCCGGCGGCTTCTCCACCATCGTCAGCGTCTTCACCTCCGCACGTCCCTGATGTCGCTCCACGCAATCGGTGATCGCCTGCCCCAACGCCAGCGTCATCGGTTCAAGCCCGAGGTTCCCAGACTCGATGCGTGCCAAGCTTAGCAGGTCTTGAATCAACTCTTCCAGCCGATCGGCCTCGCGGGTGATCTGCGTCAGGAAGATCTCACGGCTCTCGGGGTCTTCGGCAGCGCCGTCGATCAGCGTTTCCGTACTTGACTTGATGACGGCCAGCGGCGTCTTGAGTTCGTGCGACACGTTCGCCACGAAGTCCTGACGCATCTTTTCGACCTGTCGAAGTTCCGTCGTGTCGTGAACAACGATCACGGCCCCCGGCATGCCGTGCCCTGGGAACCGCGAAATGTAGATCGCCAGGTTGCGAGCCGGCGGGCCTTTCCAGTCGAGTTCGGCACGGTGCGGCTCGGTCGCGGCCAATCCCGTCTCGACGATCTCGCGGAACGGCTGCTCGGGGATCGCCTCGCAGATCATTTGCTTCACGGCCTGTTCGGGCACGAAGCCAAGCAACTTCCCGGCGCGATCGTTTGCGAAGAGAACTCGCCGGTCGCCATCAATGGCGATGACGCCTTCGACCATGCCCGACAGAATCGCACGGAGTTGCTCTTTGTCGTGTTCGAGAAGGTGAAACATCGCCGCGAGGCGACCGCTCATCGAGTTGATTGTTTCCGCGAGCGTCGCGACTTCGTGGTGGCCGGTGACCTCGATTCGGTGATCGAGATCGCCTTCCGCGAGCCTGCGAGCGCCTTCGTTCAGTTCAGCGAGGGGCCGCGAGAATCGCCCTGCGAGTATACCTGCGGCAACGACCGCTGCAAGAATCACCACGACGACCGCAACGGCTACCTCGTGGAACAATTCCCAGAAGACAGTTTCGGCTCGCCCGTAGATGACGGCACCGACGAGCAACACAGCCGCGACGACAAGCAGCAGATACGTGAGAAAGAGACGCCAGAACATGAAGGTGCCATCTATCAAGGCGAGCGGGGGACGTAAGTCCCCCGCTCGCCGAAGCCTATCAATGCCGGAACAGGAACTCGCGGGTGTTGATGAGCGCCCACACCACGTCTTCCCATGCCTTACGCTTGTCCATGCCCTTGGCAACGTGGCCGAGCGAAATCTTCTTCTCATCTTCAAACGGAGCGCGAGCCAATGCCGCCGTGAACAACTCCGTCAGAATCTCTTCGTCACTCACTTTCGCTGCGAGCAACTTGCCGAGCCGATTGTTCGCGTTCCGCACCTTCTCGTTCACCGTCGGGCCGTTGATGAGCTGCAACGCTTGGGCGAGGTTGCCGTCACTTTCGCGTTCGCACTCACAGGCCAGTTCGCGAGCCGGCTGACCGAACGCCTTCAGGAACGGATGGTTCACTTCGCCGTCCGGAAGCTGTGTTGCTCGCGTGCCCATCGGCAAACCCGCGAACTTCTCAGGCATCGCCGTGAAATCGCAGATCGCATCGAGCAGTTGCTCGGCTGTCAGCAACTTCGTGACCGCGTGCGAGAAATACTTGTTGTCGTCCTTGTTCGAGTCAGTCGGTTGAGCGGACAACTGGTAAGTGCGCGACTTCATGATCGTGCGCACGAGGTTCTTCATGTCGAACTTGCTCTTGGCGAAGTCCTTGGCCATCGCATCGAGGAGTTCGTCGTTGCACGACGGGTTCGAGTCGCGGAAGTCGTCCACCGGATCGACGATGCCCTTGCCCATCAAGTGGAACCACACGCGGTTCACCACCGATTTCGAGAAGAAAGCGTTATCGCCGCTGGTGAGCCACACGGCCAACACACCACGACGATCCTCGTTCGGCTTCACGTCGGCGTCGCCGGTGCCGATGTAGCGTGGCTTCATCGTCTTCTGCGTTCGCGGTTGGGTCACTTCGCCGTCACGAGTGGCGAAGATCACTTCTGCGGCTGCGGGGTTCTTGGCGGCGGGTGTGCCGAGAACCGGCTCCGGCTTCGTCTTCACGCGGGCGAACCATGCGGCCATGCCGTAGTAGTCGTCCTGGCTCCACCGCTCGAACGGGTGGTTGTGACACTTCGCGCACTGCATGCGGACGCCGAGGAACAACTGAGCCGTCGTTTCGGCAAGGCTCTGCGGATCCTTCGCGATGCGGTAGTAGTTCGCTGGCGGGTTCGTGTAGCTGTTGCCGTTGGCCGTGATGAGTTCCTGAACCACCTTGTCCCAGGGTGTGTTCTTCTGGAAATGACCACGCAGCCACGCCTGGAAGCCGTAACTGCCCTTCACCTGAATCGTCTTGCGGCTCGAACGCAACACGTCGGCCCACTTGAGCGCCCAGAAGTCCGCGAACTCGGACGTGTCCACGAGCATATCGACGAGCTTGTCACGCTTCTTCGCGTCCTTGTCGGCCAGGAACGCCTTGCCTTCTTCAACCGTCGGCATGCGGCCGATGCAGTCGAGGTAAGCACGCCGCACGAACTCCGAATCGGTGCAGACATCCGATGGAGCGATGCTCATCTGCTTCAGTTTGGCGAACGTGTGCTTGTCGACGTAGTTCGTTTCCGGCGGGTTCGGCCACACGAAACCCTCACGCGGTTCGAGGTACGTCAGCCGCACAGACAGCATCTCTTCGAGATATCGGCACAGAATCGCGACTTCACCGGATCGCTTGAACTCGACCATGCCGTTTGGTGAAACGTCGGCGATGCTCGGGTCGCTGCTGCTGAACACGGTCAATCGGGTCACGTCGCGGGTCGTGTTGTCGGCGAACGTACTGACCACGGAGAGTTGCTGCCACTTGCTCGGAGCCTTCAGGATGCGTGCGCCAGGCAGCACTTCCACCTTCTTGATGACAGGCAGCGTCGCGTCGTCCTTTGTGCCTTCGGTGAGCCATGCGGTAATCATCTCGGCTGGAACGCTCGTCGCGCTGTAACGCTGACCGCCTTCATGTGGAACGCGACCAACACCCTTCAGAAGAAGAAGGCTTTGTTCTGGATCATGCTTGCCAGTTCGACGACCGAACTGCTCGCGTGTGAGTTGGAGGTAGTCCGCAGCCGGATCGAAGCCACGCAGCGAGAGCTTGAAGCCGTTCTTGCCGCTCGGAGTGCCGTGACACGCGCCCGCGTTGCAACCACCGACGTTCAACGCCGCAATCACGTCACGCTTGAAGCTGACTGGCGCTGGGGTCTCCAGACCCGCGACCGTCACGGGAACCCGTGCTTCTTTGCCGCCTGCGGTCACGATGATCGTTGCTGCACCATTCTTCTTGGGCCGCAGGAACGCGCCTTCTTGAATCTCAACGATCCCCGCGGGCTCGACCTTCGTATCGGAAACGGCCGTCAAATCTCGGACGGTTCCGTCCGAATACTTCCCTGTGACGATGAGTTGGCGAGCATCTCGGATCCCCGAGAGCTTCACTTCGCCCGGCGCGATTTCAAGAGCCGTGGGCGTGCCAGCGATTGCTTTGCGTTCGCCCGCATCGACTGGCGGTGCAGCGAATGCAGGAGCAGTGAAGATTGCGAAAAAGAGGCTGGCAACGAATCCGCGCGCGCAAGTCGCGGGTACGGAATGCGTCCGGAAGGATGGCAGCTGCATGAGGTTTGTCCTCGCGATGAGTTCAGCACTTGCGTGAATGAGAACTCGACAGGTCGCGTTCTCATTCGGTGGCGAGCCGGGGCAAGAGCCCGAGTTTCTGGCGGGATGTCGCAATTTTCGCGACAAGATTTAGCGTAACCGACCGGTTCGCGATGTGCGAGGGAAAAAATGGTCGGATGTTGCGAGATCTTGCGAGAAACTGTTACCCCGCCCGTGGCTCGCTCGTCGAACTGTTGTGAAGTCGCACGGGAGTTTGCGTGGTCTCGTGGCTATGAGCAGAGAATGAGGGAGAGAACAATGAGAGAAGCTTTCCCGCCCGTGCGCGATAAAATGAGGATGCTGTGTGGTGGCGTTCGCGCCATGCTCACAATTATACCCGCCCGAGCAGAAATTTCTCGCCCGTTACCCCACCGTTACGCCAACACCGAGCGTCAATTCGTCGTACTTTGTGTGGGACTCGTGCGAATTGCGCAGATCCCGCTCCCGACGAGACATTCTGTGTCCTACACTTGGAATACCCCGTGCCCTCCCCACCGCGGAATGCTCGTGCGGGCTTGCTCGACACGAACCGAGTTGCCGAACCCTTGCCGCAACAGTTACCCCGCCTCGCGTCCGACAACAGCCGCTCCGGGTCAAAGCCCATGACCGCGCCCACAGCACCCGCACCCAGCGCTCGCGAAAAATTCCTGGCTGCTGTCCGGGCCGCGAATCTGTTCGCTCCAATGCATCTCGCCAAGGTCGAGGCTGCGGTGCCGGCGAATGTTGCGACTGGAACCGATGCCGCTCGGGCGTTGATCGCGGCTGGCCATCTCACGAAGTTCCAGGCTGAACGACTCCTCGCGGGCAAAACCGACGGCTTCCATCTTGGTCCGTATGTCATTCTGGAGCAGGTCGGGCGCGGCCCGATGGGTCGGGTCTACAAGGCTCGCCACCAGACGATGAATCGGCCGGTTGCGGTGAAGGTACTTGCCGCCGAGTTGACGAACACGGTTGCTGCTCGACAGGCTCTTCAAAAGGAAGTCCGCGCCGCAGCGCAGTTGAACCATTCCAACATCGTGACGGCTTACGACGCCAACGAACTCGGGGAACGCTTCTACCTCGTGGTGGAACTGGTCGATGGGCCAAACCTCGAAACGCTCGTGAAGGAACGTGGTCCATTGCCGATCGCCGAAGTCTGCGAACTGGTCTGGCAAGCATCATCCGGTCTGGCTCACTCTCACTCGTTGAAGATGATTCATCGAGATCTCAAACCGACGAATCTGCTCGTATCGCGTCCCTCGAAGACGACGCCCGATCATCTTCTGAAGATCGCGGACTTCGGCATCTCGAAGTTCAGCCCGACTTCGCCATCGTTGGCACAGACGCCCGCTCCGACTGCGTGGCTCGGCACCGCCGACTATGTGGCTCCGGAACAGACGAACCACCCGGATCTCGCCGACCTGAAAGCCGACCTCTACAGCCTTGGTGCGATTGCGTATTTCCTGCTGACGGGACAGCCACCGTTCCCCGGCGGCACGGTCGAGGACAAGGCGAAGCGCCACCTGTGGGAAGAACCGGCCCGGCTGGAATTGATTCGCCCGGATACGCCGCCAGCACTTGCGATTCTGGTTCATCAGATGTTGTCGAAGCACCCCGCACACCGTCCGGGATCGGCTGCGGAAGTGGGCGCCAGGCTCGAATCGCTTCTTGCGTCATTCGGCGACGCGATTAGTTTCGATCTGCCTGCGACGAATAGCGGCCCGTACTCGTTCGCGGGGCATTTGAGCGGGATGATGGCGATGCCGCCCGGATCGGGACACTATGGGGTTCCTGGTCCTGGTTCGGGTGTGTATTCCGTTCCGAATTCCGGGCACTATGCGGTTCCCGCACCGGAACCGATGCCGCTCCCTCCGCCGCCGGCACCCGCAGCAAACGCCAATGCGTGGTCGCAGATCTCCGCTGAGGAATCGGCTGCTGAATCTTCAGATGAAACGCCTGCCGAGGCTCCGCGCAGGACGCGGACGAAGACGAAAGGCAAGGGGAATGTTCGCGGTCGCCGTGGTCAGACCAACAGTTCCGGGACGATGATGATGGTGTTCGTGGTCGTCGCTGTCCTGGCTGGAGTGGGTCTCGCGCTGGCAAGCAAGCTCATAAAGTGATCGCGGTTCTGATGAACACGACGAGCCTGGCTTCGATAGCCAGGCTCGTGCTGTTTCACACCACACCTTTCGCCCGCAACACTTCAACTTCCGCATCGCCCAACCCCAGTTCACGCAACACGTCGTCGGTTTGTGCCCCGAGCCGCGGTGGCATCGTTGGCGTTGCCGTCGGCGCTCCGCTGAGATGAATCGGATTCCCGATCAGATCGACAGGATTGCCGAGTGGATCGCGAATCGTGACCTTCATGCCGCGTGCTGCGGTCTGCTCGTGTGCGAACGCGCCTGCGTAATCTCGCACAACGGAGTGAGGCACATTCGCTGCGGTCAAGCGTGATTCCCATTCTGCGGTCGGCAAGCGCTTCATGATCGCCGCGACCTTCGGAACTACCTCAGCGCGAAGCTCGACACGCTGCCGATTCTTGGCGAATCGCGGTTCGCTTCCGAGTTCGGTTGCCCCTGCCGCGGCACAGAACGATTGCCATTGCCCGTCGTTGCCAACATTCAGAGCAAGATAACCGTCGGCGGTCTCGAACAGCTCATACGGCACAATCTGAAGGTGGGCGTTGCCCTGTCGCGGCGGAACCTTCCCGCTCGTGAGATACGCCTGCGCGACATTCACCTGCGATGCGAGGGCACAGTCGAGCAACCCGAGGTCGATGGCGTAGCCGTGGCTCGAGCGTTCGCGTGCCCGCAGACACGCGAGAATCGCGGTGCTGGCGTAAAGGCCCGTGAGGATGTCGGCGAGCGCAACGCCGACCTTGTATGGCGGCCCTTCGATTGGCCCGGTGATGCCCATGAGGCCGCTCATGGCCTGGATAGCAAAATCGTAACCGGGGGCGTCACGCAGCGGACCCGTGCGACCGTAGCCGCTGATCGAACACGCAATGAGCCTCGGGTGTCTGGCGAGAAGTTGCTCCGGCGTCAGCCCGAGCTTCTCGGTGCTATCGGTGCGAAAATTCTCGATCAGCACATCGGACGCATCGAGTAGCCGATGGAAGATGATGTTTCCATCGGGTGAACCGATGTCAAGCGTAAGCGACCGTTTGCCGCGATTGCACGACAGGAAGTATGCCGAGATGCCGTCGGCGGTGAATGGCGGTCCCCAGCCGCGTGTGTCGTCGCCGGTGCCAGGGCGTTCGAGCTTCACGACATCCGCGCCGAGATCAGCGAGGAGTTGCCCGCAGAACGGACCGGCGAGAACGCGAGCAGCGTCGAGAACACGCACGCCGTTGAGTGGTGGAACAGCGTCGGTAGCAAACGGAAACATGGCGACACCTCCGGCAGCATTCTGGTTACACTGGCTTTGTAGTCGCGGAGCGACGACCGAGTGTAGCCAGGGGTGAGGCGAGCAACGCGAGCGCAACCCCTGGTCCGGAGGCCAAAGAAGATGGGAGCCCCGGAGGGGCGTTTGAAGCTTCGCGGTTTGTGGTGTCTGTCGCCCCTCCGGGGCTTCCTGGGTAGGGCATTGCTTTCCAGGGGTTTGCTCACTTCGTTCACTGCACCCCTGGCTACACTCGGTCGCCGCATCCGCGGCTGAAAACATCAGCGAGGAATTTCTGGTGCGTGTGCTGCAAGCGAAGACGAAACGCCCGCTCGACCTGCTCGCGATTGGAGCGGGTGGGCATGTCGCCGCTGCGTCATCGGCCTTCGGCGTTCGTGGCGACGTCGAGGTGTGGAAGATTGCAACCGGACAATTGGCGTACGTTCACACCAACAGGATTGGGACAGCATCTTGCGTGGCGTTCGATTTAGGGGGCGGCCACTTGCTCGTTGGTGCCGACACGGGCTCGACGATCACCGAACTGACTTCCCACAATGAATTGCCCTGTCCTCAACTCGCCTTGGAATTTGCTCAGTTCGCCTTCGCTCCCGACGGGTCACAGATTCTGGTGACCGCAATCAACTCCTTCAAGTGTTTCGCCATCGATATGCACATGACGTTTCGTGAACTCTGGGCCGTGAAACCATTCAGGTGTAACTTCGATCACCCCGTCTTCAGTCCATCCGGTGAATGGGTGGCGGTATCGAAGCACGACGCTTCAAACGACCGCGTGCGGAATCATGTTCTGTTGCACGACGCGGCAACCGGAAAGCTTCTGGTAGAGATTCCGTTCGATCCAACAGGAGCCGACCCCATCTTGCAGATTTCGTTCTCCGCAGACAGCACGAAGGTGATCGGACGCTCCTCGGGGCGCACCGTAAAGGTGTTCGACGCTACCACCGGTCAGTCCGCAGGCGAACTCCTTCACCCCGGTCGGCCGTATGTCACCGGAATGGCTGTGCATCCGAATGGCACCGTCGCGTGCAGTCGCACCAACGGCACTGTTTGCCTGTGGAATCTGGAGAAGTGCGAACTGATTCGCACGCTCGACTGGAAGCTCGGCAAACTCGTGTCGGTCAAGTTCTCGCCAGACGGCACCATCGGCGCCGCTGGCACCGAAGACGGGCAAGTGATCGTGTGGGATGTGGACCTGTGACAACCACCGGTCGGGAAAAAGAAAAGTTGCGTGTCACAAGTTGCGGAGTGCCAGCGTGTGGGTGTTCGAGGGCAGGCAAGCGACCCGCCCCAAAAACCACTCACACGAAGGTGTCCCCATGTCCGCACTCAAGAACAAGTTCGCTCCCAGCGTTGAAGCCCTCGATCAACGAGCCATGATGAGTTGCACGGTCGCCGCGTCGTTCGGACACCTCACCGTCACCGGCGACTCCGGCAACGACCAGGTCACCATCCGCGATAACGGACGCGGCGGGATTACTGTTGCCGCAACGGGAGCCGCAACGCAGACGTTCTCGGGAATCAACCACATCGACATCAACACGGAAGACGGCGACGACAACGTGACGTACACGGTGTACGGGAACATCGCCACCACGCAGTACGTCGTCGTTGGCCTGGGCAGCCAGTACGGCAGGAACGGCGGTGGGAACGACACCTTCCACGGAATGATTGCCAACGGCGTCGACATCCTGAACGGCGGGCGGCTCGACATGATCGCAGACGGCGGTGGCGGCGATGACGTGGTCACGTTCACAGCGATTGGCGTGGACGTGCAACAGGGCGGGATCTTGAAGTCGCAGTTGGGTGGCGGTGCGGGTCAGGACCAAGTGCAGCAATACTTCAACGGGCTGGATAACGGGGCTGTCGTGATGCGGTCGCACGGTGGCGACGACCACGACAACATCTGGCAATCGATGACGTTCGCGGCGGGTTCGACCGGTCACACGGCCGGTTGGGTGACCGGCGACGATGGTGACGACAGCCTTTCGCTGTTCATGAACACGTCGGCGGGCATCACCATCGATCAGGCTGACTTGGTTGGCGGCAACGGCGTCGATGGGTTCATGTACACGCAGAATGTGAACGTCATTCAGTGATAAATGGGCGAAGCCGCAAGCGGCTCCCCTTGTTGGGAGCTGCTTGCGGCTTCGCATCGTTCCGATGTCAAACTTTGTCGATCGGCAGGATGCCACCCGGAAGGATTGGGTTCGGGCGATTGCTCACGTCGTAAACCATCGAGTGCGAGTCGATGCCGAGGTTCTTGTAAACCGTCGCCAACACGCTCTGATACGGAATCGGTTCGTCCTTCGCTTCCGCCGCCGCGCTATCGGTGCTGCCAATCACCTGACCCGTCTTCATGCCGCCACCCGCCAGCAACGCCGAGTTCACCCGTGCCCAGTGATCGCGGCCAGCGTCCTTGTTGATCTTCGGCGTGCGACCGAACTCGCCCCACACGCAGACCGTCACGTCATCGCCCAATCCGCGTGCGTAAACGTCTTCAATCAGTGCCGAGATGCCCGTGTCGAACAGTGGGAGATGTTCCTTCAGGTGACGGAAGTTGCCGCCGTGAGTGTCCCAGAAGCCGTAGGCGACGGTAACCACCCTGCAACCCGCCTCCACAAGCCGACGAGCCATCAGAAGCTGATCGTTCCACATCGGGGCACCGTCGCCCATGTGCTTGGGCGAACCCTTGCCGTAACGGTTGCGGATACGGTCCGATTCGCGTGTCACGTCGAGCGCTTCGACCAGCTTACTGGAAGTCAACACGTCGAAGGCGCGATCGTGGAACGTGTCCGCGGCAATGGCGTTGCTCTGGCCGCTGGTGCTGGCCTTGCGGAAGGCGTCGAGGTTTTCCAGCAGCGTTTTGCGATCGCGAAGCTCAGCCTGCGTCACGGCGAGGTTCTTCATCACTGCGATTTCGTCGCCATCGACCTTCACCGGAGCGGCAGCACGGCCCAGAGTCGCGGCACCGGGCGAGTTGTACGGCTTGTGCTGCATCGTCGGCGACAGATCCACGAACGCTGGAATCACCGGGTCGGTCTGACCCTGGAGCCGCGCGACCACGCTGCCGAAGTGCGGCTTGTTCTCGCGCTTCGCGGCGTCCATCCTCGTCGCGGTGTAGTTCTGCCACGAGCTGTGTTCATCGGACTGCCCGACGAGCGAGCGGATCACGACGAGCTTGTCCATGATCTTGGCGAGCTTCGGCAGGTGTTCGCCGAATTGTACGCCGGTCACGTTCGTGGGAATCGGCTTGAACTCACCCTTCACCTCGGCCGGTGCGTTTGGCTTCAGATCGAACGTGTCCTGGTGTGCAAGCCCGCCGGACAGATAGACCATGATGACGGACTTCTGCGTCTTCTTGCCGGCGGCGGCTTCAGCACGCATCAGACCAGGCAACGTGAGACCACCGACCGCGAGCGAGCCTGCTTGCAGGAACGACCGACGGGAAATGCCATCGCAGTATCGCGTGGGTTGGCCGAGGACGGTGAGCATGGGGACTGAACTCCGTTGCGGAGCGTATGCGGCGGGAAGGTCGGCGAGAACATTAGCTTACACGTTTTGAGCGACGGTGTGCAACTTTCCCACGCGAAGGCAAGTGATTTGTGAATCTGGCATTTGTGGTGTTTTGCCCTGGAAGGGCGGCGGATGGTAGCCAGGGGTGCAGCGAAGCGCAACCCCTGGAAACGTGAACCCAACACCGGAAACGCACACAACACTGAAACGCACGGCCACCTGTAGCCTCGATTCGCCTCGGACCAGGGGTTGCGCTTCGCTCCACCCCTGGCTACCATCCGTCGCCCTTCCAGGGCTCAAAACCAAAACTTCAAACTCACCACCAGAGTTCACTCACAGTATTTCTTCACACATCGTGTTGACACGTTTGGCCGTCAGGTTATACCGCTTCGCCTCTTGGGACGAGTGCCGACGGGGGAAACGACCGGCACAACACCCCGAGTTACGCAAACGACCGGATTTACACGATGCCCGATGCGACCACTCCTGTGGCAGCGCTGAAGCTCGCCATTTGGCGGTTCGCAGCGGCTCGCCAGTGGGAACCGTACCACACTCCGAAGAACCTCGTCATGGCGCTGGCCAGCGAAGTTGGGGAACTGTGCGACGTCTTCCGCTGGCTCACTCCCGACGAATCGGTCTCGGCTTCGGCCGATCCGAAGTTGCGGGAAGCCATCGCCGACGAACTCGCGGATGTGGCGAACATCGTGTTTCTCCTGAGCGAACACACAGGGATTGACCTCAGCGATGCGGTGGAAGCGAAGATGAAAAAGAATGCGATCAAGTACCCGCCACCCGAGTAGCGGCCACTGTGGTCGGAACACCCATCGCGACGGGGAATCGCAATGAGTGGGCGGGTTCGCGGGGGAAGGTTCGACCTGGCAGTTGGGGGAACGAGTCGTGCATAAGAGACCATTCCTGCTCGTCGCGGCGGGGGTTGTGGCGGTTTTGGCTGTCTTCCAGACAGTCGACGCACAGACCCCACAACCAAGCGGCGCATACCCAACCTACCCAGTACGCACTGCGGATTGGGTGCCGCCACCGAACCCCGCTGCTTACGCTCCCGGTCAGTACGGACCAACCGGAGGACGCCCTGCCAACGGTTACCAACCGCAAGGTAAGGGTGCGGTGGTTCAGCAAGGCGTCGGGCAGCCAGTTCGACCGCGACTCTCAACTGCTGTCGTCGCCGGTGCGGACGGCGTTCGCCCCGCCGGCGCGTGGGACATTTCGCCACCCGCACCCGATATGCAATCTTTGAGTCCAGGCACTCCCGGCGTGCCACCAACTGGGATGGTGCCACCGGTAGTCGCGCAAGATCCTGTGGGACAGGCAACACCGTTGCCGTCGCTGCCGATTCCGTCAGCGCCGACAGGCCCGAACGTACCAGCGTTGCCGCAACCGCCTGCCGTTGGCATTCCACCAACGCCCACGCCAACGCCAACGCCAACACCAGCACCGACGGTTCTTCCGCCGATGCCGAGCGGCGAACCGATGGCAACGCCCATCACTCGCCCCGCTCCGCTTTCCAATGGAGCACTCGCGGGAAAGGTCACGCAGACCGTCACGCTTGAAGCGGTTTGTCCCGAGGCGGTCGTGTTCGGCGGCGAGTTCCGCTACGAACTGATCGTGAAGAACGCCGGCAGTGTGGCGGTTGCTGGGGTTCGCGTCGAGGACGAACTTCCCGCTGGTGCGAAGTACATCGGCAGCGATCCGCCGGCTGAACTGAACGCGGATCGTCTCTCGTGGGCAGTCGGCACGCTCGAAGCCGGAGCCGAGAAGCGAATCGCGGTTCGGGTGAAGCCGCTGGAAGAAGGCGACCTGCGGAGCAAGGCGACCGTCAGTTATTCGGCGGCAGTCGAAGCTCGAACAAAGGTGACCCGTCCGCGAATCGGAGTCACCGTCACGGGGCCAGAAGTCGCAAAGTCGGGCGACGAGCCCGTCTTCCAGATCAAGCTGACGAACACCGGCACCGGCCCGGCCCAGCACATGATTCTGCAAGCCTTCCTCTCGGATGGCCTCGTACACCCGGCTGGATCGAAGCTCGCGTTGGATGAACGGAACGATGCCGAGTTGGGCAACTTGCTGCCGGGGAAATCGAAGATCGTCTCGCTCAAAGTGAGCGCCGCGAAGGCTGGACCGCAGTGGTGCCAGGTCATCGTTTCGGCACAAGGAAATCAGGATGAGACGTCGAAGGCAACCATGAATGTGCTGGAACCGCTGTTGCAGATCGCACAGACTGGACCGGCGAAGTGTCTCGTTCGTGCGGAGCCTGTGTACGAAATCACGCTCGCGAATCCGGGGACCGCGGCGACCGATCCCGTAAGTCTTTATGCTGTGTTGCCCGAGGGCTTCGAGTACATTCAGGGCAGCGAAGGAGCGACGTACACCGCGGCGAACCGCGCTGTCGTGTGGAAACTCGCGGGGCTTGCTCCGAGCGGTTCCAAGTCGTTCACACTGAAACTTCGCGCCACGGCCGAATGCGATGGCACGCTCCGTCTCGTCGCACAGGCGGTTCCGGAACAGCCAGCGGGTGGCATCGCTCCAGCGGGTGGCGTTGCACGGCCGACTGGCCGAGTTCTTGAGGCCAAAACAGAAGCGCCGATCAAGGCAGAAGGGGTTGCGGCGGTACGATTCGACGTACTCGACCTTGACGATCCCGTGGAAGTTGGCAAAGAGGCGACCTACGAAGTGCGCGTGACGAATCAGGGAACGGGTGTCTGCTCGAATGTGCAACTGGTCGCGGCGATGGCTGAGGGCTGCACCTTCACCGGATCGACTGGTCCGACGCAGGTGAAGGCACAGGGGCAGACGCTCGTGTTCGATCCGATTCCGAATCTTGGAGTGAAGGGTGAGGCCGTGTATCGCGTGAAGGTTCGCGGTGCCACGGCGGGGGATATCCGATTTCGCGTGCAACTGACTTGCGACCAGGTTCGTAACCCGGTCGTGAAGGAAGAAAGCACACGATTTGTGAAACCTTGATGGAAGAAATGCGGAGTGTGGAATGCGGCGTGTGGAATTCAGCAGTGAAGACAGAAAGCGGGGGCTTTCTTCGAGTCTTCAATCCGCATTCCGAAATCCACATTCCGAAATTGGTCTGGCGGGGTGAGGGGGCGTTGCTACATTCCGACGGCTTCGCGACCGGGCAGTCGCTGCGGCGATCTGATCCGGTCGGGGGAAGGAGTCCGTTTCATGGGCACAGGACGTGCGCGGCAGAGAGAGAAATCGACCGTCACCGACAACGGGATCCACATTCGGTGGATGATCCGGCGGGACATGCCCGAGGTGATGCGTGCTGAGCGAGCCAGCTTCGAATACTCCTGGACGGAAGACGACTTCCTCCGGTGTCTTCGTCAGCGAAACTGCATCGGCATGGTCGTCGAACAGGGCGATCGCATCGGCGGGTTCATGATCTACGAGTTGCACAAGACTCGCTTGCATCTGCTGAACTTCGCTGTGCATCCAAGCGTTCGGCGAACCGGCCTCGGGAAACTCATGGTCGGCAAGCTGGTGTACAAGATGACGTCGCATCGGCGTCAGAAGATCACGCTGGCTGTCCGTGAGCGAAATCTCGCGGCGCAGATGTTCTTCCGGGCGCATGGGTTCCAGGCAACCCGGATGCTCCAGAACTACTACGAAGACAGCGGCGAAGACGCTTACCAGATGGAACTCATGGCACCGCCATACGACCCGTTCGACGGGTTCGGTGTGATCGCGCCAGTGAACCGCATTGCACAGTACGAAGAAAGCTGAATCGTGGTTTGTCAGAGCCCAAGCGCCAAGCGAAGGTTCAACTTGGACCCTCGCTTGGCGCTCGGGCTCTGACAAATTGCACGCGAACATGACGGGCATCGTCAACCGAAATTGCGAAGGCTGCTCGTACCGACGAGTAGCCTTCCTTGACACATAACGCAGGATCACGCGGCAGGGAGACGCCGATGAGCGATGCAGGACGCAAATGGTGGTTGCGAACAGTGGCCGCCGTGATCGGCGGTGGTGGCACCCTGACCGGCGCGTGGGTTGGCTTCAGCCGCTCCGCTGTCGCCGATCAGAACCCACCGTTGACGCAGGTGAGTGAACAACTCACCAACGCGACTCAAATTCCGCCACCGGAACCGTTCGAGCGACCACGCGCCATTGAAGTGGTTCCAATCAGCGCAACGGCTCCGCCCGCTCCAGGCGCATTGCCTCCTGCGGTCGAACCGGTGGTGCCGTTGATCCCGTCGGCTGGTCCCGAGATGGGCTTGCAGCCGCCAGCGAGCCTGCCGCTTCCGCCAGCGCCAAGTGCGCTGCCAGCGCCTTCCGCGATCCCGGAAGCGAAGCCGATCGTTCCAGTTGCTGCGCCGTTCCCGCCGAGCGACGTTCCACCGCTTCCTACGCCGTCGGTTCCAGCGATTCCGGCTCCTAGCGAGACGCCGAAGCCGTCTGCTATCCCGCCGCTTCCCGCAATCGAAACGCCCAAACTGCCAGCCGTGCCAGCAGCCGAGAAGCCGAAGGTGCCAGCGGTTCCCGTGACGCCTCCAGACCTTGGCGTTCCGTCGGTCGCCGTTCCAGTGCCTGTTCTTCCTGTGGAATCGGCCAAGCCCACGCTGCCCCCGGTTCCGGACCTTGGAACGCCGATTCCCACTCCGACCGGAGTTACCCCACCACCGCTACCCGCAAAGGTTACCGAACCGGTAGTTCCTTCCGGACCCGCAAAGCCTGATTCTGGCTTGCCCACTGGCAACGGAGGGATTAACGTCAAACCAGATAAGGTGGGCGGAACGAGCAGCCCAGTGGTTCCGGTCGTGCCGAAGGTGACGGTGCCTGACCCCGTGAAGGTTCCCGATCCCTCGGATGGCGGCTTCAAGATTCCAGCCACGCCCGTGAAGACGCCGGTCGTGCCAGCGGAACCGACGCTGATCGAACCGAAGTTGCCTTACACGATACCCGGTCCGGTCGAAGATCGCACGAAGCCTGTTGAGACTCCGCGACGAGATCCCGAGAAGAATTTCTCGCCGATCCCAAGCACCACACACGTACCGACACCTGGAGATAACACCATGATTCCTGTGAGCCGCGCCGCAGCGGTCGCCGTTCTCGGCGGAATGCTGCTTGCACCGACCACCCCCGCACAGGCCGTCACGCCAAGCGTGCCGTTCCCAACGACTGCGATCAAGCCTGTCGTTCCCATTCAGGCGGACGACAAGAGCGAAGTCACTGAACTGAAAAAGCAACTGGAAGAGTCGAACCGCAAACTGGCGATGATTCAGGAGCAATTGAAAGGCATCACGGAAGCGCTCAGTGGTAAAAAGGATGACAAGGGCTTTACCCTGGAGTCGGATCGAGGCATCGTCGCGGAGTTGAAGGAATTCAAGAATCGGCTCGCACAGATCGAGAAGGATCTCGCGAACTACAAGACGCAGACTTCGCTGCGGCCCGCGAACCCGGTGACACCGGTCAATCCGATTGTTGATCCGAAGGCAGGCAAGGGCACTATTCGTGTCGTGAACGAGTATCCGGTGCAGATTTCGATCGTTGTGAACGGCATGTCGTATCGGATTGCTCCGTCGAAGACTCTCGATGTGGACGTGTCGGCTGGCGAGTTCTCGTATCAGTTGCTCGAATCGGGCGCGGCTCTGACGAAGAGCGTCATCAAGGAAAAGGAAACCGTGACGCTGCGGATCAAGTGAGTTAGGAAGTTGAGGTTGTGTGTTGTGGCCGGCCTCTTGTGAGGCCGGTTTTTCTTTTTGTTGGAGTGGCGAACTCACGGGGTTTACCCCGTTGCCCCGTCGATGGCTTTCGTTACGCCACCGCTTCTTCGGGGTGGACCCAACGGGTCCGCCGATCGCGAATCGCCCCGGCGGGGCGACCGCTCAACGGGCTCTTGCAATTACTTCAATTCCTTGATGTACACGTTGCGGAACTCAACGCGGATGTTGTAGCTCTGGAAGCCGATGAAGCCCTTCTCGCGCTTCAGACCAGGGTGTTTCTCGAACTTCTTCTCGTAGTCGTCCAGATTCGCGTTCACGAGTTCCTTCTCGTTCTGCTCGACCGTGACCTTGCGACCCTTCGCGACGATCCGCACCGTGTTCCATTCACCGATCTTCTTGTTCGCAGCCGCCTTCGCCGGCTGCACATCATAGATCGAACCGGTGTGCTGGTAGTCCGCCAGTTTGCCCGGCCAACCCTCGTCGTCGATGAGTTGAATCTCCATGCCCGCATACGCGGGGTCGCCCTTCTCAGGTGTGCGAAGTGCAACGCCACTGTTGCCGGCTGCCTTGCCCCAGCGATACTCACAGCGGAACTCGAAGTCGCCGAATTCCTTGTCGGTGAGCAGGTAGCCGCCACCGCCACCCTTGCACACGATCACCCCTTCCTCAGCGGCCCACTGTTCGGCCTTGCCGGTACTTTTCCAGCCGTCCAGATTCTTGCCATTGAAGAGGGAAGTGAAACCTTCCGGTGGCTTCGCGGACTTGTCTTCGGCTTGAGCGACAACCGCACACGCGATTGCCACCACGCATACCTTGAACGCCGTTCGCATGAGAGATGTTCCTTTGGGGTGGGGGTCTGCCCAACATCTTAGCCCGGCACCGTAGAATGTCATGGATTACCATTTGGAGGGTTCGATGCTTCGCCACATGATGAAGTCGAAGATTCACCGCGCGACCGTGACCGCGGCCGAATTGCACTACGAGGGAAGTCTCACGGTCGATGCCGATCTCCTCGACGCGGCCGACATCCTGCCGAACGAGCAGATTCACGTTTGGGATGTGACCAACGGCACCCGCCTCACGACCTACGCACTCGCCGGGAAACGCGGCAGCGGCGAAGTCTGCGTGAACGGTGCGGGAGCGCATCTCATTCGACCCGGCGACATCATCATCATTGCTACGTTCGCCGAGTTTGAGACCGAGGAAGCGCGTGCGTACAAGCCCACGGTGGTCTTGATGGGCGAAGGCAACCGACGCAAGGGGTAATGCGATGCTCGAAGTTGCGGACGCACTCGCCGAAGTCCTCGCTCGCGTTAGGCCACTCAGGCCCGGAACGCAGCGGCTTTCCACAGCCGTGCTCGGTCGTGTGCTGGCCGAAGACATCCGTGCCGATGCCGATTCGCCACCGTTCCCCAAGTCGCTGCGTGATGGGTACGCTGTTCGTGCTACTGATTGTGCTTCGCGACATGCCGAACTGCGAGTCGTTTCCGAAATCGCGGCTGGCGTGGTGCCGACGACTCCGATTCACGCTGGTGAGTGTGCCCGCATCTTCACGGGCGCGCCGATACCTGAAGGTGCCGACGCCGTTGTCATGCAGGAAGACACGCGATCGGTCAACGAGAAGCGTGTGCAAATCACCGATGAGCGAGTGAAGCCGGGGCAGTGGGTGTTCGCTCGCGGAACCGAGATGCGAGCCGGTGAAGTTGTGCTTGCAACCGGAACTGTCCTGAATCCTGCGGCGCTCGGCGTGCTGGCCGGGTTGGGTATCGTTGAAGCGAAGCTGTTTCTCGCTCCGCGTGCGTTCGTGCTTCCGACGGGAAACGAACTCGTCGAACCTGGCCAACCCCTGAAGCCTGGCCAGATTCGCAATTCCAACGGCCCGATGCTCGCGGCTCAGGTTGTGCGTGCTGGCGGCGTCGCCACGCAAAAAGGCATCGCACCCGACACCGTGGAACAACTCCTCGAACTGATCGGCAACGAACTCGACGGCTCCGATGTGCTGCTCCTCGCGGGCGGCGTCTCGGTCGGTAAGTACGACCTCGTGCCTGCCGTGTTGGAAGAACTCGGCGTTGCGATTCACTTTCGACAAGTTCGGTTGAAACCCGGCAAGCCGCTGCTATTCGGCACGAAGGGCAACACGCTCGTGTTCGGCTTGCCGGGTAATCCCGTGAGCGCTGCGGTGTGCTTTGAGCTGTTCGTGCGGCCCGCGCTGCGTGTGCTTGCTGGTCACGCGAACCCCGGACCAGTCACCACGATGTTGCCGTTGGAAGAGAGCATCGCGGAAGTGAATGACCGCCCAACGTATCGGCCTGCGAAGCTCGAACTCGGTGCGGCGGGCTACTCGGTGCGGCCGTTGCCGTGGCTCGGTGCGCCGGATTTGCGCGGCCTTCAGCGTGCAGATGCTCTGCTCGTGTTGCCACCGGGCGAAACCCGCCTCGACGCTGGGATGCTTGCGAATGTAATCTTGTTGCCTGAGTAGCGACGATCCGACGGTTTACGGAAGGACTCCTGATGCCTCGCGTGTTCCTGCCGGCCATTCTGTCTGGCGTACTGCTCTGGACAGCGTTCTTCCCGCTAAACCTCGGGCCGGTCGGCTTTTTCGCGCTCGTGCCGTGGTTATCGCTCGTTCGCACCGACACATCCCGACGACGACGCTACGCTGCCGCGTATCTCGGTGGCGTCGTATTCTTCGCACTCGCCACGAACTGGGTTCGCGTCGCGCATCCGATGATGGTGATGTCGTGGATAGGCCTCAGCGTCGTGATGCCAATTACGTGGGTGCTGGCGCTCGATTTCATCCGTAGACTCGACCGCCTCGGAGTACCGTTGGCGCTCGCGGTGCCGGTCGGGTGGGTCGCTCTCGAATACGCCCGGATGCACTTCCCGACGGGCTTCGGTTTCCTGCGACCGCTCGGCCTTCAGCACATGATCGGCTTCGGCTGGTACTTCCTCGGCTACACACAACATGCGTTCTCGCCGCTGATCCAGATTGCGGACCTCGGCGGCGTGTATGCGGTGTCGTTCGTGGTTGCGGCCGTGAATGGAGCGATTGCCGAATGGGTTTATCGGTCACGCAAAGAACCTAACCCCCCAACCCCCTTCTGTTCGCTAGCTCTATTGGCTACGGCTTCGTGCGACTGGCGCATCCCGAATTCACGCCTGGGCCGCGTGTGACAGCCATTCAGGGAAGCATTCCGCAGAACGAGAAGATGCTCAAAGGCGATTCCCTCATCGACACCTATTTCGGCTGGCACAAGGAAGCGCTCAACTCAACCCTGCCACCCGATCTGATCGTCTGGCCTGAGACCTGCTTCCCCGAGGACTGGTACGAGGTCGCTCCCGGAGAGACCCCTTCAGCTGACTTCGGAAGTACCACCACCAAACACCAGCGATTTTTCGGCCGCCTCCGACTCGGTGCCCCCACGCTGCTCGGACTAAATGGAAGAGAGTGGCAGGGCGGTCGGGATCGAAAATACAACTCGGCGTTGCTGCTCGACACCGAGGGCCACAAGGTCGGACGCTACGACAAAATGCACCTCGTCCCGTTCGGCGAATACGTTCCGCTCGGCGAAGTGCTGCCGTTCATGTCGGTGTTCACGCCGTACAAGCACGACTACGCCTGCCGACCCGGACAGCACTGGACTCGCTTCCCACTCACGACCGCCGAAGGCAAGTCGTACACATTCGGCTGCCTGATTTGCTACGAGGACTCCGATTCCTACTTGGCACGCCAGTATGTCGCCACGGAGCCGGTCGATTTCATCGTGAACATCTCGAACGATGGCTGGTTCGACGGCACCGAGGAACACGAACAACATCTCGCCATCTGCCGCTTCCGTGCGATTGAAGCGAGGCGGGCGGTGGTGCGAGCGGTGAACATGGGCATCTCGGGCTTCATCAACTCCGACGGGCAAGTGATCGCGATTCCGAGAGCAACATGGTCCGAGTCGAAGAAGATTGCAGACATCGTGACCGCCGTGGTGCCGATCGACAATCGCAGTTCGTGGTATGCGACACTCGGCGACGCGGTGCCGGCTGTGTGCTGGCTTGTGGTGATTGTCAGCGGCGTGCTCGCGTGGCGAAAGAAACCCGCGACGGGCGTGTGATTCCGCTTGGAAACCATAACATGGGACAACCCGCGTTGCCGAAACGTTCGTGGCCGAATCGCATCGGGCGGTTCGCGCTGCGCTGGACCGTGTTCTATTTCGGGATTGTCCTTGTGCTCTGGCTCCTCGAACGTCACCTGGTTTTTCGTCCCAGTTCCGCTGCCAAGGCGTGGGAACCACCCGTCGATGCACGAACCAAAGATCTCGAGTTCACTTCGAGCGACGGCACGAAGATTCATGCGTGGTGGCTGCCAGGTGACGAGCCGTCGGCGGGTGCGTTGCTGCTTTCATGCGGAAACGGCGGCAACCTCTCGCATCGCGGATTGCTCGCGGCCGACTTGCGACGAACGCTTGGCGTCGGCGTGTTGGTGTACGACTACCCCGGTTACGGCAAGAACGAAGGCAGGCCGACCGAGGCCGGCTGTTATGCTGCTGGCGATGCCGCTTATCACTTCTTGACCGACACCGCGAAGATCCCGTCGAACCGCATCATCTTGATGGGCGAATCGCTCGGCGGCGGCACAGCGGTTGAACTCGCCACGCGGTACGATCACCGTGCATTGGTGCTGCTGTACACGTTCACATCGTTGCCCGCTGCAGCGAAGTTTCATTTCCGCTGGCTACCAACCCACACCCTGATGTCGACACGGTTCGACAACATCTCGAAGTTGCCTCGCTGTCCGCGGCCGGTGTTTATCGTTCACGGCACTGCTGATGAAGTGGTTCCGTTCTCGCACGGTGAAGCGTTGTATGCAGCGGCGAATGAGCCGAAGGAGTTCGTTCGCGTCGAGGGCGGCAATCACGGCATGGCGGTTTGCGAGGCGATGTACGCGCCGCTCGCGAAATTCTTGGAAGGCAAGTGAGTCGGAAGGCTGATTGTTGGCTGTGAAGGGGAAGGATGTGGTTGCTGCGTTTCTCATCGTGTCCAGGTGACCTGCCCACCCATCCCTGGACCCGATTTACCTGTCTGGAAGAAATACCATCAGAACATCATCCGCGGCCCATTTCAAATAAAGCAACCCCGCAAGTGCTGTTTCTTGCGGGGTTAAGATCTTCGCGTGGCAGATACTCAAGACTCCTGACGACCGATTCACAGACACGTTCCTGATCGTCACGTCGACATCACCATCCGCGACCGTCAAACCGCGAGAGAAAAGCGACGCGGGTGGTTCTTGAGTTCGGGTGCAGCCAATTTATCGCAGACGGCCGCGCGCGAGCCACAACTCGGCCTGGGCACGGTAGTACCGCCCAGCAGCCGCATCCGCTTCACGCACCTGCCCCGCCTTGACCATCGCGGCTGTTGATTTCTCCACGTCCTTCATCCGGTCGAAGTGAGTCTTGAAGGCTGTCGTCCGGGTAGCCGCGTCTCCTGCCATCTCGAGTTCGGCCTCCAACCACCTGCTCGACCACTGGTACAAATCCTCGAACGCAACACTCTGGCCGTTCTTGTACCGGGCCAGGTCCTGCTCGAATACTTTCCGGGCGTCATCCAGCATCGCCTTCTTGAGTGGTGCCTCGCCATCACCCGGCTTTGGGGGGATGACCAGCCGCAAGTCCAACAGAGACGAGAAGGGACTGCAATCACTCTGGCGGTGAGGATTTCTCAAGTTCGACGGGGACTTCATTCCCTTGGAGAAGTCCCATCACGTTGACGGCGACGCGGTCCTCCAAAGTCAAACCGGAGAGGACTTCGGTCTCCTTTGCGTCTTTGTCGCTGACCGGAATCCAGGTCAATCGGGCCTTGCCGTCGCATGGCGCGACCCGGCGTGCAAGGCGATCCCGAAGGTGCTTCCGAGCCGTGTGAACCGATTGGAGATTGTCCCAGCGACCATGATAACAGGCGACTCGGCTTCCTTGCCCGCCATTTCTTTCCAGACGGTTCGTTGACAGCGCTGCCGTTTCGGACTGTTGGCCCGGAGGCGAAGTGCCGCCAGCTCCAAACGCAATGACGTCACACGGTCAAAGGGATGCGGGCTCTCGCGGCCTGAAATCGGTCAGCGAGGTGCGAGGATCACCACGATGGCGGAAAATGTCGCGAATTCGGGCCAAGAAACTGATTCCTGGGACAGTGGATGTCGATCAACTCAGGCATCTTTCCGAATTTGCTGATTCTGCGGCCTGTATCGGTCCGATCACATTTCCGGGGGTGTCTTCACCCAACAGATCGTCGCGAGTTGCAAGCGGAGGATATGATGCGAGCGAGAAACCGGACTTGGTTCCGCGTAGCAGCCGGTTTTTTGGGATGTGCCCTTTCAGCAACTGTCGCCGCCCAACCACCAGGCAAGGACCAACCACCAGCCAAGGCCGGTGGGGTGGACAAGGCTCCGCCGCCTCGACCTGCAATCGACTCGCCTCCCGGGACGATCCTCGCACCGAACGAATTCCCGATCGACCTCGAAACAGCATTGCGCCTCGCGGGTGCCGAAAACCCGGAGTTGCTGCTTGCCCGGCAACGGATCGTCGAGGCCACGGCGATCAAACAACTCGCCGCCGCACAGATCTTGCCGAACCTGAACGTGGGGACGAACTACGACTCCCACACGGGAACACTCCAACAGTCGAATGGGAACATCCTGAAGGTGGATCGCGACTCGCTCTATCTTGGACTTGGGGCCGCTGCCGTTGGATCGGGAACGGTGAATATCCCGGGCCTCAATTACAACCTGAACGTCGGTGTCGCATGGTATGGCTTCCTGTCCACTCGCCAACGGGTCACCACGGCCGGTGCGGTGGCCGATGCGGCCCGCAATGATGTCCTGCTGCGAGTCTGTCTCGGCTACACCGACCTCTTGCGATCCGAGGGCCGACGGGCCATCGCGGTGCAAAACCGGACCGAGGCCGTCGAACTCGCTCGACTCACAGCCGTTTATGCCAACACCGGTCAGGGCCGAAGAGCAGACGCCGACCGTGCCGCCGTCGAACTGAGGAAGCGAGACATTGAACTCACCCAGGCCGAAGCCGACATCCTCCTCGCCACGGCCCGATTGTGCCAACTCTTGAATCTCGACCCGTCCACGCGGCTGAGACCAATCGACGGGTGGGTCGTGCCAGCCCCGCTCGTGCCCGATCCCATTCCGCTGCCGGAGTTGCTCGCGATCTCACTCATGCAGCGACCTGAACTCGCGGCTCGCCGGTCCGAAGTTCAGCAGATGCTTTACGAACTGTCTCTGGCAAGGGTGCTTCCGTTCTCTCCGAACGTGATCCTCGGATTCAGCGCAGGGGGCTTCGGCGGTGGGGGCAACCTGACCAGCCGGCCAGAGGGCTTTATCGATGGCAGCGGTCGGTTGATCACTGCCCCGCGTTTCAGCGATCTCGACAGTCGAACCGACTTCGACGTGGTGGTGTTCTGGACGTTTCGCAACTTGGGTGTCGGGAACGTCGCACTGATTCGCGCCGCAGACAGCCGGGTGAGGCAAACGCGGTTGCGGGAAATGGAGACGATCAACCTCGTCCGGTCGCAAGTCGCCGAGTCACACGCACGAGTGGCGGCCCGGTTCCTCCAGATCGACTCGGCTGAGAAGGCGGTGCGATCGAGTACCGAGGCATTCAGCGAGGATCTGACCCGCATCAAGGGCGGGCAAGGGTTGCCCCTCGAAGTCATCGACAGCCTGCGACTCCTGGGCCGCTCCCGCTACGAATACCTGGATACGATCATCGACTACAACCGGGCGCAGTTCCAACTCTGGGTCTCGCTCGGCAGACCGCCGGCGAATGCACTGGCTCGCCCGGTCCCCGCAGACCTTGTCCCGCCACCGATTGTCGAGCTGAAGCCCGGTCCCCGAGTCATGCCGATGCCGCGAGTGCTTCCGCTTCCGGTCAAGCCATGATCGCGTGGCTCCTACCAGAACAGTTGCACGGGAGACCGAGCATGTTTCGATTTCGATTTGGGACAAGGTTGGCAACGGTTGGGACCGGAGCGGCCTTCTTGGTTGGGTGTCACAGCGTGGAACCGCCCGCCCCCCTGCGACCGCCCGTGAAGCAGGTCGCGGCGATTTATCCGGGGATCGCAGCCCCAGCTTCAAGCGGGCTCGTGAGTCCCGCGAGCGGCGTCGTACAGGCTGACGGTTCTGGGATTCAACAGGCAGCCGCCGACGATGCCCACCCGGCCGAATCGACGATTGACCTTGATGTCGCCCTGCGACTCGCCGGTGTCGAGAACCCGACGATCAATCTTGCTCGCGAAGTTGTGCGAGAGGCACTTGCCGAACAACTGGCTGCTCGGGCGTTGTTGCTCCCGAGTGTAAACATCGGTGGCAACTTCCGCCAGCATCGCGGGGCGTTGCTTGCTTCTCCCGGGTACATCAGAAACGTCGATCTCCAGAGCCTGTACCTCGGGGCAGGTTCGGGCGTCCTCGGCACAGGCACCCCCGCGATTCCCGGAGTTCGGCTGTTCGCCCACCTCGGGGACGCGGCTTACGAACCGCTCGCCGCCCGACAGCGAGTGAATGTCCGCCAAGGGGAGTCGCAGGCCGTCCAGAATGGGCTGCTTCTCGAAGTCGCGACGGGATACCTTGGCCTGGTCGGGGCCGAAGTCCGGCGAGACATCCTTCGGCGGGGTGAAGCCGATCTGGCGGAGATTACCCGTCTGACAGCGGTGAATGCGAAGGCAGGGCAAGGCCGGCATGCGGACGCGAACCGGACTGAAGCGAACCTCGATTTGATCCACACCGATATGCAGCGTGCAGAGGAGGAGATTGCCGTTGCGAATGCCCGACTTTGCCGGCTCCTCAACCTCGATCCGAGCAACCGACTGCGGACGCCAGGCGGAAGCGTTCAGCCACTTCGACTGATCCCCGAAGACAGCGAGGCAGAAGGCTTGGTAACGGAAGCCCTCCGGTCACGCCCGGAGATATTCGCCCGCTCTGCGGCGATCGCAGAAGCACAGACGCGAGTGCGGCAAGAACGGGTGAGGCCATGGCTACCGACCGTGTCGGTGGGGTACAGCTACGGGGGATTTGGTGGCGGAAGCAATCTCGCCCCAACGGAGTTCGGTCCGTTGAGCGGGCGATCCGAGTTGGATGTCATCGCGGTCTGGTCTTTCCAGAATCTCGGGGTCGGAAATCAGGCGCGTGTGCGAGCCGCCAACTCGGGCGTCGGGACTGCGATTGCCGGGTACGACTTGATTGCGAACCAGATTCGGCGGGAAGTTGCTGAAGCTCTCGCGGATGCTCAAGCCGCAGCAACACAAATCAAGACCGTTGAATCCTCGCTCGCCCCTGCCGAGGAAGGATTCAAACTGGAAATGGAGCGTATCAAGCAAGGGCAAGGGCGACCGATCGAGGTGCTCGATAGTTTCCGCCAGTTACTCGAATCGCGGCAGGAGATGCTTCGGGCGGTGATTGCATTCGACATCGCCCAGTTCCGATTATTCGTCGCAGTTGGAAGCAATCCACTTGCCGGTCCGCCCGCTCCAGCAGCGATTCAGCCTTGAGCGATTGAGCCTCCTCAGGATAGGACTCACCTGCAAGGCTCTCAATGACCCAACGGACGGATCGTCACACCTCGCTTGGTGTGACGTAGCGGGGCTTACTGACCGACCGTGGTCGGGCGGAACAGTCTCTGCCCCTCACCCTCGGAAATGACTCGACATGCTTCCACGCCGACGAGTAAACTTCTGAACCGTCGAAGAACTCCCGACAGCACCCTGATGTCGATTGGTTTCACCAAGACGAGATCGATACCCGCCTCCCTTGCCCGGTGGTCAGAGTCCGGTTCATTGCAATTGAGCAGGGCCACGAGAAATGGCTTCCGCAACCCCGCTTGCGCGGAAAGCCCCCGAGTGAATTCGATATCGCCAGGGCAAACGCACGAAAAACCCCTTGAAAACCGAGGATTGTCAATCTGAACCAACTCCTGCCTCGACTCGATGCAGTGTAATCATCAGTGATTTGCTGGGGATAGTGTTGCCCCCTAATTCTGCCAGGAGATGAACAGGATGGAAATCTTCAATTCCAAGGGGTTTTTCGTGCGTTTGCCCTGGATATCGCAGGCGGTGTTCCAGCCGAACTCCACGACAACCACATCCGGAAAGATGGCTCGGGCCAGCCGAAGTGCCACAGCCGATTCCGTGGCCTCGACTTGATGGCCCATCTCCCGGATCGACGAAGCCAATCTCCCCGCCAACCCATGGCCATCATCAACGAGCATCACCAGTAAACCGCGTTCTCCCTGCATGACCTTTCTCCTCGGCTTGTCCATGCCCAGTTCCAGTCTCCATCAGCTCACTCCAGACCGCCCCCTCAACTCTCCTTCTCCGAGCGTTGAGGGGTTGTGGCGGTCTCGGGTTTGGTGTCCTTCACATCCACCCGATCATCCTGTGTGATGAAAACCATCACCTGTTCACAGCACCGCGGCCAACCGTGTCGAGCGAACGTCAGCAGATCAAAGGCCGTGCATTCCACAGCTCGACCACACTTTTCGCACTTGACGAAGCGACGATGTCTGCCAGCTGAATCAGTTGGATCGTGATTTGTTACCACACAATTCTCCGAAAAATTAGATTCCTCGCTCAATGTCGTCAGCGGGTGGGTGGACGATCACCTCAGTCGGGCCATGCTCCGGGTCGCCTGGCAGCGGTTCAGGTTCGTCACTGAGCTTCTTCGGGACGAGTAGTGAGTACACGCAAGGGACGACCAACAGTGTCGTGAATAGCCCGGCCACGAGACCACCCAGCACCGCTCGACCCAGCGGCACGTTCCCCTCGCTTCCGCGTGCCAACCCCAACGACATCGGGATCAACGCGAAGAAGGTCGCCAATGCGGTCATCACCACCGGGCGAACTCGGATCGCTCCCGCCCGCTTGATCGCCTCCGTCGGGTCAAGATTTTCCTTCTTCTGAAGGTTCGTGGCGAAATCGGTCAAGAGAACCGTGTTTGAGACCACGATGCCGACCATGAAAATCACGCCAAGGAGCGACTGGATGTTCAACGCGGTTTGAGTGATGAACAACACCAACACGACGCCGATCACCCCAACAGGAACAGCCGACAGCACAACCAGCGGGGTGATGTACGACTTGAAGAGCGCGACGAGCAGGAAGTAAATCAACAGCACTGCGGCGGCCATTCCCATCGCCTGATACTTGAACGTCGTGAGCATCTTCTCGTACTCGCCGCTCAGCGTGACCTTCGCTCCCTCCATCAACTTCTCTTCCTGCGAGTCAGGGTCGAACGGTGTCCACCCGCCCTCGGGCCGCTCCTTCCCGTACTTTGCGACAGCCTTCGATACCTCCTCGGCCACGTGCCCGAGGTCTCGTCCGTGGACGCCCATCGTCAAGTCGATCGTTGGCTGGAGGTTCGTGTGGACGATCTCCGACGGCACCGTCGCGGGCCGCAGTGTGGCGATAGTCCGGAGCGTGACCGATTTCTTCTGGACCGGGCTCGTGATTGGGATGTCCAGCAACGTTTCCAGCGAAGTGATGTCGTCCTCGGGGTACTGCACGCCGACGTAATACTGGTTGTGGCTGACCGGGTCGATCCAGAAGTTCTTCTTGTTGAACTGCACGCTGGAGTTGAACGCGGCAACCACGTTCTTGATGATCTCCATCTGATTCAAGCCCAGCGATGCCGCCTTGGATCGGTCCACCTCGATCATGTAAAGCGGATAGTTCAATCGCTGGATGATTCGCGCATCCACGACACCGTCGATGCCTTGAATTTCGGCGAGGATCTTCTCGGCCACCTTCCGTGCCTTGTTGAGATTCTTGCCCGTGATCTTCACGTTGATCGGCGTGGATCTCCCTTCGTTCATCGCGGAGCGGATCATCCCGCCCGAGTCGAAGGCGAACTCCAGATTGACCCGCGAATACGGCGCAACCCCCTCGGGCAATTCCTTCGCGGCCGTCTTTTGTCGGTAGGTTTCCTGAAGCAGCAATTCAAATTCCGGGTCGTTGGCGAACCCATTTCGCAACATGGCCACGCACTGCTGCGCCGACCGGTTCCGCTCGGGAATGAGCTGAACCTTTACCACCGCGTCCATCGGTCCGCTGTTTGGAGTGAACGCGGCCGACCAGTCAGCCGTCAGCCCGAGTTCGCTGATAATCAACTCCAGATCATCGCCGACCTTCGCCTTGACGTACTTCTCAACCGCCTCGACGTAGCCCTCGTTCACCTCGATCCGGGTGCCCGACGCCGAGCGAACATAGATCTCGAACGCTCCCGAATCGACCTCGGGGAAGAACTCCCGGCGGAGATTCGGGCCAATCAGGATAATTACCGCCACCAGTGTCGCGTATGCCCCGCCGATCACAAGCAGGCGGGCCTTGAGGACGATCGCCAGCAAGGTCGCGTATCCTCGGAACACCGAGTCGAGCAGAGCCTCCCACTTCTCGAACACTCGACCAATCAATCCCTTGGACGGGGGGTGATTGTGTACGTTTCGGTCACCGTAATCGTAACTGTGGGCCTCAATGTGCTTGGGGTCGTGACCACGCATCCAGGCAGCGCAGCGTGTCGGGACGAACGTCAGCGACACGAAGTAGGCGACCAACATCGCGAACGCGACTGCCAGAAACATCGGCTTGAAGAGGAACAGTCCAAGCCCTGGGATCAGGGTCAAGGGTAGCAGCACGAGCAGCGTGCAGAGTGTGGCGGCCAGAGCTGGCATGGCCACTTCACTTCCACCGAGAAACGCTGCTTCCTTCGGCTTCGCCCCGAGCCCGAGATGGCGGTGAGTGTTCTCAAGCACCACAATGGCGTTGTCCACGAGTGGACCAATAGCAAGCGCCAGCCCGGCCAGGGTCATCACGTTGATCGTCTGGTTCGCGCCCGAGAGCGCCGCGATTGCTCCCAGGACCGCGATCGGAACCGTAATGACCGCGATGATTGTCATCCGCCACTCGCCGAGGAACAGCAGAATGACGAGCGAGCACAGGATCGCACCGAGGATGCCTTCCTCCGCCAAGCTCTCGATGGCGCTCTTGACGTACACCGACTGATCCATCACGAGCTTGAGATCCACGTCTGGCGTGGTCAACCGGTCCTTCATGTCCGGTAAGCTGTCCCGCAGGTTGTTCACGACTCCGAGGGTACTGGCCCCTTGTTGGCGGTAGACCGGGATGTACACCTGCTTGCGGCCGTCCACACGCACGACGCACGTTTGCACGAAGCTCGCGTCCTTCGGCAGCGCCACATCGCCGAGGAATACCATCTTCCCGTCAGCCCCGATCTTGATCGGGACATCCGCCATCCGCTCGATCAAATCGTACATCGAGTTCGAGTCGAGAGCGTAATCCACACCGCCGAGTTTGGCATCACCGGTGGGGAGGAAGACGTTCGACCGATCCAGGGCGTCCATCACATCAGTTGGGGAGAGGTTCCGGGCCTGGAGTTTCTGCCGGTCGAGGTAGGCGAGCACGGCGCGGATGCGACCACCATACACGACCGGGGCATTCGCCCCCGGCGAAGCCATAATCATGCTCCGAACCTGATATCGACCGGTGTCGAACAGAACGGATTCGCCCTGCGTTTTGCTATTCAGGGCGATCAGAGCAACCGGCGTAGCCGAGGTTGGGTCGTAAGGAAGGATGACGGGTGGGAGGGTGCCTGGCGGTAAACTGGGAATCGAAGCGGTGGCGAGCGAGTTGACCTGAGTCAGCGCGGCGCTCGGGTCGGTGTCGTCGGTGTAATAGTTGCGGATGATGCTGGCCCCGATGATCGACCGCGACTCCTGTCGGCGGGTGCCCGCTGCCTGCCCGACCCACCGTTCCATTCGGGCGGTGATGTCAGCTTCGACGTTCGTCGCGGACATGCCGCCATAGAACGTCAACACCTGGACGGCCGGACTTCGGTACACCGGAAGGATGTCAGCGGGGATGCTTGCGAGCGAGACTGCGCCCCCGAGGGCGATGGTCATCATCAATACAGTGATCGCTCGCGGATTACCGAGAGAAAATCGGATCAGCCCATTCATGAAGAGTCTCGAGTGAAAGAAGCCGGAAAAAGAATGGAGCGGGATGAATCGCGCGTCAATGTCCAGCGTCTGCGGCTTTCGCGCCGGCGATGGCAACCTTCGCCCCGTCATCAACCGGGCCACTTGTCCGGAGGACGACCCGATCGGCAGAGGTCAGGCCAGTGAGAACCTCGACCTCTACCCCGTTGTCCGAGCCCAGTATGACCGGGACACTCTGAATCCGTTCGCCTCGGACCACCCGCACCGTTCCCTTGCCCTTTCCCTCTCTTCCAACAACCACCCCTGTTGGGACGCGAACCGCTGTCGCGACACCCTGTCGCAGCGTGAGGGTCACTCGCCCATACATGCCGTGACTCAGAATGCCGTCCGGGTTCAATTCGTCCACCGGGTTTTTCACGTCCACTTCCACACGCATCGTGCGGGTGGTCGGGTCTTCAGCTTTTGCCCACCGGGAAACCTTCAGTTTGTCCTTGCCGTTTGTGTCGAATTTGATGCCAGGTAAGGCATCGATCTCCACGACGGCGGTCGCATTGGTCGAGAGGTACGGGACATCCCGATCCGGCACCTGGATGACCACTCGCATCACGTCCGTTCGTTCAACAGTCAGTAACGGGGTCGTCCCGCCTTGGTCTGCTGATTTGATGAAATCACCGAGCTCCCCAGGGGCACCAGGGTGGAAACTCCGACGGGTGACGACGCCGGTGTACGGCGACTTGAGGATCGTGTAGTCGCGGAGAACCTTTGATTTCTCCAGTTCCGCAGCGGCGACACCTGCGGAAGCCTTCGCTTCCTCCCAATCTGCCCGGGCCTGGATGATCTTGGCACTCGCGGCGGATGCCCGCTCTTCGGAGGAGGTCACAGCCTCGCCCGCTGCGTTTTCGGACTCCAGCGCGGAGAGATAGAAATCTTCCTGTTCGTCCATCAGACGGCCTTCCAGTGCCTTCTGGGACACAAGCTCCTTGATGCGAGTGAGTTGTTTTTCTCGATACTTGCGGAAAGCCGTTTTCGCTCGAACCGAGACCTTCGCGAAAGTGACCGAAGCATCCGCTGCTTTGGCCTCGGCCTCGGCAGCAGCAATGTGTGCCTCCATCTGATGAATCTTGGCGGTTGCGGCTTTCACCCGTGCTTCGTCTCGATCAACTTGCTTCTGGTACTCCGGGACTGATATTCGGGCCAAAATCTCGCCTTTCGTGACCCGGCTCCCGATGTCCACATTCTGTTCAATGAGAAACCCGGATGCCTTGGCGTAGAGATCCGTGCTCTCGAAAGGTTCAACGGTTCCGGGTTGGACGCTCACCCGAGCAATCCCACCGGGGCGAGGGGAGACGACTTCGACGGTGACACCCGACGTTGACTTCGATTCTTCCGTTTTCGGGTGATGTTCACCGAACATGCTCGTCCCGCGAGCGATGGTGTACCAACCACCGGCACCGATCGCAGCGGGGACGAGAAGGATCAGAACAAGACGTGACCAGCGCAGGCGTGGTGTTGTTGATGTCATGGCAACAGCGTTCGACTCGTAGGGAGGGCGGGAGCGGTTACTTCGGGGGATTCATGGCTGATCCATGCACCCGCTGTTTGTGTCTCATTTTGGTGGCATAGGCCTCTGAACTGTGTTGTCAATCCACAGGTCAGAGGCCTGTGCCACCAAAACCAAATTCGACAACATCAACGGGATCATGTCTGATTAGCAAATATCGAGCCGAATTGGGCTCGATGGTGCAGTTGGCAGGCAAACCATCTGCGAGGTGGGTTGCGATCGGAATCCCGGCGATTTGGAATGGTTCCGGCCGGGACACAACTGGAACACCAATCGGCGGAAAATCTCTCGCGCCGGCGCGCCAGCCATCGAGCTCCGACACGACTGGGCGACACTTGACTCGCCCAGACGAGTTTTTGGCTTCGGGTCCGAAGTATCACTTCTCATCGTTGTGGTCAGTTGCCGTATTCCCCGCTGAAGCCAATCTTGCCGCCCCCGAACTGTCCTCCGAAGCCGCCTTGGAACCCGCCACCACCAAAGCCGCCACCACCGAACCCGCCACCACCAAAGCCGCCACCACCGACGCCGCCACCACCGAACCCGCCACCACCGAACCCACCCTGGAATCCGCCACCACCAAAGCCGCCCTGGAATCCGCCACCACCGAACCCGCCCTGAAACTGCCCGCCTCCGAAGCCCCCTTGGATTCCGCCGCCTCCGAAGCCTCCTTGGATTCCGCCTCCGAAGCCTCCTTGGATTCCACCGCCACCGAAGCCACCCTGCTGGCCACCAAGGGCACCACCCATACCGAGGTAGCCGGGTCCGATTTGCGGGAATGGACCAACGATGAAGTTGCCACCGCCACCAAGACCACCGCCGATGCCTCCACCAAGCCCACCGCCGATGCCCCCACCAAACCCCCCCTGGAATCCGCCTTGGACCAGGCCACCACCGCAACCGCCCTGGAAGCCTCCTTGGATTCCGCCGCCACCGAATCCACCCTGGAAGCCCCCGCCACCGAAGCCGCCCTGTATTCCACCGCCAAAGCCGCCACCGAACTGACCGCCAAAGCCACCTTGGAACTGGCCACCACCGAAACCGCCCTGGATGCCGCCCTGGATCTGACCGCCAAAACCCTGGATCTGACCACCCTGGATCTGACCACCGAAACCCTGGATCTGACCGCCAATACCCTGGATCTGACCGCCAATACCCTGGAACTGACCCCCTTGGCCGGCGATGCCTGCACCGCCGATCCCAAGTTGACCGAGCGCACCCGGGGCCAAGAGTGGTCTAAAAGTTCCCGGTGGGACATACGGGACGAAGTTATTCCGAAATGGTTTCTGTTGAGCTTTCACCACATCGGTCAGGGGAAGAACAGTGATGGCGGCGAGTCCGAGCGTCAGGAACAAGAGATGACGACAAAGCAACGGGAGCATCACATACCTCGGTTGTAGTGTCAGTTCCCTGGGGCGGAATCTCGGAAGGAGAACCCGTGTCGGGGGAGTCGCGTCGAACGTCGTAAGCACTTCTGGTGCCGAACGGCTGATGTGTGGTTACAACAGGTGAAACTCGTTCCGAAATAGGTCTTCACTGCGTCTTTGCTGCCCAACAGACCGAGTGAAATTGTGGATGAAGTAGAGTTGAGAAATTGGACGCGGACGGGAGGAAAAGCAGCGTGCCGGCGCGCTGCTCGCCATCGAAGAACTGCGGCAAGATTGCCGAGGGCGCCAGTCACACGCTTTTCAGTCGTCAGCCTGTTCCGGCTTGTCGGTCACAACCCGATCGAGCGCAATCCCAAATTCCCGGAGCTTGATTCGGAGGGTCGCACGGTTGATCCCGAGGAGATCGCTTGCCTGGGCTTGATGTCCATGAGTATGCCGGAGCACAAGGGCGATCAATTCACGCTCCACCATCGCGACCAAGCGTCTCTGGATGTCTTTCTTCCCATCGCGGATCATGGCCTCAATGGTCGTGGCCATGTCGAAGGTTGGCGGGGTCGTCTGCGGAGGAAGGACCACAGGCGAGGATGACGGCGTCGAAGTCAATGCCGTAAGGCCCGACAAGTCGGCAGGTAAGAGGACGTGTCCTGCCGTCTGGTAAACCGCCGCCTGCACGCAGTTCTGCAACTGCCGCACGTTCCCAGGCCAGTCGAACCGTTGGAGAAGGTCGAGAGCCTCCGGGCTGAAACCCCGGATGTCACGGTCGGCTTCCCGAGCGTAGCGGAACAGGAAATGGTGGGCCAACTCCGGGATGTCGCCCGGTCTGTCCCGGAGTGCGGGCACTTGAATTGTCACGACCTTGAGTCGGTAATAGAGATCGTTGCGAAAACGTCCGCCTGCGATGAGTTGTTCGAGGTTCTGGTTGGTGGCAGCGAGAACCCGCACGCGAGTCGTGATGAGTTGGCTTCCACCGACCCGCTCGAACTGCTGCTCTTGCAAGAGGCGGAGCATCTTTGCCTGCGCCGCGAGTGGCATATCGCCGATCTCGTCGAGGAGCAGGGTGCCATCTCCGCACTGCTCGAACTTCCCGATCCGCAGCCGGTCGGCTCCCGTGAACGATCCCCTCTCGTGCCCGAACAGTTCGCTCTCGACGAGAGTCTCGGGGATCGCGGCACAGTTGATCGCCAGGTAAGGCCGGTCTGCCCGCTTGCTGTGCTGGTAAATGGCACGTGCGACGAGATCCTTCCCGGTCCCGCTTTCCCCAACGATCAACACGTTGACGTCCTGAGCGGCGACCCTCCCGATCTGTTTGCACAGTTCCTGCACGGGTCGGCTGCGACCAATGATGCGATGCGTGTCGGGATCGTCGGGTAAGGTCGCAGGTTCGTGCATCTGCCGCATGGCTTCAAATGCACGATCAAGCAACTGGCTCATGTGCTCCAGATCGACCGGTTTGGTGAGATAATCGAACGCCCCACGTTTCATCGCCTCGATTGCCGTGTCGCTGTTTCCGTGTGCGGTGATAAAGATGACCGGCCGTCTTGGGTCAGCCTCTCGAATCTTCTCGAAGAGGCCAAGGCCGGAGCCATCAGGCAGTTGCAGATCGAGCACGATCACGTCTGGCCGGTCGTCCTGCACTCGCCGCCAACCCTCGGCCACGGTGCCTGCCGTCAGCACCTCGACCTCGGGCGACGTGAACACCTTGCGGAACGAGTGGCAGATGATGGATTCGTCATCGACGACGAGGAGCTTCGACATCCGATTCCTCCCAGACCGGCAGGGTGAGAGTGAAGCAGGCTCCGCCCAGTGGCCGGTTTGCGGCAGTGAGAGTGCCTCCGTGATCTTTGGCAACCTGGCGGGCAACCGTCAATCCGAGACCGGTTCCCGTCGGCTTCGTCGTCGCGAACGGCGTGAAGAGTCGGTTTGTGATCGCGGGGTCGATTCCCGGTCCGGTGTCGGTTACCTCCACCAGTATACCGGCATCTCCGGGTACGATCTGCACCCCAACCTCGCCGCCTGGCGGTGCTGCATCAATCGCGTTGAAGAGCAGGTTCGTGAGGAGCGAGATCATCTGATCGTGGTCCACCGCTGCTGGGATTGGGTCTTGCGGCCGTTGAACCCGGAGGGCAACCGGTTTTGCCTCGGCCCGGCCACGGGCAACCCCTGCCGCTTCGGCCACGAGATCGCGAAGATCCTGACGGTGCCTGTTTGGAGGCGGGGTGCGTGCGAAGTTGAGCAGCCCTTGGATTGTTCGCTCGATGCGCACAATCTCCTGACGGATCAACTGAAGGTCTTCGGTGGAAAGCGGAGCCGAGTTCGCTGGTCGGAGAGCGCCTTCAACCAAGAACTTGATCCCCGTAAGTGGGTTCCGAATCTCATGTGCCACACCGGCCGCGAGTTGCCCCACAGCCGCGAGTTGTTCGGCCCGTAAGAGGTCTCGTTCTTGCTCCTGGAGTCGCTGACACACCTCCTTGACCCGCCCGACCACCTGGTCGAGTTGTGCGTCCAGATCACCGAAGTGTTGCGGCAATTCGACCGTCATTGCCCCGACCTCCTGGTCGAGTTGTGCCTGCACGGCCTGAACCCGAACGGAGAGTCGGGCTGCCCGACGATTCAGTCCGCGAGCGGTCGCATACCCACTGAGAATGCCGCCGAACGCCCCGACGATGCCGAGCGCAAGCAACACCCTGCCGGCCCACGCGGTTTGGGCTTCGCTCCGCTCCAGGCTGGCATCCATGCGAACCCGCTGGCGGTCGGAGACTTCTCGGCACGGCGCGAGGAGTTCACGCATCGGGTGCGCGTCGGACCATCGCACGAGTTCGGGCACGGTCGCGGCGTGTGGGGGGAAACCGCCTGGCCCAAGCCCCTCCTTGTACGCAGCGTAACCGTGCTCGACCACGTTGAACAAGTCAGCGTCCTCCGGATGCACATCGCGGCGGATCATATCGAGAGCAGAATCCAGCCTCGCGATGTCGCTTTGAATTAACGCCCGACGGGCATCGGACGGATCTGCAGCGCAAACGAGAGCGTGAAACCGGAGGTGCCGGAGTTGCACTTGCAGTTCGTCGGCCGCGTCCATCCGGGCCACATCATGCCGGACCGCCCGAGCAAGGTCGGACTGTAGCCGGTTGATGTACCATGTGCTTGCCAGGCAAGCGACCGCGAGCAACCCGCCGAGCGTGACGAGGGGCCACGAGAACCTGCCGAACAGGGACCGTTTCATTTCCGTTCCTCACTCACCTCGGTGCGACTCGTGTTCTTGGTAGCCGACCTTCCTTTACATTTTACCGGGTCCTGAAAGTTCTCAATCGCCCTGCACAGAGTTGCGGTTTCAACGACAGACGTTTCTTTTCGTTGTTTCGGGTCGCTCGGGAATGGAAGCCGACCAGCAGGAACCGATGGGTGAGCGCAGCCGAGTACTGAAGTGTGCAGCCCATCCGCTCGACCAGTACCTCAAACGCCACGAAGTTGTCGAGGTTTCCCTCAAGACGAAGCCGGGAATCCTGCCCCGACGAGGGCGGCGAACCCCGGTTTCAGTGCCCGTGCGTCGTACCCATGTCCGGAGAGAATCGAGGCCGCGATGAGGCTTCGACCACCTGCTCCGCAGTGGATGTAAACAGGTCGATCCGTTGGGATTTGCTTCTTCCATTCATCGACTGATTTGCGAGATTGAAGGCGACTGAGGGGCACAAAGATCGCGTCTCGCAAGTGCCCCTGTTCCCACTCGGACCGTTCCCGCACGTCGAGCATCACCGCGAGCCCCGACTGGATTGCTGCCCGGATGTCTTCGAGAGGATCTCGGCAGTGCCGCATCCCGACGACTCTCGCAATTGCCCAGATGATGGGTTCGTAGACCGCAGCTTTCACGATTCTGATGAGACGCCTCAAGTTGGTTGATCCTCAACTCATGACCCCGGATCAACGAGCCGGAGCAAAATGGAATTGATTTACATATCGTGATATTACGATATATTAACTGCGGAGAATAACGATGGCCACCAAGACCAACACCGGTAAGAAACCCGCTCCGCTCACCGACCTCACGGCAATGGCACAGGCTGCTGAGTGCCTGAAGACGCTCGCTCACCCTCACCGTCTCCGGATGATTCAGATGCTCCTCCGAGGCCGGTACACCGTTGGCGAACTGGCGGAGGCATGCGGAATCCCCAGTCACATGGCCTCCGAACATTTACGGCTCATGCAACGGTGTGGCCTCTTGTCCAACGAGAAAGACGGGCGGAAGGCATATTACCAGATCGTGGAACCCCATTTGGCGAACATCATGAACTGCATCGAAACTCGTTTCGGCGGTGGGCCGGAGTGAGTTCTTTTTCGGACGATGTGTCGTAGAATCGAGATGTTTTTGAATGTTGGCACACGTCTTGCAGCGAAGTCAGGACTCGAAACCAGGAGAACACAATGAGCAACGCCGTCATCAAACCGCAAGAGTTTGCCGGACTCTGCAAAGAAGGCAGGAAGCTCGACCTGATCGACGTACGCACTCCCATCGAATATCGGGAGGTTCACCTCGAAGTCGCACGGAATGTCCCATTGGATCAACTCGATCCGGCGGTGGTGATGCAGAACCGCAATGGCTCGGCCAACGAACCGCTGTACGTCATCTGCCGTTCGGGAAGCCGAGGCCAGCAGGCGTGCGAGAAGTTCGTCAAGGCGGGTTTCTCGAACGTGGTGAACATCGAAGGCGGCACGATGGCTTGCGTGGAAGCCGGGCTTCCTGTCGTTCGTGGCAAGAAGGCCGTCTCGCTGGAGCGGCAAGTGCGAATTGCAGCGGGGGCGATCGTACTGCTGGCGGGGGCGCTCGGTTGGTTCGTCGATCCGGCATTCATTGGGCTCGCAGCCCTCGTCGGAGCCGGGTTGCTGTTCTCAGGGGTCACGAATAGCTGCGCGATGGGGATGGTTCTTGCCCGGATGCCGTGGAACCAGTGCAGTCAACCAACGACGACAACTTCCCCCCGCTGAAACTGCCACCCACGACCCAAGGAATTTCGCTCGTGAAACTGCTCATTGTCGGTGGCGTTGCTGGTGGAGCCTCCGCAGCCGCTCGTGCTCGTCGCCTCTCGGAAGACGCCGAGATCGTCCTGTTTGAGCGTGGACCGGACGTATCGTTCGCCAACTGCGGTCTGCCATACTACATCGGTGGCGAAATCGCCGAACGCAAGAAACTGCTCGTCACCACGCCAGAAATGTTGCGTTCCCGCTTCAAACTCGATGTGCGAACTCAGTCGTCGGTTGAAGCCATCGACCGCACGGCCAAGAAGGTTCGCGTCCGTGACCTCGCTTCGGGGCGAGAGTACGAAGAAACCTACGACAAGTTGATTCTCGCAACCGGCGCGGCTCCCATTCGCCCAGCGATTCCGGGCATCGATTTGTCCGGTGTGTTCACGCTGCGAAACCTACAGGACACCGATCAGATCAAGGAGCGAGTCGATCAGAGCGTGAAGCAGGCTGTGCTGCTGGGAGGTGGTTTCATCAGTCTGGAATTGGCGGAGAATTTTGTCAAACGCGGCATTTCAACCACCGTCGTCGAGAAGAATCATCAGATTCTCACGCCTTTCGACCCGGAGATGACAACGCCGGTCGTTCAGGAGTTGGCAAACAAGGGGGTGACGCTCCTGCTTGGCCAGTCTGCCGAGACAATCGAGCAGACCTCCGAGGGTTTGGTCGTCAACTTGAATTCCGGGCAACGACTCCCGGCCCAGTTGGTCGTTTTCGGAGTGGGAGTACGCCCAGAAAACAAGCTGGCAGTGGATGCGGGTTTGGGCGTCGGCCCTCGTGGCGGCATCCGGGTCAACGATCAACTTCAAACCAGTGACCCCGACATCTACGCCGTTGGAGATGCCATTGAGGTCAAGGACTTCGTTTCCGGCGACCCGACACAAGTGCCGCTGGCCGGGCCCGCCAATCGACAGGGTCGGATTGCTGCTGACAACATCTTTGGGCGTTCCGTGAGATACCGGGGCACGCAAGGAACCGCCATCGTCGGCGTGTTCGACCGCACGGCAGCGATGACCGGCGCCTCGGAAAAAGTTCTGCGTCGAGCCAATCGACCCTTCCGCAAGGTCTACGTTCACCCGGCGAATCACGCGGGATATTACCCCGGTGCCGAAGCGATGGTGTTGAAACTCCTGTTCGCACCGGACACGGGCAAGCTACTTGGGGCACAGGCTGTGGGCGGGGCCGGTGTGGACAAGCGGATCGATGTGCTTGCCGTGGCGATCCAGGCGGGACTGACGGTGTACGACCTTGAGGAGATGGAGTTGTGCTACGCCCCGCAATACGGATCGGCGAAAGATCCGATCAACATGGCGGGCTTCGTGGCCAGCGGGTTGCTGCGGGGCGATCACCCACAGATCGACGTCGAGGCGGTATTGGCAACTCCTGCAGTCGAGCGTTCATTCATGCTTGACGTGCGGACTCCCCAGGAGTTTACCAGTGGACACATCCCCGGAGCCGTGAACATTCCAGTGGACGATCTGCGGTCCCGCCTCGCAGAAGTACCCCGCAACCGGAAGATTGCCGCGTACTGTCAGGTGGGACAGCGAGGTTACCTGGCGACCCGGATTCTGCTGCAAGCTGGCTATTCCGTCGTGAACGTTGGAGGAGGCTACAAGACCTATAAGCTCTGGCACCCGTCTGCATAATCTGCATAAACTCTTGCTCAGATTGAGGAGCAACTTCGCAATCTGATTCGGACGAAGCAAAGGAGCCTGTTGCCATCACGATTCGATTACTCTCTCGCCCTGGGAGAGTCGTCTCTGTGCTCCGCGGAGTGAGCGTTCCAGGTGCGTTCTCTGTCACCGGGCATGACAGGGTTCTGTCTGCAATCACTCAGCGGGCGGTTTCACATCTGACGGAAGTCGCTGAAGACCCGGCGTTCCTTTTGGATCGAGCCGGAATAAACAAGAGGTATGTCCACCTCTGTCCCGAGAGGGCAGAGGTTCGCCGGCGACCATTCGGGAGGCAACTATGTCTGCAACTCGTTCACTGTACATGAACCGTTACGCGTTCATCCTGGCAGGCCTGCTGATGGCGAATCCGGCGGCTCATGCACAGCAGTTCGTACTGTTCGATGCCACGTTTACCTTCACCAAGGAAGACGCGGACAACTCCAAACCGAGCAAGTCGCACTACTACGTTCGTGACAAGATGCTCAACGCTGACCGCCCCAAGGACTGGACGAACCCGGTGGACTACCGGAACGGCACCGTCCACATCCGGGCCGAGGTGCTTGAGAAGCCAGAGGGCGGCGCACCCACCACCTGGACGCTGTGCTACATCCCGAACAAGGGACTGAAGGCCGGGTACGGCTGCACTGGCACCCAGGTCTACAAGGAGAAAGGCGTGTACGAGAAGGACGTGAAGATGACCGACTTCTGGCAGAACGACAACATCGTCTGGGACGAGGGGATCAAGGAGATGCATTTGGTGATGAAGGATGACAGCGGCGGTAGCGGTCACGTCCACAAACGGACTGACCCCGAGAAGTTCTTCCCGACCAAGATGCGGATCACCATGATCCAGGTGGCGAAGGGCTCCACATACGACCCCAAACTCGTGCCCAACCTGCCTGAGAAAAAGTGATCCCGACCGATGGTAGGCCGGAGGATTCGGTCCATGATCCGCGTTCAGAACCTGATCAAGACGTTCGGCGATGTTACCGCCGTAGCCGGTATCACATTCGACGTCCACCCCGGCGAGATTTTCGCATTCCTCGGACCCAACGGGGCGGGCAAAACGACCACCATCCAGATGCTCACGACGCTCTTACGCCCCACGAGTGGCTCGATTACACTCGACGGCCTCGACCCGTCTGCCCGTCCCCTCGACGCCCGCCGCCGGTTCGGCATCGTGTTCCAGGATCCCAGCCTCGACCACGAACTGACCGCCTATGAGAACATGGACCTGCACGGGGTGCTCTACCACGTCCCCCGTAAGGTTCGCACCGAGCGCATCCAGGTACTCCTCACCCTATTCGAACTGTGGGACCGGCGGGGCGACCGGGTGAAGACGTTCTCCGGCGGGATGAAGCGACGACTTGAAATCGCGAGAGGCCTACTGCACACGCCGAAGATCCTGTTCCTCGACGAGCCGACGTTGGGCCTCGACCCGCAGAGCCGCAACCAACTCTGGACGCACGTCAAGCACCTCAATGAGACCGAAGGGGTCACCGTGTTTCTGACGACTCACTACATGGACGAGGCGGAGCGGGTCGCTCACCGGATCGCGATCATCGACCACGGCCGCATCGTCGCCCAGGGTTCTCCGCAAGAACTCAGGCAGCAGACTGGCACGGACTCACTCGAACAGGCGTTCCTCGCGCTCACTGGCACGTCGATCCGCGACGAGTCCGCTGGTTCCGCGGACCAGATGCGCCAAATGGCGCGGATGTGGAGGAAGTGAATGGAGGTGGTCTTCGCGTTGTGGCTGCGGGAAGTGAAGCGGTACCTGCGCTCGCGTGCCCAGGTTGTTGCGTCGCTTGGCCAACCGCTGATGTACTTATTGGTGCTGGGATTCGGCCTTGGGCCGGTCTTCGAGAAGGCCGGTCAGGGCAACTACCTCCAGTTCGTCGCGCCGGGCGTGATCGGAATGACGATCCTGTTCTCCTCGATCTTCTCGGGGGCGGGCCTCCTGTGGGATCGGCAGTTTGGATTCCTCAAGGAGACGCTGGTCGCGCCGGTGCCGCGTATCCAGATCATGGCGGGCCGGACGCTCGGCGGGGCAACGACCTCGCTGTTCCAGGGGACACTCGTTCTGGTCGTGTGTCTGCTCGCCGGGTTCCGCCCGCACGACCTCGGCGGTGTGTTCCTGGGCCTGCTGTTCATGGCTTTGGTCGCCGTCGTCTTCGCCGCGCTGGGAACCATCATCGGAGCGGGATTGAAGGACATGCAGGGCTTCCAGTTGGTCATGAACTTCTTGGTCATGCCGATCTTCTTCTTGTCGGGCGCACTCTACCCACTGTCGAACCTGCCTCCGGCACTCACGGTGTTGACTCGGCTCGACCCGCTGTCCTATGGGGTGGACGGTCTGCGGGGCGCGTTCATCGATCAGTGGCATTTCGGTGTGGTGACTGACCTCGCAGTCCTCGGCGTTCTCGCTGCGATCTTCCTGGCCTTGGGTGCGAGAGCGTTTTCGCGCATCCAGGTCTAATACATGAACCCGTTGATGCGGGCGCATTTGGTTTTGGTGGCACAGGCCTCTGGACTGTGCCACCAAAATGGGACACAAACAGCGGGTGCATGTGTACGGCGTCATCCGCCGACAACCGTTGCGGGTGAGGTTACAAAAAGAAGAAGCCGGCACCCGAAGGCACCGGCTTTTGTTGATAGGTTGTCTGAGATGTCGGGAGGTATGTGGGGTGGGTCGGGGGAATCCTGACCCGATCGGTGTTCGACAACACTCAGTAATGCACGCTTCGTGCCAATCAAATGGGTGGCACCAATCCACTTGAATTTCAGCAAATCCGCACGCAATGGGTTTGTAAGCCTTACCGGACCGGAAAAGTCTTCACCCAACCACTGGGAAGTGCCTTGCTCGGTCTTGTTGGCCGGACGAGCCAGCTTCCGAACCCTGCCGCCCCGCCAATCACGGCCCCGGGAAGCATCCCCATCCAGAACAGGAACACCGACACGGAGAAAGCCGACACCCCCGCGGCTTCCCAGCCCGGAGGGAGCTTTGCACTTGGCACCCCGTTCTCGTACCCGTACCACGCGCCCCAGCCGGCGAGAATGAGCATTCCGAAGACAACGCCGATCGTGGCTCCGATTATTGTCCGCACCATGTCGTGACCTCCCGTCAGCGCCCTGTTGCGTGAAGAACCGCACGAGTGGGCCTAACCGCAACAGGATCAGCACGCCGAATTTTGAGCCACTCGTTTACGCGTCTCGTCGGGCTGATAGGGGTTTAGGCTTCAGTCTTCCGGAATCGGCCTCCGAGTGGGGCGGACGCGAATACGGTAAAGGCTGAGGGAAGAAGTGACCGTGCCGAAAACCCAAATCGAGATCGCATTCCACCAGCCGACTGACCGTCGTCTGGTCGAGAAGGGGCGTACCATGCTTGCAGTTGCCGTCAGTCAGGTGATTGAGTGGATGAGGGTATTGGCCCGTGAAAGCCCCTACTACCGGGCCGCCTTGGAGTGCGTCATCATCCCCGGCCTGGAGCTGCTGCCATCTGACCACCCGGTTCCCAATGGCTTCTTGAGTGGGAAGCTGGTGCCCGAGTTCGACCACCTCCCAGGCTCGAACGACTGGATGTCCATCATCGTCGCGGCGAACGAGGACGTGGCGAAATACAACGCTTCGCAGGGCATTGAAGACCAAGTGACCCCGCGCGTGAAAGCCTGGCTTGGCTACACGATCAGCGCGCTTGATCCGAGCGAGTATCCGCCTGAGTTCAAGGCGCTGTTTGGGAAGGCTGGCAGCGAGTGACCTGGGCAACCGGCACCGGGCGAGTCGGCAGCAGCACCGACCCGCCTGTAATTCATGGGAATGACTCACTCGCGGAAATGCTGATAATTCAAGGCATTCGTGGGCCGGAGTCCCGGCAGTTTTCATTTCACGGTCCACTGATCGGGGGGTGGTCATCCACAACCTTCGCTGTGACAATCACGACCGACACGGTTGCCCCAGCCTTGCCTTCGGTCCGCACGGATTGAGCGACAACTGATCGACCCGTCTGGATGTGCAACTTCGTCGTCAGCGTGTTGTTCTCCATCGTGGGCGCACCCACATCGTCTCCGGCGTCCGGGAGTTTCACCTTGCTGTCGCTGACGTTCAATTCCAAAACCACGGCGTTGTCCGCGCCGATTCGTGGCGTCATCTTCACCGTCGTCCCGACCGGGTGGTAGGTAATCGACCTCTGGATGCCCCCGCCGCCTTTGGCAAAGCCGCCGGCGTCCGCCCTCCCGCTGACGTAGGGCTTGTTCCCGCCGATCTGCGTCGTTACTTGCTGCCCCTCCACTGCGGTGAGTTTGATCCGCTGACCCTTGCCCTCTTTGACCTGTCCCGCCGCAGTCGCGAGATCTGCTGGAGAGAGATCCTTTCCGTCCTTCGGTGCAGGAAGTTCCGCGATCGTGATCTCCACTTCCACCGTCCGCGGCTTCTTGTCGAGTTGTTCGAGCATCTTCACCACCTCGGGGACGATGACGGGAGAGCCGCTGATAAGGACAGCGTTTCCGGAACCAGCCGGTGCCGCGATCAAGGTGGCCTCGCCCTTGAAGTGGGCGCCCACCACTTCGGCGAGCGTCAGCGGGTCGCCGTGACGAACGGTGTAATGGGAACGTTGTTGCTTGGGTGGTGTGGGATCAGGCGGGGTTGTCTTCCTATCCTGGGCGGTGCTGGGGTTGAGGGCCAGAATGCCACAGAGCAGAGTCAGAGCAGCGAGACGTTTCACGGGTGCTCCTTTGAAGAGAATAGATCGAGAGTACCGGGAGAAACAGACTGTCACAACCGGTAGTTCGACATCTCTCCTTGAGTTCTCATCGTCGTGTCACTTGCCGCTCGTTGCCAGCGGTCGCATCCGTCCTTCCGTTGTGCGAGGCGCGAGGCTGAAGCTGGGGAGACTGTTTCCGGCCACGCAGCGGCCGGGTATCCTGGGAGTCGCCCGATCGTGGTAACGCGTGCGGATCCAGTGGGGAATCGTGCGAGAGAAGCCATCACCAGACTGCCAACACCGGAGATCAACTTTCGATGAACTATCTCGACGCACACGTCCACGTCTGGACGCCGGACACAGCCCACTACCCACTCACGACTGGCTTCGCCAAGGACGACATGAAGCCCGCGTCATTCACGCCACAAGATCTGTTCAAGCACTCCAAGCCGGCTGGTGTCACCCGAATCAACCTCATCCAGATGAGCTTCTACGGGTTCGATAACTCGTACATGCTGGACATGATCAAGCTCTACCCCGAGGTATTCGTCGGCACTGCCGTCATCGACCCGCAGGCCGAGCCGGTCAAGCGGATGCGTGAACTCGCCCCGAAGGGTGTCCGAGCGTTTCGCATCCATCCGAAGCTCGCAAAGGCCGAGAAGTGGCTGGAGCCGGAAGGCTACGCGGCGATGTTCACCGAGGGAGCCAAGGCGAACCAGGCGATGAGTTGCCTCATCAATCCGGCCGACCTCACCGAACTCGACCGCATGTGTACGAAGTTCCCGGACACGCCGGTCATCATCGACCACCTGTGCCGCATCGGGGGCGACGGCACCATCCGCGATGACGACGTCACCGCTCTGTGTGCAATGGCAAAGCACAAGCGAGTGATGGTCAAGGTTGGAGCGTTCTACGCCTTCGGCGCGAAGAAGCCGCCGTACACCGACCTGGTGCCGCTGGCGAAGTCGGTCATCAAGGCGTTCGGCGTTAAGCGGTGCATGTGGGAGACCGACTGTCCGTTCCAGGTCGGTCCGGGGCATACCTATCAGGGAAGCGTGGATTTCGTTCTGAAGCAACTCGACTTCCTGACCGCCGACGAACGCGACTGGCTAATGCGGCGAACAGCCGAGGAGTTCCTTTTCAAGAAGCCGTGAGAAAAGCCTCGACAGCCACCGCAGCGTCGTCAGCGATCAGGAACGAGACACCCTGGCCAACTCCAAAAGACGCACACTACTCCGCCTTCTTCTTTCGCGTTGTGGGCTTCTTGACAGGTGGTGCTGCTTCCGCTGCAGACGTTTCGGGAACTTCCGCCTTGGTCTCCGCAGCCTTCTTGCCGCGTTTCTTCGGCTCCAGGATCGTTGCAACCGCTGGCGTCACGTCCACGATCGCTTGCACCGGACCAGGCTGAGCCGCAGGACTTGGCAGAGTCGGTGCCGCGACTGCAACAGGAGTCCAGCCTTTCGAGAACGCTTCGCTTGCGAGTTCCGTCCACAGGCCGTCGATCTGCTCGCGGGAACTCGACACACGGATGTCGCGTTCGAGCGGCGTCTTTCGATTCGGGCTGAAGTCCGTCGAGTGAATCACATACGCCGGGAAGTCTTCGCCGAGTTCGTCCTTGTTCGTCTTCCACAGCAGCAGCTTCCGCACCATCGTCTGGCCTTTGAGCGTCTTCGTGCAGACCTCGCGACGGATCAGCACGCTCTTCGGCAGATCGAGCTGGCGTGCGTCACGATCGGCGAGCGGCACATCCACCAAGTCCGTGACTTGCTTCAGTGGAATGTCGGCGGCATGGAACGCCTTGTCCTCGCGTCGACGCACATACTGCGGCGAGATCATCCCCACCAGCGGCATTCGGCGCACAATACGATAACGCTTCGCCTGGCCATCCCACTGCAACGCCATCTTGTTGATCGGCAGTCCGCGGGTCGTCTCGGCGATGAGATCGAGCACGCTCACTTCGATCACCCATTCGGGGCGAACCATGTGATACGCGACCTGATCGTTCACTTCGATGTAGTCGCTCTCGACCACGGAATCCTTGAGGTCGCTGAGGAAGCCACGACGTTCCTCGTTCGAGAAACCGCCGCCGACGTGCCCCACAACGTGGAGACAGCCATCTGGCCGAATGAGCCCGATCAGCAGATCGTGGATCATGCCGCGGCGGTCGTCGGTGCCTTCGGTGAAGCCGATCACAACCGCGTCGATGGTGTGCCGTGGCTTCAGCTTGAACCGCCCAGCGGAGTCGCTGCGAACGACCGCACCCTCGGCCCCTTGCTCGATCCACTTACGGAACTGTGCCTCGATTGCCGCCGCGTCCTTGAGCCACAGGCTCTCGACAACCCCGGCTTTCTTGCCCCCTTTGAACAGGCCAGTGAGTCGCTCCCAGGTCTTCGCGAACTCGTCGCCGGCTGGCTGGCCGTCGATGTCGAGGATGTCGAACGCCGAGAATCCAAGCTGATCGAGTTCCGCTTGAGATCCTGGCTGGCGTGCAACTCGGCTCACGTCGTGGACGCGGGGCCGCTTGCCGCTCGCTTTCGTGAAGTGTAGTTCGCCAGGAATCAAAGCGGTCTTCACGCCTGCCTTCTTCAGCAGTGCAGCGGCTTCATCCACGGCCGGAATGCCGACGCGAACGGTGCCGCCGGGATTCACGAGTAGAGCTTCGCCGTTCGCGTACACAAGCAGCGAGAACTCACCATCGACTTTCAGACTGACGTGGTAATCGCCAGCCGAGAACCGCTTGAGGATGTCCGACGGTTCAAGCGGAATCATTCGCGAAGCGGTGTGCCGACGGTAATCCTGCGCTCGCGACACGAGCAACGGATCGGTCAGCGACTGCCCCGTGCCCGTCGCGTACTTGCCGAGCTTGATCTCAAGTTTGCCCTTGTTCACGAGACTCATGACTGCTTCGCCTCCGGCGTGGGCTTGGGATCGGGAGCCTTCAGTTCGATGTTCGACAGGTGGAGCAACAGCAGGTACTCTTCCCCGCGTGTGCGGCCTTCGAGGAACCCACGGTAGGGCACCGCACCGCGACGCAGGATCAACGGCAAGTTCGCTTTCGGCCCGGCACCCACCGCGAGCAAACTGTTCTTCTGCTCAAGGTGCTGCGCGATGCCGAACAGGAAGTCGTAGGTGAGGCCGTTGACGTGAACGAGTTGCAACTTCGACACGAACGCGAACTTGTTGAACACGTCCGCTTTTGGAAGCAGCTTCCCGCTCCAGAGCAGCGGTTGCTCGGCCGACACGTTCGGAATCGCGAGTTTCTTGGGCCTTCGCAACTTCTCAGATCCGTCAGGGTTCCGCACGACTTCGACCTGCGAGACCGCGTGTACGACCTGTCGATCCGAGTTGACGTACACTCGCGACGTCTCGTGAAGAAACGCGCCGGTCGCTTCGAGGTCGAGTTCGGGGTCGCCCGCGATGAGCGCCTCAGCAACCTTATCGGGGGTGCCGGCCGTTTGCAGCAGCGCCGCGTAATCGCGGTCGATGGTGCCCTTCAAGATGCGGGCGGTGTTCGTCTGTCGGCCGGTCTCATCGACCCACCGAACGCGAACCGGAACCCGCACGCTATCAGCGGCGATGGCCGCATCGCGTCCTTTGCTATCCGTCAGGCTGATTTCAGGCATGACGCCTCCTTATCACACCATGTTGAAGTCGAAGGATTCTTCTTCCTCGGCAGTCGCAGTGTCATCGACAACCACCGGAGCGGTCGCGGTTGGGCCGACGAACTCGATTGCCGTCGGAGTCGTGACGCACATGAACGGGTTGCCGTCCGAAGCGAGAAGCAGAAATGAAGGCGATGCTTCCACGCCGCCCCGATAGCTGAACGGGAAGCGGAAGATCGTTCCTTTCTTCAGTTCGGCAATCAACTCCGGGTTCTCCGCCGCGAGAACGATCTGATAGATCAGGTGAACGTTGTGCGATAGGAACTCGTCGATTGTCGCCGTTTCGCCGAGCGTAATCGGAGCATCGAACGACGACTTCACCGGCGTGATCGGCTGGCCGTGGACATCGACGGGACGCAGTTTCGCTCGCGTGAGCCATTGCCCATCGGCCGACAGATACGCGATGGAACTGCCCCCCTTGCCCGTGATCGAGTGCCCGTCGCCGAGCAGCGTCGCGAGTTCACACGGCTTGCCGGCTTCATCTTGAACTTCCGTATCGACGTAGCCGTACAGCTTCGCCCGATCGACCTTCTCGATGGCGCATTCAACCGACTGGCCGCGGAATCCAAACACAAGCGGCTTCGCCATGTGATCTCTCCGTTGGTCAAGTCTTGGGTTCGCCCCAGCCGCCTTCAAATCGCACGTCGCGATAACCAGCCGAAACAGCAACCTCGATCCCGAGCCACAGTGCGCACTGGTTCGGGTCGGAGTAATCCTTCGCCTCTTCCGTTCCGTCGGTGGCCGCGCCAAACGGCATCAGCCGATGACCGACAGCATTCAACGCCGCGACGATCTCGCGGAAGCGGGCACGGGCCGCCTTCCCGACTTCGGCGAGAATCTGAGCTTCGAGTGTGTCGGCGAGTTGACGGGCTGCGTCTGCATCACCTGAGTGAAATTCAAACGCGGCCGGGGAGAAATTCTCGGCGTTCATGAGGCACCTTGACATGCGACAAGGGCACGAATCGTTGCGAGAATACCACGGTGACGGAGGGGAGGCCGGCAAACGGAGCGGAAAGTGAGCGACGAGATTTGATCGAACGGCAAACAATCGGTACGCCCGGCCACACCTCAACGGGAAGTACGACCGTGCGCAATGGTGAAGGTGTTGCCCGCCAACCAGAAGGTGAACGCGCGCGATCTTGCCCCGTCGATGCGACCGACACGGTCACTCTAACGGGGCAAGCACGGAGGTCTACTTCGTTGTTCGGACGCTCAGGCTGGTGGGTTCCGACGTGATCTTCAGCCCTGGGATGGTCACGCAACCCGTCGCATCGGCCTTGGCTTCGCCGTTGGCCGTGCCGAATGTCCAGTACACGGTTGCACCAGGGGCCACTTTCAACTTCTGTATCCGACGCAAGCTGACATCCGCAGTCGCTTCCGTTGGAATCGTGAATGCAGTCTTCAGATCCGCTGCCTTGACGAGAAACAGTTTCGTTTCGATCGCGTCTGCTGTTTCGCTCACGTTTTTCCAGCGGAAGAATGCGTTGATCTGGCCTGACTTCTTATCGGCGAGTTGATCCGGCCAGGGCGACGGGTCGTTGGTCGAGGCGTTGGTGAACACCGGGTAAGCCTCGTTTTTCTTGACGCTCAGCCAGTCGAAGGAGTTGATAAGGTCATTCACCTTCAGGATATTTTCGTGGTTGTTCGCGTGCCCGAACGGCCCCCAGTACATGAACAGTGCATACTTCCGGTCGTTCATCGCCTTGATGAAACCAGCGTGATCCTTCGACCAAGTGTCGTTCTGAGCGGAGTAGTCAACCGCGATTGGAGGATCGGGTAGAGTGACATCGGCCGGCACGGTCTTGGGCGCGAAATACATGCGACTCGAAACGTGTTCGGTCTTGGCGGGCACGTTCGCCTTGATCGCGGCGAACACATCTCCGTTCCGCATGCCGATGCCCAAGGTGCCGCTGCCGCCCATCGAATTGCCGCACAGGTAGACGCGATTCTCGTCGATGCCGTATTCTTTGATGACCCACTTCACCGTGTCGATCACCCGCTTTTCCGTGGGACACACTTCGGAGCCTTTGTACTTTTCGCTCCCCCACCACCAGTCTCCCTTATTGGCTTTGCAATCGAGGTACAGCGCGAAAAAGTCCGGCGGCGCGTGGTAGATGTCGTGGTTGCCGACTTTGGTTGTGCAACCAAGACAGGAGTTCACGTCGTGCCCGGCGGAATGCAGAACAACGTACAGCGGAGCGTTCGGCTTCGCCTGCTTCGGATGGAGAACCAAGAACGTATCCTTTTGGGGATCTGTGTACCCCCATTCCTTTTTGACCCCGTGCTGAAACGTATCCAGTTTCCGCTCGGTGAACTCCGACTCCTTTTTCTTCTCCGGAGGCCACTTCGCCTCTTGTCCAGAAACTGAAGTCGAAACCGCCACGTTAAGCCACATGGCGGTCACAAACGCGGAGGTGCGAACAAGCACGTTCATGCTGAACTCTTTGTGAAGTGCGAGGAAGCGGGGTCGTGATTGTTCTACTCGGGCAGTCAGAACTGACCTGCCGCACAGCGAGTTTCTTCTTGAGCGAGTGGCTTGCACGACTTGACGGTGCGGACGTGGAAAAGCCCTCGGATAACAATCCGAGGGCTTCGCAAGAAACAATCTCACCAGTTGAACTGCAACCCGAAACTAATCCCCTGCACGAAGAAGCCCGAAGACTTAATCTGCGGGGCCGGAATCGGAGTACCCGCAATCGGAGTCGCGGTTCCCGCCGGCAAGAAGTTCGGAATGCGAGCGACGTCGACGTTGCCATCAATCGCATTGCCCGGTCGGAGCACGTTCCCCATGTAGAGGAAGTTGTAGCCGACGAAGACCTTCATGCGGCTCGTCACCTGGTAACCGAGATTCAAGCCGGCCTCGGGGACAACCGAGAATACGCTGTCGTGGTAGACCCCAGTGTTTGCGCCTGGCAGAGCGAGCAACCCACCGATTGCCATCGCGGGTGTTCCGTTCGCCAATATCAGATTCTGGGCTCCGGCGATCTCAAGTGTGCGGTTCATGGTTCCGAATGCCACCGCGGTACGCCCATCGAGTGACCATCGACCACGTTGCCAGGTTCCGGCAAGCCCGATCTGACCACCGTTGAATTGGTTGGTCGTTCGGAACGTATCCATCACGACGCCTGCCGCGACCGGCATTTGTGGAGGAGCCACAACACCCGGAATGATTCGGAAGCCCTCGGTGATGCTCAGGCTCTCACTCATGTTCAGGTAGCGATAGCCGACGAGCGCATCGAGCCGACAGGCGCTGCATGGGTTGCCGATCAGGTTCCGGCGGTAATTGATTTCACCACCCCAGACCTGATTTTCCAGGTGAACCTGCACGCCACCGGTGGCGCGAACCGAATCAGCAACGATCTCCGAATCCGAGCCGAAGAACGGGGTGTTCGGATTCACGTTGTTGAACGGTCGAGCCAGAAACGGAATCATCGCGGTCGTGACAGTCGATGTGCTGCCAGCCTGACCGAGCCAGAAACCGCGAGCTTCGATTCCGCGAATCTGATCGTTGCCGAACCAGCGACCGACCGAGAACCTCGCACCGGAATGGAAGGTCTGACCGAACGCACCGCCACCGATGACAGTGGAAGTATCGCCGACACCCAGCCGACCATTGAAGGCCGGTGAGCTGGTGCTAACGAGGACCGGCACGTTGGCGGATTGCGTCCACCACATGAGGTATTCGCCAGTCACCCACCAACGACCCATTCCCGCGACGCGACCGACGGCACCGTCCATGATGGGTGCGCCAGGGTCGCCGACAATGCCCGTGCCGCAGTCGCCGTACAGCGGAGACTCCATCCCAGGCGTCGAAGCGAGAATGTCACCCGGCCCCACCGACGGAATCACGGTTCCTGTGCTCGGCAGACCCGTCGGATACCCGAGCGTTCCCGGATTGATCACCCCGTTGCTGCGATCTTCGACGATGCTGGGAGCACCCGGAATGATTCGCGTCGTCGGTGCGGGGTTGGTCAGCATTGGTGTGCCCATTGGCACGCCGTTCATTGGTGTGCCCATTGGCACACTGTTCATCGGACGTGCCCCGTTGGGAACGCCACCTGCTGGGGGCATCGGAGACGGAACGGGAATGTCGCCTCCGGCGCGTGGGGTGAGCAATCCGACGGGCGTGATGCCCGTGTCGCGTGGAGGTTCATCGGGGACAGCGAGGGGCCGTCCGAGTTTCGCAGACCGTTGAGGTTGCGGTGTGGTTCGGGCATCTTGGCCCACGGCGGGGGACGCGAACATCCCCAAACCGAGAGCCAGACTGCCGAGAAGAATCCGGCGCATGGGAATGAGTCCTCCTTGACAACCGACCAGAACCGGCACGTCTCCTGGCCGGAACAAGTCACGCTACGTCTGTTTTCGGATTCCCTTCACGTTGCTCCGTATCCCGAGACCCCCAGGGTTTCCGATTCGTTCCTGGGTGCCCACACCTGCGCAGACTCCGCGGTAACCAACCCCTGATCGCCACAACCGGCATCTTCGCGCATTTCCCTAAAGCCCGCGATTTCGGTTTGATCGCGGTGAAAGACTGAAGCGGCGCAATCTGCCGAACCGAAGTAAGTAGCAGAACCCGAGCAGATTCGCCCGGACCGGAAGACTTGGTGAGGAGCGTGCTATGGCCGCCCGGCGTAAGAAGCGTTGGAAGACGATCCTCCCGACTGTGACGCTGACCGCAATCCCGTTCTTTGTGAACATGGAAACGGCGGCGGCGTTCTTTCCTCCGATTGTGCCGCCGCCGCCGGTGGTGAATCCGC
>JAIOPV010000128.1 GCA_021413735.1 Planctomycetota bacterium
ACGCAACGCCAAGTCGAACCACCCTGGACCAATTCGCTGCCAACATTGGCAGCGTGTCGTCGTGTGCGTTGCTCGGCTCGTCGTCGAGCGTGTTGATGGCCCGAGCCACGACGACGGGAACGGGGTTCACGATGGGATTGAGGAACTGGTGAACCGATCAACACGACTGGTGAGTTCGATGACGCATCCGGACTCGGCAAGGTTTCGGCAGACCTACGAAGGGAAGAAGGCCATTCAGCGGTCACGGCTTCGAGGTGTTCCCCGGTCGCGGGCGGGACTGCCGCGACTTCCGTGTTCGCCCCGACCGGGGTGATGGTTTTTTGTCGCGGCTCCCAGTTGAGGCAACTGAGTGGCCAGTTCCACACGGATGTGCGTGATCTTCAGCTCCGCTTCCAACTCCGCGATCCGTTGCTGCAAGCGGATGTTCTCGATCTCGGTTTCGGAGAGCACCTTGGCTGGTCGGCCCGCTGGCTTCAACTCCAGAGCCGCGATGCCCGCCTCGATTGCCAGCACTCGAAGTCGCTCGAACCGCTGCTGGCAGATGCCCAATTGTTCGCAGGCTTCCTGGACGCGGCACTCGCCGGCGATGGTCTCCAGGATCACTTGCATTCGCTCACGCGCCAGCGTCGAGCCAGCCAACTTCTCAGTCAACTCGGGACCCACCGGTGTTCGGCCACGCATCGTTGAAACTCCCCGGAAGCCATCGGGCCGGGAATTTCCCGGCCCGATGTGTTCACTCACACGGTTCCTCCAACACCTGGCGGCTCCGTGCCGGGAGCGACCTCATCCCGAAGTTGCTCAGCCCGACGCATGGCACGCACGTTGGGCTTACGTTTGCGTTTCGTCTCCTTGGTTGGTGTCGGCGGCGGCACTCCCACGGTCCGCTGCGTCAACCGCACCAGCGACTGATACCGCGTCAACTCACGCTTGAGCCGGTCCACGTCCTTGCGAACACTGGCCAGTTCCGATTCCACGCTCGTCTGCCGACCGCGTGGTCGTGGTTCGCACGCCGCCAGCAAGCCGTCCAGAGCGCGAGATTCCAGTTGGTAATAACGCGGCAGCGACACCTCCATGCACTCGGCGGCTTGCAGCGGCGTCCGCGAACCAACCAGCACGTCGAGGATCGCCAACGCCATTCGCTTGGCTTCCTTGCTGGTCTCCGGTTCCTTGCGGGTGCTGGTCACAACTCACCTCCTTCCGTGGTGTCCATCTCATCGGCGAGCCGGGACAGTCCTTCGTCGAGGTCCGATTCACCGGGTGCGGGCGGTTCCTCGAATCCATCGCCGGTGGTCGAGACGACCCCGTGCGGGCAGACCGGCTGCGGCAGCGTCACTTCCTCGGCGGCGCGAGTGGGCAGCAGGTCGATCTCTTTGCGTCCTTCGGTGCTGGTGAGGATGACTCGTTCACCCTCGGCGTGGACACTGAAGGGCTGTCCACCGGCCTGACCTGTGAGGTAGAAGGGAGCTTTGGGAACTCCCTGGCGTGCCAGTTCCAGGGAGTTGGCAGCCACCCGCGATGCCAGTGTGCGTTTGGGAACGTCGATGGGCTTGGCGACGACGAGATCGCTGTGACTCGTGGTGGTCCCGTCAACAGTCCTGATCCCGCAGTTCAGCAGATTAAGGTGAAGGTGCTGCAACTCAAGAGTGGGGCTCTCACCGAACTACCTCTTTCCGCGGATGGCTCGACCGCGTTTGCACCATTCGCGGGACTCACCGGATCGGCAAGTGGCATCAACCGCGACGGCCGCGTGGCGTTTGTGGATTCAGACGGTAACGGCAAGGCCGAGTTGGTGTTCTCGGCGCTTGATCCGTTGACCAGCCCGACAAACCAACAGGTTCGCATTGGCGTGTACTCGATCAACGTCGCAGCAACGTCAGGTGCCGCGACGATTCAAAGCACGGGCCCGGATGCCGGAACGTCTCTGGCTGGTGCCGCTGTGCAGGATCACGCCATCACACACGTCGCCGGAACGGGCACACAGCAGAACATCGCGCTCATCACCGAGAGCGCATCGTCGGGGATTGTGTATCTGGCACCGCTGACTGGAACTGTGCAAACTGGAGGCTTCTCACTGAACATCCTCCATGGCGGCATTACCATCGACGGGATCTGATCCCTCCAGCTGCTTCTCAACGGACAAGCCGGGTTCATTGCCTGGCTTGTCGCATTTTTGCTCACGCTCTTCTGTCTTTTTTCGTCATCTAGGCCGCGAACGGGAAATTCCAGGCATACGATACCGCCTCACCGTCCTCGCTGACGCTCGGGCTCGGACTCAATACTCCATACGGTTATTTCTTGAGGTATTTCTCGAACCACGCGAGATCCCATTCCATCTTTGCGACGCGGTTGCTGAGCTTCGTGAGGCCGTGCGGCTCTCCCGGATACACCACCAACTCCGTCGGCACCTTCACGTACTCTTTCAGTGCCCGATGAAGCATTCGACTGTGTCCCGGCGGGCAACGCTCGTCGCCACCGCCAACGTGAATTAGCGTCGGCGTCTTCACATTGCCGAGGCCGTAGGTCGGTGACGTCTTCTTGTAAATCTCCGGTTGCTCCCACGGCAGCCCTTTCTTGAAGACCTTCGGATACGCGGGTTCGTCGTTGAAGCCCCATTCGGAAACGGTGTCCACGATGCCGGCCCCGCTGCTGGCCGCGCGAATCTTCACGGGCGAATCCTTGAGCGTGATGAGGCAGTTCGTGAGGTAGCCGCCGTTGCTCCAGCCCATGACGGCAATGCGATCTGGGTCGGCGATGCCCTCCTTGATGAGATGCTGAATGCCCGCGAGGATGTCCTTCACTTCGATGTCGTTTTCGCGGCCGATGAGGTCGGTCACGAACTTATCGCCGTATCCGGTGCTGCCGCGGTAGTTCGGGCACAGCACGGCGTACCCCTTCGCGGCGAAGTACAACCGACCGTTGTGCGGATCGAAGCGGAGATCGTTGTAGCTGGCGGTGGTTGGTCCGCCGTGAATCGCGACCACCAGCGGCAACGGCTTGTCGCCCTTCTTCCAGCCGTAAGGAAGTTCGAGCGGCCCACCGACTGTGGTGCCATCCGGTGCCTTCCAGGTGACGTGCTCGACAGTGGGGAACTTCCACGTCGCGGTGTGCGGGTTCGGATCGACGAGCGTCTTTCGTTCCCACTCCAAGACCGGGAAAGCATTCGGCGTCCCAACCACACCGGCCCAGGAAGAACCCAAGACCTCGGTTGCATATATCACCTCCGGTCTTCCAGCGATAACACTCCCCACGAGACCATCGCCGCGTGTCCACTCAACAGATTGCCGGTAAAGTTGGCCACCAGCCTCGCGCAAAAAACGAAGCTGATGGCCTTGGCTCCATTGGAGGGGAGTGCCATAACCGCGAACGTTCGAGTCTTTCCCATCTCGGGGCAACTGTGACATCGCCCAATTCCCGTCCTTCAACTCGCCAATGATGATTTCAGTTGGGTAGGCGTCGAAAATCGCACAGAAAGCAAAGCGATTCCCGGTAGGGCTCCACGCGAGGTTTTCGAGCCACGCATGCGGCGACGCGGCTTTCTCCCGATACACCTCCGTCGGCGGCGTCACGATCTTGCCAGCTTCCCACACGTCCACACGCGACTCGCCTTCCGACTTCAACACCGTGTCGTCGAACGCCGAGATCATCGCGACCTTCTTGCCGTCCTGCGTCACCGCGAACTCGCGGACATACCGCTTGTCGGCGATCACCTGCGAAGGCTTGCCGTCCTTCTCGACGCGAAACACTTCGCTGACCGTGCGTTTGCCGAAGCCATATTCGGGCTTGTCGAACTTCTTGCGGAGCGCCGCGAACTCGTCTTCGTCAGTTGTGGTTGCGTCGATGGAGTAGAACACGGCGTCGGCTTTTGGGGCGTAGTCGTAGCCAGTCACGCCGGCCCCAACCGTCGTTACCGCGACGGGGTCGCCACCTTCAACCGACACCTTCCACACTTGCGTCTTGCCGTTGAGCGGCGCTTTCTCGCCCTGTTTCATGCGGTTCGCGAGAGCGTACACGAACTTGCCGTCTGCACTCCATTTCGGATGGCGTTCGTTGGCGCGGTCCTTGGTGAGTTGCTTCGGCTTGCCTTTGCCGTCGGTGTCCACGACCCACAGTTCGGTGCGGCGATTGTCAGCTTTCTTGTCCCACGTCGCGAGGCAATACGCGACCTGCTTGCCATCCGGCGACACGGCAATTTCGGTAATCATGTTCACGCTGGCGTAGTCGTCGGGCGTGATATCGTGCGTGCGTTCCGGCGGCGCAGCGACTCCCGTTGCGGCCAGCGAAACGAACAGGCACACAGTGCTGACAAAGCGCATGGGAACTCCGGCGAATTGGTCTGAAATGCTCGTGAGCGTCGAGGCGTGAGCCCGACGGTGGAATCGTATCGTGGCGTGAGCCCGACGGTGGAATCGTATCGAGGCGTGAGCCCGACGGTGGAATCGTATCGTGGCGTGAGCCCGACGGTGGAATCGTATCGTGGCGTGAGCCCGACGGTGGAATCGTATCGAGGTGTCAGCCTGACGGTACGTTTGCGTGAAACAAGTTTGAGATCGCACCGTCGGGCTGACGCCACGACGCTCACACCAAATCCTTGATGAGCTTGCCGCCGTCGACGATCGGCACCGGACGACCCTGGGGCGTGTTGTACACCTTCGTCGTGTCGACCCCCATCTGATGGAAGATCGTGCGCAGCAAATCCGGCACGCCAACCGGGTCCGTCGTCGGGAACGCAGCGGTCTTGTCGGTCGCTCCGAGAACCTGACCAGCCTTGATGCCGCCGCCCGCGAACAGCACGCTCTGCGCCATCGACCAGTGATCGCGGCCCGCGTCGCCATTCACCTTCGGCGTGCGACCCATTTCGCCCATCAACACTACGAGCGTATCGTCGAGCATGCCCCGCTTGTCGAGGTCCTCGATCAGCGCGCTGTACGCCTTGTCGACGTGCGGGAACATATCCTTTTCGAGGCTCGGGAAGATCGTGAAGTGATGATCCCAACCGCTGTGATCTACTCCGACGAATCGGCAACCCGACTCAACCAACCGACGTGCGAGCAATGCACACTGCCCCAGCGACGTGTGACCGTAGCGTTCGCGGGTCGCAACGGATTCCGCCGAGATGTCGAACGCCTTGCGAGCGGCTGGCGACGTCACCAGTTCCTGTGCCTTCCGGTAGTACGTCGTCATCGACTCGGGCTTGCCCTTCGCGGCGGTGCCGTCGGCTTCCGCGAGCAACTTGCGACGGCGTTCGGCTCGTGCCGTGTCGATGCCTTCGGGTGCCTTGAGGTCGCGAACCTCGAAGTCGGGCTGCGACGGGTCGGCGTCGATCACGAACGGAGCGTATTCGGAGCCGTAGAAGCCGGGGCCGCCGCCCTGCATCATGTGCGGCATGTTGATGTACGGCGGCACGGTCGTCTTCGCACCGAGTTCCCGGCTGAGGATCGACCCGATCGACGGGAACAAGTGGTTGTTCGGCATCTTCGAGTTGCCGTCGGGGAAGTCGGCTTTGTAGCCGGTCATGACATAGTGGTAGCCGGTGTTGTGGCCGTTGTCGTTGTGGCTGTGGCTGCGAAGAATCGTGTACTTGTGGGCGAGCTTCGCGATCTGCGGCAGGTGCTCGCAAATCTGCGTGCCGACGACACTCGTAGGCTTCGGCTTGTATGGCCCGGCGATTTCCTTCGCGGCGTCGGGCTTCATGTCGAACATGTCGATGTGCGACGGCCCGCCTTCGAGGAACAGGAAGATGCACGCCTTGGCCTTCGCGGGTGTTGGCGTCGCGGCCCGAGCTTGCAGGTGCAACAACCGTGGCAACGTCAGGCCGCTGATGAGGCCAGTCGTCCCGAGTTGCAGAAGACTCCGACGGTCCATGGGGAACTCCGGGTGCGAAGCCGCAAGCGGCTTTGAAAATCAGTGATTGAACAGGAACTCTTTCGAGTTCAGCAGCGACCACAGCACATCTTCGGCGGCAGCACGGCGATCGTCGCCAGCTTCCGCGAACACCTTCAACATCGTCGCCTTTTCTTTGTCGGTTGGCAACCGTGTGAGCACCGTCAGATACAGTTCCTCAATGATCTCCGTCGGCATCTTTGCGCTATCCGCGAGCTTGCGGGCTGTGCCGGTCTTGGCGCGAATCTTGTCGCCGATCTCGGGCGAGTTCATCAGGTGAAGCGCCTGCGTGATGCTCGGCTCGTTGCTCCGTTCGCACTCACAGACTGACGCTCGCAGCGGTCGCCCGAAGATGCGGAAGAAGTACGACGGAATGCGATTGTCCCACAGTTGAATCGCCCGCACGCCTTCCGGCCAGCCGTTGAACTTCTCCGGAATACCCGTCGCGTGTGAGATCGCATCGAGCAGCACTTCGGCGGGAAGTGCCTTTGCTGCCGCATGCGAGAAGTTCTGGGCGTCGTCCGCGTTGCCTTCCACCGACCGCGACGTGAGCTGGTACGCCCGCGAATTCAGCAGCGTCCGTGTGAATGCCTTCACGTCGTACTTGCTGTCTCGCAGGTGCTTCGACAGATCAGCCAGGAGCGGTTCATTCGTGGCAGGGTTCGTCGGTCGGAAGTCGTCGAGCGGTTCGACCAGCCCGCGACCGAAGTAGTGCGCCCAGATGCGATTCGCAATCGACGGCGAGAAGTACGCATTCTCCGGGCTAACCATCCAATTCGCGAGAGCGGCCCGTCGATTCGGGTTCGTGGTCAGATCGGCAGGCGTGGCAGCCCCGAGTGCTCGTGCTGGCATCACCTTCCCAGTTCGCGGGTTCTTCAGATCGGTGCCGGGACCATCGGTGATGGCAGTGCCGCCACCGGGGATGGGCTTGCGGACCACCCCCGAATAGAACCCGGCGAGTGCGTAGTAATCGTCCTGACCCCAGCGAGCCGACGGGTGGTGATGGCACTGCGCACACGCGATGCGAACGCCACAGAACAGTTGCGCCACCGACCGGCTCAGTTCTTCGGGCGAAGCGACCGCCGCGTACAACGCTGCCGGGCCTTCCTTCGCGGTGCTGCCGCGAGCCGTGAGAATCTCATGTGCGAACTGGTCGAACGGTCGGTTCTCAGCGAACTCGCGACGCAGCCAGCGAGTCATCGCGACAGCGGCCTTGGGTGTCACGGCATCGCGGTCGACACGCAGCAAGTCGGCCCACTTCATCGACCAGTAATCCGCGTACTCCGGGCGTTCGAGCAGTTGGTCGATGAGCTTCGCACGCTTGTTCGGCTCCGTGCTGGCCAGGAATGATCGTGCCTCGGCTGCGGTCGGAAGCGTGCCGATGGTGTCGAGGTACACGCGACGCAGGAACGTGGCGTCGTCGGCCAAGTCGCTCGGCGGAATGCCCAGTGCCGTGAGCTTGTTCCAGACGTGCTTATCAACGAAGTTCGCTTCGGGGGGTCGTGGGAAGGTCACGCCAGGACGCGGAAGTGTCACGCGACACGTTGCGACGTGCCCGAGGTATCGCACGAGAATCGCGGCCTCGCCGGGGTTCGCGCCGGCTTCGATCCAGCCGCGTTTATCGACGTCGGCAATCAACGGCGTGTTCGACTCATACTCCGCTTCGGCCGTCACGCAGCGGCGATTTCCGGCGGCGTCCACGGCGGTCACACGAAGCTGTTGCGTGCCCTTCAGAGCGAGCGTTCGCAGTGCAGGCTCTACTTCCAGCGACACGATCGCGGGTACATCCGCCGGACCATCACCTGCACCCTCGGTGAGCCATCGCGTGAGCCGACGATAACGCAGACTCGTCTCGTCGATCTTCTTGCCGCCGCCGTGCGGTGAACGACCCGTTGCTTTCATCAACAGCAAACTCGCTTCCGGCGATGACGGAAACACACGCCGACCGCGTGCTTCTTTCGAGATCGCGGCGAGGTCGGACTCGGGATCGAAGCCGAACACGGAGAGCTTGAAACCGGCCTGCCCCTCGGCCTTGCCGTGACAGCCGCCCGAGTTGCACGTCGCCTTCGTGAGAATCGGAATGATGTCGTTGCCGAACGAGATCGGCCGCGGCTTCAACAAGCCGGTCACTTCCAGCGGAACCCGCAGCACATCAGCCCCGAGCTTCACCACAACCTCGGTCTTGCCTTCAGAGCGTGGCCAGATCAGCCCGGTGGCGTCGATGCTGGCCACGGCGGGGTTCGCGATTTCGTAGTTGGCAGCTCGTGTTTGATCGAGGAGAAGCCCGGCGGGGGTAGTCGCCGTGACCAGGAGTTGCTGCGTGGCTTCGGGACTATCGAGCTTCACGGCGGGCGGGGTGACCGTTGGCGCGGCGCCTGCGAATTCGGGAGCGGCGAATGTGACCGCAACAGTAAGCAGCCAGGAAGCGAGCGACCGACGCTGCATGAATGTGCTCCGAACGACAGCGGCTGGAAGGTGAACGCAGGCGGGGAGGTCAGGCGAGCATCGCGGCAGGCAGCGCAACTCTATCACCAGTTGTACTCCCCGCGGATGGGCGCGGTCAAACGCTTTCCGACATCCAATTTGTCCGTGACGGGGGTGTGCCATCGGTTTGCGGAGTCAACGTTTGTGGAGAGTCAAGCGTGATGTGTGTGGGAATTTGATTCCGGGCGACTTCCCCACCCCACGTCCGGAAACAACCATTTCAGACCCGGAACCATCCACTCTCGTCCGGAAGAAACTCCATCAGAACGACGCTG
>JAIOPV010000154.1 GCA_021413735.1 Planctomycetota bacterium
GATGAAGTGGTCCGAGCTGATGATGATCCGCACCGTCCAGAATCAGGTCAGCTACAAGGCGATGCTCCTCTACTCCGGTTGGCTTCAGGACCGGATCGAGGCCAACACGCCGATCGACGTGCTCGTTCGCGAGCTCCTCGCTGCCAAGGGGGGCACCTTCACGAACCCCGCCACCAACTACTTCCAGCACGAGCGGGACACGCTCAAGACGGCGGAGAACGTGGCCCAGGTCTTCATGGGAATGCGGATCCAGTGCGCCCAGTGCCACAACCATCCCTTCGACCGCTGGACCCAGGACGATTACTACTCGTTCGCCGCCTTTTTCTCGCAGGTCGGTCGCAAGCAGGGTGAAGACTACCGCGAGACGATCGTCTTCAACAGCGGAGGCGGGGAAGTCGCGCATCCCGTGGGTGGCCGTCGGATGGCCCCCAAGTTCCTCGGTGGAGACACCCCCGACGTGAACGGCAAAGACCGCCGCATCGTGCTGGCGCAATGGCTCGCGTCGCCGCAGAATCCGTACTTCGCACAGAACTTCGCCAACCGCGTATGGGCCCACTTCTTCGGCATCGGCATTATCGATCCCGTCGACGACATCCGCATCAGCAACCCGGCGACCAACCCCGAACTGCTCGCCGAGCTCGCCAAGAAATTCACGAGCTACAATTACGACTTCAAACAGCTCGTGCGTGACATCTGCCGTTCGCAGGCGTATCAGCGCAGCACCGAACGAAACGAGACCAACGCGTTCGACGAAAAGAACTTCGCGCACGCCAACCTCCGCCGCATCAAGGGGGAAAGCCTGCTGGATTGCATCAGTCAGGTCACCAATACGAAAGACAAGTTCCAGGGCTTGCCGCTCGGTGCCCGCGCCGTCCAGATTGCCGACGGCACGACGTCGACCTACTTTCTGACGACATTCGGCCGCGCGACACGTGAGACGGTCTGTTCCTGCGAAGTGAAGATGGAGCCGACCCTCTCGCAGGCCTTGCACCTGCTCAATGGCGAAACGGTGAACGACAAGCTCCGCAACGGCGGAGTGATCACGACGCTGCTCGATCAAAAGGTCGAACCGCTGGTCATCGTCGAACGCCTGTATGTTTCGTGCCTCAGCCGCAAGCCGACCCCCGCCGAAATTGAAACCTTCAAGCCGTTCTTCGCCCCTGGCCGGGATGTGAAGCAGGGGCTGGAAGATATTTTCTGGTCCTTGCTGAACAGCCGCGAGTTTATCTTCAACCACTAAGCGACACTCCCACCGGTTCCTCGAGCGTTCCACACGACCGCCTACCTCCACAGCCTCCCCACGGTGACACGATGCAATTCAAGTTCGCAGGCAACTTCCGATCGACGTTCGCGCTTGTCGCCGCGGTGGGTGTCTGTCTCTCAGCTCCCACGAGCGGCAGAGCTGAAGACAAGAAGCCTCCCGAGAAAGTGACCTACGCCGACCACATTCTGCCGATTTTTCGCGCGAAGTGCGGGACCTGCCACGGCGCCGACCAGGCCAAAGGGGGGCTCGTCCTCGACAACTACGGTGCGACGATGCAGGGGGGCGCGTCCGGCGCCGT
>JAIOPV010000155.1 GCA_021413735.1 Planctomycetota bacterium
CCGCCCGGCATCGAAGTTGACGTTCGTCGTGGCGTTGATTTCCAACTCGCACCCGTTGCACCCACCGGCCGATACCGAGCGCAGTTTCAGCGAGCGCCCGAACATCTGCCGGATGCGGGCCGACGCCGCGACGGCGGACAGCTTGGCCTCGCCCTCTTTCATCACCAGTCCGTCCCGAGTTCGGGCTGCCATCCGATAGCCCGCCGTAAACTTGACCTTGTGTTGCGGACAGATGCGGGCGCACTCGTCGCAGAACACACAGCGGCCAAGATCGAGGGCGAACGGGGTCAACCGGATCGCATCGCTGGGGCAATCGTCCACGCATGCCGTGCAGCCTTCCACACAGGGATTCGCCTCGATCACTGGAAGTCCGCGAAACCCCACCGGGTTCGCTGTTCGAACATCGGGCACGAACTGCCGACCCTGGGACGACCGGACTCGGAGCGATTCGAGGATCGGTATCATGTCTCACTCTCCCTCGACGGCGGAACACCTGGGCAGGGCACTCATCGTTGTCCGGACATCACAAGTCGTTGCCGCAGTACGACAGGTCGAAACTCTTGTTGCAAATCGGGAAGTCGGAGATTGCGTTGTCGCGGACGGCTTGAGCGAGGCCGAACCAGTTCCGCAGCGATGGGTCCTGGACCTTGTAATGGGCGATACGACCCTGGGCGTCGGTTTGGATTGCGTGCATCACCTCGCCGCGCCACCCCTCCTCGAACGACACCGCTGTGTAATTCGCCTTGGGTGTCAGCTTCGCTGGCGGGTCGGCGGGGACATCGGGTAAATCCTCGACCACCCGCAGCAACCAACTCAACGATTCATACATCTCGCGGAGCCGGACCACGGCCCGAGCCTGACAATCGCCCGCCGGTTCGGTGACCAGTGGCATCGCGTGCTGTTGGTACACGCCGGTCTGTAATTCGTGGCGGAGATCGCAGGTCAGCCCCGAGGCACGTGCCGCCATCCCCACCATGCCGATCTCTCGCGCCAACCCGGTCGTGACGATCCCTGTGGTTTCCAGTCGATGGCGAACCGAGCGGGATTTCCCGAACAGGTCATTGATGATGGCGAGGTCGCGGCGAACGAGTTGCAATGTGTCCCGGACGTCGTCTTTTTGCTTGGGTCCGAAGGGGGAGCGGAGTTCACCGGGCCGGAACCAGCTTCGCCCAAAACGACTTCCGCAGAGCCTCATGGTGAGGTTGATGATGGAGGTTCGCAGACGGCCATAGGTGGAACTCCCGGGTAAAAACGCCACGTCGGTCGCCAATCCGGCGACCCCGACCAAATGCATCGCGATTCGCTCCAGTTCGATCGCGATGCCGCGGACGGCCTCCAGTTCCGGGCGGGGCGGAATACCGCAAAGTGCTTCCCAGGCCCGACAGAACGCGACCGCGTACACGACCGCCGTGTCCCCGGCAATGCTTTCGACGAGGGGGGGGAGCTTGCGGGGGTGGGTCTTCGCAAGAAGTGCCTCGGCCCCGCGGTGCTGGTAGCCGAGTTGGATTTCCAGGTGGTGGACGGTCTCTCCATAACACATGAACCGAAAATGCCCCGGTTCAATGACGCCTGCGTGGATCGGACCCACGCCGACCTCATGGACCTCCTTGCCAGCGAGTTGGTAGAACGGGTAGTCGTCCATTCGGCCCAGGTTTCGCCCCTCGAACCGAATCGGTTTCAGCCACGGGTGGCCTGGGAATGACAACCCGAACTGCTCGTGAATTTCCCGCTCGAAGCAGTGCATCTGAGGGTACAGAGCCGAAAGCGAGGGGAACTCATCGCCGGGATTTCCCCGTCCGCTGAACCGTTCCAGGCCCGTCAGACCAAGGATAATTGCGTGAAGAACTGGCGGCCCCGTTGGCGCATCGGCCTGTGGAGTACCAAAGCAACTCAGCACCCGCCTGCCGTCGGTCAGATGGCCGGCGAGGCGGTTGCGGAAGCCGGAATAATCCAGCGTCTCAATCTCGTCGTTCGCTCGGAGGAGAACGGTACTCGGTAGCATTCGATTCACTCCGTGGGCACTTCGCACCTGCAGTCACTTCCCGTCCAGGGTTGCTGCGACTTCCTGAAGCAGAGATGTCACCGGCTCGGGGGTATAAATGCCGAGCGACACCAGCACGAGGATGTAAAACGCGCTCGATGCAATGGACCAGACCGGCTCTTTCACTTCGACCTCGTCTTCCGGCGTGTCGCCCCAAATCATCGGGAAGAGCGCTCGCCCAGTGGCCACCAGATTGACCGTCAACATCACGCACAAGAACAGGAACAAGACCAGATACCCGCCCTCAGCCATGTTGCTCAGGATGATGATCTCGCCCAGAAAGCTACCGAAGGGGGCGAACCCCAACAGTGCAAACGTCCCGAGCATGAACGCCCAACCACTGAATGGCATGACCCGGATCAAGCCGCGGAGGGAGGCAATCTGTTTCGTGCCGTAATGGTCCTTGATGTTCCCGCAGGTCAGGAACAAGACTGACTTGACGAGTGCGTTGCTGACGACGTACAGAACGACCCCGTAAGCCGCGTTCTTCCCCATGCCCAGGCCGACCGCGATCGTCCCGGCGTGGTTGATCGAGGCATAGGCGATCAGTCGTTTGTAGTTGTCGGCCCGGACGATGTGAAAGCTGGAAATCGCGATCGACAGCACCCCCATCCCGATCAACTCGATGCTGACCAAGTCGGGGTCGAAAGACCGCAGTAGTCCAACCTGACGAAACAGGAACAAGAGCACGCAGTTGAACTGGACGGCCGCCAGCATCGTCGTCACGACGGGTGGGGCTTCGTCGTAGGCGTCGGGAAGCCAGGCGTACATCGGGGCCAATCCCAGTTTCGTGCCAAGGCCGAACACCATGAGGGCCAGACCCAGTTCCCACCAGATTTTTTCTCCCAGCGTGGATAATGCCTGCAACTCGTCGAGGAAAAACGTGACCGCGTGCTCGCCGTGGGCACCCCCCATCCCCCGGGCGAGACACATCAGACCGACCAGGTTGAACCCCAGTCCGAGCACTGAGAATTTCAGGTACTTCCAGGATGCCCGGATCGCGACCGGGCCGCGATTGAAGAAGATGAGCGGGGCGATCGTGAGCGTCCCCACTTCCAGCAGGACCCACATTGCAACCAGGTGATTGCACAGCACCGCAAGGACGCACGACGCGAGGAAGAAGAGCGATCGGATGACAACGAACTCGTCTCGCGCCTGTGTGGAACCGTTCGAGAGTCGTTTCCGGGGGTAGATGGAAATCCCGAAAAACACAATCGCGATCAGGCTCAGGAAGAGTGCCGATGTCGCGTCCAACACGAAATACTGCCCGGCCAAGTAGGTGACCGAACCGACAGGGCGAGTGGCCGTCGTGATGACGGCCGCCACGAGAACGATCACCGCACACAGGATCAGGACGGATTTTGCGGCCACCTCTCGTTGTCGTGGGGCGATCAATAAGACGATCGCTCCCAGAACGGGAACCACGGCACAGGCCAGGGCGATCATCGAGTTCCTTCCCGTTCGTTGGTGCCGAGTGGTGGGGCCATCTCCGGGAACCGAGTCAGGTACTGACCGCACGTGAGGACGAAGAAGACTTCGAGTGCCGAGACGCCGAGTTGCACAGGGAATGGCATCGCGTGCGGCGAGAGCAACTCCACCAGAGTGACCCCTCCTTCAAATGTGAACAAGCCAATGAGTTGAGCTGCCGGTTGCCGTTGGTTAGCGATCATCAGCATCCCGATGAGCAAGCTCGATGCCGCGGTGCTGATCTGGGCGACCTCCCGAGTGTCTCCTCGCCCCATCACGAGCCCCGCACCGAACCCACAGGCCAACAGCAGCAACACCAGCGACCGCTCACCCAGGGTTGTTCCGACCAGTGAGAAATCTCCTGGGGCGGGCTTCGGGCCAGTCTTTCGGAGCAGATACCAGGGGACGAACACGGCTCGGATCAACAGCAGGCAAATGAATTCCATCACGACCGCAGGCGAATCAATCTCATGGCTCGTGAGAAGGACGAGCGACAGCATCAGACCTTGAACGCCCAACGCGAGAACGGCGACCCGCCACGATGGGAAGAACACCGGAACCACAACCGCGGCCATGTCGAGAATGAGCAGATTCGTCATTCCAACCCTCCCTGGCGAGCAACGACAGCCACGAGGGCGATTACGACTGCGATGAACGCGGTCAGGATGAACAGCGGCAACGCGCGGAACCGGAGTCGGGCGGTGAGTGACTCAAGCAGTCCGACGACCAACGCTACCGCGCCGAGCATGGCGAGGGAGGTCACCATTGAGAGCATCACGATGAACCCACCCTCGGCGACAGAGAACGGGTTGATGACCGCTGCGATCACCATCGCGAACACGGTCATCTTCATCGCCGCAGTGTACTGGATCACTCCGAGTTCCGGTCCGCTGTGGTCGAGCACCATCACTTCGTGAACCATCGTCAGTTCAAGGTGTGTGGCTGGGTCATCTGCCGGAACTCGTGCTGATTCGACCACGAGGAGTACAAACAGGGCAAAGACGATGGCGGTGAGGACGGTCCGGTCGAACTCAGTCCGCGTGCCCGCCGAGACGATATCCTGGAACGACAAGACATTGTTCAAGCAACCAAGCGTCCCGAGCGTCAGCAGGAGGACGGGTTCCAGGAGTGCCGAGTACGTGGCCTCACGACTGGCCCCCATCCCTTCGAAAGCGCTGGCGGTATCCAGGGCGTTGAGCATGAGCAGGACGCGGCCGAACGCCAGGAGGTAGGCGAACGCGATCAGATCGCCGGGGAATGCGAAGATGGCAAACCCAGGCACGACCGGCGCGATCAGTGCTGCGGTGATGGTTGTCGCCAGGACGAAGTACGGTGCCAACGGAAAGATCCAGCTCGTGGCCTGACTGTACACGGGCGTCTTCCGCAACAGTCGGGTGAAATCGAACCACGACTGAATGAGTCTGGGTCCACGCCGCCCAGCCCAAAGCGACTTGACCCGGTTGATGATCCCGACCATGAAGATCGGGGCCACCAGCATCACCGTGAGATGAAAGATCAGAACCGCAATATTCACATCCCACCCCTGGACTTCGTGGCCACGATGGTGAAGAGGATGACGAGGACGACGAGGCCGAACCCGATCGAAGCCCGCGAAGTTTCGGGAATCCAGCGGAGCACCCTCGCTACAAACCGCTCACCCAGGTGCAACACGTTGAAGACGGAATACTCCACTGTGTCGACGCAGTGTGTTTCCAGCTTGCCGTCTGACGGGAACGGTCCTTTCGGCAACGTTTCGTTCCGCAAGTACCGCAACAGGTCACGGAACACGAGCGTCATGGGGTGCGAAAACGATGAGCCAGAATACTGCATCCTTGTGTTCGGCTTCGTGTACCCACAGCCCCACGTCACGTGTCGGCGATCACAACGAGGCAGCAAGAGGAAGCGGAGACCCGCGAGTAGGACGAACAGGCCTAACAGGATTGCACCGATCCAGGTGAGCGACTCGATCAGAGTGCTCGGTACGAAATCACTCAGGAGGTAAGTCGACGAACCGGACAGCTTCAACATCATGGCGGTTGGTTCGGACACAACGGTCAACCCGATCCATGGAAAGAGGCCGACGAGTAATATCCCGACGACATGGATGACCATCGGGATCAGCATGAGCGGGTGCTCCTTCGCGGCCGGGTCCGCATGGTGGGAGTCACGGGGCACGCCCAGAAAAATCAGGCCGAACGACCGCGTGATCGACAAGGCCGACAGGCCGCCGACCAGAGCCAGCAGTGAGGCGGCGAGTAACAACGGGAGGCGGGCGACTCCAAGCGTTGGACTCGGCTGAAGCAACCCGAAGTAGATCAGAAACTCACCGACGAACCCGTTCAGGGCGGGCATGGCAGCACTCGCCAGGCTCCCCAGCAGGAACAGTGGGGCCGTCCACCGCATGACTTTGATCAGACCGCCGAGTTTCTCCAGGTCGATCGTGTGAGTGAACCGGTAGACCGCCCCGGCCCCGTAGAAGAGCAGGCACTTGAACAGGGCGTGGTTCAGGATGTGGAGGATGCCTCCGCCGAACCCCAACGCCACAAGGACCGGTTGATCGAGGGAGAGGCCGACGCACCCCATGCCGAATCCCATCCCGGCGATCCCCACGTTTTCGGTGGACGAGTAGCCGAGCATACGTTTGATGTCTCGCTGGGTGATCGTGTACAGCACACCGACGAAGGCCGATGCGGCTGACACAGTCAAGAGGTACCAGCCCATCCACGGGTCCGGCTTGCCGATCAACAGGATAAACTTCAACATGCCGAACAGCCCGGCCTTGTGGATGACTCCCGACATGAGGGCAGACACATGAGCGGGGGCGGCCGAATGCGCCCGTGGAAGCCAGGTGTGGAATGGGAAGAACGCCGACTTCAGGCCGAACGAGGTCATGAGCAGGACGAATGCGAGCCCCCGCCGGATGCCGGGGGTGGTCAGGAACCGTTGGTAGTCTGCGAACTGAAAACTGTTTGTCTCCCCGTGCATGATCATGACGGCTGCGACTAAAAACAAAAGGCTCAGGTGGGTCGAGACGAGGTAGTTGAATCCCGCGAACCGGATCTTCTGATTTCGGTGGTTCCAGATGACCAGCAACCAGGCCGACAGAGCTGCGATCTCCCACCCGACGAGGAAGGCGAATGCGTTCTGGGCGGTGTACACAATCATGTAGGACATCTGCACCGACGACAGCAGGGCGAAGTGAGTCCCGACGTGACGAGGACCACGGATGTCCTCCGCCAGATACCCGACGGCATAGACGGAACCGAGGAATGTCATCGGCAACGAGAAGGTCAGAAAGAACGCGCCCAGAGGGTCGAGGCGAAGGTCGATTCGCTCCACCGGATAAGACCACTGGACGAACCCGGTCAGACACTCGCCGCCGAACAGGACTGGAATTGTCTGGGACAACACAAAGCCACATGCCACTGCCTGACAGGCGAGATTGACAAGGATACGGGCGCGGTTTCCCGGCACGAGCAGTGCGAGCAAACTCCCCAACACGAAGACCAAAAAACCGATCAGCATGAAGTCCATGTCTCGCAGGCCCCATTCGCAACTCTCAGCCTTCCTCACACGCTTTTCGGGGCACTTCAGTCTGCGCTGCCTTCGCGGACCGGAGGAGTTCCTCGAACCCGTATTTCGCCTGAGATCTCACAACCAACCGCACGTCATTCGAACTGCGAGGTTGGGTCATGTCGAATCAGTCGCCCCGTCCCCAACTTGGACAAACCCCACACGGGAACCGGGTCCTTGTGATCAAGGACCGGGCTGGGGCTCGCGACTCTTCTGCGACACTGTCGCACACGAACGCGGTGGACTTGCTTCTCCCGGAAACGTACGCTCGGACAACAATTTGGTTTTCTCGCCCGTCGTTGGCCATCAGTTCGGCAGGCGTGGTCATGACGGCATCACGTTCACATCCGAAATCTCGGATTGTCGCCCGTCCTCGACAAACCGCTTGCCCAGACTCAGCACGTCGTCGACCACGTAATCGAGCCGGCGGTAGAACGCCACAACCTCGGCGTTCTCGGCTCTCACCTGGAGGTTCACTTTCGGGCAGCCCACGGCCCGAAGGAGTCGCTCGGCCTCCGCCATCAACAGGCGGCCGATCCCCCGGCGACGATGAACGAGTTCAACCGCGAGGTAGTTGACCCACCCGCGGTGTCCCTCGTAGCCAGCCATGACTGTGCCAACCAGTTGCCCGTCGACAACCGCGACCAGGAAGAGATCCGGAGCGATAGCGAGCTTGCGAGCAATGTCCTTCTGTGGGTCGTTCCACGGCCGGACCAGCCCACATCGGGCCCACAGGGCAACCACGTCCCTCTCATCGGGGACACAGAATGGGCGGATGATCGGGATCAAACTCACATTCGCACTCGACACTTGTGATCTCCGGATCGTCGAGACCGCACTTGGCTTTTTGCGGAGCCGATGGTAAGGTATATTCGAAATTACGAATTTTCAATATCGATTCAACATTGGTTTCGGGGTGCAGCCTTGGGTGATCAACTCCGCGAGTTCAAGGCGGGCATTTTCCAGGCCCTCGCCAACACGACTCGGGTCGCCATCGTCGAACTGCTCCGGGATGAGGGCGAGGTTGCGGTCTCTCGCATCCTCGAGTCACTCGGAATCGAACAGGCGAACGCGTCCCAGCACTTGGCAATACTGCGGAGTAAGTACGTCGTGGTTGCGAGGAAGGAGGGTAACCAGGTGTTCTATCGGCTCCGCGACAAGACCCTTGGCCAGATCCTCGATCTGATGCGGAAGTACTTCCAGGCCCAATTGGTGGAGGCGAGCGGCTTGCTCGCCGACATGAATGCGACCCCGCCTCGGAAGTGAACTTTGCCACACCACCGTTGTCTCAGTCCGGAATGACAGCATGCCAATAATCCCGTTGCCGACTTTCGTCTCGGACCAACCGCGATTGACTTTGGTCAGGAGCGAAGCCCTTCTCTCGGCCGCATCCACGGTCGAGGAGGTCGTATTCCAACTGGCAGGCGCGGTCTGGTTCCGGCTCGGTTATTCCGCTGGTCAACTCTGGCTTCCGGAAGTGGACACCGGGCGGCTCCTTCGGGTTGCCAGGTGGCAGCCCGAAGTAGGAACCAAGCCGTCGGGTATTGACGACCGAATTGTGCTCCTTGAAAAGGGGCAGGGTTTGGCGGGTTTGGCGTTTGAACGATTCCGAGCCGAGTGGGTGGGTCGGTACACCCTGTCGAAGGGAAAACCTCGCCCGGAGCACCGCGTGTGCACACCCCTCCAAGGACCTGGAATCGTGATCGGTGTTCTCGAACTCGTCAGCGAGCAAGTAGCGGAGCCAACCGCCAGCCGTCTCACGCTCCTTGAGCAGTTGGGCCGACGGATCGGTTCATTCCTTCACCGGATGGGGGCGTGACAGGTGCCAAAGCCACGCGACGAACGATTCCGAGCATTTGCCGATTCGCTCCCGGTTCCTCTCCGGCTCCTGACTCCAGCTGGCAGAGCCGTGTGGTTCAACAGCCCCTGGTTGTCATTCATCGGTCGTTCCGCGAGGGAATTGATGGGAGACGGGTGGACCAACGTCGTTCACCCGGAGGAGGCGAGCAGCTGCCTTGCAACAGTCGCAACCGCAGCCACCGGTGGTCTGCCGTTCAGCCTTGACTACCGGCTTCAGCGGGCCGATGGGGAGTTCCGGTGGGTAACAGAAACGGCAATTCCAGCGAGCGGCTCAAGTGGGACAGTCACGGGCTACGTTTGCTCGATGACCGACGTGACCGAGGCAAAGCTCGCCGAGGCCAGATTGCGAGCCGCTGAGGACGACAAAGCCAGGTTCTTGGCCGCCGTTGGGTACGCAATTCAGAGCCGGCTCGCACCCGCTGCCGACGCCCTTGATCTGCTCGACGGGTCGATTCCCCAGGTGAAGCGGCGGCGGGTGCGAGCTGTCGTCCGTGAGCAGATTGAGCACGCCCGCGTGTTGGCGGGGGATTTCCTCGATGTGTCGCAGATCGCACTTGGGAAGATTCAGCTTCACCTCGAACGAGCATCGATGCAGGCCATACTTGAGCGTGTCATTGCCACCGTCCGCCCGACGCTCGATTCTGTAAGACAGAAGGTCATAATGCGGCTGCCTGCGGCCTCGGTCTCGGTCATTGCCGACGAGGCCCGATTGTTTCAGGCGTTCGCCTTGCTGATCCGCTTTGCCAGCGAATTGACACCCGAAGGGAGGAAGATCTCAATCTTCCATACCTTGACCACGGAAATCATCCTGATCCACATTCGGGACAGCGGTCGTGGACTGGCGCAGGAACGACTCGCGGGCCTGTTCGACTTGTTCGCCCAACGAGAACCGTCCCGCCGCGGGGTTTCCCCGGAACTGGGGATGGCGCTCTTCACCGCACGCCGATTGATTGAGTTGCACGGTGGGACCGTCCAGATTGCGAACGTCGAGCCCGCCGGAGGCTTGCTGCTCACTGCTCGCATCCGCTTGGCTCCGGACAACGGACAAGGAGCGATCTGGGCTGGAAATTCTGGCGGGCCTCAGCAAGTGCCCCAAAATTCGACGACCTGAGTGTCTTGCTCGGATCGATCGCAAAGCCGCAGGTATTCCCCGGTCAGGAGGTCGTGAATGGCCTGATCGATATCCCAGTTGAGAGCATTTGCTTGGCCTTTGAGGTTCTTGTGCCACTCTTGGGTCAACCCGGCCCCACGCTTCCGACGCCACGGTGAAGCGAGAACGAATTTCGTCTTATCATTCCCGCGAAGCCCACAACCCCACGGGTTGAGACAACTCACTTCACCCGCTTGAACTCGAAGGTGATTCCCTTCTCCACACTCAAGACCAACTCCTGTTCAGAGAGTTTCTTGATTGTGAGGGGGTCTTTCTTCTCGTCCCTGTCGCCCAGCTTCAGGGTGAACTCGATTTTGTCGCCCTCGACCGTGTAAACCGCATCGACGCTCTTGTTCTTCGCGGTGATCTTCATCTTGCCATCCTTGCTGAACTCGATCACGGAACCAACCGGCAACTCTTTCTCGGCCTTCGTCACTTCCCACTTCCCGACGAGCAACTTGGTGTTGTCGGGTTTGTCCTTCTTGTCATCCGCCTGAGCGATGAACGGAAACACACAGACAATCATCCCGGTCACGAGGAGACGCAATGCGTTCATCCAATCCTCCTGGGAGACAAAGTTGCGAAGGTTCCGCAACGCTCCGCCATTTCACACCACCACCCGAACCGTCGCAACTTGTTTCCCGAGTCTTCGCGGATCGCGGATCTCGCTGCCGTGCAACCCGTTCATTCACGCACCCGGGAACGGTTGAAGAAGTTCCTTCACGCCAGCATTCGTTTCGTGGTTTCAAGACGCCGAAGTCTTGCGAACTCTTGTCTTCGAAGCTTGTTCCCGCAGATCGGGAGAAGAAAGAGATCGTTCCCCGAGGTGCGTTGCCGAACGTGACGACAACTACCGGGCGAGGTGAAAGAGGTTCAACGCCACTGACAACCCTTCAACTTGAAGAAGTACGTACACCCGGAGCGATGAAGAGAATGTTCCCCGGACTCGACTTCACGCACCTTCAAACCTTCAAACCGAAGACAACCACCCGGAGAGATGTAAGAGATTCCCGACCGATTTTGCCATGTTGCGTCAGCTCAGCGAGCAGTGCCAGAACTTCACTCCCGAGAGATGAAGAAGAGGAAACGGCCCCAGTGAAATCAGTGTCGTCGTCCACGTCGACTCACTGACAACGACACGGCAACTACCTGGGCTACGGTGCGTCGCCAGAAGGCAGAACGCCGGAAGGAAGCGGGAAACGGAGAGCAATCATACTGAACCCGGAAGAGGTTCCGGGGAATCACAAGCAACAACCATCCCAGATACAAATCTCACACAGAAAACCGTCGCCAACTCCCGGCGAGATGAGCCGGATTCACCACCGAGTTCGGCCTTCGAATCGAAGACGTTCACCCCAGACAGATGAAAGTGAACCACTACCAAGTTCACTCCCCGAGTCATGAACGAGAATTCTCCCCGGAGCGAGTTCACGAGTACCTTCAAACCGAAGAACTTCCCGCCGACGAGAAGAAAGAGAATGTTCCCGGACACGAACCCGAAACGGAAGTCGAACACCCCGACGAGAAGAAAGTGAATGTTCCCCGAAACCGATTCCCACCAACCTTCGAAGTGAAGACACTCACCCCGGAGGGATGAAAGAGACTCCTCCCCGAGGGGTTCCCGTACCCGATCCTGAAACCCGCCGGAAAGAAAATCGCCACAGACAATCCAATCATTCGAACCGAAGGCGATCACCCGGGAGAGATCAAAGAGATGTTCCCGGACACGAAGCCGAAACCGAAGAAGACTTACCCCGGAGCGATGAAAGCGATGCAGCATCGTGTTCGCTCCGCCAAACCGAAGTCGATCACACCCCAGAGATGGAAGATGAAAGATGAAAGAGAACGTTCCCCGGAGTGAGTGGTTGAACCTGACGACAATTACCCCGGCGAGATGAATGAGAAGGTTCCCCGGAGAGCATTGCCGAACCTGATCCAGAAATCTGCCGGAGAGAAAAACGCCACGGACAAACCTTCAAACTGAAGATGATCCCCCGTGTGAGATGACCGGAGCTGTCGAGTTCACTCCCCGAGTACCTTCAAACAGACGAAGTTCAGTCCCGGAGCGATGAAAGAGAATGTTCCCCCGAGTGGTTCCCGAGCACCTTCGAGCAGAAGACACTCACCCCGGAACGATGAAAGAGAGAAAGAGATGTTCCCGGACACGAAGCCGAAACCGAAGAAGTTCATCCCACAGAGATGAAAGAGAATTCTCCCCGGAGTGGGTTGCCGAACCTGCCCACAGAACCGCCAGAAGCAAAATCAGCACAGCCATCGAGGTCAAGGGCGACACGTTGCTGTTCACCGTCTTCGTTCGGAACACCGAAGCCGAGCCGCAACCGGTGAAGTTGAAAGTGCTGTGTCATACCGGCGACGAAGGCTAACCGGTGATTACGGTGCTGATGCCTGACGAAGTCTAACGCTCGAACTGTTTGAGCGCAAACCGAGTTCGCGAGGTGAAACCGCCGGGAGAAGAACGAGAGAGGATATTACCAGGCCCGAGCCTACCGATTCCCTCTCCGACTACCGGATAGATATTCCACCAACTCACCGAAAGCTGATGCCTCACTGCCTTCGGCCGCTCGACTCGATCAGCATCGACAGGATCGGGGCAAGTGTCAGTAAGGCTTCACGGTCGGCGGTCTTGAGCAACTCATCGAACATCCGACGGGATCTGTCCTGCAGATCCTTCAAACCATCCGGCGGGTCCGCGTCCGGCAGCAGTTCGCTTAACGTGGTGCCCAATCCCTTCGCCAGCCGGGCGACCAGGTCGATTCCGGGCGAAGTGTCGCCGCTTTCCAACTCTGAGATGTAACTGACCGATACCTCGGCTTCAGCAGCCAGATCGGCCTGGGTGATACCACGCAGGATACGTAGTTCCCTCAGCCGGTCAGCGAACCGCCGGATGACCTGCTCGCGTTTCTTGGGCTTGCGTTTTGGCATGGGTCTTCCCGGCACAATGGCCAACCGGGAGACCCACTGGAATCAATTTTTTACGAACCATCATTCTGTTATAGTCGTTCTGTATCCGACTTCGCTTCCAGTTGCCCGTGATCGACGCCTCGACGTTCGAGGCCGTCTCTGGGGTCTGGAAGCGTTGATGTGTTCGTTACCCTCGGGTTCTTCCACAACCGATGATCCAACTTCTCGAGGTGATACCATGCACAGCCCTTTCTTCGTCATCAGCTGCCCATACTGTCGGAATGCCCTGTCGTGCGACCCGCGAATGGGAGGGCAGGTCGTCGGATGCCCGCACTGCCGGGGATCGGTCATTACACCGACCGTAACCCCCACGATGACGGCACCCGCTCCAGCTCAAACACCGGGGGATGACTATGTGGTCTTTACCGTGGGTCGGAAGCCGGTGGGGCGAGGGGGCAACAGAGGGTCCAATGCCAGAGGAACACGGATCTTGGCTGCGTGCGGGGTACTCGCCATCGGGGTTCTCGGTATTGCGACCGCCCTGTGGGTGTCGTCTGGATCGAAGCAACAAGGGGGACTCCCCGAGAAACGAGAGAACTTGGTGGAAACCCCGCCCAGCAAACCTGCGGTGCAACCCGAGGTCCGGCCCCTGAGCTACTGGGTCGGCGAACTTCGGGAACCCGAGCCCCGACGCTCGAAGGCGATCGAAGCACTCGCCAGGAACAGAGACTCGCTCCCACTCCTTATTTCCGCGATGACATCGGGGGACGTCGAGACGGCCAACGGAGCTATCGCAGCGATTGGGAAGATTGGTCCCGCTGCGCGGGCTGCGATCCCTCATCTGACAGCTGCTCTGGACAATCCGGTGTTACGCCGTTCGGCCGTCGTTGCCCTTGGCGACATCGCCGTCCGCGAGCCGACCGCGCTAACGCGACTGATCAGCCTGCTCGTCAAGTATGAGGAGGACCCGACGGTCATACTTCCGGCGATGAGAAAGATCGACGACCGAGTCGCGCAATTCTGCGGTCGGCTCGTCCAAATCGATGGGGAGCTTCGAGTCCTCGAAGCCCAAACGAAACTGGCTGAGGCCCAGTTTCGCCGGGCGAATGCTATTGGTGATGCAGCCGGCGTTCAGCGAGCCGCCAACGATCGCGCCGCGATTGCGAAGAAGCGGGCTGTCCTTTTCGAGGAAGCTGAAACCGTTCTCACCCGTGCATACGCTTTGGCCGAGAAAGGTGGCACCATGTAGAAGCGGTGAGCGACACCACGAGAACCGAGGACGGCAGGAGCCGGTGACGCCTGAATGGTTGCTCCCTGTTTTCGCTAGTCGTGTTGCACTTCCTCATCTCGGCTTCTGTCCTCGTGCCGATGTTCTGCGGGAGGTGATCGCGTAATGGGTTCCGCACGTTTGGTGTGGGCACCTCGTTTCAATCCCCTGTCAGAACTACCTTGTATACGCATCTTTACAGGCCTGACTTCCGTGACTGGCCAAGAATTCGTCTCGCGCCAGTTCATGTCGCTACGGCAGCCGGAGAGGCCGAGAACAAAGCCAGGTACGGCTGCCGGACGTGACCCGCGAGTACCGAAAATCACCAACCGTGGTGAAATCAGCGGTGCCGTAATCGCTCAGGCAGGGTTATCCTTGAGGAAGAGCGCCAGCAGGATCAAGTTACTCTTGTGTACGTCTCGTCGGGATGAGCAAGCCGTAACTGCGGTCACCGAGTCAGCACGAAGTTATCGAAGAACGCGGCTTCCTCCGCAGGCTTCGCTCGGCCATGCTTCGGGCCGCCAATCGACGCCTGATAGATCGCCTTGTCGGTCGCCACAGAACGCATCACCCCGTTGGGCGAAACTACCTCCATCCCTTTCTCGCCAAGCCACTTCACGGTCCGCACCTCGAAACCCATCCCTGCGGGAACCATCTTCTGCGTTTCCTCGGCGCTCCGCGACATGCCTTCACGAACCGCAGACGGAACGCCCGACGGAATTCGCGTCACCATTACTTCAATGTGGACGCCGTCGTTGAAGTCGCCCGAGGAGTACATATTCACTGTGCCGCTACCACCGGTCGGCATCCCCGGAAAGAAGCCGCCGCCGCCACGACCGACACCCATCACGTCTCCCATCTTGTCCACCTTGGGATCCTTCGGGAAATACGCCTTGAAGTTGTCGTCTCGCGATGTGTACTCCTTCCAGCCCGCTGGCACCGGAGCTTTCGGTCCGCTCGGTGACGCCAGCCGATAGACGCCGTAACCGACTCCTCCAAGGAGCGCAAGCCCAATCAGAACCCCCGCTGCGATCGCGACGGTCTTTCCACCCTTGCCACTCCGTTTCTTTCGTCGCGGACGGTCATCGTCGTCATCTCGTCGTCGGCGACGTGGGCGATCATCATCGTCGTCATCGTCATCGCGTCGGCGGTTCCGAGGCCGATCGTCATCGTCCTCATCGTTTCGTCGCGACCGTCGGCGTGGGCGGTCGTCATCGTCGTCATCGCCATCGCGATCACGCCGTCTGCTGCGAGGTCGTTCGTCGTACTCATCGTCATCGCGTTCGCGTTGTCGGCTACGCGGCCGGTCGTCATCGGTTGGCATGGCCCAACTCCGGGCGAAAGGTGACTGCCCGGATTGTAACTCAGAGAGTTGTGACAGGCGACAGGCGAGCGAATTCAATGCGATTCGACGCAACACGAAATGCGAACGGCGACCTTTTGGTCGCCGTTCTTCGGCAAGAAGCAAAAATCAGACGCCGACGTGTGTGTGTGTGTGGCTGCTCGATTTGCGGGCCGCGAGCGGATGCGACGACAACGCGGTGTGCGTTTCCAGACCAATCACTCTCAGTCGCTTCTCGACGGCACCCAGGTCGAACTCCAGTTGGTGCAACTTCTCCATCGTGCTGTGATCCACCAATGTTGTCTCTGTCAAATCCAACACGATTTCGTCGCGACCTTCTGCCTGCTTCAAGATCGCGTTCTTCACGCTGAGCCAGTTCGCGAACACGGCAGCCTTCCGGACCTTCAACACCACCACCTTGTCGTCGTCGGTACTCGCAACCTCAATGTCCGCGCGGAGGAAACTACTCAGCGGCGCTCCGTTAATCATGTGGATAATCAACTTCAGCAGAATTCCCGAGATCACACCGACGAGCAGGTCCGTACACAACACAACCACGATCGTGGTCACGAACACGATGAGTTGTTCGATTCCGATCTTGTAGGTGTGCACAAACTCTTTCGGCGACGCGAGCCGGAAACCGGTGTACACCAACATCGCACCGAGTGCTGCCAGCGGAATCATTCGGATCACGAAAGGCAACATCAGCACGAACGCCAGGAGGAAGATGCCGTGAAACATATTCGCATATTTGGTCCGGGCACCGTTGTCGATGTTCGCCTTGCTGCGAACGATCTCGGAGATCATCGGCAACGCCCCGATTGCCGAACAGAGCGTGTTCGCCAACCCAACCGCGAGCAGATCCTTGTTCTGGTCGGTCTTCCGCTGCCAGGGGTCGATCATGTCAATCGCTTGGGAACTCAGCATCGACTCGATGCTCGCGATGAGCGAGAACAGAACCACGTACTTGATCCCAATACCGGTTGCCAGACCGCTGAAGTCTGGGAGCATGAACGCGATTTTGAAATTGTCGAACACAGCGGGTATCACGTCCGGAACCGCAACGAGATACTGCATTGGATTCCCGACTGATTCACCGAGTGCCGTCAGGCTGAGAGCCGACGCCATCGGAATCCCAACAGCGAGCACCACCACCTGAGCAGGCACCGGTTTCAACGCCGGAATCCGAGCCTTGAGGAACGGGAACGCAATCAGGATTGCGAGGCTCGTCAATCCGATGGCTGCGATGGGCTGACTCCACTCCTTCTTCTTGGCGTCATTGCGCATCTTGTCGGCCTTGGCCTTCGCCGCTTGCTTCTCTTCATCCGATTTCGCGTCCGCGATCCCTTTCGCTTCATTGGCGTCCGCAGTCTCGCGGAGTTTCATCGTCTCGGTCTTCGCGAGCGTCGCAGGGATGGCAGCAATCGCATCGATCGGGGCTCCGGGCGGGGCGCTCACGCCGATGACGACGAACATCGACTTGGCCATGATGGTGATCCCGATCGCGGCCAACATTCCGTGAACGGGAGTGAGCGGAACGATTTCCCCAATCTTTGCGGCTTTCACAAGCCCGAACAAAATCTGTATCACCCCGGCGGTCACACCCACCCCAAGAGCAAGCGGATATCCAAATTGAATCTGGGTCGCGAGATCGGATCCTGGCGGTGCAGCCTGCGCACCAAGCTCAAGAACAGCGCCTTCAACGATCACGATGAGACCAGCAGCCGGCCCTTTGATCGTCAGTTGCGAGTTGCTCAGGAAACCGGTGAGGAGGCCACCGATAACGGCCGTCCAGATTCCAGCGATTGGTGGGTAGTTGCAGGCTTTCGCGATACCGAGGCACAGTGGCATCGCGATCAGAAAGACCAGGAAACCTGAGAGGAGGTCGAACTTGAGGTTCGGCAATAATCCGGGAGTCAGTGGCGGAGGTGCGGCGTGAGTCGAATGATCGGCCACGGTCTGCCTTCTTTCCCAAGCGGAGGAGAAGCGCAGACTGACCGCAACCCATGTGCCGCTTGGGGAAGCCCGGATTCCCCGCGACGCCTCCCGACGGTGCAAAGCTCTCAAACGTAGTCGAATACTGCCAAAAAATCTTACAAAATATCGAACTTCTGTATCTTGTTGGCGAACTCTTTGGAATTTCTGCGATTGTTTTATGGTCGCTTACGAATCACCCTGGTCGTCGTCGGACCAGATTGAACGCGCGATGCTGATGCCGAGCGAACGGATCTTATTTCGCAAACTGCCCCGTGTGATGCCCAGAATGCGGGCAGCCTGAAGTTGGTTCCCGTCGGTGTGCTTCAAAATGCGAACGAGAACCTCGCGTTCCATTCGTTCCAGGCTCTCGGCGTACAGATTCTCGCTGCCTTCCGCGAGGCGGCTGCCCACGAACTGATCCCAGTCGAACGCCGGAGGTGGTGGGCTTGCCGTGAGTTCTGCGTTCGGCGTGGGCGTTGTCCCCGGTGAACGGAAGAGGTGAGGCGGCAGGAAATCGGCCAGCAGAATCGACCCGCTCATCCGGAGAACGGATTGCTTCAGAGCGCTCTGAAGTTCGCGAACATTCCCCGGCCACGGATACGCTCGCAATGTGGCAGCGGCATCAGGCGCCAACTCCGCGACAGGCTTTCCAAGTTCCTGCCCAAAGCGACGCAAGTAGTATTCGACGAGCAGATCGACGTCTTCACCGCGATCTCGCAACGGCGGCAGTTTGATGGTGAAAACGTTCAGCCGGAAGTAGAGATCCTTGCGAAACCGGCCGTCCTCCGACATCTTCTCAAGGTCAGCATTCGTGGCGGCGATGAGCCGAACGTCGGTCTGAACCGTCTCGCTTCCGCCGACTCGCTCGAAGCGCTGTTCCTGAATCAACCGCAGAATTTTGGCCTGGGTCAACGGCGTCATTTCGCCGACTTCATCGAGGAAGATTGTTCCGCCGTGGCACTGCTCGAACTTGCCGATTCGCTTGCGGTCGGCGCCTGTGAACGCACCCTTCTCGTGGCCGAAGAGTTCGCTTTCGAGGAGCGGCTCTGGGATCGCGGCACAGTTGATCGCCAGGAACGGTTTGTCGGCACGTTTTGAGTGCTGATAGATCGCACGGGCGACGAGTTCTTTCCCGGTTCCTGATTCGCCGAGAACCAAGACTGTCACATCTTGCCGGGCAACGCGACCGATAGCTTTGTAAACCTCCTGCATTGCGAGGCATCGCCCCAGCAACAAATCGCCCAGCGGCGGCGCGGTCTCCGCATCGGGGATCGTCGCTGGGACTCGCATCAGGCGGCTGGACTGCACGGCTCGGTCGATCAGAGAACGCAGGTCGGCCAGTTCGAGCGGTTTCAGAAGGTACTCGTAAGCGCCTTCTTTCATCGCTTCGATGGCGAGATCCGTGGTGCCATGCCCCGTGACCAGCACAACCGGAATACGCGCGTCGATCTCTCGAATGCGGTGGAAGGTCTGAAGACCCGTTGCGTCCGGCAGGTGAATATCGAGGACGACCACATCCGGGCGGTCCCGTGCGATGGACGCAAGCCCTTCGGCGGCTGTCGTCGCGGAACGCACGAGGAGGTCGCCGCCACGAAACGCACGTTGGAATGCGTGTTGGATCGCCGGCTCATCGTCCACGATCAGCAGTGTTGGCATAGGGAGGCAACGTTCTTGGTTTTCGCCGACTGCAACGCCACAATCGCCTCAATCAGTTGCAGCACGAACTCGATTTTGCTTACCAATTGTGCAGCGATCGTTATTCAATGGGATTTCTCGGCAGGCGAACAAAGAAACTCGCCCCGTCGCCCGTGTTGGCTGCGCCAAGTGTTCCTCCGTGATCTTCAACGATTCGCCGCGAGATCACCAGTCCCAAACCCAAACCCGTGTCTTTGCTGCTCGCGAATGGCTGAAACAACCTCGGCATCATGTCGCGGGGAATGCCTGCTCCCGTGTCCGATACTTCCAGTTCGACCCGATCATCGGTCGAGCGCACGCTCACCTTCAGAGTACCCCCATTCGGCATCGCATCCAGAGCATTCAGAAACAGATTCACCAACACCTGATGAAGTTGATTCGGGTCGGCCGTTAGAGTAACAGGACCCGCCGGCGAGTTGACTTGTGTCACCACCCGCTGTTTCTCTGCACGCCCCCGGATCAATCCAATCGCGGCACTCACGACCGCGAGCAGATCCACTTGTCGGCGTTCGGGTTTTGGTGGCCGGGCGAAGTCGAGAAACGTCCGCAGCGAGCGTTCCATCCGGCGAATCTCGCTCTCGATCACGCGGAGATCTTCGGAGGAGAGTGCCGGATTCGCTTGATCTTCTAACGCAGCCTGAACCAGCATCTTGATTGAGGTCAGCGGATTCCGAATCTCGTGCCCGACTCCGGCTGCCAGTTGACCGACTGCAGCCAGTTGCTCGGCTCGCATGACTTCTCGTTCGCGATCGTGGAGTTCCTGAACCACCAACTCGATTCGCGATGAAAGGCGTTCGAGTTCTTCGTGTAAGCTGCCGAATTGGCCTTCTTCTCGCAGGACAATCTCGGGCAACTCCGGCCCAAGTTTCCCGGCTGCATCGCGGATCTGGATTTGGAGTTTGCGAATTGAACGGCTCAGTGCCCGCGCCAGCCCGAATCCGAAAACCAGACCGGCCACCGCTCCGAGCCCTCCGACGCCAGCCATTCCCCACGCGAGTTGATTCAGGACTCGCTCGTGGTGCGAAGTAATCTCATCCAGTCGCCGACCGTTATAGAGCCTGAACTCGGTACACGGAGCCAAGACTTGCGATTCCAGTAATCGCGTGGCATCCCGCACAGCGGTTTCATGGCCCGGGTTGCTCGGCGGCGGGAGCGACTGCCAGCGTTGCAAGTAGGCGGCATACATCGTCGTCATCTGCTCGGCCAATCGCTGCTCTTCGGGTTCGTCCGCGGCGTTCCGAACAGCGGTCAGGTGAGTCTGTGCTCGTTTGTGGAGTTCGCCGACGTTCTCGACCCTCGCATTTTCCAGGTCGATCAGAGAGCCCAAACACTCCTCCATCTCGACGGCGGCGCGTCTACTCTCGACATTCTCGCGAAATACCCCGGCCAGCATCGCTTGCTGGTGAAACAGAGAGATGGCGGTGAATACACACAATGCGACCAAACACACAGTAACCAGCACTGCCGGCCAAAGTAACTTCCAGCGAAATCCCGCCATGATCGACACCTCACATCAGTTCGCGGGTTTCAGAATACACCACGACGCAGGAGTGGTCGAACTTGAATCACTCTGGCTCAATGGCGTAATTTGTGGTCGAATAAAAATCACACTGGTTTCTGAGAAACCAGATTCACGACCGCAATCTGTGCGAATGGAGATTGGCACATGAGTTGCGTTTGCATCTGAATTGGTTTCCGGGCCGCTGTACCTCGCACATGAACTCGTTGATGTTGTCGCGTTTGGTGTTGGTGGCAGAGGCCTCTGGCCTGTGGATTGGTAACACAGGCCGGAGGCCTCTGCCACCAAAGTGGGACACAAATTGACAGTGGGTTCCGGTATCAGATCGTTTCCAGGGACGCTCTGGCCTGGAACCGTAAGAAGAACATGGTCGCCACTCCAGCGGTCGTTGACTCTCGGCACGCTGCGAACACAACGGTGACTGTGAACAACCAAATGACTCATTCAGGGCACGACGAGGGACATCAAGTCTCGCCACTGGAACGCCTTCGCCACGTTCTCGAACACGCCGCGCACTTACTCCCTGCTCAGGGACCGATCACGGTCTTCATTCACCATAACACTCTGCATGCGTTCGAGAAATTGCCCTTCGAGAAGGGCGTTGAACAGGCGGCGGATTTGTTCGGGTGCCAGCCCTATCTCACCGAACAACGATATCGTGAAGCCCTCAGGCGAGGCCGCATTCGCTTCTCGGACCTGCGGGAAGTCCTCGTCGATGATCTCGGCGAGGAAGCCACCGAGGCGTTTCCGCCATTCGGCACCAGGCTCGATCTGCGGCTCGCGATCCTTCAGTATCCTCTCGCGTCGGGGTCGGCCAACGAACTCCGTTGGTTCATGGTGGAGACCGATGCGTTGCGGCGAGTTCACTCAGACGCTTCCGCAGCAGTTCGCGGAAAGTTGATCTCCGAAACCCGCCGATGGGTCATGCGAGACCTGCGGGCACGCAACGGATCGAACCCGACTTGGGTTCAGGATCTGTTCGCCAAGTTCCGTGCATCGAACATCGAAAACTGGGATGAATCGACCTGGGAAGCCTTCGCTCTCGAAACCCTTTGGGGCGAGTGTAAGGCTGGAGTCGAAAAGGTTCCAGATCTGACGCCGACAGCAGCACCACCAGTCCGCCATCGCGATCTGCTGCTGGCCGTGTCTGGCATCGACACCGACCGCTGGGTTCACGACGTCCTGGTTCGGTTCTCGGCGGCATATCTCGATCAGGGCGTTTCGCAGTGGCGACTGCCTGATCGCGAACTGGGATACTTCAAGGCTTTCTGTTCGCTGTATCGGCGTCCGAATGGTCCGCCTGATCGCTGGATGCGCGGACTGCAAGCAGAAGCGGCGAGGTTACAGGACGCCGGAGTCGATCCGCTCGTGTCAGTGCAGGAATCGTTGACCGCACTCGGCGTGGCCGAGACTGAATGGGACGGCTACCTTTCAGCGACGTACCTGGCGCTCCGGGGTTGGGGCGGCATGATCCACGAGGTCGAAATCCGGGGAGACCGTGTCGCGCATCCCGTGACGCAGAACAGCCTGATCGGATTCGTGGCCGTGCGGTTGCTGTTGGAGCGATTCGCGCTGGCGTATGCGGCTCGCGACGCTTTGGAATACATCGGGCCGCTGAACCAACTGCGGGATCATCTCCGGAAGCGGTTCTTGCCTGCCCCGAAGCCGAGCCTTGTCGAGCGTGTGTTCCCGGTGTTCCAGTTGGCCCAGATCATGGGATGGACACCAGACGAATTGAATCGCCTCACGCCGGATCAATGGGTGCTGCTGGTTCGAGAAATCGAGGGGTTCACTGCCATCGCTCGTCGCCGGGTGTTTCATCTGGCCTACGAGAAGCGGTTCCGCACGCAGACGCTCGATGCCCTTGCCCTTCACGCTCGCCGGAAGCCGGTGAACCCGCGATTTCAAGTCATCACCTGTCTCGATGAACGCGAGGAATCGTTCCGTCGGCATCTCGAAGAAATCGCGCCAGACTGCGAGACTTTCGGCGCCGCCGGCTTCTTCGCCATCGCGATGTACTACAAGGGTGCGACCGACGCGCACTTCGTTCCACTCTGCCCGATCGTCATCACGCCGAAGCACTGGGTCGAGGAACAGGCCGACGAGGAACTCGCAGGGGCACATCAGCGGTTACGCTGGACACAGCGAGTATTCGGGGCGGTTGCTCACGGGGCGCACGTCGGAACTCGCAAGCCCGCTCTCGGAGCAATTCTGACGAGTACGCTCGGCGTGCTGGCTTCGATCCCGTTGGTCGCCCGCATTCTGTTCCCTCGCCTGACAGCACGGGTTCGCAATCAATTGGGGCAGGTCGTGCAGCGTCAACCGCGAACGCGACTTCGCCTGGAACGAAGTCCGGAGTGCGTGCCCGGCGACAGCAAGGAACGCCTCGGGTATACACTCGACGAGATGGTTGGCATGGCTGAGCGGTTGCTGCGTGACATCGGCATGATTGCCGGCTTCAGTCGGCTCGTGTTCGTCATCGGGCACGGTTCGAGCAGTTTGAACAATCCGCACAAGTCGGCCTACGACTGCGGGGCGTGCGGCGGCAGTCCCGGCGCACCGAACGGTCGCGCTGCGGCGAAGGTGCTGAACGATCCGCGAGTGCGATCACGGCTCGTCGAGAAGGGAATCGTGATTCCGGAGACGACTCGTTTCGTCGGTGGGTTCCACAATACCTGTAACGATTCGGTCACGCTGTTAGACCTGGATGGTGTTCCGGACACGCACCTGAACGAGTTGAAGGTCATCCGTGAGCACTTTGACCGCGTGTGCGAACGCAACGCACACGAACGCTGCCGACGCTTCATGTCGGCTCCGCTGACGCAGACGTTCGCCGAGGCTCAACAACACGTCGAAGGACGCAGCGAGGATCTCGCTCAAACGCGACCGGAACTTGGTCACGCCACGAACGCGATTTGTCACGTCGGTCGGCGTGAGCGTACCCGCGGGTTGTATCTGGACCGCCGAGCGTTTCTGACGGCTTACGATCCGACGCAGGACGACGAGAACGGCACTATTCTGGCCCGGACGATGGTGGCCGTGTTCCCGGTGTGCGGCGGGATCAACCTGGAGTATTTCTTCTCGCACGTCGATTCGCCCGGCTACGGCTGCGGCACGAAGTTGCCGCACAATATCACCTCGCTCTTGGGCGTGATGGACGGCGCGGCGAGCGATCTGCGAACTGGGCTACCGTGGCAGATGACGGAGATTCACGAACCCGTGCGGTTGATGATTGTCTGCGAAACCACGACAACCATCATGAAGAAGATCCTCGACGGGAATCCGCTCGGAAAGACGATGACCGAGAACGGTTGGGTTCAACTTGCCGTTCAGGATCCCATCACGAACGAGATCATGCTCTTCCAGAAGGGCGAATTCCATCCGTACAAACCGCAAGCCGACGTGCTACCGACGGCGGGATCGTCTGCCGACTGGTATCGCGGCTGGCGCGATCACCTCGAATTCGCCGTGATCGGGAAGTGACCAAGGGTTGAGCACCGGTTACCGTTTAGCAGTCGCCCCATCGGGGTGACATGCGGCCTCGTTGGGGCCGCTGCGACACGTCACCATAACACGCCTCTCGCAACACAATGGAATTCCTCGATCCCGACTCGTTAATGCAATTCCTCGGGCGGGTCGTCCTCATCGCACCGGTGACGCTTCTCGCTTTTCTTGGGCTGCCGTCGCTGGTCGGTTCGCCGCTATCCGAGCGAACCACCGGCCGAGCCGTGCGGTGGGTGATCGCGATCGGCCTGTTCGCTTCAGTGGGCGTCCTCGCACTGATGCTGATTACCGACGCGAGGCACGTTGTCGTTGATCTCGGGAACTGGGTCGAGATCAAGGATGAAGCGAGCGGCCACTCCACGGACCACGGCCATTACCACTTCGTCGTGAAGTTCGCGTTCGACCGACTCTCGGTGCCGTTGACCATCCTGTCGTTCGTCTTGTGCGGCACGATCGGAGCGTTCGCGGTTCTCTACATGCACCGCGAACCGGGCTACAACCGCTTCTTCGTCTTGTACGCGGTGTTCCTGACCGGCATGGTCGTCGCTTCGCTGGCGAACACAATCGAAACGCTCTTCACGGGGTGGGAACTAGTCGGGCTATCGAGTGCGTTGTTGGTGGCGTTCTTCCAGGACCGGCCCGCTCCCTCGCGAAACGGGTTGCGGGTCTGGGTCGTGTACCGCGTATCGGATGCTGCGTTGCTATTGGCTGCGGTGGTGCTTCACCACATGACCGGGGAAGGCGACTTCGATCGACTCATGGGCAGTACGTCGTGGCCCGAGGGCACCGCGGAGATGAACGAATGGCAGGCGTTGCAGGTGGGCTTGCTCCTGCTGGTCGCGGTCGCGGGGAAGTCGGCTCTCGTGCCGTTCTCGGGTTGGTTGCCGCGAGCGATGGAAGGACCGACGCCGAGTAGTGCCGTGTTCTACGGAGCGTTGTCCGTTCACCTCGGAGCGTTCCTTCTGCTGCGAATGAGCCCGCTGATTGCCGTCTCGATGTGGCTGGCCATCGCGGTCATCGCTCTTGGGCTAATCACTGCCGCTTACGCTTACCTCGTCGGAACGGTACAGACCGACATCAAGAGTGCGTTGTCGTTTGCGTCGCTCGCACAGGTCGGGATCATCGTTGCGGAGATCGGATTCGGGCACTGGGTTCCGTTCTTGTGGTACGTTGCACTGGTGCATCTGCTCGGTCACGCCTGTATGCGAACGCTCCAGTTCGTTCGCGCTCCGACGCTTCTCCAGGACTATCGAAACCTGGAGGACGCGCTGGGGGATCGACTTCCGAAGCCACCCGGACCGCTTGCGTTCGCTCCGGTGTGGGTCCGCACGTTCTTGTACCGATTCGCTCTGGAACGCGGTTACCTCGATGCCATCTTGACCGATTACGTCGTTCGCCCGTTCGTGTGGGTGTTCCTCTGGTTCGACCGGCTCGAACGTCGGTGGGCGGCGCTTCTGGCCTGGGGAGAGTTAAGGGGACAAGGGGACAAGGAGACAAGGAGCGAGACAACTGCGGAATCCGGCTCACCCAAGGCGGAGCAACACCGATGACATTCGATCTGGTTCCCTGGCTCGAATTGTCAGTCGTGCTCCCGCTCGTCGGTGCCCTCGGGGTGAGTCAGGTCCGGGATGCCTTGACCGCCTCGCGCTGGTGTCTTGCACTCTCCGGGGCGACGCTCGTCTGTACGCTCGCAGCAGCAGCGGGCGTCGAATACGGCTTCGCTCCAAACGGGAACACCCCGTGGGATGTTCTCCCCAGAATCTTCGGCACTCAGGTTATGGTTCTCGACCGGTTGAGCGCCCCCCTGTTGCCGTTGGTCGCGTTGTTGCACTTCCTGACGGCTCTGGCAACGGCCCGAACGCAGATGACGCGGTTCTCGTTCGCGTGGATGCTGGCCGGCGACGCAATGCGGTTGGCAACGTTTGGCTGCGTCCCGTGGTTGCTCGGCCCGTTACTTGTTCTGAACACGCTTCCACCGTATTTCGAGCTTGTTCGGCGTGGTCGTCCGACTCGCGTGTACGTTCTGCACATGGGCTTGTTCGGCGTGTTGTTGTTCGCGGGGTTGGCGGCTGGCGGAGCTGGTCCTGAAGCTGGTGCGACTGCGTCAGCGCTGCTGTTGCTCGCGGTGATGGTTCGCAGCGGAACTGTCCCGGCGCACGTCTGGGTGACGGATCTCTTCGAGAACTGCTCCTTCGGGACGGCGTTGCTGTTCGTGACACCGATTGCGGGTATGTACGCGGCTGTGCGGTTGGTGTTACCCGTGGCGCCGGACTGGGTGTTGAACACCATCGGAATTGCGTCGTTGGTGACGGCTGTTTACGCGGGGGGAATGGCGGTTGTTCAGCGGGACGCTCGCCGTTTCTTCGCATACCTGTTCCTCAGTCATGCATCGCTGGCGCTGGTCGGATTGGAATTGCACACTTCAATCAGCCTGACGGGAGCATTGTCGTTGTGGATGTCGGTGGCCTTGTCGCTGAGCGGCCTTGGGCTCACACTCCGCGCTCTGGAAGCTCGCTACGGGCGGCTCTCGTTGATCGAGTTCCGGGGGCTGTATGCGCACTCGCCATCCCTGGCGATCTGTTTCTTGTTGACGGGTCTCGGCAGCGTCGGCTTTCCGGGAACGCTGGGTTTCGTTGCGGCCGAGGTGCTGGTCGATGGTGCGATTGAAGTGAGGCCGGCCGTCGGCGTGGCAGTGGTGCTGGCGTCCGCGATCAACGGTATCGCGGTGCTGCGGGTCTACTTCCTGCTGTTCACCGGAGCGCGGCCGACGAGCGGAGTGTCTCTCAGCATCACCTCACGGGAACGGTTCGCGGTGCTGACGCTGGCCGCTTTGATCCTGGGTGGTGGCCTTGTTCCGCAGATTCACATCAATTCGCGACACAAGGCAGCCGAGGAACTTCTGGAACTCCGGGCAAAACGGTTTCCGGATACAGAAACACCGGTTGTCGTGGCGGAACACGATACATGAACCTACAGCGCGAACTGTACGAGCATCGTGGGCCTCCGGTATAGTCAGCAAGACTTCCCGGAGGCCTGCGATGTTTCCTGTTCCAACCTTGATCGGTTCGAGTCGGGCAATTGCTGGCGTCCGTCGTGCGATTTCGCAGGTCGCGAGCACCGACGCAACGGTTCTCATTCACGGCGAAACCGGGACCGGAAAGGAACTCGTCGCCAGTTCCATTCATGCGCACTCCCGGCGAGCGGCGCGACCATTCATCGCGGCAAACTGCGGGGCATTCGTTTCGGGACTGGCCGCCAGCGAACTCTTCGGGCACGAGGCCGGAGCGTTCACCGGTGCCATCAAGCGACGAATCGGTCGGTTCGAGGCCGCACACGCTGGCACGCTATTTCTCGACGAGATCGGTGAGTTGCCGACGGGCCTTCAGCCGTTGTTGCTGCGAGTGCTTCAGGAGCAGATCATCGAGCGAGTCGGCGGTGATGCGGTGTCGGTTGATGTGCGAGTGATCGCGGCGACGAACTGCGATCTCGCAACGGAAGTGAAAACCAGTCGCTTTCGGGCTGATCTCTTCTACCGACTGAACGTGTTTCCGATCACGATACCGCCGCTGCGGGAACGCCGCGAAGACATCGCAGTGCTGGCGGAACAGTTCGTGAGGCAACTCGCGACAACGCACGACCGACTGGTTTCACGGATTTCACCCAAGACGATGGAACTGTTGGTTGCGCACGACTGGCCGGGCAACGTTCGCGAACTCCGCAATGTAATCGAGCGTGCGGTGATCGTATCCGTCTCTCAGGAATTGGAAGTTGACCCGACATGGTTCACGCCGAGTGCGCCGACGACTGGGCGAACGTGGGCAACGCAGGAGAAGACTCGCATTCTTGAGGCGTTGCGGGCGGTGGGTGGTCGCATTTACGGTCCCGGCGGCGCGGCCCATCGTCTCGGGCTTCGACCAACCACGCTCTACGGCAAGATGCGGAAGCATGGCATCAGCAAGGAACCGTCTTCGTGGCAGTGAGCCGCTTGCGGTTGGTGTGCCACCGGTTTCCAGAGTCAACGCTTTGCGGGAGTCAAGCGTGATACTCGCTGCAATTTGATTCCGGGCGACTTCCCCACCCCACGTCCGGAACCAATCGTTTCAGACCCGGAACCATCGTTTCAGGTCCGGAACCATCCACTCTCGTCCGGAAGAAACTACATTAGAACGACATCATTCCCCACGGCTTCGTAAACCCGGAAAACCGTTTGCGACCCTTCAGGCAGCGCGGTAAACTTCTAACACCTACCCGAATCGCGGGCGTTGCGTTCATTGCGCCCGCCGCGCTTGCTCTCTTCCCTCGGAGCTTATCCACATGCTCGTCATCCCCGGTGCTGGTGGTGCTAACGACTGCGACCGCGTGACACGTCGCGATCTCCTCCGAGTCGGTGGCTCGGGCGTTCTCGGCATCAGCCTCGCGCAGATGTTCGCGCTCGAAAAAGCGTCCGCCAAGGCCGATGTGAAAGTCGAAGCCGGCCACGGTCCCGGGTTCGGCAAAGCGAAAAGCGTCATCTTTATCTATCTGCAAGGTGGCCCGAGTCACCTCGACCTGTGGGATCCGAAAGACAACGTCCCCGACAAGGTGAAGAGCATCTTCAAGCATCAAGACACGGTGCTGCCCGGCACGCACGTCACGGAGTTGCTACCGAAGATCGCGAAGGTGCTCGACAAGACCACGCTCATTCGCACGATGAGCTACACCCCGAACGGGCTGTTCAACCACACGGCCGCGATCTACCAGATGCACACCGGCTACACCACCGACAAGGTGTCTGCGTCGGGCCAGCTCGAACCGCCAAGCCCGAAAGACTTCCCGACGCTCGGCTCGAACATCATCAAGCTGAAGCCGCCGACCGTGCCAATGCTGCCATTCGTGGCAATGCCGCGACCGCTGCAAGAGTCGAACGTGGTCGGGAAGGGCGGCACCGCTGGCTTCCTCGGGAAGGCATACGATCCGTATCTGCTGTACCCGACCGGCGACGACATGGACATGACGAAGATGGACCGCGTTCGCACGGAAGACCTGAAGCTCCGTGAGGAACTGTCGGCGACCCGCATGGAACGCCGTGCGACGCTGCGCGACACCATCTCGAAGGGTATGCCGGAAATGGAAGAGGCCGTCGCGAAACACGACCTCGACGAGTATTACGGCAAGGCGCTCGGGCTGGTCACATCGGGCCGGGCGAAGAAGGCGTTCGACCTGAACGACGAGAAGCCGGAAGTTCGCGAACGCTACGGCAAGAACACCTTCGGCCAGTGCCTCCTACTTTCACGCCGATTGGTGGAAGCGGGCACGCGGTTCGTCGAAGTCGTGTGGCCGAAGGTCGCGAACAGCGACAACCACTCGTGGGACGTTCACGCTGGCCTCTCGACCCGCATGAAGAACCAGGCCGCTCCTATGCTCGACGGTGGCGTTTCGGCGCTGATCGAAGACCTCGAACAACGTGGCTTGCTGAAGGAAACGCTAGTGGTGGTGGTCGGCGAGTTCGGCCGCAGCCCACAGCGTGGCGTCAGCACGTCGGGCAACCAGAACCAGGACGACGGCCGCGATCACTGGCCATACTGCTACACGGCACTGGTGGCGGGTGCGGGCATTCGTCGCGGGCACGTTCACGGCAAGTCGGACAAGACCGCGAGCGCTCCGATTGAGAATCCGGTTCACCCGACGGAACTGCTCGCGACGATCTACCACTCGGTTGGCATCAAGCCGGACACGATCGTGTACAACCACTTGAACCAGCCGCGTGAGCTGGTGAAGGGTGAAGTTGTCAGCGGCATCTTGAGTTGATTGGCGAGCGGTGGTTAAGTTGTAGGTCAGGCTTTCGAGCCTGACTCCGAAGACCTCAGAGTCAGGCTCGAAAGCCTGACCTACTTTTTTCGCCGCGATGGACCGTGCGGGTGGTTTAGCTCGCTGCGTTGCAGCAGGGCGATGTTGCGTCGCCCGAGCAAATTACTTCGTCTTACATCCCGAGGAAGGCTGTTCCAGCACCGCTTTCGCGAGCCGGCTCGACGTGCGACATGCGGTCTGGAACAACCCCGAGTATCGCGGTTCCGCATGCCGCACGTCGAGCCGGCTCGCGGCGGTGCCGTGAGCCTTCCGCGATCCAGGTTCAGAAGTAAACCACCCGAAACGAAGCGAGCGGCCAGGAGCAATCCTGGCCGCTCGCGTTGTTTTGAAGCCGCGGACGCGGCGACCGAGTGTAGCCAGGGGTGCAGCGAACTTGGTTCGCAAACCCCTGGTGAGCGATGACGACAACCAATAAGCCCCGGAGGGGCGGCAGATTGTCCCACATTGCTTCGGGACCAGGGGTTTGCTCGCAAAGCGAGCAAACCCCTGGCTACACTCGGTCGCCGCTTCCGCGGCTACGAAGAAGCAGCAATTCAGCGAACGAGCCGGATTGCCATGCCGTCCCAGTCCTGCTCGAAGTCGCGCCGTGTCACTTGGTGTGCGTGCCCGTCGGCTGGGTCGAGTAGAAGCACGTTCTCCGGCGTGACACTAACGACAGTCACCGCGTGCCCGAGATAGTGGCCCTTCACGTGCGCGATGAACGGCTCGTCGCGATGGATGCACTGCTCGTAAGTCGTCGGGCCAGCTTCGACTCGCCAGCCATGCGTCGCGGCCTTCGCTTCAAGAGCCAGACTCATTCCCGGTGCGTCCGTTCCGAGAACCGATGTTCCCGACAGATACGCCATCTCGCCTTCGCTCGCCGGGATGCCCGCCAAGCCCAGCAGCATCGTTGCCGCTGTTGGCGAACACGTCACGCTGCTCGATTGCTGAAGCAAACCGCCGCTGTTGGGCGTGCGGTTCCAGGTTGCAGGTGCCGCGAATCGCCACCACAATCGACCGCTCGATTCGATGCACACGAGGACAACCGCGATTCCGGCAAGCGTGACAAGGAACCCCGAACTGAGGCTTCGCCCCGGCACGCTCCACACAACACCCAGCAGAAACGTGGCGACCCAACAGAGGAGCGTCGTCATACCGCCGAGCTGGAAGCCGATGCGTTCGACGTTCGCGGGCAGCACACGAGCTAGCGAAGCCAGCCCAAAAGCGATTCCCGCCAGCGCGATCACGAGCGCCACGGCCCGCAATGGCTTCGACCAACCTGAGAAGCGACGCCCCAACAGAAACAGCAAAACGCACAGCACACCGGGTAGAAAAAATGCCATGACATCGAGGGCCAGCGGACGCACGATATTCACCTTCATAATGGAGTCGTGGGCAGACCGCCGTTGACACAACTCAAATCTGCCCTAATCATAACCATTCCTTCGCCCCTGGGCGCACGCAAGACGGTGGCGCGAACCCCACTCGGTCCCCAGACTGTCTCGACTCCGGTGACTCCCGAAGCCGACCCGCGCAGCCAAATAAGGACGCTGACCATGACTTCGTCCGACTCGACACCCACGCCGGAATCTGCCGCGACTCCCACGGCCGACACTCCAAGCTCGCCTCAGCCTGAAACGGCGCCAAGTCCGCAGCCGGAAACTGCTGCCGCGACTCCCACGGCTGATGCTCAGGGTTCGGCTCCTGCACCCGCTCCCGCACAGCACAACGACCGCCGGGCTGTCGCGTTGCCAGCACTTCCCGCACAACCCGTGCCGGTCGTTCCGCCAGCGCCACAGCCCCACGACCTGTCGCGAATCGCCCAGGACTTGCAGATTCGCAAGGCCCAGGTCGAAGCGGTCGTGCAGTTGCTCGACGACGAGAACACGGTGCCGTTCATCACGCGCTACCGCAAAGAGCGGACCGGCGGGCTGAACGAAGAGGCGATCGGGCGGATTCAGGAACGGGTCGGAAACCTTCGCGATCTCGCCAACCGCAAGCAAACCATCCTGAAGAGCATCGCCAACCAGGGGCGGCTCAACGACGGTCTCACGCAGGCGATTCTCGCGGCGGAGTCGCCGAAACGCCTCGAAGACTTGTACTTGCCGTTCAAGCCGAAGAAGAAGTCGCTCGCCACGGAAGCCCGCGAAAAGGGACTCGGGCCACTATCTGAAGCGATCTGGAACCGCGACCCGGCTGTGAACAACCTCGCCGAAGTGCTGCCGGGGTTGATCGACCCCGATAAGTGGCTGCTGAACGTCGATGACGTCATGGCCGGCGTGCGGAACATCCTCGCCGACATGGTCTCCGACGCAGCCGATGTTCGCGGACCACTGCGGGCGTTCACCTGGGACACCGGCGCAATCGTCGCCGTGAGAATCGAGACGTTGCCGGAAGGAAAGGGCAAGGAGTACGAACCGTACTTCAACTTCCGCGAGTTGGTGAAGGAGATTCCGCCGCACCGCGTTCTCGCAATCAACCGAGGCGAGAAGGCGAACGTCCTTCGCGTGCGGGTCGATACCGATGTGCTGATGGCGAACGAGATCGCGCAGTATCACCTGAACATCGCCGACCACCCGCATCGTGGGTTGCTCGTCGAGATCATCAAGGACGCGCTCGAACGCCTCGTGCTTCCGGGTCTGGAACGTGAAGTTCGTCGCGAACTCACGGAACGTGCCCAGGATCACGCGGTTCTCGTGTTCGCCCGGAATCTCAAGAGCCTGCTGCTGCAACCGCCGCTGCGAGGCAAGAAGGTTCTGGCCGTGGATCCCGGCATTCGCACAGGCTGCAAACTGGCGGTGCTGGATGAAACCGGCAAGCTGCTCGAAGACGCGGTTGTCTATCCGCACGGGCAGAAGAAGGGGCAGCAGGACGCGAAGCGAAAGATGGAACAGCTCGTGCGCAAGCACCAACTGACCGTCATCGCGATCGGCAACGGCACTGGTTGCCGTGAGACCGAGCAACTCGTCGCGGACCTCATCGGCGATCTCGAACATCGTCGTCTGAATCCCGCGCCTGCGGTTCCTGTCGCCACGAGTGAAGCGAGTTCGACGCCGAGCGTGCCCGCACCTGCGGAAGCTTCGACGCCGGTCCATTCGCAGCCGCAACCGAGCGAAAGCCTTGACTCCTCGCCAGCGGGAATGGCCGGGCACGGTGATTCGATCAGCTCCGGCATTATCATCACGACGCCAGCCGTGGTTTCCACGGGCGAAACGGTTCACACGGGCGAATCGGTTCACACGGGTGCGTCTTCGGAAGCGGTTACGACCGGCGAACACACGGTGAACCCGGCAGCCACGCCAACTCCGGCACCGCCGCCGCAAGCTCCGCAGCAACCGCCGATCAGTCTGGAAGGACTGCCCGACGCACCTGCCGATCTCGCTTACGTGATCGTCATCGAGGCTGGCGCGAGCGACTACTCGGCAAGTGCTGTGGCTCGTGAAGAGTTCCCGGACCTCGATGCCACGACCCGCGGCACCATCAGCATCGGTCGTCGGCTGCAAGACCCGCTCGCTGAACTCGTGAAGATCGACCCGCAGCACATTGGCGTCGGGTTGTATCAGCACGACGTGAAGCAGAAGCATCTCAAGGAATCGCTGGAAGTCGTCATCGGGTCGAGCGTAAACACGGTTGGCGTCGATCTCAACACAGCGAGCGTTCCGCTGCTTCGCCATGTGTCCGGGTTGAACCAACTCGTGGCGCGTGAACTGGTGAACTTCCGCGAGAAGAACGGACGGTTCACGTCGCGGTCGCAGTTGCAGGAAGTGTCGGGGCTTGGCGAGAAGCGGTTCACGCAGGCTGCCGGGTTCCTCAAGATTTCCGACGCGGCCGATCCGCTCGACGCGACCTGGATTCACCCAGAAAGCTACGGCATCGCCCGTCAGATTCTGGCTGACCTCGGGTTTACGCCAGCCGATCTTCGCGACAAGGTGAAGCTCGACGAGATTCGCAGCAAGTTCAACGGCGCGAACCTGACCGAGATCGCGACTCGCCTGAACACGGGCGAGCCGACCGTTCGCGATATCTTCGATTCGCTGGCTCGCCCAGGCCGCGACCCGCGTGAAGACCTGCCGCCGCCGATCTTCAAGAAGGGCGTACTGAAGCTCGAAGACATCAGTCCGGGTATGGAACTCAAGGGAACCGTGCTGAACGTCGTTCCGTTCGGTGCGTTCGTGGACATCGGCCTCAAAGAAAGCGGTTTGGTTCACATCAGCCAGATGGCGAACCGCTACATCAAGAGCCCTTACGATGTGGTCGCCGTTGGCGATGTCATCACCGTTTGGGTGATGGAAGTGAAGCCTGGCGAGAAGAAGATCTCGCTGTCGATGATTCCGCCGGGTCAGGAGCGTGGTCGTGGCCCGGGTGGTGGCGGTGGTCGCTTCCAGGGTGGTCAGCAGGGAGGACCGCCGCAACGCGGCGAACGCGAAGAACGCCAGGAACGCGGAGGTCGCGGCGACCGTGGGGATCGTGGCCAGGGTGGTCCACCACAGCAACAACCGCAACCGGCAGGCGACCGACCCGGCTTCCAGCCGCGTGGTGATCGTCCGGCGTTCCAGCCTCGTGCCGAACGTCCAGCAGGCGGTGGATATCAGCAGGCCCGCGGCCAAGGTCAAGGACAGGGCGGACAGCGGTTCGGGAACCGTGGGCCGGGTGGTCCGCCTCGTCAGGGTGCAGGGGCAGTTCCGCAGGGTCCGCAACAGCCCGCGGGTGGCGTTCCGCCTGCCGGGGCGGGGGCAGCACAACCGCCAGCATCGGCGCAACCGCCACTCAAGCCGAAGCCGGCGGGCAAGCCGAAGCCGTTGCCGAATCTGTCGGCCGACAAGAAGACGGGGAAGGCCGCGCTGAACACATTCGCCGAACTGGCCGCGTTCTTCAAGAAGGAAGAACCGAAGCCACCCGAAGCGCCGAAGCCGCCCGAAGACGAGGCACCCAAACCGGAGGGTGAATCACCGCCGTCGGCGTGACAACGAAGGTGATTTGATGAGCCGCTTGCGGCGTAGCGCTCCGGAGCGCTACGCCGCAAGCGGCTCATGCATTGAAGAATCCGCGCCGACGGGCGCAACCCCACCTCTCAGCGCTCCAACTTGAGGCAATCTGAGCAAATTTCGTGATGACGGAGAATCGGGGACGTTAAATTCGGATGTGAGCGTTGAATCGTTTCACCGGAGAACTTCCCATGCGAAAATTGCTCTTTGGTATGTTGGTGCTGATCGCAATGACCGCAACCAGCGGGCGTGCCTCGGCGTGGCAGTACGGCTACACTGGCCCCTGGGCCACTTCAGTCGTCTTCCCCCTCGCAAACCCACCCGGATGGTACACGAACACGTATTGGTATGCCTGGCAGTATCCGTGGTTCGCGTATTACAACTACAGCCACGGCCCCTACGCGAACTGGATGGCTGGCGGCGGCTATGCCGGGTACAATGTCCCTCGTTATGGCTATCCGATGTATCACGGCGTAATGGCACCAGCCCAACTCGGCGGCAAATCCGCGTCCTGCACGCTGACGATCAATCTGCCGACCGACGCGAAACTGCTCTTCAACGGCTCGGTCGCGAACGGCACTGGGAACGTGCGAACCTTCACCACGCCACTGCTTGAGCCAGGCATGGACTACGCTTACGACCTGACGGTCGAAGTGACGCGAGACGGGCAGACCGAACGGGCGACCAAGCAAGTTGTGGTTCGAGCTGGCGAGAAGACAAGCGTGACGCTCGCCGCTGGCGTTGTGAACGTGGTTGGGACACGCTGACCAAACGAACGAGCGGCAACCAAATCGGCTGCCGCTCGCTCATTATTGGGAAAGTTACTTCCGGGCGTCGGCACACGCCTTCGCACAAGTTCGACACGCCTCGGCACACTTCTTCATCTGCGGGTTGCTGCCCTTGTCGCATGTTGCGGCGCACTGGTTGCAAACCTTTTCACACGTTTCGCAAATCTGCCACGCTTGAGGGTTCTTGCTGCCGACAGCAAGTGTACACGCCAGACATGCGTGATGGCAGATTTCGCATTCGCGGGCCACGTCTTCCATCTTGTTGTCACGGCAGTGTTTCATGCACGCGGCGCACTCGTTCGCACATTCTGCGCAAGGCTTAACGCATGTGTCTTTCGGGATCTTGACTTCTTCCGCAAGGGAAGTCGAACTGAGAGTTGCGGCGAGTCCGAAAGCAAACAACGCGAGCAGGATTCGGCTCATAACTGGCTCCTTTGGTGTTCGACGAGTCGGTGGTGTTGCTGAGCGGAACGCTCTTGGATTCACCGATTACGACGATGATGCGGAGGCCAGTTTAGCACTGCTCGTGCCAAATTCGCTTATTTGTCAAAGCTTTACTACTCGCATGACCTAAGAGATGTTTGCTCCCAGCTGAGACTTCAACCTGCGGAAATCTCTCGCCGGTCTCGCACAACTGCGGATATCTTCGTCTCGTCTATCCTTTCGGATGGTTCCCTTCCGGAGACGAACATGAAGAGACTTCTGACGATGGTGGTGGCACTGTTGGGAGCGAGCGTGGCGCTCGCGGACATCGGACCACCACCAGGATTTAAGCGAGTTCCGCTCGAACACAAGGTCACGACGGAGAAGGACTACCCGGATTACCTCTTCTACTCCATCACAGGAGTTGGCACGCCAGCCGTCGAGGTGAAGCTCGATTCAAAGACTCCCGCAACGCTCACAGCCGCCGGTGGTGGTCCAGGTCGGGCAGCGCGGCTCGTTGCCGTGCCGAAGGAAGCGAGCAAGAAGTTCGACAACGAGAAAGAGTACCTCGCGGCCGTCGGGAAGGGGAAGGTCGAGGGAATGATCCGTGCGAAGACGACATTCTGGGCGTTCAATGAGGTGAAGGAAGCCGACGCACCCAAGGTCATCGTGAAGGAATACAAGATCGAGAAGATCGACCCGAAGGAAGGGATTGTTTACACCAGCGACAAAGACGCGAAGGACGCACCGAAACTGCCGCTGCCTCCGCCGCGACCGGGGGTGAAGCCGATACCCGATGGATGCGATGAGTCTGACGAAGAGCCCACACCGATCGCGTACACTCCGAAGGGCGGCACCTGGATCGCCGGCCTCGCCGGCGCGTGTGCGTTCGTGTTCGGCGGCTTGTGGATCGTCCGCCGTGGACGCCGCGAACTAGCGTGATGTCTTTCGGCCTGTTTTTGCCCTCTCCCCTTGCGGGAGAGGGTGGCCGCGCTTCGCGGACGGGTGAGGGGTTAAGCTCCAACATCTTGGCAGGCTTTCCCCTCACCAGCTCGCAAAGCCTCGCTCGCCCCGAGCGCAAGGGGAGAGGGCGAAAAACCAACTCACACCCGGGCAAGTTCCTCGTCCAACAGCCGTTGGACGAGGTCATTCGGCACGCCCTTGTTCGCCTTCATCACCTCGCCCTTGATCTTGTTCGCAGCCGCCGTCTTCCCGCTCTTGAAGTCGGCCACACTCTTCGGATTCGCGGCGATTGCCTGACACACCGCGGCCCGCAACGCTGACTCGTCCAGTTCCTTGATGCCTGCAATTCCTATCGCTTCCTCGACGCTGACGCCCTTCTCCAGCATGATCTTGAACACGTCGCGACGATCCTGAGAGTTCGTTGGCGCTTTCTTCAGGAACTTGGCGAACGCCGCGGCATCAATCGGGAACTCGGTGATCTCTTCCTTGCGTTCGGCGAGCGCCGGATAGATCAAGTCACTCATGCGGTTCGATGCAGCTTTGCCATCGCAGATGGACTCAGCCACGATCTCGAAGTACGCGACAGTCGGACGCCCCTTCGCGGTCAACACCTGCGCATCGTAGGCGGTCAGGCCGTAATCCTTCTGCAAGCGATTTCGCTGCACCGACGGCAACTCGCCCGTCTCGGCCTTCACGGCTTCGATGAGTTCTGCCGTCACGATGATCGGCACCAGATCCGGCTCTGGGAAGTAGCGATAGTCGGCCGCTTCCTCCTTGTGCCGCTGCACGACGGTCACGCCCTTTGCGTCGTCCCAACCGGCCGTCGTCTTGAGCATGTAGCCGAAGCGGAACGTGCCCTTGGTGTCGGCTTTGAACTCGTCGTAGTGCCGCTTTGCTTCGTATGCGATCGCTCGCCCGACGCCACGGAAGCTGTTCAGGTTCTTCACTTCGACCAACGGCGTGGCAACGTAGCCCTTCGGCTCGTCGGCCTTGGGAATGTGGATGTTCACGTTCGCATCGCAACGCAGCGAGCCTTCCTGCATCTCACAATCGCTGACGCCGATTTCGCGGAGCAGCAAGCGAATCTCTTCGAGGTACGCGATGGCTTCTTCGGGCGAGTTCATGTCAGGATGCGACACGATCTCCAGCAGCGGCGTGCCCGTGCGGTTCAGATCGACCAGCGTATCGTGACCCTTGCCGGATTCGTCGTGCAGGTTCTTGCCGGCGTCTTCTTCGAGGTGCGCCCGGATGATGCCGATGCGTTTCGTTTGTTCACCCCCGGCCTGACGGCCGGGGCTCGCCTGACCGATGTTGATGTCGAGATAGCCGTCGTGGCTGAACGGCAAATCGTACTGCGAAATCTGGAAGTTCTTCGGCAGGTCGGGGTAGTAGTAGTTCTTGCGGTCCCACTTCGTGAAGCCGGGAACCTGGCCTGGGTGCGACGCGATCTGACAGTTGAGCGCGATCGCGGCCCGCAATGCCAATCGGAAAGCGTGTTCGTTCATGACCGGCAGTGCGCCGGGCAACCCGAGGCACACCGGACACGTCGCAGAGTTGGGCGGCAATCCGAACTTGTTCAAGCACCCGCAGAATAGCTTCGTCTTGGTGAGTAACTGAACGTGAACTTCCAGCCCGATCACGATCTTGTACGGCTCGGCCATCGCGTTACCCCGTTCCCAACATCACGAGAAGAACAGCAGGAATTGTAGGGACACGTCGGTCACTTGATGAGTTCGCCGAGCAGCGCCGCGAGTTGATCGACCGCCAGTTTCGCATTCACCAACACTTCCGTGTGATCGAGCGGAGCAGCCGACAAGCCCGCAGCCTTGTTCGTGATGCACGAAATCGCAGCCACTTCCATTCCGAGTTCAGCCGCAGCTTCCGCTTCGAGCGCCGTGGACATGCCAACCGCATCCACACCACTGGCCGCGTATGCTCGAATCTCGGCAGGCGTCTCGTAGCACGGCCCGGTGAGGGCTGCGTACACGCCAGCGAGCAAGCACATTCGCTCAAGCAAGCGAGAAGAATACGGCATCTTCACGGCAGTTCCGACTGCCAGCGTTCGCCACGCATTCGGGCCGATGAGCTTGATGTGCCCGCAAATCGCCATCAGCGAGCCGGGGTTCAGCGACGGATGAATTCCACCTGCTGCGTTGGTCAGAATCAGTCTTTTCACGCCGAGATCGGCAGCCCTGCGAATCGGTGCTGTCACCGCGTCTTGCGAATGGCCTTCATAGAAATGCAACCGCCCGAGGAAAAGAAGCGTCGGCGTGCCGTGCCAGTGCCCGACCGCGATTCGACCGTGATGGCCTTGCACGGTGGTCTGCACCAATCCCGGGACATCAGCGAACGAGACCGTGGCGACTTCCGAGAAGCCGGCCGTGACGCCCCCAAGCCCGGAGCCAAGCACGATAGCCGTCTGCGGAGCGAAGCTACGAGCGATGCGCGAGAATTCGGTGAAGACAGACATGGTTTGCACCTACGGAGAAGCCCCCTGACCCACGGATGAGTCAGGGGGCTTCATCGGAAGAACCTAACCCCCCAGCCCCCTTCCCTGGAAAGGAAGGGGGAGCCGGATTTAAGCCCCTCTCCCCTTGGGGAGGGGTTCTTCTTTTTCTCAACCAACGGCTGGCGGCAGACGCCACGAGCCTGGGGTCGGTGCGGCGTTCACCTTCAAGCTCGCTTCGAGCGTCAGGTTCTTCGGCATCGAGTCATCGTTTGACTTCAGCACGTCGTCCCACTTCAGGGTGCGGCAAGCGTAGGAAGCGTTGCGGCCGAGGATCGCCGTGAAGGTCGAGTCGGTCACGTTCTTCAGCTCGTTCAGTGGCTTGCTGGCGCGGATGCTGTTCAGCAGGTCGATATGCTCCTGCACGTAGGCGTCGATGTCGTCGGTCGCGACCTGCTCGTTGTTGATGACATACGAGCTGACGCGGCACTTGCCCTTCGTGCCGACGACCGCTTCGGAAACGTCGTTGTCGCCTGGAATGTGGCGGCAGTACGAGTACATCTTCACGCCGTTCTTGTACTCGAACTCGACGGCGTAGTGATCCCAGATGTTGCCGACCTGGTTCGGGTCGCCTGCGGGGCGGGATTCGTTGCCCGCGGATCGACCGCCCATGCCGATCGCCTTGATCGGGTGGTCGTTCATGATCCAGTTGATGACGTCGAGGTTGTGGACGTGCTGCTCGACGATGTGGTCGCCCGACATCCACAGGAAGTGGTACCAGTTGCGAATCTGGTAGTGGGCGTCGGCTTCGTCCTTGGCGCGACCATGGAACCAAATGCCGTTGCCGTTCCAGGCGCAGCGGGTTGCGACGATGTCGCCGATAGCGCCGTCTTGCAGCTTCTTGATCGTCTCGATGTAGCCCTTCTGGTGACGGCGTTGCGTGCCGGCGACGATCGCGATGTTCTTCTTCTTCGACTCTTCGACCATCTCGTAGCACTTGCGGATACCGGCCGCGTCCACGGCGACAGGCTTTTCGCAGAAGATGTGCTTGCCAGCTTTCACGGCTGCTTCGAGATGCACCGGACGGAAGCCTGGAGGCGTGGCGAGAATCACGAGATCGACGCCCGCGCTCAGGAGTTTCTGGTAAGCGTCGAGACCGTCGAAGGTCGTTTCGGGGGTCACCTTGATCTGAGCGGCGTACTTCCCGAATGCCTTGTTCTTCGGGTCTTTGAACGACTTGACCGCGTTATCGGCCTGGCTCTTGAACACGTCGGCGACGGCGACGATCTCGACCTTCGGGTTCACGCCGTTGATCTTGGCTTCTGCGTCGAGCAGGTTGCGGACCGCGCCGGTGCCGCGACCGCCGCAGCCGATGAGCCCGACCTTGATGGTTTCGTTGCCAGCGGCTGCGAACAGGTTCGTGCCGGTTGCGGACACAACAGCCCCGGCCGCAGCCGTGGACTTCAGGAAATCACGACGATTCTTTGCGCTCGACATGGAGACACCTCGAATTGAGAGAGGTTTCGCCGCGATCAGAAACGGAGCGTGGCGAAACGGGAGACGAATCGATCACTCGGACTTCTTCACAACCTTCGGCTTCATCGCCACGAGATCAGGCTGTTCTTCCTCCGCCAGCACCACGCGGAAACCAATCACATCCATCTTCGTGAGCCACCAAATGCTCCGCGGCTCCTGCGGATCATGCTTCTGCCAGCTTTCCTCCGACACCCGACGACTCGCACTGCGAAGTTTCTCGGGTTTATCGGCCCACGAACCACCGCGAACAACGTGTGCCCACTTCTCGGCCGTCGGCACATTCACGGGGTTCAAGTTCAGGGCGATCTTCGCTCGCTTCTCGTAAGTCTTCGCATCGTACTGGTCGAGCGTCCATTCCCAGACGTTGCCGTACAGATCGTGAACGCCGAACGGGTTCGCTTTCTTGGTGCCGACCTTGTGCGTGCAGCCCTTCGGCTTCTCGGGGAAGTCGTCGTCTTTCGAGTTCTCGACGAACCATGCGTATTCGCCAAGGTCTTTCGGATCGTTGCCGAAGAAGTAAGCCGTGTCGCCCTTGCCGGCGCGTGCCGCGTATTCCCACTCCGCTTCGGTGGGCAACCGGTACAGCCGGCCGGTCTTCTTGCGGAGCCATTCGCAGTACACCATTGCGGCATGATGCGTCATGCTGAGCGCCGGGTGACCGTCGCGGCCGTGGTCGTAGGTTTCGTCGAGGAAGGTGTTGGTCGGACGGGTGACCGCATCGGGGCCGAGTTTTGCGGCGTCCTTGTGGTCGGCCTTCAAGAAGGCTTCGTCGTACCAGAAGATGTCCCAGTCGTTCCAGGTAACTTCGACCTTCTGCATCCAGAAGTTGCCGACCTTCGCCTTGTACTGCGGCCCCTCGTTCGGCAACCGACCTGCTTCGGTTTCAGGGCTGCCAACGGTAACTTCTCCACCGGGAATGAATATCATCTCGAACTGCCCCTTCAGGACAGCCTTGGTGATTTCCTTGGTGTTGGCGTCCGTGAGAACCTTGAAGCTCTCTACCTTCTGCGCGAAGTTCTTTCGCTCCAATTTCGCGGCAACCGGAGGAGCGTCCTTTTTGTCAGCGGGTTTCTCGGCTGGTGTCAGCGAAATGGCCGCCAGGGGAAAGGCGATGCACAGAAACAGCGAATAGGTGAATCGACGGGACATGTCTGCTAGATTCTCCGATAGCAGCGGCAGTGTCAACAACCGAACAGCCGCGTGAGAGGGAATACCGTGTTGGGATTCGTCACAATTTTCGTGATAGGCACTTTGGGTCATGTTATTCCAATTGTGTGTTCATGGCCCGAGAAGAACCCCTCCCCAACCCCTCCCCCAAGGGGAGAGGGGCGTAAAACATTAGGCTTTCTTGCTCCCCCTTCCTTTTTAGGGAAGGGGGTTGGGGGATTAGGTTCTTCGGCAGAACCAATGCGATTCGAGTTTGAATCGAAGCACATGGGAACCACCTTCCGCATCGTGCTGTACGCACCCGATGAAGCCACCGCCAAAAAGGCTTCCGCCGCCGCTTTCGAGCGAGTTGCCGCAATCGACAATTGCATGAGCGACTACAAACAGACCAGCGAACTCATGCAGCTTTGCAAGGCGTTCGCCACTGAAATCGGCGAACCCCGGAAAGTCAGCGATGATCTGTTCTTCGTGCTCAGCAAGGCGGAAGAACTCTCGAAACGCTCCGACGGTGCATTCGACGTGACCGTGGGGCCGGTCGTGCAGCTCTGGCGACACGCGAGACGCACGCAAGAACTTCCAGACGCCAAGGAATTCGCCGCTGCCCGTGCCAAGGTCGGCTACCAAAAGGTGAAACTCGACCCCGCCAAGAAAACGGTGCAACTCACGACGACCGGGATGCAACTCGACCTCGGCGGCATCGCCAAGGGATTCGCGGCCGACGAGGCATTGAAACTGCTGCGTGAGAAGTTCGGCATCAAGTCGGCGCTCGTCGGCGCTTACGGTGACATCGCGTGCGGTGATCCGCCACCGGGCAAAGATGCGTGGACCGTCGATATCGCACCGATTGCGAAGTCACAGAAGGCGCGAACGCTGAATCTCGCGAACGCGGCCGTTTCGACTTCCGGCGATCTCGAACAGTTCGTGGTCATCAACGGCGTCCGCTATTCGCACGTTCTCGATCCGAAGACGGGCCTCGGACTCACCGGCCGCCGCAGTGTGACCGTGATCGCCCCCAACGGCACCACCGCCGACAGCATGACGAAAGCCGTCAGCGTGCTACCTCCCGAGCAGGCGTTGAAACTCGTTGAAGTGACGCCGGGCGCCGCCGCGTACATCGTGATCCTCGACAAAGATGAAAAGCCCGTCATCACGGCGTCGAAGCGATTCCCGAAGTTCGACGCGAAGAAAGAGTAGCCACGGATGAACTTGGTGAGCGTCGAGGCGTCAGCCCGACGGTGTTGTTCAGAACCGCGTGCAAGCCCGTCGGTGTTGTTCAGAACCGCATGCAAGCCCGACGGTGTTGTTCAGAACCGCGTGCAAGCCCGTCGGTGTTGTTCGAAACCTGTTTGGCTCAGAGGAGCAACCGTCGGCCTGACGGCTCGACGCTCACAACACCAGCATCTGCCCTTGGTAGGCGACACGCGGACGGGGTAGAATACCTCCACCCCACTCACACCAAGTGGTCAGTGACGTTTCCGCGACTTGAACCTGTGCGGGCGAAACGTTAGGCTGATGCGGTTTGTTCGCAGCCATGCATCTCTGGCGACGCTCACACGGAGGAAATCAAAACCCATGGCCACAGCCACGGCAATCCTCGACGGCCTTCGCGCCCAACTCGATACGACGGAGTACAGGAAGCTCCACCGCGAAGGCTCGTTCACCGACTACCTCAACATCGTTCTCGAAACGCCCGGCGTCACACGCACGGCGTTCCAGCGCCTGTACGACATGATCCTGTCGCACGGCACCGACGACGTCTACGAGAACAAGGACCGCATCAACCGGTTCAAGTTCTTCACGGACTTCGCCACCCGCCACGGCGACGGCATCTACGGGCTCGATCGCTCGCTGATGCAACTCGTCAACACGTTCAAGAGTGCTGCCCTCGGGTATGGCACCGAACGCCGCGTGATTCTGCTGCACGGCCCTGTCGGCAGCGCGAAATCGACCATCGCCCGCTTACTGAAACGCGGGCTGGAAGAGTACAGCCGCACCGACGCCGGGATGCTGTTCAGCTTCTCGTGGAAGGGGCCGGACGGCACATGGGTGAAAGACCCAATGCACGGCGAACCGCTGCAACTGGTTCCCGAGGAACAGCGGGCCGCGTTGCTCGCTTCGCTCAACGAGAAGTGCACGAAGCCTTACGCCTACGATGTGAAAATCAAGGGCGATCTCAGCCCGTTCAGCCGTTACGAGTTCAAGACCCGCCTCGCCAAGTACGACGGCGACTGGGTGAAGATGCTCGAACACGAGGTGAAGATTTATCGGCTGGTCCTCAGCGAGAAGGACCGCATCGGCATCGGGACATTCCAGCCGAAGGACGAGAAGAACCAGGACAGCACCGAACTGACCGGCGACATCAACTACCGCAAAATCGCCGAGTACGGCAGCGACAGCGACCCGCGAGCGTTCAACTTCGACGGCGAGTTGAACATCGCGAACCGCGGCATCGTCGAGTTCATCGAAGTCCTGAAGCTCGATGTCGCGTTCTTGTACGACCTCCTCGGGGCGTCGCAGGAACACAAGATCAAGCCGAAGAAGTTCGCACAGACGGACATCGACGAGGTGATCCTCGGGCACACGAACGAGCCGGAATATCGCCGGCTCCAGAACAACGAGTTCATGGAAGCCTTGCGGGACCGCACGGTGAAGATCGACGTGCCGTATGTCACGCGGCTTCGCGACGAAGTGAAGATTTACGAGAAGGACTACAGCCCCGCGAAGGTGCGAGGCAAGCACATCGCCCCACACACCGTCGAGATCGCGGCGATGTGGGCCGTGCTGACCCGACTGACGCCACCGAAGCACGCGAGCCTCAGCGTGTTGCAGAAGATGAAGCTCTACAACGGCAAGACGCTGCCGGGCTTCACCGAGGACAACGTGATCGAACTGAAGCGTGACGCGGGCCACGAAGGTATGACCGGCATCAGTCCGCGTTACATTCAGGACAAGATTAGCAATGCGCTCGTCGCGCACCCGGATGAGGACAACATCAACCCGTTCATGGTGATGCACGAACTGGAGTCCGGATTGCGGCACCATTCGCTCATCAAGGACGAAGACCAGTATCGGCACTACAAGGAACTGCTGGCGGTGGTTCGCGAGGAGTACGAGGACATCGTGAAGAACGAAGTTCAGCGTGCGATCGCCGCCGACGAAGACGCGCTGATGCGGCTCTGCGGCAACTACATCGACAACGTGCGGTCTTACACGTTGCGGGAGAAGGTGCGCAACAAGTTCACGGGTGCGAACGAAGACCCGGATGAACGGCTGATGCGTTCGGTCGAGGAGAAGATCGACATTCCGGAGGGCCGCAAGGACGACTTCCGCCGCGAGATCATGAACTACATCGGGGCGTTGGCCATCGACGGCAAGCGGTTCGACTACAAGACCAACGAACGGCTGCAAAAGGCCCTGGAATTGAAGCTGTTCGAGGACCAGAAGGACACGATCAAGTTGAGTTCGCTGGTGTCGAACGTGGTGGACAAGGCGACGCAGGAGAAAATTGATGTGGTGAAGAGTCGCCTGATTCGGAACTACGGATATAACGAGTCTAGCGCGACCGACGTTCTGAACTTCGTGGCGAGCATTTTCGCCCGCGGACAGACGAAGAAGTGATTGTTAGCCGCGACCCGCAAGGGGAGCGTGTCTGATACAACCCGCCGGGGTCGCGGCGGGTGGGGGCCTGACCGACTTGAAGGTGTGAACCTGGTCAGGTCCGGAAGGAAGCAGCCATAAGCTCTGGAGAGTGCGGCTCAGGGCACCCCCATCCGTCCCGCCCCTGGCGGCGAAACACGAAAGCCCACCCGAGAATCGGGTGGGCTTTCTGCTTTCTTCAACTCGTTTTGTTATTTCACGGAGTCGCGAGCAGGTCATTCCAGTCGGCAGTTTGGAGAACCCGCTTCACGAGCTGCGCAAGTCGGTTACTGTCTGTAATCGCAAGGATAGCGGCCTCGGTGATTGTGGAGGCGGGGCCGAATCGTTCCCTCCCGAGATCCAGCAAAAGCGAGCGTGTCGCTTCCATCCGCCCGTGTGCTTCGCCTCGTGCCTCGGCGCGAGCCGTTGCGGTAGCGAACCATTCATTTACCACGGGAGATTCTTCCACGTTCCAGCCCTCCAATTGGGTTTGCCAGAGATCCTTCCGACCAACTCTAGCAGCGAACACCAACGCAATCGCGGCGTAGTCCGCTCGCCGTCGTGAATTCGGTTCGGTTTCCGCAAGTCGCTTCCACTGATCGATTACCGACGGATCGTCAGCACACGCCATCAGCGAAATCCACGGCAACAAGCACCGCGACCAACGCCCCTTCTCGATTTCCGAAAGCAACTCGGCCGCAGATTCGCTTTCCAGATTTCGCTCGACGATATCGAGTTGCGTCGCCAGCCCCGTTCCTGGCCAACGCATCGAACGCGACGCAACGCCCCCTCCCGTCAGATTAACCACTGTGGCCCCCACCGAGAAGCGACTTCCTCGTTCTGCATCTGGCCGAAGTGTCAGCCACAGCCCTGACAGATAGCCCATCAGGCGGCCAAACATCTCCGAATCGGGGACCGTTTGAAATTCAACGGCCAGGGCCCACGGGACGCCATGTTCTGCCACGTTTTCAAGGTGCGCGACGGTGTCGCCCGTGCGGTCGGGGTTGCCGGGGAACGGCACGTCGCAGGTGTCCAGCCAGCCTCGAAATTCCAATGTTGCCGCTGGCAACCCCAGAAGCCAGCCCAGAAAGCCCGGTGGGTCGAGCTTTGCCGCGTATCGGCTCGCTCTGTCGTAATAGTTTGGCATGGCGTTGCTCGAAGCGGGTGCCGTCACCATTTGAGTTCATCGGCATGAGCGGAATTGCAAGATGAACCAATCCGGACACTCGTTTCACTTCTCCGCCAACCCCTCCATCTGGTACGATGGGGTATCGGATCAGCGAACACAACCACCCGAGGCACATCGCCGTGGGACAAAAGATCGAACAAGACCTCCAGCGGTTCCGCAAGATCGTCCGCGGGAAGGTGAAGAGCAACCTTTCCAAGTACATCGGCCGTGGGGAGATGATCGGGAAGAAGGGGAAGGACTTCGTGTCCATTCCCGTGCCGTCGATCAACTTGCCGCAGTTCCGCTACGGCAACAAGAACTCCGGTGGCGTCGGCGTCGGGCCTGGACAGCCAGGTCAGCCGCTGACGCCGCAGCAAGGTGAAGACGGCGAGCCGCAGGCAGGCGATCAGCCGGGTGGCCACATCCTCGAAGTCGATCTGACCATGGAGGAGTTGGCCGACATCCTCGGCGAAGAGCTCGCGTTGCCACGCATTGAGCCGCGTGGGCAGAAGAACGTCGTCACCGAGAAGGACAAGTACACGAGCATCCGCAGCGTCGGCCCCGAGAGTTTGCGGCACTTCAAGCGGACGTACAAGCGCGCCATCAAGCGGCAAATCTCGGCCGGCACCTACGACCCGATTATGCCGAAGGTCATTCCGCAACGCGAAGACAAGCAGTACCGAAGCTGGAAGGAAGTTCAGAAGCCGGACGCCGTGGCGTGTGTCATTTACATGATGGACGTTTCCGGCAGCATGACCGACGAGCAGAAAGAGATCGTTCGCATCGAGGCGTTCTGGATCGACACCTGGATCAAGCGGCACTACAAGGGCGTCGACACCGTTTACATCATCCACGACGCGGTTGCCCAGGAAGTGGACGAACACCGCTTCTACCACACTCGCGAGAGCGGCGGCACGAAGATCAGTTCCGCCTACGAGATGTGCAACAAGATCATCGACTCACGGTATCCGCCGTCGCAGTGGAACGTCTATGCCTTCCACTTCTCGGACGGCGACAACTGGGGCGATGACGTTCCGAAGTGCGTCGATCTGCTCACGACGCAACTGCTTCCGAAGTTGAACCTGTTCGGCTACGGGCAAGTCGAATCGCCTTACGGCAGCGGCGAGTTCTTCGAGCATGTCAACGAGTTGGTAGATGACCACGAGAACGTGGTCGTGAGCAGAGTGCCCGACCGCGACGCCATCCTCGGCAGCATCAAGGAGTTTCTGAAGACCGGCCGATAATTCATCATCGGAAATACACTCGTGTGCCGCGAGAAGTGAAGCTACAATCGACCGCGAGTTGAAACTGACGTCCCGAATTCGCCCGTTCGGGATACATCAACTCAGCGTCGGAGCCGAACTTACCCAAGGGCTACACCATGTCACTGCCACAATCGTTCGTCGCCGGTCCCACAGAAGGCCAAACGTTCACCGCGGGTCCATTCTTCATCGTGAGCCGAGTCGAGGGGCCACAATCCAACGGCATCTTTGAGCTGTACGAGCTGTCGCTCGGTGCCGCCACCATCGACTATCACGTTCACGACACGATGGACGAAACGCTCACGGTTCTGGAAGGCGAAATCGAGTTCAACGTGAAGGGTCACAAGTTCCTGCGGCCCAAGGGTTCCGTGGCATACGTCCCGCGTGGCGTGCATCACGGCTTCACGAACCTCGGGCCCGCCAAGGCGAAAGTACTGATTCTCTTCACGCCGTCGCGTTCGCAGCACGAATACTTCCGCGAACTGGAGAAGTTGTTCGCCGCGCCCACGCTCGACACGGCAGCGCTCACGGCCTTGCAGAAGAAGTACGATCAGGCGCTCATCAAGGGCGAATAATCATGTTCAAGAACGTCGAGTACGCTGATTTCGACCGCCAGCCCGAACTGGAGGCGAAGGCTCGGGAGTTGACACCCATCCTCGCGAACGAGATTCGCACTTGGCGTGAGGATGTCAGCGTTCGGTGGAGCCCACACAAAGATTCATCAAGCGGCGTTCTCGACCTCACTTTGTCGCTCGCATTACCCAACGGCGTTGCGGAGATGCGGACAGGAACGCTGCTCGCGGAGGATTTTGAGCGAGAACGGCGACTCGCGAGCCGTTGTGGGCAGGTGTGGTCCGATCTGCTCGGTGGGTTGATCGGACAACTCGACAACCGAGTCCAAGAATTCTTCCTCGAACCAGCGGAGGCGTGATCGTGGCAAAATCGCCCACCGAACAGCTCAAGGAAATGGCTCTGGAACTCCGGGCGATTCGAGAACGTGAGGAGTATCAGGGGCGCGAGATTACTCGGTTGCGTGATGAAATTGCAGACGACCGAAAGGCTCCCATTGCGTTGGAAAAAGAAAACGCCATTCTCCGGCAACAGCTTCAGGAGCATATCAAACAAGTAGAACTGTGGGATAGCCGCCGGTGGGGTCTGATCGTGCTGTTGCTCGGGGCGGTTCTCTCCCTCGCGTCCGGATTGATCGTTACCCTCGCCAAGAAGTGATTCGACGGTCTGTTCAACCGCCACAATGCATTTCGCATCGCCAGTCCAAGATTCGGCGCAGGAACGGGAGGCGAAAGATGAGTCGTCATGATAACCTAGACTGACGGGGTAAGGCTGCACTCCCCGGTTTGCGGAGAGCGCGATGACACCCGATAAGCCCGACAACGCGACGAAATTCCACTCTCCCGATCCCTCCGTCGGCAATTCGACTCAGGATAACTCAGAAAACCAGATCGATGCGTCCGCACCGCCGGACCTGTCTTTTCTTGGGCCACCACTCGAAGATGGTGACCTCGGACAACTCGGCACCTACCGAATTCGCCGCATCCTCGGCGTCGGCGGAATGGGCATCGTCTTCGAGGCCATCGACTCACAACTTCGCCGCCTGGTCGCGCTCAAGGTCATGCGCCCCGAGATCGCGGCGTCACTCGCCGCTCGAACCCGTTTCCTCAAGGAAGCGCGAGCAGCGGCCGCACTCAGTTCCGATCACATCGTCACCGTTTTCCAGGTCGGTCAGGATAACGACGTTCCGTTCATGGCCATGCAACTCCTGCGTGGAGAGGCACTGGATACGCGGCTGAATCGCGAGCCGAGGCTCGCGGTGCAGGATGCGCTGACAATCGCGATTCAGGCTGCGGCCGGATTGGCAGCCGCTCACGACGCCGGACTCATTCACCGCGATATCAAGCCCGCGAATCTGTGGCTGGAAATCAAGGACGAAGGTGCGAAGAAATCAGCCGATTCGGGAAGGTTGCTCACCACCGGTTCCGGGCCAGATACTTCATTCCGCGTCAAAATTCTTGATCTCGGGTTGGTGCGGGGCGGCGGCGGTCCGCGTTTAACAACTGCGGGGGTCGTCGTCGGAACGCCGCACTTCATGGCACCCGAGCAGGCAGGCGGATCGGAGATCGACCACCGAGCCGACCTGTTCAGCCTCGGTTGCGTGATCTTCACGATGCTGACCGGCGAATTGGCGTTCGGTGGAAACAACACCATGGCCGTGCTGATGGCGCTGGCAAACCACACGCCGCCACTGATTCACGAACGGAACGAAGCTGTTCCGCATGAGTTATCGCAGTTCGTTGCTCGCATGATGTCCAAAACCGCTGCGGGGCGTCCGCCATCCGCGCTCCAGGTCATCGAGCATCTCACGGGGATTCTCGACGCAGAGAATGAGAGAAAAAGTAACACCCCGCAGCCACGGAAGCCAGGTTCGAGCAAAGTCAGTTGGGCGGAAGCAGTGCGTCGGCAACCCATCCCAGAATTGAAGAGTCGCTCGGGGATTGCATCGCCCGCAACCACGCAGTCGATCCGCACTGGCACGGGTACGGGGGCAACCCCGACGCCAGCCGACAGCGGACCGTTGGCCGTGGCGACGCCTTCGCCTTCCGATCTGCTCAGGGTTCCGCCGCAGGCGTCTGCGCCCATTGTTATCGCGCCCAGCCCTCCGACGGCTCCACGCATTCCGACTCCCGTTCCTGTTCCGATTCCTTGTGCCGATGTGCCGCCGCCCGTGGTGCCGGGTTCTGGAAGTACGATTCCCGCAGCAACGCCGCCTCGCGAACATGCGCAGCAGTCGATCAGCGTCGGGATTGGGCTGGTCGCAATCGCAATTGCGATCGTCTCGCTGGGCCTGATTCTCGGAGTTGGCGGGCGACTCAGTCCGACACCCGCCCCGTCCGAAACTGCCGAGGCCATTAAGATTGGAGTGCTGCATTCCAAGACGGGGTCGCTGGCACTCAGCGAGTCTCCGGTTATCGATGCGACCCTGCTGGCGGTGGATGAAGTGAATCAGGCTGGCGGTGTGCTTGGCCGCCAGCTTCAACCGATCGTGGTCGATGGGAAGTCTGACCCCGACACGTTCGCGATGGCGGCCGACAAACTGCTGGGCGACGAAAAGGTTGCGGTCGTGTTCGGATGCTGGACGAGTGCGTCCCGGAAGGCAGTCAAGCCGACGTTCGAGCGGCGCGGCGATCTCCTGTTCTATCCGGTCCATTACGAAGGGCTTGAACAATCGCCACGAATCGTTTACACCGGCGCGGCCCCGAATCAGCAAATCATTCCCGCGATCGACTATCTGACCGGAAAGCTCGGAAAGAAGCGGTTGTTCGTGGTTGGTTCCGATTATGTGTATCCTCGAACCGCTTCGGAAATCATCTCGGATTACGTGAAGAAACTGCCCGACGTGAAGGTAGTCGGTGCCGAATTTGTGTCGATTGGATCGAAGGACGTTGTCAGCATGGTCGAGATTCTCAAGAAATCGAATCCCGATGCGATCGTGAACTTGCTCAACGGCACGACCAACTTCGCCTTCTTCAAGGAACTCAAAGCCGCGGGAATCACGGCTGAAACAATGGCGATCATCTCGACGAGCATCACCGAGAACGAACTCCGCAGTCTCGACCCGGAAACCACGACCGGCAGTTACCTCGTGGCGAGTTATTTCCAGTCCCTTGATCGGCCCGAGAGCCGAGAGTTCGTCAGGAAGTTCCAGGCGAAATTCGGCGCAGATCGTGTCGTCTCCAACGCGATGGCCGCTGCGTACACGGGCGTCCATATGTGGGCGAAGGCCGCGAACGCGGCTGGCAAACTCGATTCGGATGCAGTTCTGAGTAAGTTGGGCGGGGCAACGTTTGCAGCTCCGGGTGGCACGGTCAAGATTGACCCTGAGAATCGGCACACCTGGCAACCCTGGAGAATCGGCAAGGTCCGGGCGGATGGACAGGTTGATATTGTCGCTTCCTCACCGGACAACATTGCCCCGACGCCTTTCCCAAATACTCGCACACGAGGGGAATGGGAACGGTTTTTGGAAGGGCTGTACATCGAGTGGGGGAGTCGATGGCAGGCACCAAGTACACCATGACCGCCTGTCGCTGCTTGCGGCGTTGCACTACCTTCGCAGCGCAACGCCGCAAGCGGCGAACTCAGCGCTCCGAGTGATCCATGAGCGACGGTAATACCCCATCATCGCCGAAAACCACGCGCGAATTTCTCATCGAGGGCGACCTGCTGAAAGGGAGCTATTCGTTCCTGTCGCCCGCGTTGGCACCGAATGAACTCGGGCGGCTCGGAGATTACCGTGTCCTGCGACTCCTCGGCACTGGCGGGATGGGAATCGTTTTTGAGGCCGAGGAACTCGCGCTCGCTCGCCGAGTCGCGCTGAAGGTACTCCTCCCTGAACTCACGAAAGATCCCGAGAACCGCGAACGTTTCTTGCGAGAAGCCCGTGCGGCGGCGGCTGTCGCATCTGATCACGTCGTCACTATCTACAACGTCGCAAGTGGCGACCTACCGTACCTCGTGATGCAATTCCTTGAAGGCGAAACGGTTCAGTCGCGAATTGACAGGCGGCCTGCACTGACACTTCGGGAAGCTCTCGAAATCACCCGGCAGACCGCACTGGGATTGGCTGCCGCGCACGAGAAGGGGTTGGTTCACCGCGACATCAAACCAGCGAATCTCTGGCTCGAACCCGTGCAAAACGTGGAACGCGGAACGCAGAGTGAAGCGAGCGAAGAAACGGCCAAACAAGATCTCCCCTTCCGCGTAAAGATTCTCGACTTCGGATTGGCACGGCTCGTCAGCGGCGACAACAACCTAACTTCGACCGGCCTCGTGATGGGCACACCGAACTACATGTCTCCCGAACAGGCGTCCGGGTTGGTTGTGGATGGTCGATCCGATCTGTTCAGCCTCGGGTGCGTGTTTTATGCGATGCTCACTGGGAATTTGCCGTTCCCAGGTCACACAGCCATGGGCGTCATGATGGCGCTAGCGACCAAGACACCAGACCGGGTGGATAAGTCGAATCCGGCAATTCCCAAAGCAGTCGCGGATCTCGTGGCGAAACTTCTGAGAAAGAAGCCTGACCGCCGCCCAGCATCGGCTCGCGAGGTTGCGAAGAACTTGCAAGAACTGCTGGCAAGTCTGGACGAGAACATTCCGCTTCGCAAATGTTCACCCAATGAAACCGCGGGAAACTATTTCGTCGGAGAAACCGTCGTTCGGGAGAATCCCAACGCCTCGCTGCCAACTCCGGTGTCGTCCAAGGTTGTGCTGGTCGATGAACCATCAACCACCACAACCCGCCGGAAACGCCAACGATTGGCAGGTGTCGTGTGGGCGTTGCTCGGGATGGTTGTTCTCGCGGTTGTGGGTTTCGGTGGTCGGCAACTTTTCTGGCTGCCCGCACCCCTCCCACCCGAACCCATCCTGATCGGCGTGTTGCATTCGCAGACCGGCACAATGGCTGTGAGCGAAGGGCCGCTCATCGACGCAACGGTTCTCGCGATCGAGGAAATCAACGCGGCTGGCGGTGTTCTTGGGCGACCGCTGCGAGCGGTCATCGCCGATGGCAAGTCTGATCCCGTTGAGTTCCAGAAGGCAGCGGAACGCCTGATCGCCGATGATCGCGTGTCGGTCATCTTCGGCTGTATGACGTCGCCTTCGCGAAAGGCAGCGAAACTGGTCGTCGAACGCGACAATGGCCTGCTGTTCTTCCCGGTTTCGTTTGAGGGGCTCGAACAGTCGCCGCGAATCATCTACACGGGAGCGCCACCGAATCAGAAATCGCTCCCCTCCATCGAGTATGTGGTGAAGACGCTCAACCGGAAACGGCTGTTCATCCTGGGATCGAATCTCGTGTCGCCACGGTCCGCGACCGAAGTGATTCGCGACCATATGAAGTTGGTGACCCCTGAATGCGAGATTGTCGCGACGCACTTCGTGCCGCTCGGTTCCACCGACATGACCGAGGCACTTGACGCGATCGTTGCCGCGAAGCCGGACATGATTCTGAACATCCTCAACGGCAGCAGTAACTTCCCGTTCTACCGCGAACTCCGGAAACGCGGCATCGAATCGTCGAAAGTTCCGACGCTCTCGATCTCGCTGTCGGAGCACGACCTCGTTGGCCTGGACCCGAAACTCGTGGCAGGGGACTACCTCTCGGCGAATTACTTCCAGTCGGTCGATCGCGAGGAGAACCGCCTCTTTCTGGTAAAGGTGAAGGAAAAATTCGGCGATCAGCGAGTCGTGACGGACAACATGGTGGCTGCGTATTCTGGCGTGCATCTCTGGGCGAAGGCCGCGACGAAGGCCGGAACGCCAGACCCTGCCGATGTCGTCAAAGCGATCGGCGGAATCGAGTTTGAAGGGCCGGGCGGCTTGATCCGGATTGACCCCGAGAACCATTACGCCTGGCGACCGTGGCGAGTCGGGCAGATTCAGCCTGATGGAACGGTGAAGATCGTTGCGGCTGCCCCCGGAAACGTCCGTGCGGATCCATTCCCAACGACCCGCACTCGCCGGGATTGGGATCGACTTCTGAACGAGCTGTACGTCGAATGGGGAGGGAACTGGCAAGCGCCTGGCAACCCATGACAAGGCGGAACGCGGGAGTCCGTTTCGCGAATTGAGTGATTCATGAGCGAAGGCAACTCATCTTCAGCGCCGAAAACCACGCGAGAATTCCTCATCGACAGCGCCACGCTGAAAGGGAGCTATTCGTTCCTGGCGCCCGCGTTGGCACCGGATGAAATCGGGCGGCTCGGCGATTACCGGATCCTGCGTCCTCTCGGCGCTGGCGGCATGGGGATCGTCTTCGAGGCCGAAGAAATCGCCCTTCGGCGACAGGTCGCGTTGAAAGTCCTGTTCCCTGAACTCGCCAAAGACAAAGAGAACCGGGAACGATTCCTCCGGGAAGCACGGGCTGCCGCTGCCATCATCTCCGATCATGTCGTCACCATCTACTATGTCGCGAGCGGCGATCTGCCATTCCTCGCGATGCAGTTCCTCGAAGGCGAATCGCTTCAATCGCGGATCGACAGAGACCCTCCACTGACGCTTCGCGATGCCTTGGAAATCGCCAGGCAAACAGCGCTCGGGCTTGCTGCCGCCCAGGAGAAGGATCTCATCCACCGCGATATCAAGCCCGCGAATCTGTGGCTGGAACCCCTGGCGGAAGGCAGAGGGCAGAAGGGGGACTCAAGTTCGGATTCCGCCCTCCGCCTTCTGCCTTCCGCCTTCGGAAGAGTGAAGCTCCTCGACTTCGGGTTGGCGCGCCTCACCACCGGTGAAACCAGCCTGACGGAAACCGGCTTGGTCGTGGGCACACCGATGTATATGTCGCCCGAGCAGGCAGCCGGGTTGGAACTTGACGGGCGATCGGATTTGTTCAGCCTCGGGTGCGTGCTGTACAAGATGCTCGTCGGAAGCCTGCCATTCCCTGGCAAATCGGCGATGGCGATCATGATGGCGCTGGCAACGAAAACCCCGCAGCGTGTCGATGAAGTGAACCCAGCCATTCCTTCGGATGTCGCGGACTACGTTGCTCTGCTGCTGAAGAAGAACCCAGCTCGTCGGCCGGCATCTGCTCGTGAGGTCGCGTCGAAACTCGGCGAACTCATTTTGCGATCACCAGAGGATCTGACGCTTTCGCAGTTTTCGAGCGCCAACGCGACCAACGAATTTTTCCTCGGTGACACGGCAGTTCAGGGTCAAAAGAACACGCCATCACCAACGCCACATATCGGCTCGCGAGTGGATACCCCAGCGCGTCGAAAATCGCGCCGTTGGGTCGTGGGTGGTGGGTTGCTTCTGCTTGCGGTTGTGGTCGCGGCAAGCATGGCTCTCTCGGACCTGTTCACGCCTGCGGTGCCGTCGCCAACGCCACAGCAGTTGCCTCAGCCGGCGATTGTCGTGGGTGTGCTGCATTCACAAACCGGCACGATGGCCATGAGTGAACAACCGGTGCTGAACGCGACGCTCATGGCGATCGAGGAAATCAACGCGGCCAGCGGCGTTCTTGGTCGAAAAATCCGTGTCGTGGTCGTGGATGGGAAGTCGGACCCCGATGTCTTCGCGAGTGAAGCCGAGCGACTACTTGACGAGGACAAGGTCAGCGTGATTTTCGGCTGTTGGACGAGCGCCAGCCGAAAGGCTATACGCGATGTGTTCCTTCGCCGCAAGGAAGGGCTTCTCTTCTACCCGGTGCAGTACGAAGGCATCGAGGAGTCGCCGCGGATTGTGTACCTCGGGCCGACGCCGAATCAGCAACTCCTTCCGGCAATCGACTTCCTCACGCGGCCAGTTGAAGCCGGTGGCCTCGGCAAGAAACGCCTGTACTTCGTGGGTTCCGATTACGTCTTCCCTCGCGTGACTTATGAGAGCCTGAAGGATCAGGTAAAGCTCCGCGCGAAGGATGGCGTCGAGATCGTGGGAGCGTCGTTCCTGCCGCTTGGCTCGACACAAGCGATGACGGTCGTGACGGACATCAAACGCCAGAATCCGGACGCGATCATCAACGCGATCAACGGCGGCACGAACGTGCAGTTCTTCCAGGAGCTTCGCGAACGGAAACCTCGTGTTACGCCTGCCGAGATTCCGACGCTTTCACTGAGCATCACGGAGAACGAGGTTCGCGGACTCAACCCGGCAGCGCTGGCTGGCGATTACATTGCCGCGAGCTATTTCCAGACCATTGACCGTGCGGAGAGTCGCGAGTTCGTTCGCAAACTCCGAACGCGGTTCGAAACAACTCCTGTGGCGACCGATCCGTCAGCGGCAGCGTACACCGGCGTGCATCTGTGGGCAAAGGCAGTCGAGAAGGCCGGCACGACCGACGCAATGGCGGTTCGAGAGGCCGTTCGCGGCTTGGAGTTCGAGGGCGTGCGAACGCGAGTGAAGATCGACCCCGAGAATCTGCATGCGTGGCTGCCTGCACGCATCGGGAAGATTCGCGCCGACGGCTCGATCGATGTGATTCCGGGGGCGGGATCGGAAACGCCGCTGCCTCCTACTCCATACCTGCCGACACGCACGAGGCAGGAGTGGGAGACGTTTCTGCACGGTTTGCAGTTTCAGTGGAACGGGAAGTGGGTCGCACCGGACAAGAAGTGACAGTGCCGGCGGTGTATGATGGGTTATCGGGCTGACGAGCATCGCGGAGGGAACCATGAACCTGGGCTTCTACAACACGAACCTGCCGCCGCACTTACGGGTGCTGAAAGACGAGATCGAGGGTTACGCCCGCGAGTACGGGCTGGACTTCTACGAGACGATTTTCGAGGTGGTCGACGCCGACGACCTGAACGAGATCGCGGCGTATGGCGGCTTCCCGACGCGCTACCCGCACTGGTCGTTCGGGATGCAGTACGAGGACTTGAAGAAGGGCTACGAGTACGGGCTGTCGAAGATTTACGAGATGGTGATTAACAACGACCCGTGCTACGCCTACCTGATGCGTTGCAATCACACGGTCGACCAGAAGCTCGTGATGGCGCACGTTTACGGCCACTGCGATTTTTTCAAGAACAACGCCTACTTCGGGCACACGACCCGCAAGATGATGGACGAGATCGCGAACCACGCGGCTCGCATCCGTCATTACGTCGAGCGGTTCGGCGAAGACGAAGTCGAAGGGTTCCTCGACAAGTGCATGTCCATCGACGACCTGATCGACATTCACTCGGTCGCGATCAAGCGGCGAGACGATCACTCGAAGTACGACTTCACGCCGCCACCAGCCGAGGGCGACGCCGAGGAAAGCCAGACGCGACGCTTCAAGGCGAAGGCGTACATGGCGGATTACATCAACCCGCGAGCGACGCTGAAGGCCGAGGACGACGAGCGAAAGCATCTCAAGGAGCAGCGCGTTTCGCACTTCCCGGAGCATCCCGAAAAGGACGTGCTGCTGTTCCTGATCGAGCATGCCCCGCTGAAGAACTGGCAACGCGACATCCTCAGCATAATCCGAGACGAAGCTTATTACTTTTATCCTCAAGGTCAAACGAAGATCATCAACGAAGGTTGGGCCTGCCTGATTTCAGGTTCGCTCGTCGCCACGGATCGCGGCTTCCTGCGAATCGACGACCTCGTGCGGAATCGGCAAGCCGTGCGAGTGGGCGATGGCGTCGGCACGCAACTGGTGTACGACTGGGCACGCTTCGAGGAGCGCGAAACCGTTCGTGTTCGCACGCGGCGTGGATTACAGGTCGAAGGCTCGTTGACCCATCAACTCATGTTGCCGGATGGAAGCTGGAAGCGGCTTTCGGAGGTGCAAGTCGGCGACCGGTTGAAGGTCGCCCGTGGCACGAATGTTTGGGCGACCGAAGCCGTGAAACTCGACTGGCAGCCCGAGAGTCGGCTCACGCTCGAAGCAGCCGCTGCCGAGGCTGGCGTCTCGATCTGGACGATGTTGCGATATCGCGAGGGGAAGCGAGTTCGCAAGCAGGCCGCAATTGAGGCCGTCAACGCTCGGTACGAACAGCAACTCAGCACCGTTTCGTATATGCAGAACAAGCGGGCGAAGGTTCGCACTCTCTCGGTTGTGAACGAACAGTTCGCGGCGTTCCTCGGTTATTTGATCGGCGATGGACACATCAGCGATGTGAAGCGAGTCATCGGACTGACCACCGGCGACGAATCGCAAGCCGATCACTTTGCGGCGCTGGTCACGGAGTTGTTCGGCATCACGCCCCGCAAGAAGTGGGACGTGTCTAAGTGGCGGGTTCTCTTCTCCTCGCAGACGGTGAAAGACTTCCTCGTTTCGCTCGGGTTGAAGACCGGATTCGCCGCTCGCGTGAAAACAGTTCCCGATGTGATTCTGCGGTCGCCGAAGCCGGTCGTCGCCGCCTTCCTGCGTGCCCTCTATGACTGCGATGGCTACGCTGGTCCGGCGGGGGTGATTCTCTCGACAACAAGCCCGAAGATGGCCGAGGTCGTGCAAATCTTGCTGCTGAACTTCGGCGTTCTCTCGACGCTCCGACCGCACAAGGACGACTGCTGGCACGTTCACACGCAAGGCCGCTCAGCGAAGGTATTCCGCGAGCAAATCGGTTTCGGACTCGAACGCAAGCAAGCGAGGCTCGCCGAATACACCGAGAACCGCCAATGGTTCAAGGAAGAGCGCGAAGATGACGTGATTGTGTCGGTGGTACGCGGCAGGGCCGAGGTGTTCGACGTTTCGGTTGAGGAAACGCACCGCTACGTCGCACAGGGGTTGGTGAATCACAACTCCTTCTGGCATTCCACGATGATGACGCAGAAGATTCTCCAGCCGTCAGAAGTCATCGACTACGCCGACCACCACTCGGGCACGATGGCGACGAGTTCACGCAGACTCAACCCGTACAAGGTCGGCATCGAGTTGCTTCGCGACATCGAACGACGCTGGAACATGGGGCAGTTCGGACCCGAATGGGAAAACTGCGACGACATGGAGAAGAAGCGGAAATGGAACACCGAGACCGGCCTCGGTCGCAAAAAGATCTTCGAGGTGCGGCGGATTCACAACGACATCACGTTCATCGACACGTTTTTAACCCCCGAGTTCTGCAAGGAACACGGTCTGTTCTCGTTCAATTACAACGAGCCGGGGGCAAACTATGTCATCGAGAGCCGAGAATTCCAGAAGGTGAAGCAACGATTGCTCTTCAGTCTCACGAATTTCGGCAAGCCGTGGATCTACGTGGTCGACGGGAACTACCGCAACCGCGGAGAACTGATGTTGCGGCACGAGCATAATGGGGTAGATTTGAAAGGGGACGAGGCGCGCGACACTTTGTCGAACGTACAGTACATCTGGGCGCGCCCCGTTCATCTTGAAACGATTTTCGATGGTCAGCCGACCGTCATGAGTTTCGACGGCTCGGAACACACACAACAGGTGATAGGAGGGACCAATGACGCTTCCCGAAACACTCCTTCCAAAGCTAAGTGAATGGCGACCATCGGGCGTTGGTCGGCACAGTTGGGCCGAGACGTTTCCGGCTGCGGGTTGGACCGTCCAGATTGCCGCCGACAAAGCCGACTCGATGTCGTGTCTGGTGTGGGAATTGACCCTCACCCGCACGGCCGACGTTCCGGCAGGTACCACACTCACAACGTGGGCTTCTGCGATTGCGAACCGCGTGAGTGGCCTCATGGAACCGCTGAAGGTTCACGAGGTTGACCAACCCCGCGGCGAGGCGGTGCTGCGAAGCGTGGCCCCCGCGAAGAAGGGTGAAGCCCTCGCTTACTACGAAGTGCGGTTGCCAAGCCTGACGACCGCTGTGGTTCGTCGGTACACGGCGAGCAAGACCGTCAGCGGCCGCGATCAGGTTGCGTTCGCGCTGACTCACGAGGCGATTGCGAAACTGGTCGGCGACATCGCGGGTTAATCCCGATTGGCCTGTGAACGAGAGAAACCCACCCGCAATCGGGTGGGTTTCTTGCATTTCTTGGGCGAACCCCGAGTGCCAGCGAGGGGGTGGCGTTGTCCCTTGCTGGCGTTCACTCAAGTCTCCATTGCTGACACTTGGGCTCACGCCACCCCCTCGCTGGCACTCGGGGTTCGCCGAAAACCCTCGGCTGCCTGTATGATGGCGCACTATGCCTGCACGCTCCCCACGGAGTCGGTCATGTCTGCGTCATGCTGTGGATCTGATCGCAAAACGGTTGCCCTCATTTCGGTGTCGGCTCTGTTCATGATCGCTGTCGTCGGTTGGGTGAGAGAAGCAAACAAGGAACCACGAACCGTTGAAGTAATTGTTCAACAGCCCGTCGAAATGGTTGAAGTGCTTGTCGCGGCCAAGGAGCTCACGAAGGGAACGCTCTTCACCAAACGTAACGTGGACGAACTGACGCAATTCGCAAACGTGCCCAAATCCTCAGTGCGGCCCGAAGTAAACCTCATCAAGATCAAGGATGACTTGATTGGCAAAAGCCTCGAGAGAGCAACACACAAAGGCGAAGTCTTCAACACCACTGATCTCAAAGCAAGACCGATCGTGTCCTTCGGCGACTGGGATATCATGAGCCTTCCGTTCCCGCCGGGTCGCCTTGGAGCTATCTGGCCAGGCGCTCGGGTCGAGATCTTGGCGAGTTACATTGAACGAAATCGACGCGAGGTGTTCACCCTTGTGCCCGATTTGAATGTCCTCGCCATCAATGGGATAGTTGATTTTGGGCCTCCAACTCCAGACATGGCAATGGTGTCGTTTTCGGTCGATGAACAACAGGCGAAACTTATCGTTTTGGCGAACCATCTCAACTGCCATCTCGAACTACTCCTTCGACATCCAGACGCCCCGAAACGCGATTGGAATTACGACAAGACGTTCGCACTGCTTCAATCGTTGCAGAAGCAACAAGAAGAACCGCCACTGGAAGTGGCACCCGAGCCGCGTGCCAAAGGCGAAAACTAATCACGTCGATTCACTTCATCCGTGGTTACACGGCGAGCAAGACGGTGAGCGGTCGCGATCAGGTTGCGTTCGCGCTGACTCACGAGGCGATTGCGAAGTTGGTCGGCGACATCGCGGGCTGATCCCGATTGGCTTGTGAACGAAAGAAACCCACCCGCAATCGGGTGGGTTTCTGCATTTCACGATCTTTGTGTTACTTCCCGAGTGCCTTGCGAATCGCTGCTTCGAGATCCGCTTTCTTCGCCGGATGGTCGTTCCACAGAACCGTACCGTTCGAGTTCAACAGAACCACACTCGGATACTTTTCGACACCGAATGCATCACGAACCGCACCGGGGTCCACGCCCGGTTCTACGAACACCGGGTAGTTCGTGCCGTAGTCCTTCGCATACTTCGCGGCTGCAACCGCTCGCTGTTTCACCGGCAGGTCGTCGCACAGCACCGCAACGATTTGCAAACCCGCGTTGCCATACTTCGCTTGCAGATCCTTCAGGATCGGAACCGCTGTCTTGCACGCCGGGCACTGCGTCGTCACAAACTCGACCAACACCACAGAGCCGGACTTGTCAGCCGGGAAGTCCCAGTTACGTTCGAGCGAATCGAGCAGGCGGAAACTCATCCCACGACTGTTCTTCACCGGCTTCGGGTCCACGAACGGCGACGAAGGCAACTTCGGCACCGGCGGACTCGGAATGTTCGTGACCGGCGGCGTGAACGGCGAACGCGGTCCGTCTGCGACGTTCTCGGGGCGAGACGGTTTCGACGGCGCTGTCAGGTCATCAGGCTCTGGCACCGCACCAGAACCGGGAATCGGTGTTGGCGTCGGTTTCGGAGTTCCACCGCTCGGCGAAGGCAATGGCGTGCTCGCTCCTGCACCTGGGCTGTAGGCTCCGTCGGAGGTTGGTCGTGGTTGCGTGATGGGAGCAAAACCCATCGGCGGAATGCGGTCGGCGTCGGCGGGCACGGGCGGCGGTGGGAATCCTTCGACGGGCTTGTCGCCGCCCTTCGGCAGACTCGGTGGAAGCCCCAGATCTTCGCGAAGCACGATGGTCAGCACAGGGTTTGGAACGCGAGCCTGAACCAAGCCCGTGAGTTGCCTGCCTTCCTGCGTGGCCTCGGCCGTGAGGTTGTACGTTGAGCCCGGTTTTAGACCGCGTGTGAAGAAGTAACCGTTTCCGTCCGTGTAGATGCCCTTGGCGGCCACTCCCGGCGGATCGTTCACGCCCTCAACCCGGATGAAGATGTTCTTCGCAGGGCGGTTGAACACGTCGACAACTTTGCCGCCGACCCCGTCCTGAGCCTCGGTTTTCGCGTCGAAACTGGCGGTCTTGGGATCACCCCAGGAGCCGCCCTTCGGCACGGATGTGTTCGTTCCAGGCAGCTTGGCGACCGGATCGAGCCAGGTCGGGCCTTTCGCGTCCTTGTCCTTGCTGGAATCCTTGTTCTTATCCTTGGCCCGACTGCTCAGCAAACCGGGCGGGTCGGTCTTCGAGTCCGTAGTGCTCTTACAACCGGCGAGTGCCAGCATGGCCGCGATCAGTCCGGCACTATGCCGCCCCATACCACAGCCCTCGTTCCTGGACGAATCCAGGCGACCGTCACAACCCGAACAGACATCCATGCGTCAGAGTAATTCCTTGCTGGTATCATTCCGCGTTGGTCGCGCCGGGTCAAGCCCACGTCGCAACACCGTGAAGTCGAGTTCGGGTTGAGTCTCGGGATGATGCGGGTTATAGCGCACTCGCGGGTTCCGGGTTCCTTGACGCCTCCGGCCGACAGGTCTATCGTGAATCCGGCCGCATCACCGCGCACGGGATCACTTCACATGACTGACCGCACTTACCGCTGGCTCCTCATTTCCCTCGCGGTCGTCGGGCTGACGACGGATCTGGTCACCAAATACCGCGTGTTTCGCTGGCTTTACACCGACGGGCAGATCGTGGAAGGCCACGCAGGCTCCTACAACGTTGTGCCGAAGTGGTTCATGCTCACGGCACAGTTTGATCCGTCGGCACCGATCTGCGATTGCGGCTTCGACGGTCTTCAGACGTGGAGCGCTCCAGTGATGCCGCGGGTGAATCACGGGGCGCTGTTTGGGTTGGGTGGCGAACACAAGGGACTTGCGAACAACGTCTTTACCGTGGTGAGTATCGGGGCGGCGTTGGCGATACTCGTCTGGGGAATGCAGAGAAAGACGGCACGCGAGAAATGGCTGATGACTGCCCTCGGACTCATACTTGGCGGCACGCTCGGCAACCTCTACGATCGCATCGTCTTCAACGGCGTGCGTGACTTCCTGTTCTTCTATCGCATCGACTGGCCTGTCTTCAACGTGGCGGATTGTTGCTTGGTGGTGGGAGCTGGCTTACTGCTGGTGCAAGCGATCTTCGTGCCACCGATGCCTGATAAGCCGGCCGACCCCGAACTGGCCGCAGTTCCCGAAGGCCCGAAAGCCTGAAGTGCGGTCAAACGGCACCGTGGAGTGTTGAAATCATTGTGAGCGTCGAAGCGTCAGCTCGACGGTGTGCGTCAAACAACCGTCGGCCGAGCGAAATTCCGCGTCGGCCGAGCGAAATCCACCGTCGGCCTGACGGCTCGACGCTCACAAACACCCATCAATTCAACAAAGCAACGGCACCGTCAACATGGCGACGTGCCCCAACGACTTGTCACAACCGTCTCCATTTTTCTGAGGGCGACCCGCAACTCCAACCACGTAACTCCTAAACTGGCACTCGATGGTCACGCCCCTGGAACTGGCCCCATCGCTTCCAGCCAGACCCGCAGATCATTCCCGTATTCGCTGGCCAGATCGCCCTTCACGAGTTGCCGGTGAAACGCTGCCGCTCCCTTGCGTCCGAGGTCTGCTGACTCCGCATCTGGAAACCGCTTTTCCGGATTCGCAGCAACGAGTCGGCGACACAACGAGAGAAGCAGTTCGCTTCCCGCGACTTCCGGAGGCAACAATTCGCCCAGCCGATGTTCCAGCGTTTGCTTCGCTTCGAGCAACGCCGAGATACCCACAGCTCCCTCGAACGGCGAACGACCCGACAGCATTTCGACCAGTACATATCCGAGGCTCGCGAGATCGGACTGCGGCGACACCGAAGCGCCTTCCAGCACCTCCGGCGCAGCGTACAGTGGCGACCACGCACAGCGACCTTCAGCCGAACGCAAATCCGCAGCCGAGCCGATATCGACAACCTTCGTGGTGCCGGTTCGCTTCAACATGATGTTCGACGGTTTCAGGTCGCCGTGTGCGATGCCTTCGCGGTGCAGCGCGGCGAGCGCCGATAGACAATCCCGCAGAACGTGAATCGCGACGCCCGGCTTCATTCGCGGCTGAGATGGCCCCTCGGTCAGCACGACATCTTCGACGAATCGCCGGTGGTCAGGGTCGAGCCGCTGCCGGGTGCGGTCGAGGGTTTGCTGCGTAAGAACTTGGCGCATGTCGAGGCCATCGACCCATTCCATCCGCATGACGCGAACGCGGGAGTGGGCCGAGAAATCATGCACCGCGATGAGGTTTTCGTGCTGAACAGCTGCAACGCGAGCTGCGACTCCCGCGACCCGTGCCATGTCGTCGGCATACGCCATCGCGGTGCGATACGGCTCCGGTGAAAAGACCTTCAGCGCGACCGAGAGCGCGAAGCCGTCGGAGCCATCAAGACGTGCCTGGAAAACGACACCTTGCCCGCCCTGACCGACCAGCTTCAAATTGCAGCATCCGATAGCCCAGCCGACGTCGCTGCCAGCGAGTATCCCGCGATACTGTTCACGCAAGTCGGCGTCGAAGATGTCGGGGTGGTGTGAGTAGCGTTCCGTGTCATGCGAGCGGGTGGACTCCATGTCACTCCAGGAGAGGCGGGCGAGGGCAGTTGGGTATTGTAGTGATGGCGGCAATTTTGCCGCATCCCCAACTGCCGTGAGCGTCGCGGCGTCAGCCCGACGGT
>JAIOPV010000195.1 GCA_021413735.1 Planctomycetota bacterium
GAGCATCTTCGAGTACATCGAGACGTTTTACAACCGCGTTCGGCGACACTCAACGCTGGGGTACGTTGCCCCGGCTGAGTATGAACGGACGCACAACCCGATTCACCGCTAAACGCTGTCCACTATCCGTGGGGAACTCCAGGCAGTGGGGCAACACTCATGTCGTCAGCCTTCTTGTGAATACAGCAGCATTCACCCGATTGCCTCATAACGATCTTGGTGAGCCGGGCGCGCAGCCGTGAAACGCTCATCTGGTTTTCTCGGTTTGGTTGATGATTCGTAGTTCAAGTTCTGCGGCGTGAGAACACATCTCTACACGCTCGCCATCGCCCGCAGCGTTGCCATCTCGGCAGGCGTCAGGAGCAGGTTGTCGCGTTCCCATGCGTCTTGCTGGGCCCGCGCCCACGGGTTCGCGTCGCAATGCGCTTGGTGTTCTGGGCCGAGCGTCACAAGGCAGACGTTCAGCAATGAGGCAGCCGTCACATGCTCGAAGTTGGTAAAGTCGAGATCGCCAACGCGGAAGGTTCCGGCAATCATCCCGCGAATGAATTCCGTGAGCGATCCCGTGGGAATGTGAGTCTGTCGGCGCGGTTCCGGGATGTGTTCGTAGAGTCGTTGCACCCGCTTCGTTAGTCGCATTTCTCGGCCTCGCTTCCGGGTTGATGCGACGCGGCGAAACTCGTTCGTCCGCGGCATGCGGGACAGTTGGGGAACGCAATAACGGTTGATGGTGGGTTCGGGTCATTCGCCCACGTTGAGAAGATTGGCACGCCCAAGCCACACCTTTCGCAATGGTGCCCCATCCAGTACGCACGCGGTGGGGCGATCATCCACTCCACCAGTGAGCGTGGCAGTCGATAGTCGGGATTCGCTGGCCGTGCCCAGCGTGCGAACGGGCACCCGAGCCAGAGTATGAGCGTTTCCACAACGAGCGGATCAGTGTCGAGAAGTGTACCCATCGTCGCTTGCAGATCGAGCGGAACGTGTCTCAACAGTTCATTTCGCTGACGACGAATATCTTCGGGAGTTGGTCGCGACTTCGCTCCGGGGCGGACTTCTACCCGTGCAGTAAGCGACTTGATCCGGGTTGCCAACCTCATGCTTGCTCCTCTTTGGAGACTCGCCGTTCCAACTCTTCGACCTGTTTCTGCAAGTCCGATAGTTCCGTTACCTTCACGGCTTGGTCGAGCAATTTAACGGCAGCCCCGAGCCGAATGCGTGCGTCAGGGTCAGAGAGAAGCGAGCGCAAAACGTCGGCTGCCTCACCCATCGCGGCAACCAACTGACCTGCGGCAGCGCGGACCATTTCACCGCGAAGGGCGGAAACCTGCGCCGCGAACGCGGAATCGGTCAGCCGACGAAACGCCGTTCTCTCGGCGATGCCCGCAGAGATAGCCGCATCCTTGACGGTCTTCCCCGCTGCCAGTTCCGCAGCGAGTCGTTCATCAGCGCCAGTCCTGCCACGACCTGCCATGAGGTGACTCCAAAGGGGTCGCTATCCGAGTGGTGCTCGGATAGCGGTCTTGATCGACGGGGATGTATTTCAAGGGATTCAAGGGACGGGTTTCGGGGAATCACGCCGGAATCGCTGTGGGTGGTTCGTTCGGGGTCTCGGGTTTGGCAGCAGGGCGAACCATCGCGGCAGCGTTGCGCAGAACGCCAGCCTGAGAAGTCAGGTGCGAATAGTGCCGGTGCAACATCTGTGTTGAGCCATGCCCCAGCAAAGCGGCAACCTGAGCATCGGGCAATCCGTTCACCAACCCATCCGTCGCGAACGTGTGACGATAGCCGTAAGCGATCGCTTTCACCCCGGTCAGTTTTCGGAGCCGGCGCATACCCTCCATGATGGCCCGAGCCGTCCAGGGCTTGCCTCCACGACTTCTGAGCAGTGATCCGTCGGGGTGCTTCTCGACCAGCAGTTTCAGTTCCTCGACCAGATCGGGAGTCAGGAAGATGAGCCGCGGTCGGCCGGTATGGTCGGCTTTGTGTTCGTTCAACCGCACCAACCCCGCGTCGGGGTAGAAGTTCGTGGCGCTGATGCGGGCGATTTCCCCGGGTCGGCAACCAGTGCCGTGGAGGAGTCGCAGGACGAACCGAAACCCAGCGCTTGCCGCGTTGATGAGTTTCGCGTGATCCTCGGCGCTGATGACTGTCGTTTCCGAACGGCTTCGCGATTTGGGCCTGGTGACACGCTCGACGGGGTTGTGTTCCAGCCATCCGTTCCGAACGCCCCAACCCAGACAGGCGGACACCGAACGCAAGCGAATGCCCTTCGTGGTTTCGGATACTCCGAGTTTGGCCAGCCAGCGAGAAACATCTGCGGGGATGAGGCGGTCGAGAGATGAACTGCCGAGTGATTCGCCGAACCCGTCGAGGTGATGGCGATACATACCGAGCGTTGCAGCCTTCAGCCGAGTTGTGGCGTCTGCGAGGAATGCGTCGATCAGATCGCGAACTGTGGTAACTGTGGGTTTGGGCTTCTTCTCAGCCGGGCCATCCGCCATGAGTTTGTAGAACGCTTCTTGCGCCAATTTCCGGTTGTTCTTACCCCTGATCCCGAGTGAAACAGACCGGCCCCCGATGGTTGCATACCATGCGTCCTTGCCGCTCCGATACCACGCCCCGTTGTTCGCTCTGGACATCGCCGGTGACCCCGGCGGCGTGAATTCACTGCCCTATTCACTGCCCTGTGCAGTGATGGGCTGACCGAAATGCTTAAAATCCAGTGGCGGAATTGGCAGACGCACTGGACTTAGGATCCAGCGGGAGCAATCCCATGGGGGTTCAACTCCCCCCTCTCGCACTCAAATCCCACAAGCACTTACACAACGCTTACCGCTCCCTCGCGGTCACGGCTCGCCAAACCTCGGAACCCTCATTCCAAACCGTGCGGACGATTATCGGCCAGTCCGGGATACCGGGTTGGCGGACAATGTCGTCGTTCAGCACACACCACCGCTGACAATCACGCCCATCGCCAGCTTCTCCTTGCCGGGCACGCCTGAGATTCATCTCGGCACGTTTTGTATTTGAGCCGAACGCGGCGCGCTGGTTGCTGCTGTTACACCTGCCCATTGACCAGCCAATTCCCACGGAGAACTCATCATGCCACGCGGCGACAAGTCGAAATACACCGACAAACAGAAACGCAAGGCTGAGCACATTGCCGACAGCTACGAGGAACGCGGCACCCCTGAGAGTGAGGCGAAGCGGCGTGCCTGGGCGACGGTCAACAAGGAATCCGGTGGCGGGAAGAAGTCGGGGAGCGGGCGCGGCAAGCCGGAGTCCCACGCATCCAGCGAGAAGGGCGGACGCACGGGAGGCGCTGCGTCGGCCTCACGAACCGCAGCGGAACGGTCGGCATCAGCCAAGAAAGCGGCCGCAACCCGCAAGCGGAACAAGGCCCACGCCTGACACGGTCAGCCGCGGCTACCCAGGTGCCACTCCAAAAGTGGCATCAGCCAAACTAAGATACGCCCGCACGGCTTCCTCGCTTTTATGGCGTTGTAACCGTTCGAGTACACAGGACGGGCTCGTCATGGCAGAAGCGGACACGACGACTCCCAACAACGCAGAACGCCAACCCGCCCAGGAGCCAAATCGACAGGCACAGCCGGTTGATGGCGAGCAACCGCCCCGCCTCCCGTTCGCGGTCGTCGGAATCGGCGCTTCCGCGGGCGGCCTGGAGGCCGTCGGTGAGTTTCTCGATGCCATGCCGACCGACAGCGGAATGGCCTTAGTGCTGATCCAGCACCTGCCACCGGAACACAATAGCATGATGGCCGAGATCCTCGGCCGCCGCACGAGCATGCCGGTCAGGCAGGTCGAGGACGGCATGGCGATCGAGGCGAACAGCGTCTACGTCATCCGCCCCGGGCACGTCCTGACCATCCGCGATGGCCGGTTACGTCTGGGACCACGGCTCGGCACCAGGCGTGCCGCCAACCGCCCGGTCGATGACTTCTTCAAGAGTCTGGCTGAAGAACAGCGTGAGCGAGCGATCGCCGTCGTGTTGAGCGGGATGGGGTCGAACGGCACCGCCGGCGCTCAGGCGATCAAGGCTGTCGGCGGTCTCTGCGTCGCCCAGGATCCAGAGACGGCTCAGTTCCCAAGCATGCCGCGACACTTGATTGACGCGGGCTACGCCGACCAGATCGCCAGCCCGGCCGACCTCCCCGCCATTCTCCTCGGTTATGCCAGCCACCCTTACGCCAGCGGCGGCCGCGAGGCCGATGCCGATGCAGTGCTCCGGCGCGAGCGGCAGCACGTGAGTGAGGTTCTGGCAGTCGTTCGCGCCCGAACCCGCCAGGACTTCGCCGGTTACAAGAAGCCGACCGTGCTTCGCCGCATCCAGCGGCGGATGGGCCTGACCCGCACCGAGAACGTGGGCGAGTATGCCAGGCTCGTGCGACAGACCCCCGCCGAAGCGACAGCTCTGGCCGACGATCTCCTGATTCACGTCACCGGGTTTTTCCGTGATCCGGATGCGTGGGAGTCGCTGCGCCAGTGCGCTATCGCTCCACTGATCGCCACCCGTGAGTCGGGCGGATCAGTCCGCGGGTGGGTGACCGCGTGCTCCAGCGGCGAAGAGGCGTACACCCTGGCCAGGCTGCTGAGGGAAGAGGCCGAACGGGCCGGCAAGTTGCTCGACATCAAGGTGTTCGCCACCGACCTCGCCGAGCGAGCGCTCGACCACGCCCGCGAGGGCGTCTACCCTGGCGGGATCGAAAGCGAGATCACCCCTGAGCGGTTGGAGCGATTCTTCACTCCGGGCGACGAGGTGTATCACGTCCGGCCGGAACTCCGCGACCGGGTCGTGTTCGCGTCGCAGAACATTCTCCAGGACCCGCCGTTCAGTCGAATCGATATCGCCTCCTGCCGCAATCTGCTCATCTACCTGGAGCCGGAGATGCAGCAGCGGGTGCTGGGTCTGTTGCACTTCGGGCTGCGTGAAGGCGGTACTCTGTTCCTGGGCTCGGCCGAAACGGTCGCCGGGGCAGACGACTTGTTCGAGCCGATCGATAAGAAATCGCGGATCTTTCGGCGGGTGGGCCCGACACGGCATGGGTCGGTCGAGTTCCCGCTCCCGCACTCCCACCTCTCAACTGGTGTTGAAGGCACCGGTGGCCGGGTCGGGATTCCGTCGCGGCCGGTGTTCAAACGTCGAGAAGGTGCCCGGCCTCCCGTCGAATACCTCACCCATCGCACGCTTCTGGATGCCCACACTCCGCCAGCCGTGACGGTGGACCGCGATGGTCGCATCCTGTACTACCACGGTGACACACGGCCGTTTCTCCAGCAACTCTCCGGTGAGCCGACCCGCGACCTGATGATTCTGTGCCAGGACGGCGTCCGTGGTGCGGTGCGGGTGGCGTTGCACCAGGCGGCAGCTCAGAACGCGCGGACCACGGCGGACGACGGGTGGATTGAACCTGAACCCGGACGCCGCGTGCGGGTCTCGGTCACCATCTCGCCTGCTTTGCCCGACCCGGATGGCACGGGAGGCGCGGGTGACTGGTTCGTTGTCAGCTTTACCGAGCGTGGGGAATTGCTGAAGCCTCTTCCGCCCGAGACGGACCTGGGCGACGAGACACGGCGACTTCGGGCCGAACTGCGGACCACAATTGAGGAGTTGCAGACGAGCAACGAGGAGTTGAAGGCGTCCAACGAAGAGGTGATGAGCATCAACGAGGAACTCCAGAGCGCCAACGAGGAACTGGAGACGAGCAAGGAGGAAATGCAGTCACTCAACGAGGAGTTGACCACGGTCAACGGCCAACTCCGTGGCAAGATGGACGAGTATGCGGCCGCCAGCAGCGACCTCACGAGCTTGTTGGCCAGCACCGACATCGCTGTGCTGTTCCTCGACACCGCATTCCGCATCCGTCGATTCACGCCAGCCGTCCGCGATCTGGTGGACCTGATTGTCGGCGACGTCGGGCGGCCACTCTCGGCTCTGGCTCGCAAGTTCGACGATCCACGGCTGGACGACGACACACGGGCGGTGCTCGAACGCCTGTCCCCGATCGAGCGTGAAGTTGCGGCGGCCGACGGACGGCACTACCTGCGCCGGGTGACCCCCTACCGCACGACGGACAATCGGATCGATGGGGTGGTGGTGACGTTCGTGGACATCACCGCCCGACTTCGAACCGAGGCGGCGCTGCGGGTGAGCGAGGAGCGACTGCGGCTGAGCCTGGAAAGCGCGACCGACTACGCCATCCTGACGCTCGATCCAGACCGTGTCGTGACCAGTTGGAGTCCGGGGGCAGAGGCTCTCTTCGGATATGTGGCAGCGGAGATCGTCGGCTGGTCGGCGGATCGACTGTTCACCCCCGAGGACCGGGCGGCCGGTGTACCGGTTTCGGAAATCGAGCAGGCCAAACTCGCAGGTCGTGCGGCTGATGAGCGGTGGCACATCCGTAAGGATGGGACACGGTTCTACGCTTCCGGAGTGCTCACGCCGCTGGGCGACCTCAATCGCGGGTGTGTGAAAGTCCTCCGCGATCTGACCGAGCGCAAGCGAGCGGAAGACGAGTTGCGGGCCGCACGCGACGAGTTGGAGACGCGAGTGATGGAGCGAACGGCCGAACTGACGGCGGCACTGGAGTCGCTGGAGGCGGAAATGTCCCGGCGGCGGGATTTAGCCCAGCGACTGGTGACCGCGTCGGAGGCGGAACGGCGGCGGGTGGCCCGCGACCTTCACGATACCGTCGGTCAGACGCTCACTGGACTGGCCCTTGCGGTCGCGGGGGTGGCGAGTATCGGCCAGTTGCCAGAGGCGGTTACCGATAGGCTGGATCAAGTTCAGCGGCTGGCCGACTCGCTGGGTCGTGAACTGCATGAGGTGTCGTTGCGGTTGCGGCCGACGGCTCTGGATGACATCGGATTGGAGACCGCGGTGCGGGCGCTGGTCGAGGAGTGGGCGCAGCGGACCGGGGTCTCGGTGGAATTCACAGCAACGGTCGATGGACGGTTCCCGTCTGAGGTGGAGACGGCTCTGTATCGCGTGGTCCAGGAGGCATTGACCAACATCACCAAGCACGCCGCAGCGTCTCGGGCGTCGGTCGTCCTGGGGCGGCGTGACTCCGAGGCTGTCGTCGTGATCGAGGACGGCGGCACCGGGTTCGATCCCCAGGCCGTGTTCGCTCCAACCCTGGGCCGCCGTGGCGGTCTCGGCTTGGCCGGGATGCGTGAGCGGGTGACGCTTCTCGGCGGTGCGGTGGAAATCGAGTCCGAGCCTGGCCGTGGCACCACCGTCATCGCCCGCATCCCGCTCGAAAGCGGTTCTCAGTGACGCCGCTGCTTTATTGAATTGATAGGCGTTTGTGAGCGTCGAGCCGTCAGGCCGACGGTGGTTTTCGCTCGACCGACGGTTGTGTTAATCACACCGTCGAGCTTACGCTTCGACGCTCACAATGGTTTCAACACCGCATGACGCCCACTCCAGCATTGATGCGTCGGGTTGGCGGCGTGTCAGGAAAATCCCGACGCCATTCAACCCGGCGAGCCGTAAGGCACGAATACCCATGCCCGTTCTCGGTGAACGCACCGAGTCAACTGAGGAGGGTTCTGTGAGTGATATCCGTATACTCCTGGCCGATGACCACGCAGTCGTTCGGGAAGGGCTCAAGTCGCTCATCAACGCGCACTCGGGGATGAAGGTGGTCGGTGAGGCGGCTGACGGACTGGAGGCGGTTAAGCTCGCGGCCGAACTCGACCCCGATGTCGTGGTGGTGGATGTGTCCATGCCAGCGCTCAACGGCGCGCAGGTGACGACTCGACTGCGTGAAATGCGACCGGACCGCAAGGTGCTGGCGCTGACCGTACACGAAGACGTGGGGTACCTTCGTCTACTCCTGGAAGCGGGTGCGGTTGGGTACGTCCTGAAGCGGGCAGCGGTTTCCGAGTTGGTGCAAGCCATTCGTGTCGTGGCAGAGGGTAAAACCTATCTCGATCCAACCGTGGCAGGCAACGTTGTGGGAGGATTCGTCAACTCCCCACTCGAACAAGAGTGCACGGCCGAGTTGAGTGAGAGGGAGACGGAGGTACTCCAGTTGATTGCCCTGGGGTACTCGAACAAGGAGATCGGATCTCGGTTGAAGCTCTCCGTGAAGACGGTTGAGACGTACAAGACGCGGTCGATGGAGAAACTCGGTCTGCATGGTCGAGTGGACATTGTGCAGTATGCCGCACGTCGGGGCTGGCTCAAAACCGCTTAAGCCAAACGGACGGCATTCATCCGACGCAAGCCAACGGGATCACGATCTGGTGAGCCCCGCAACTCGGTGGAGAACATTCGCCTCTGAACCCGCTGGGGAAAGGATGCCACGGATTCTCGCCAGGAGCAGGATCAGGGCGGTTGGGTCGGCAGGCTTGGCGAGATGCAAGTCGATTCCCGCGTCGGCCGAACGCTGCCTGTCGGCATCTGTGGCATAACCCGTTACGGCCACGACCAGCGGTTGTTTGTCCACCGCCTGTTCCCGCAGCCAACGGGCGGCTTCCCACCCGTTCATGCCCGGCAGGCCAATGTCCAGGAGGACCACGTCCGGCATTTGATCTTCAGCCGCGTCGAGAGCTGCCGGGGCAGAGCCAACGGCTCGCACGTCGCACCCGCACAGCGTTAGCAGTTCCGCGAGGGATTCGGCCGTGTCGGCGTGGTCTTCGACGATGAGAACGGAGAGTGGATTTGGGAGAGTTGCGATCACGATATCCTCCGCACTGTGGCGGTTGCCGGGTCTCTGATGGCGGGTCCCTCCACCGCGAGATTCGCGAGATCTAAAGATGGATCGTAATTGGCACTCGCAAGAATCGAAAGGACGAAAGCGACCGCGGCGGCGCTTCTCTCAAAATCCCGACAGAGTACCGGGAAACCGCCTGTTGTTTGCTTTCGTGCATTGACGAGGTCACCGGCAAGGCCAACTTGTGACGTGACGCTTCGCTTCAGATCCAGCGGGAGCAATCCCTCTCGCACTTTTCAACGTCCGCCGATCGGCAGCGTCAGGAGTGGAGCGGAGCCGCCCTTGTCGGTGGAAAGCTGAAGTCGCGACAACTCGACCAGCAACGAGAAGGTTGATTTCGAGTCGCGGTCACGGTCGTCGATGTAGAACCAGTACCCGTGGTAACGCACAGCGACGTGAGCGGTTGCGGGCGGTTTTCTGCCTTCCGCCCAGCAGACATGGAACAGCCCGCCAAGCACTTCCTGCCAGTCAAACGGACGCCCATTCGCTCCCGCTGTCACCGGTGCCACACCACTGGCTGCGTGACATGGTGGAATCTCGACTCCGTTCGCCACGAAGAACAACACCTGAAGCAGCGACCGCGTTTCGAGGTCGAGCGTGGCAAGTCCGTCCTTCGGAGCGTCCTTCAGGAATGGATCGAGTTTCGCCGTCGTGAGATCGAACGACGTTAGCGCCGGGTTCAGGTGGAAGATGCGGCAAAACGTCTGGAAATCCGGGTCATCCTTCGCTGAGTCGGCGACTCGCAGAATCGGTTGCTGTTTCTTACGCACCACTCGCCAGTTGTCGGTCTTCTCGACCTTCCGGAACTCCAGACCGTCCTTCGCCGCGTTGCCCAGTGCCTCGGCGGTGATCTTCGCGGCGGGAATCTCATCGCTCGCGGGGTCGTCCTTTTCCTCGATGAAGACGGTTGCCATCTTGCGGTCGGTGAGTCGTTGAAGAGCGCTGACCGCAGTGAGGAAGTCCGCATATTCCGGCGGATCACGCGGCGTCGGGCCGCTCGCCGTCTCGGCATTCGACACCCAGTTCATGTTCTCCAGCCACAGCCGAAACACCGTCGAAACCGGCCAGGTTGTCTTGCTCAGCGAAGCCGTCGATTCGAGCGATAACGGCGTGAACAGTCGTCGCGTGAAGTCCTGGTCGTCCTGCGGGCTGTAGGTCAGCGTCGGACGAGTGGCACCGCCGAGGTTGAACTGCGGCAATACTGTTCCGCGATAACCTCCGGTTGCCTGCCCAGCCGCGGCCGAGGTGAAGAAGGGCATGATCCCGAGGCTCTGCGTGAACTCGTACTGATCGGCCAAGGAACTGACCGCGAGACTACTTGGCGTGTCGGTGTAACGCAGCCGCACGATGTTCAGGAGGAGTTGCTCTTCCGTGCTTGCTTTGACGGCTTCGTTGTAGCGGATGCGGTCGATGGGCAGCGCTTTCGGACCAAACGAACACCCGACCGGGAGCAGCGACAGCCCGAGGAGCCAAACAAAGTGCTGGCGAACCAAGAACGCCATGAAGACCCCCGAGGCGACCCTCAGAGGATTTCATCGGTTGTTCCGAATGTGCGGATCAGTCAATTTGGGCGAGACGGCTTCTCATTGGTTCCGGACGACTTCCCCACCCCACCTCCGGAACCAACCGTTTCAGCCCCGGAACCATTCCATTCGTCCGGAAGAAATATCGTTCAGACAAGCTGAACTGATTTCTTCTGACGCATCCTCTTTTCAGATTGTATCTTGCGGTGCCGGTTCACAGCAAAATTGTTACGTCATCGGATGCGAAATGTGATGAACTTAGGGGGGTATTTTCCCACCCCGGAACCATCCGGAATTCACTCTTTCTTCAGCACGCCATCGAGAACCCAGCAGCCGCGGAAGTGGGGTGCCTTCGCATTGCGGCAATGCCCCAACATAACCGGATTGGTGCAGCCCGCTTTCTCAAGTTCGTTGGCGAGTGCCGGCATCGCGGAGAAGTCACGGCTTTCGTACATCTGATTCGCGAGCGTGGTCGCGGCTTCGGTTCGCCAGGCTGGTTCAAACGCGACCGGTTGGAACGGGTTCCCGAACGCATCCCACACGACCGCTCGCAGGACCGGAATGAACTCCGGCGACACGACCGTCTCGGCCAACATATCGGTGTTCGCACCAGCCTTTGACGCCACCGCTTCGCCCATTCGCGTGCCCACGGCTGACACCGGAAGCGGAGTTGTGCCGGCGAACGCAACAGCCCACGCGACCTGATGCTGAACCATTGGGTTCAGCCCTTCACGCACGTTCGTTTCGGACCACCGCACATACTTTTCGTAAGCCTGCACCGCGACGATCCGTGCGTGCGAACGAGCCTTCTCCAGTTCCGCGGCGCTGGTGGCACCATCGGCGTAGCGTTCGATTGCATCGACCGACGCGATCAACTCCGGATGATCGAGGAGATCGCCCGCAGCTCGGCAGAACGCCGCGGCGAGCAACCGGAGTTTCCGGGCCGACGCACGCGGTTCGACGTGCTGGACGTGGAGAACGAAATTCGGCTCGGAAAGCCACTCGGCTTCTGTCATAAGGCACGATCAATGTTGGACACAGGAGCGTCTTTCACAACAGTATATCATAATGAACACCCGCAAGTAGGCTTTGAGTTTTGTGGGGCTGAGACTGAGCAAGCCACGGGGTTTATCACGTGGCTCGCCAGCTTCGATCACGTCGCGGTTTCGGCGCGGGTCGTGTCCTCGTCCAGATGCTTCGCGCCCCAAATCCACAGCACCCCACTGACGAGAACCAACGGTGAGATGGCGACGAACGCCGTCTGCAAACTGCTGTAATCCGCGATCAATCCCAGGATCGGCGGCGAGATGGCGTCGCCGATCGCGTGGATGATCAGGATGTTGATGGCGAACGCCGTCGCGCGAATCTTCGACCGCGTGACGTTCGCCAGGATCGTGTTCGCGGGGCCGGTGTTGAAGAACAGGAAGAAAACCGCCACGAAGAGGAACACCCACCCAAGCGGGAACGGGATGTACAGCATCGCAATGTACGCCGGGAACGCCACGATCATGCCCCACCCCGCGACCTTGAAATACGCCCCCTTGATGCCACGGTTACGCAAGTAGTCGCCGAGCATGCCGCCAATCAGCGTCGCCACCAATCCGCTGATGACCACAATCGCCCCGAAATAGAGCCCGATCGTGCCGTTCGTCAGCGACCCCTCGGCCGGCGAACTGTCGAACGCCCACGAACTGTAAAGCATGAACTCGTTCTCCGTGAGCGTGCCACGCAGTTTCACCCGGAACTCCGGCAACGTCATTCCTTGGGGCCACGCCACAGTCTTCAGCTTGTCGGTTACTGCCTCGGGCACCACTCGCGTTCCAGCGCTATCCACGATCTTTTCGAGCTTGGTAATCGCCTTGTCGTCGAGAGTGAAGCGTGCTTCTCGCTCGAAGAGGTAGAGTTGCGCCATCGTTGCCACGCCGCCCAGAACAAATGTCGATGCCGTCATGCCCGCACTGCACAGCACGAACGACCTAACGCCTTTCAGTTCCCGCAGCACATCCCAGTAACTTGGGCCCTTCGGTTCGGGTGGTGCGTGCCATTCGGCCGCTGCCTTCTCGGAAGTCGGAACCGATTCTCCCTTCTGTGCCGGACTCATGCTCCGCACGTCACGCATGAAGAAGCACAACACGCCCAGCACGATGCCTGGAATCACTGCGACGTGAAACGCTCCACGCCAGCCGAGTTCCGTTTCTGCGATCTGCGAACCGATCACGAAGCCCAGCGCGCTACCCACGGGAATCGCCATGTAGAACCACGACATGATCCGACCGCGATGATCTACCGGATAGAGATCCGAGAGCATCGCGGGTGCGACGGGACCGTAAGCCGCTTCGCCAACCCCCACAAGGCAGCGAGCGAAGAAGAGCAGGAAATATCCCGTCGCAAGCCCGGTTCCCCCTGTCGCGAGGCTCCAGAGAATCACGGCAATGCCAACGAGAACCCAGCGCGACATCGTATCGCCGAGGCGACCAAACAGCGGCGACAGGCACATATACGCGACCATGAAGGCGGTCGTGAGTGCGCCGAGTTTTGTCTGTGCGAGGGGATCGTCAGGCCGGAGAATCGTGGCGTCGAGGCGAATTTTTGGCAGCGTGGCCGAGAGAATTTGCCGGTCGATGTAGTTGAACAGGTTGATTCCGAGCAGGAGGGCGAGGGCCCAACCGGCACCTGGCACCGGTCGGCTCGGTCCGCCGTGCGTCGATGTCGTTTCCCCGCTCAGCATTATCCAATCTCCAATCGTGGCTTAATCTGATTGAACGGCCGGTACGCTACGGTAAAATCGGAAAGAAGTCGATAAAGATCTCGGACGCGACACCGAAGAACCAAGGAACGGGCGTCCGTCGCCCACGGTTTCACTCTGTCCCATCCCGTTTTTGGCCAGGAAAAGGAGACGCGACCATGTCCGTTGAAGACATCAAGAAACGGTTCGTGAACGAGATCAAGCTCCGAGCTTACGACGACAAGTACCTCGACAAGAACGAGGAACGCGAAATTCTTCAGATCGCGATTCAACTTGGCGTCAGCATCGACAGCGCTCGCGGCGCTCTCGTGCAGGTGTGCGACGAACACAGCTACATTCTGGAAAGCCAGCTCCACAAGCAAATCAAGGATCAGGTTGAAGCGGCGGCGGGCAACGACGGGAAGGTCGATCAGAAAGAATTCGACATGATCTTCCACACGGTCAAAAAGGCCGCGCAAGGCAAGAAGAACGACCGCGACATCAAGAAAATGATCGTGACGATCATGGAAGACACCGGCAACAACAAGGTGAAGACCGGTTGGTTCAGCGATTGGTACACCGCGCTGAAGAAAGACCTCGGTATGGCGTGAGCCAGCGGCCAGAAATCACGGAAAGGTAACCCGAGACGCAAGAACCGCATCTCGGGTTACCTTTTTCCCTTTTCACTTTTTCTTTTCCCACTAGGATGGCACTTCCCGAATTTTCGGAACACACAGATCGGTAACATCAGGTGAGGGTGGGTAGCGAACATGATCCGGAAGAAGCTGGGCAAGAACCGTAAAAACCGTTGCCGGTTCTGCACGAAAGAAGGATGCCCTCGTCCGGCGTTCGTCGATTACAAGGACGTGAGCAATCTGAAGAAGCTCATCACGAGCCAGGGGAAGATGTTCAGCCGCAAGCGAAGCGGGCTGTGCGCGACCTTCCAGCGAGCATCGGGCGACGCCGTGAAGCGTGCCCGGTTCATGGGCTTGCTGCCATACGTCGGCGAATAATTCCGTCGTGAATGCGGAATCGAATTAGCCCCCGGCTTGCCGGGGGCTGCTTTCGTTTAGGGCTTCTCGAAAACCGTCCACGTCTCAGGTCGGCGGTGGGGCGAAACGCCCCGGTTACTGGAACAATGCGATCCTCCGCGCGTTGGGAAATGAGCGGTTCACCTTTCCCGCTCCCTGGCGGTCGCGGCTCGCCAAACGCCTCATTTCCCAACGCGGAGTATAACGATAAGCGAATCGTGATTCGCGTTCTTCTCCCGAGCTGAGCCATGCACCGGTTCTCGCCGCATCCCCTCGTTCGGTCGGACGCGTTCGTCGCGCTCGCGCTGGTCGCCCTGGCGGCCTGTGTCTATTTACCGGCGTTCTGGTTCGACTTCGTCAACTACGACGATCCTGGGTACGTCACTTTGAATCCGCACATTCTCGGCGGACCGACCACCGAAAACCTCTGGTGGGCGCTCACGACCTTTGATCTGGCGAACTGGCATCCGCTAACCTGGGTCTCGCTCCAGTTCGACGCCGCGATCTGGGGTGCGAACCCGGCTGGCTTCCACCTGACAAACCTCCTTCTTCACGCCATCAACACTGCTCTGTTGTACCTGATCCTCCGGACCGCGACCGGTGCTGTCGGCCGGTCGGTAGCGGTTGCGGCCGTTTGGGGATTGCATCCGTTGCACGTCGAATCCGTGGCATGGGTGACCGAACGAAAAGACGTCCTCTGCACACTGTTCTGGTTCCTGACAATGCTGGCTCACGTCCGCTACGCCGCGGTGCCATCGTGGGGCAGGTACCTCACGCTGATCGTGTGCTGTGCGCTGGCGCTGGCGTCGAAGCCGCTGGCCGTCACGCTTCCGTTCGCGTTACTGCTGTTTGACCTCTGGCCGCTCGGCCGGGTCCGCACCCTTTCCGAATTCGGCGAGCGAGTTTGGGAGAAGTGGCCGCTGTTCGTCCTGGTCGTCGCGGCGTGCGTCCTGACATTCTCTGCTCAAGCATTCGGTGGTGCGGTACACGAGTTAGATCGCATTGGCCTGCCACTGCGAGTGGCGAACGTCATCGGATCGTATGCGACCTACCTCGGCCAGACAATGTGGCCGACCGACCTCGTGGTCTTCTACTCGTTGCCGAAAGAACCGCCGCCCGTCGTGCGGACGGCGGGGCTGGCGCTTCTCCTCCTCGGGCTGACGGTCCCGGCGGTCGCCTTATATCGGCGAGCCCCGTACCTCTTGATCGGGTGGCTGTGGTTCCTCGGCACGTTCGTTCCGATGATCGGCATTGTCCACGTCGGGGAGCAGTCCCATGCTGACCGCTACACCTACGTTCCGCACGTCGGACTGTTCCTGGCAATGGTCTGGGGGCTGGCTGACCTGGCGGAGCGGCTCTGTATACCGGTCGTTGCGCGATACGTGGCGGTGGTTGTGGTGGTCGCGTTACTCGCCGTCGCGACCCGGCAGCAACTCGTTTACTGGCGCGACGGAGAATCGCTCTGGGCGAGGGTTATCGCGGTCGATCCCGAGAACGTCTCCGCACGAATTGCCCTCGGGAAGTGTTACCTCCAGAAAGGCGAGAGCGACACCGCTCTGGAGCTGTTCGAGGAGGCGCTGCGAAAGGATCCGGACAGTTTTGAAGCCCTCATGATGCGTGCGCGAGTTCTGTTGCACCAAGGGCGGTGGGGCAGTCCGAAGTGACGACCAGGGAAGCTGGTTGTTCGCCAAACCTGCTTCAATTGAGGCATCACACGAATTTCCAATCGCGCAGGGGGCGTGGCGGCTTGGCTCAAGATCCACTTCCTGAATTCCTTGCGTCTGCGGATCTCCGTGTTCCGCACGAAATACTGCATCCCCAGCGGCCAACTGTTTGGCTTACCCGCTTTCCGTCGCGGCTTTCGCTGGTTGACAAGTTTCTTGAAACGTCGAAGTGCCTGCCCGATTGGCTCCCCATCGTGGAGCCGCATTCGGAGACCCATAATCGTGCGTCTTGACGGCTGACGCGATGCCGGTGGATTGTGCGATCAAATGGTCGCAGAACGTGAGGTTGGGGCGAAGTGCCCCGGTTACTGAAGTGATGATATCACGCTTCGAGTTCTGAAAGCAACGAAACCTCAAACAAAGAAGAAGCGATGACTCTCGGGAGAAGCTATGATTCAACCCAAATTCCCGTTATCGAGGCATCATCATGGCCAAGTCTGTGTTTTGGGGTGAAGAGTACTTCGGTGTGTTGAGCGGGGGGCTGGCCGCGCTATTCATCATTGGGAGTTGCCTCACGGTTGCTGCATTCTTCCCACCGATTTCAAGGCCAGATAAGGCGAAAGACATAGCGCCTCTCATTGTCGCAGTTGGGATACTTTTGTCGGCGCGACTTTGGATGAGTTGGAAATCCCGTCACTGGCTCACGGCTCAGGATGAGGAGTTTGTTTACAGTCACTGCGGAGTGAACCATCGCATCTCCGAGAACAAAGTGTCGGATGTTGGCATTGCCGAGAACGTTGTTCGACTTCCAAAAATCACGCATTTGCGGCGGCGTATTCGGTTTGCCTTTCAAGTCGGTAAGGAAACCAAGGAGCTGATTTTCGAACATGAAACGTCGTCCAAGGAAGAGGACAGTATCGGGACTGCATTGCAGCAAACCGTCGAGAATCTTGCCAAGCGTACTCTGCAACAACTTCAAGACGGAGAAACGATCACCGGCGAAGGGTGGACACTGCGACGTGAAGAATTGTCGATTGATACCGACGGCGAATCCACAACGGTTCGGATCAACGAGATCGTGGCTGTTGACTGGGTGGATAACGCTGTCTGCGTCTGGCTCTCTGGTCACGCTGAGCCGATGCTTCGCAAGGATGCGACCTCACCTCGGGCGACTGTTCTGTATCGCGTTTTGAAAGAACTTGTCAGGAAACCGCCACGGGCCACTCCAAGCGCTGCAATAACACAACCCAAACCAACTACCAGGCCCGAGCCAGCGACATCGGCAACGGGTTATCCTCCGGGTGGTTCGTCCGTTCGAATGCCGAGGGATTCAATTCCCAGGGCAGAAGCCGTACCGATAGGAATGAGTTCAACTCCGGTTGGAGATGAACTTGGCCGGTTGATCTTCGAGCGAGAAGCGGGGGCAACCAAAAAAGAGATGCGTTCGCATTTGCTGTGGCTCCTCGTGGCCGGGCCACTCGGCAGCATCTGGATCCTCGCGGGACTTGCGGGGGTCGCGGGGCTTGGGACTGCGAAACAACAAAGCGCGTCGTTCGCTGGATTGATTTTTGGTCCGTTGCTTATCGCCGGAGGAGCGTTACCACTTCTGCTACAGTGGCGGAAGATGGGCTGCCTCTTTCAATGCCACGAGAACGGTCTCGTTTACAAAGAACGATCGCGCACCAGAAAGCTCCTCTATCGCGATGTTGGCTCGTTTACTTATGCCGTGGTTCAGCAATTTATAAATGGTGGCTACGCCTTCACCGGCGGAGTCATGACATTTGAGCATCGCGACCCCAAGAAGAAGCCCATCGAATACCGGTGGGCTTCGCAGTACGAAGACGAAGAAATCAACAGGCTTCGCGATCACATCAGTGGGGTACTCGCCGGGCACATGCTCCGTCGTCTAAAGGAAGGACAGCCAGTCCGGTGGACGACTCATTGGACGTTCATGCCAAAAGGACTCTACATTTTGCGAGATGGCAAGGGAGAAGGCCCAGGGAACGCGCGGACCACTCCATACGACCACCTCACCCGCCACAAGTTCAAAGAGGGGGTGTTCTACCTATCACCCAAAGATGATACCCAAGTTGAAGAGAACGCTTCGGAGCCCAACTTCTTCCCTGGGTATTTCCTCCTGTTGTTGCTCACCCCAGCGCCGGCGGAAACCACCGTGCCCGCCATCAACAAACTCAAGAAGCCTGGGTAACTGAAACTCCATTGAGGCACCGCATTAATTTCCAATCGGTCGGGCGGCGTTTGTCGTCTTTACTGGTAGCGATTCCGCGCCGGGCCAGGTAATGAGAAGGTGGTCGCCGCCTTCTCATTCGGGAAATGGGGACGAAGACGATGCCAGCCAAGAACTTCCTCATCGCAGTCGCGTTTGTCGTCTTCGCGTCGCCAGCATTTGCTGACGATCCGAAGCAACTCGCGGCCAGCGCACAAGCTGTGCTGAAGACGCACTGCTATCGCTGCCACGGCCAAGACGGTGCAATCGAAGGCGGCATCAACTACGTCACCGACCTCGGGAAGCTCGTCGCTCGCAAGAAGATCGTGCCCAACGAACCCAACGCGAGCCGCCTCTTCCGTCGCATGGACGACGGCACCATGCCACCCCCCGGCGAAAAGATTCGCCCGACGGTCGAGGAACTCGAAGCGATCAAGAAGTGGATCGCGGCAGGAGCAAGCGGCGGCGAAATGACTCCGAGCCGACCCACGATCACCACCGGCGACGCCTACAACTTCATCCTCGCCGACCTCGAAACGATGGATCGCCGCACACGGCGATTTCAGCGATACTTCTCGCTCGCACACCTGCACAACGCGGGCCTCTCCGACGAAGAACTGCAAACGTATCGCAACGCTCTCAACAAGCTCGTGAACAGCCTGTCGTGGGGCTCAAAGGTCGTCAATCCGGTGGCCATCGACCCGCTGAAAACCGTCTTGCGAATCGATCTGCGGTGGTACGTTTGGGACGCGACCATCTGGAACCGCATCTTGCAGGAATACCCCTACGGCATCCTCGAAGACACGACCGCCGCACGAGCCGCGAGCGTCGGCACGCTGACGAAGGTTCCCGTGATTCGAGCCGACTGGTTCGTCGCAACGGCGAGCCGTGCGCCTCTTTACTATGACGTGCTGCAACTGCCCGCGAGCATCACCGAAGTCGAGAAGCTGCTGCGGGTCGACGCCATCGCCGACATTCAGCAGGAACGGGTCGCACGGGCTGCGTTCAACGGGTCTGGCATCTCGCGGTTCAACCGCATTCTGGAACGCCACGACTCGGCACACGGCATGTACTGGCGAACCTACGACTTCGACGAACCGCCCGCGAACCTCGGCGATCGGCTCAACGGCAACCTCGTGCCCGATCAGCGAAACGTGTTCGCGTTTCCGCTCGGACCGGCGGGGCTGGCGGAGTTTCCGTTCAAGCACGCAGGCGGCGAAGCGATCTTCGCGCTGCCGAACGGGATGCACGCCTACTACATCATGAACGCGAACAACAACCGACTCGACAAGGCCCCCCAAGCGATCGTGAGCGACCCCAAACGCCCCGACCGTGCGGTGGAAGCGGGCGTGTCGTGCATGTCGTGCCACGTCACGGGCATTCTGCCGAAAGCCGATCAGGTTCTCGATCACCTGACCAAAAATCCGAAGGCGTTCACGCGAGCCGAGGGCGATCTCATCAAGGCGCTCTACCCGGGCAAAGATACCGTCATCAAGCAGATGGAAGACGACGCGAAGAAGTACGCCGAGACCGTGGCGAAGACCGGCGCTCGCGTGTCGAAGTACGAGGCGGTCAGCACGATCACGCTAAAGTACGAGGCTGATCTCGATCTCGAAACGGCCGCGGCCGAGGTTGGTCTGACAACGAACGCACTCCGCGAGAAGATCGACGTTTCCGAAACGCTTCGCAAACACTTTGGGGCGTTGCGGGCTGCGGGCGGCACCGTGAGTCGGCAAATCTGGCTGCAAGCGTTCGGCGATCTCACCCGCGAGTTGCGGCTCGGCACGCTCTTCCTCGCGAGCCTGAACGGACCCACAAACGCCGACAACACGGGCGAAATCGACCCGCTCGAATCGCGTGACGGCACCGCGAATCAGATGGCGTTCGCGAAGGACGGGTTGCGTGCGGTCGTGGCGAGTGGCGATCGCAGCGTGCGGTTGTGGGATGTCGAAGGGCGGCGTGATGTGAAGCGATTCGTCGGGCACACCGGCAGCGTGTGGTCGGTGGCGCTTTCCGCTGACGGCAAATACGCGATCAGCGGCAGCATGGACGGCACCGCTCGCGTGTGGGATATGTACAGCGGATTGCAGGTACAGAAGTACGGCGAGCATTCGAGTCTGGTGAGCGCGGTCGCGTTCAACCCGAATGGTCGCTGGGGCATCTCAGCGGGTTTCGATGGCGTCGTGGCTGCGTGGAAAGTCGCCAACGGCGAGGAAATCTGGCGACTCGAAAAGCTCGGCACCGTCACCGCCATCGCGGTTGATCCGACGGGAAGTTATCTACTCGTCGCGTCGAATCGCAACGTGGAAATGTTGGAACTGGCGACCGGCAAGACGGTCCGCACGCACGGCAAGTTCGCGTCGCCGGTGGTGAGCCTCAGCATCAGTCCCAACGGCAAGTGGTACGCGGCAGGCAGCGACGACGGCACGACTCGCGTCTGGAAGTTGGGTGAAAATGCGGCCGAGTTCACGCTGACGGGGCACGACGGGCCAGTGCGTTCGGTGACCGTGAAGGACGGCGGCCGGTGGGTTCTGACTGCGGGTGCGGACAGCACCGTTCGGCTGTGGGACACGGCTGTGAAGACGGGGGCGGTCGCGACCTTCAAGAAGCACGGGCAACCGGTGGTGTCGGCGGCGTTCCTGTCGAACGGCACGCAGACGCTTTCCGGTGACCGCGACATGACGGTGTTACCGTGGAAGATCGACAAATTCTTCGGCAACGTGACCGTTGAGCCGCCGAAACGCGACCCGGTGAAGGACCCGCCGGACAAGATTCCGTATGCGAAGCCGTGACGGGAAACGCTGTGACAACGTGTGCCCGTGGCATTGGAAGGTATTCGCCCTCTCCCCTTGCGGGAGAGGGCAGCGAGGCTTTGCGAGCGGGTGAGGGGTTAAGTTTCACAACTGTTGGAGGTTTCACCCCTCACCCGGCCGCAAAGCACGGCCACCCTCTCCCGCCAGGGGAGAGGGCAAAATCAGGAAGTGCTACGCAGTCGCAGTGGCCAGTTTCTCCAACTGATCCAGGTGCCGGCGCTGACCAAGCGCGATCATCACCGCTTCCGGTTCGATGATCGTGTCCAACGGCGGGTTATACAGAAGCTCGCCGTTGGGTCGCACAATGCCCACCACAAGGATTCCCAGGTCGGAGTGAATCCGCGAATGTCTCAGTGATTGAGTCGCGAGAGTGCTTCCGGACGAAACCTTCACTTCCTCAATCTGCAAATCGAGGAACTCGGGCCGGGTCGCCAGTTCCATGAAGTGCAACACGGCAGGCCGCAGCACCGCCTGCACGACGCGATGCCCACCCGCGAGATACGGCGAAATGATCTTGTTCGCACCGACCTTGCGGAGCTTCACCTCGGCATCTTCCTCTTCTGCACGGGCGACAATCTGCAACTTCGCATTCAGCAGCCGAGCACTGAGCGTGATGTAGAGATTCTCGGCGTCGGACCCCACGACCGTGACCAACGCACGAGCACGCTCGATGCCGGCCTTGCGGAGCAGTTCGTCATTCGTGGCGTCGCCTTGCAACGGCAGGCAGTGCGTGAACGGCAAGTCTTTCAGCAGTTCCGGCGACTTGTCGATCAGCACGAACCACTTCTTTTGCCGGTCGAGTTCGGCACAGACGATCTTGCCCATGCGGCCGTAGCCGCACACGATCAGGTGCCCTGTCAGGGTCGCGAGTTTGTCGTCCACCCATTGCCTCCCGATTGTCTGCTTGAGTTCGCCCGTCACCACGGCCCGCACCAACTCGGACGCGAAGTAAGCCAGCGTGAAGATGCCGCTGTAAGCGAGAAGGACGGTGAAGATCCGGCCGTTGGTTCCGAGTTCGTGAGTCTCGCCGTAACCGATGGTGGTGAGCGTGATGGCGGTCATGTAGAAGCCATCGAAGTACGACCACTGATCGCCCTCGATCCACCGATAGCCGACGGTGCCGATGCCGAGAAGTAACGCGGGGATAAATAGCGCCGCCCAGACCCGTCGCGGAATGGTCGTCCGCAGCCAGCGCACGCCACGGTGAACGGCTCCGCGAATGTGGACCATCCAGCGTCCGGGGTGCCTCACGCATCGCCTCCAAGTTTGGCGAAGGCTTCCGCACAGCGAGCAAGCAGTTGCTCGCGGCGTTTGGGGTTCACATACCGTCCATGTTGTTCGGCCCATTCGCGGGTCTGGTCGATGAGCTTTCGCAGTGCCACGACCGCTGCTGGATCGCGTGTCGGCTGTCCCACTGCAACCGGCGACGTGTGTGCGAAGGTTCCCGTCGCAGAGTGACAACGCACTGTCACCCACCCCGATTCGGGCAGCGTGGCTGAAAGTGTCTCGGAACCTGCGACGGAAGCGATGACCTTTCCGTTCGCGATGATTGCGGTTTCATCGAATGGGAAAAGCGAACGTGCGGTCGCGTGGATGCTCAACTCTGAGATGTTAAAGTCAAGCAGCGGTCCGGTGGTGGCGTAGCAGCGCCCCGCACGCACTGCGGCAATCCACGACGATTCCCCACCGCTTTGTCTTGCTCCCCCTTCCTTCTTAGGGAAGGGGGTTGGGGGGTTAGGTTCTTCTGAAGACCCCTCCCCAACCCCTCCCCCAAGGGGAGAGGGGCTTAAAACCAGTTCTCGCACCCTCGCATACGTTCGCATCGAGCCGAGCGGCACGCGGTTGCTGTCCTTGCCGCTGCCGCCAACGAGCGGCACCAATACCCCCGCGTTCCACAGCCGATACACCCACGGCATCAACGGCACCTTCCGCGGACCAGCCGTCACTTCAATCGCGTCAATTTTGCCGAGAATCGCCGCAACCAACGCCTCACCGCCAACCAACCCACCCGTTGGCTCGAACGCATCGACCCACACCCGTAAGCCGCCCTTGCGGTGACACTGATCGCACCAGTCGCAGATGCCCCAGTCATCGGTTTCTTCGCCGCCGAACGTCAGCGGGTACACCGGCCGATGCGAATTCAGTAACCCAACGCTGCCGAGAACGGGGTGCGTGTTCAGCGTGTTGACGATGACCGCGTGCCCATCGCGTTCGAGTGCCGGTGACTGCCCGCTGAACGCCGTGAGATTCGGAACCGTGAGGTATGCCGTACCGTTGATGCTCGGGAATCGCTGCACCGTCGCGAGCAGGTTCACGACATCGACCCCCTCGGCCGCAGCTTCGAGTAGGGCATCGTGCGGTGTCAGGAAGTGACAGCGTGAATCAACCGACATCCACCCGTTAGCGTGTGAATCAGTCCATCGAGTGATCTCGAACCGCAGCGAGATTTGCCCCGTACCGAGCGTGACCGCTTCATCGAGCGGCGTGAACTCAGGGCCTTTGGTGGCCTGAATTCGCAGGGGAACGCCAGCAGGCAGCGGAATCTCGCACGCTCCGTCGATGGGGAACCACAGTGTACGGTCGAGGTTCATACCTGCACCCACCGCCTCGTTCCGACCAACGGGGAATTCCAGAACTCGCCCGAGTGGTGCGTGATGGGTGCCGTCTGGTGATGTGATGCGAACGCGAACGGGCGTTGGCTTCTTGGTGCTGTTGTCGTTGATGCGAAGGTGAACGTTGAGCATGTTGTTTTGAGAGTCGAAAGTCATAACGCCGGGGTTGTCGCTGACTTTATGACATTAGGACTTTACGACTTTCGACTTCAGTCAAGGAACGTGCGCCATTCGCCGTCGGGGTGCAGCACCTCGTTCGGACGAAAGCGGCTCTTGTATTCGAGCGAACGGCAACCTTCGACGTAGTACCCCATGTAAACGTGGGGCAGTTTGCGACGGGCCGTTTCGCGGAGAACGCACAGTACGTTGTACGTGCCGAGCGAGCGGTCGCGTTCCTCGGGGTCGTGGAAGAAGTAGATTGCCGATAACCCATCCGGGATGAGATCGACATACCCGACGCCGATAAGCTTGTCGCCGAGGTAGTAGCACCATTCCTCGGTTGGGATCGGGTTATCGACGAACGAGTCGGCATACGCGGCGACGGTTTCGGGGCCGTGTTCGGGCCAGCCCTTGCTGAGATGCTGGAAGTGGTGAAACCGATCGTACAGGTCGAGTTTCGCGTCGGTTACCGATGGGTCGTCGATCACGAGTTTCACGTCGCCGTCGTTGGCGGCCATCGCTCGCCGCTGGCTGCGATTCGGTACGAAACTGGCGATCGGCACGCGAACCGACTGGCACGCCTGGCACTTTTCGCAGGTCGGGCGGAACAGCGAGTGCCCAAATCGCCGCCAGCCCGCGTTGAGTCGGTCGCCGTATTCCGTGGACGTGAGTTCGGCGACGATTTCGTATGTGAGTTGCGACTTCTTGTGCGGGAGATACCCGCACTGGCTCGGCGGCGGCGTATAGACAATGAGGGAAATCATGAGTTGTCGATTGTGGATTGAGGATGGTGGATTGTAGATCGCCGGAAAGGGATTGGGAAGCACGGTGGCGATTCCAACCCACAACCAACAATCCACAACCCACAATCAACTATTCCACGAATTCAACTGCCGTTGGGTTCGCGATGATCCCCGCCTTGTGGCCTGCGTCGAGCAACGCCCGAATCGCAGCTCGACCACGTTCGCCGTAGTCGAGCGTCCAATCGTTGACGTACATGCCGACGAACTTGTCCGCGAGGGCCACGTCCATGTCGCGGGCATACTTCAGGGCGTAATCCAGAGCCTCGCGGCGGTGGTCGAGCGCGTAGCGGATGCTCTCCTTGATGAGCCGGCTGATCTCGCGCATCGTGTCCTTGCCGAGATCCTTGCGAACGACGTTCCCGCCGAGCGGCAGCGGCAACCCCGTCTTGTCTTGCCACCACACGCCGAGATCGGTCACGAGGTGCAAGCCCTGGTTCTGGAACGTGAGCTGGCCCTCGTGGATGATGAGCCCCGCGTCGTACTTGCCCGACGACACCACCGGAATGATCTCGTCGAACGGCACGACATCGAACGTGAGCTTGTCCTTCGCGCCGATCGAATCGAACAGCAACTTCAGCGTGAGGAACGCCGTGGTGAGGGTGCCCGGAACGGCGATCTTGATGCCCGGAAGATCGCTCACTTTCATCGGCTTGCGGGCCACGACCATCGGGCCGTATTTGTCGCCCATGCTACAACCCGTCGGCAGCAGTGCGTACTTGTCGAGCAACTGACTGTAGGCGTGAATGCTCACGGCCGTGACTTCGAGTTCGCCCTTGAGTGCCCGGCGATTCAGAGTCTCGATGTCCTGCAGTTCGTGGACGAACTTCAGGTTTCCGGTGGCGATCTTGTCGTTCGCCAGGGCGTGGAACATGAAGGCGTCGTCGGGGTCGGGGCTGTGCCCAACACGGATCACTTGTTGTGCGGTCGCGGTTGCCATGAATCACTCCATCTTCTCGACGGGGCCGCCGGGTGCGAACGCCTCGGCAGCCGGTCCGGTGTAAGCGACACGCCCCGCATTCAGGACGTGAACGGTGTCGGCGATCTTCTTCACCGCCGCGAGATCGTGCGAAACAATCACCATCGCGGCCTGGAACTGTTCGTCGTCGGCCAGGTCGTCGATGACCCGCATGACCTCCGCCGACATCTTCGGATCGAGAGCGCTCGTCGGTTCGTCGAACAGGATCGCCGCAGGGTTAACCGCAAGCGCCCGTGCGATAGCAACACGTTGTTGCTGACCGCCCGAAAGTTGCCACGGCTTCGCGTCGATCCTCGGACTGAGCCCGACGCGATCAAGCAACTTCTTCGCGATGGTCTCAGCCTCAGCGTGCGACTTCCCGAGAGCGTAAATCGGCCCCGCCATGACGTTCTTCAACACCGTCATGTGCGGGAACAGGTTGAACTGCTGGAATACCATGCCAACCATTCGCCGCAGTTGAATCAGCGTTGCCTTGGTGGGAGTCTGCCCACCGATCAGTTTCGCCGCGTCCCCGACACCGATCTCGCCTTCTTGAAACAGTTCGAGGCCGTTGATGCAACGAAGCAAGGTGCTCTTGCCACCACCTGACGGCCCGATGATCGCCGCGACTTCGCCCTTGCGAATCGTGATGCTCGCACCATCGAGGATGCGAGTCGGCCCGTGATATTTCACGATGTTCGTGACGGAAATCATCGGTGGCCTCCTGCATTGCGAAGGTGGCTTGGGTGAGGGGTAGGTGGTACCCCCTCACCCGCCGCTCGAAGACTCGCGGCGGGTGAGGGGGCCAACGCTTGCACCTCGGGAGCCCGTCTCCAATATCGGGATTTCTATTTCGTGCTTCGTGCTTCGTGCTTCGAATTTGCTGCTCATCGGTGGCCTCCCGCTGCTTGTGTGCCCATTCGTCGTTCGAGCCAGCGAGCCAACAACGACATCGGATAGCTCATCAGCAGATACAACCCCGCCGTGATGAACGCCAACTGCACGATGTAATCGCGGTTGAAGTTGTACAGCTCGTTGTACTTCCGGGTCAGTTCCGTGATGAGAATGACGGAGCACACCGACGTATCCTTGAACAGCGCGATGAAGTCGTTTGTCACGGGCGGAATCACGACGCGAACCGCCTGCGGCACGATCACCACGCGAATCGCCGTCAGCGGACTCATTCCAAGCGCGAGCGCCGCTTCCATCTGCCCTCTGGGAATGGACTGAATGCCAGCCCGGTAGTTCTCCGCTTCGTATGCGGAGTAGTTGATCGCCAATCCGAGGATGCCCGCTTGCAACGGCGTGAGCGTGAGATGCGGGTCGATTTGCGGCAGCATGTAGAAGACGCAATAAAGCTGAAGCAACAACGGCGTGCCGCGAAGGAACTCGACATAGATTCCGAGTGGGATTCGCAGCCACAGCGGACCGTAGACGCGACCAAGGCCAACGAGCAACCCGATGAACATGGCAATCGGGAACGACGCGATTGCGAGGTACACGGTCATGCCTGCAGCTCGCAACAACTCCTTGAACATCTGCTCCCAGTTCACTTTTGAGTTGGTCGATTCCTCTTCCATCTCGACTTTGAACGGCGGCCACGGCTGTTCCGTCCAGTACAGCAACCGCTCCTGATCCTCGTTCCACAGCCCGTACTTGTCGTAGATCTTTTTCAGCGTGCCGTCCTTGATGCCCTTCTTGATCGCCGCGTTGAGTTGCTCGCGGAGTTCCTTGTCCTTCGCCCGCGTCAGGATGACGTAGTACCCCGGCTTGCGTGGCTCGTCGCAGAGTACAATGTCCTTGCCGTGCTTGATGTAGTAAACTGCGGCGGGCAAATCCTGTACGGTTGCATCAAGTCGCTTCTGCTCGACGAGACCGATGACGGTTGCCACGTCTGGATTGATCTTGAGATCAATCTTGTCGCCGAAGACGTCGCTCTTCATGTACTCGTGCGCTGCCGAGCCGATAAGAACGCCAACCGTGCGTTTCTCGTCTTTCCCCTTGGGTCGCTTCAGATCGCTCCAGCCTTCGATAGCTTCGGCGTTGTCTTTGTGAATGACCAACCCGAGTCGGTAGACGTAGTACGGCACCGTGGACGGATACTGCTTTTCCAGGTCTTCGCGAAGCTCGTAGCCGTTCAGAACGATGTCGATGCCGTTGGCGTCGTCGGCAGGCTTGCCGAGTAGTTCGGGTAGTTTGTCCCAGTCGCCGGTGACCATCTTGCTTTCGCGCCCCAGCTCCTTCGCGAGATAGTCAGCCAGTTCGACCTCGAACCCGACGAACTTGTCGCCTTCCTTGTAGACATAGGGTGCGCCGCCGGTCGGGTCGGTGCCCCAACGCAGCGGTGGCTTCTTGTCTTGCGCGCCGACAGGCGTTGCAATCAACAACGCAAACGCGATGAGTAACCAGCGTGGGTTCACCAGCGAACTCCTTCCGAGGATATCCGTTTCGCAAAGTGTATTGCAGTGACCCCGCTGGGGTCACCGCTAAACTTGATGATATGCCACGCGAACCGCTCCCAATTGATGATGCCTTGCCCGACCTGCTCGCTGCGATGCGAACGCGAGGGGCCGTCGTTTTGCGTGCCCCCACCGGTGCGGGCAAGACCACTCGCGTTCCCCCGGCCCTTGTGGAATCAGGTCTGGCGAGCGATGGACTCGTCATCATGCTGGAACCTCGCCGCGTTGCGGCTCGCGCTGCTGCCAGACGAATGGCCATCGAACACGGTTCTCCCCTGGGAGATGTCTTCGGGTATCAAGTGCGGTTCGATCGCAAGGCTGGTCCGCGAACGCGAGTGCTGGTCGTCACGCCCGGCGTGTTGCTTCGCAGGCTTCACGATGATGCGTTCCTTGAAGGCGTCGCGTGCGTCGTGTTCGACGAGTTCCACGAACGCAGCCTCGAAGCCGATTTAGCGTTGGGCTTGGTCAGACTCATTCGCGAGACGGTGCGGCCCGAGTTGCAAGTGATCGTGATGTCGGCGACGGTCGATCCAGCGGCGATCTCGGCGTATCTCGGTGGATGCCCGGTCGTGGATAGTGCGGGGCGGGCGTTTCCCGTGGACGTGAAGTATCGGCCGCGTCGCAGTGACATCGGTGTGTCATTCGCGGTTGCGGATGCCGTGCGGGAAGTGCTGACCGAAACCAGCGGCGACGTGCTGGCATTCCTGCCGGGATTGCGTGAGATTCGGCAAGCAGCCGACGAGTTGGAACGCGACGCCAGAGAGCACGGCTTCGAGGTGCTTCCTCTTCATGGCGATCTGCCCCCCGAACAGCAGGATCGTGCGTTGCAGAAGTTACCGCACCGAAAAGTCGTGCTGGCGACGAACGTGGCCGAAACGTCCGTGACCGTTGACGGCGTCACGGCGGTAGTTGATTCGGGGCTTGCTCGCCAGATGGAGTTCGAGCCCGGCATCGGCATGGATCGACTGAAGCTCGGCCCGATTTCGCGTGCGTCGGCGGATCAGCGGGCCGGGCGTGCGGGGCGAACGCAGCCGGGCGTGTGCGTCCGATTGTGGGATGAGCCGAGTCATCGCGGACGGCCCGAACAAACCATTCCCGAGATTCGGCGCGTCGACCTGTGTGGTGCGGTGCTGCAACTGTTCGCGTTAGGCGAATCGGATGTCGAACGTTTCCCGTGGCTCGACGCACCACGATCGGATTCGCTCGCCGAATCGCTGCGGTTGCTGGAACAACTCGGCATCGTGGCAAACGGTTCGCTCACCGACATTGGCCGCGATGCGGCAGCTTTGCCTGTGCATCCGCGACTGGCCCGCTTGCTGATCGAAGGCCAGCGGCTCGGCTGCGGTCAGCGTGCGGCACTCGCGGCGGCACTGCTTTCGGAACGCGATCCATTTTTGAGGGAGTTCGATTCAGGGCCATATGTTCGCACGGCCCCGCCGACCGTTTCGGATGTGCTTGACCGCGTGGAAGCACTCGAAGCGTTTGACGCAACTGGTCGGCTTGATGGTCCGCTTGGGCGACTGCATCGTGGCGGTGCACGTGCCGTGCTGGATGTGCGAGACCAGTTGAAACGACTTCTCACGCCAACCGCTCGCCAAGATCAAGACTCATCGCTGTTGCGGTGCATCTTCGCAGCGTATCCGGATCGTCTCGCACGGCGACGCGAGCCCGGCAGCAGCAAGGCCGTCACCATCACCGGTCGTGGCGTGAAACTCGCTCCCAGCAGTGGCGTCAGCGAACCGGAACTGTTCGTGTGCGTCGATGTCGATGCGGGCGGCACCGATTCGTTCGTGCGGCTCGCTTCAGGCGTCGAACGGGACTGGCTTCCCGCAGATCGCGTGAGCACGCAAATCGAAGTGATGTTCGACGAACGCACCGAGAAGCTCATCGCCAAGAAGCTCACGCGATTCGATGAGTTGGTGCTGTCGGAGACGCCCGCACACATCGGCGACGACAACGAAGCCGCCCGGATTCTCGCGGAATCTGCGGCGAAACACTTCGCGCAATGTCTACCGACGCCAGAGTCGGAGGCCGGGCGATTCCGCACGCGAGTGCGTTGCCTGCGAGCGTGGGTGCCGGAGTTGAACTTGCCCGCGTTCGATGCCGCCGACCTGCGGGAAGCACTCGAATTCTTCTGTCGCGGTCAGCGGTCACTCGCGGACGTGCGGCACGGTCCGTGGCTCGACTTCCTTCGCAATCAGTTGACCTACGACCAACTGCGGACCATCGACGCGGAAGTTCCCGATACGATCGAGGTGCCGAGCGGCAGTCACATCAGCATCGAGTACACGGAAGGCCGCACACCGATTCTCGCGGCTCGCATTCAGGAGATGTTTGGGCTCACGGAGACGCCACGCATTGCCAGAGGGCGAGTGAAAGTGCTACTGCATTTGCTCGCGCCAAATCACCGCCCGCAGCAGGTGACCGACGACCTCGCGAGCTTCTGGGCGAATGGCTACCCGCTCGTGCGGAAGGAATTGCGTGGCCGCTATCCGAAGCACAGTTGGCCCGAAGACCCGCTGACCGCAGAGGCGATTTGCGGCGTGCGACGGAAGCCGAGTTGAACGAAGCCTCTTGCGAGCCACGGGGTTTATCCCCGTGGTCTTGCGTGGTGAAAAACCCCACGGGGATAAACCCCGTGGCTCGCAAAACCATGACTCACCGCACTTCGATCATGCGGCAGTTCGTCAGCGGGATTTCGTCTTCGTCCCCGACGAGCAATAACTTTCCGCCAACGCAACGAGTCGGGCCGCCATCCGGGCAGACGTGATCGGTCTCGAAGCCAAGCGAGAACGCACCCTCGACACTGTGCGAGCCCGGATACACCATCGGCAAATGCACCACGAACATCGACCCATCTTTCAGCGACAACATTGCCGGCCGATAAAGTTGATCCAAAAGCGTGTCCAACGGCGAGATCGTCAGCTTGCGGATAGACTCCCAGGTGAACCAGAAGTATTCGCCGCCGAGAAATACTTCCAACACAGACCCGTAACGGTCGTCGGCATCACGTAACCCCGTGAATTCTTGGCCATCGATGAAGCCGCGAATTTCCGGCGAGACGCTGTCGGCGGCGTCGATGCATTTGATGGCGTCGTCGGGCTTGCCCCGGCGAATCGCCTTCATGGCGAGCCAGCGACGGGTGGCGTGCCTCGGTGCCGGTTCTGGGCGAATTTGCGGCTGACGCAGTTCCACCGAACGTCGGGTTTCCGCCCGGAACAGCCGGAGCAGACTGCGTTCGACATCGTGCCATTCTGGAACGTCGGGGTGGATGTGCGAGAGTTGTGCGCGGGCATCATCAAGGCGACCCGCGAACACAAGCAGATCGACGAGCAACCGACGCGCACCAGGATCAGTCGGTGCCGCGACGACATCCGCTTCTTGAAGCGAAATCGCATCGGTGAGCCGGCAGTCGGCGAGTGCATCGTGAACCGTCATGTCGAAAGTATAGTTACGCCAGTCCCGCCCTCCTACAATCTCCGTCATCCACACGGAGAAACATCATGTCCTCCCCATTCGGATTCGCGATCATCGGCTGCGGCATGATCGCACGGTATCACGCTCGTGCCATCGCGGAGATTCCAGGCGCTCGTACTGCGGCGCTGGTGAGCCGCACGCCTGCGAATGCTCACAAACTCATCGCCGAAACCGGCATCCCGGAATGCCCGATCTTCGCCACGGTCGAGGAGGCGGTAAATGCTCCCGGCGTCGACGCGGTCATCATCACGACCCCCAGCGGCGCCCACGTCGAACCCGCTCTGACTGCTGCCGCGGCTGGAAAGCACGTCGTTGTTGAGAAGCCGTTGGAGATCACCGGGCCGCGCTGCCAGACAATCATCGACGCCTGCGACAAGGCAAAAGTGCAGCTTTGCACGATCTTCCCGAGCCGATTCGCCGACTCGAACGTGACGCTGAAGGCCGCCGTGGACGCGGGCAAATTCGGCAGGCTCACGCTTGGCGAGGCGTCGAACAAGTGGTGGCGTTCACAGGCGTACTACGACGAAGGCGGCTGGAAAGGCACGCAGGCTCTTGACGGCGGCGGCGCGATCATGAATCAGGCGATTCACAATGTCGATTTGCTGCTGTGGATGATGGGGCCGGCCGCAGCGGTGTGCGGCCTGACTGCCACGCTCGCACACGAACGCATCGAGGTCGAAGACACGGCTGTCGCGGCGATTCGTTTCCGCAACGGAGCTTTGGGTTTCCTCACAGCAACGACGAGCGTTCATCCGGGGTACCCGAAGCAAATCGCGATTCACGGCGACAAGGGTTCGGCGGTCATCGAGCAGGAGGATGTGCTGAAGTGGGACTTCAACCCGCCGACGCCAACGGATGACGAAATCAAGGCTCGTTTCGCTGCGAAAGTCGGGGCGAGCGGTGGTGCGGCCGATCCGAAGTCGATCAATCATGAGGGCCATCGGCGGCAGCTCGCGGACTTCGTTGACGCAGTTCGTGGGAAGAGATTGCCAAAAGTTGATGGCCGCGAGGGGAAAAAGTCCGTTGAATTGATTTGCGCCATCTACGAGAGCAACCGTACGGGAAGGCTGGTGGAATTGCCCGCATGAACCCGAATCCGAATCAAACCTCGCAACCGAGTCCTGAAACTAAACGCCCCCAACTCGATGCGGAGCGGTATTTCCTCATCGAACCGGGGCTGTATCAAGCCGGAGACCTGGGGTTGTATCCCCCTGGTGACATTCAGGTCGTTCTCAACGTAACTGATACGCCGAACGAATTCGTCGCGGGCCACGGGCTCACGGCGGTCATTCACATGCCGCTTGCGGATCATGCGTTCCCTGGAATCGACTGGCTTGAACTTGCCGTCGAAATGTTGTCGCGCTTTCGTCGGAAGAATTTCTCCGTAGTGGTTCACTGCGATGCGGCGGAAAGCCGGAGTTCGTTGGTGATCCTGGGCTATTTCATGCGAGAACGTGCCTTCAGCCTTGATGAGGCAATGGCCGACCTTCAGTCGAAGAACCCACACGCGGATCCGAACCACCGATTCCTCGTTGGCCTCGGCGAGTACGAAAAGTTCTTGGAACGCGGGTGAGCGACCACGCCGTGCGAAGCCGCAGGCGGCTTTTACCATTTGAAGCCGCTTGCGGCTTCGCACGGCGCACTCATTCCGTCACACATCTCAAAAATTCACCTCCGGTAAGTGCTGACATTCAACCACGGCTTCACATCTCTCAACCACGCGGAACATTTCGCCTAAGCCTCAAGATCAGCACATCCGCCTCCCGATGAATATCCCACACCACCCGCCCGTGGCGTGTGCGGCTTCGCCGCCTGGGAGGCACCGTGGCCAAGAAAAGGAATCGCGCTGCTGATTTCGGCGTGTACCTGATCGTCCGTCTCATCGTCTGCGTCGTGCAGGCACTTCCCGCACGACTCGCATACAAGCTCGCCGACAACCTCGCCTGGCTCGTCTATTCGGTCGCAAAGCGACGCCGCGAAATCGCAAGTGAAAATCTCGCGGCAGCGTTTCCCGAAATGGCCACCGACCCGGTTGCGATTGACCAACTCGTTCGCGGAATGTTCACGCACTTCGTGCGAGCCGCGATCGAACTCGTTCTCGTTTCGCGCAAGCTCACGCTCAACACATGGCGACGGCACGTTGTCCTCGCCGACGGCGGAAAGATTCTGCCGCCGTTGCTCGCGGATCGGGCCGCCCTTATCGTTACCGGGCACCTCGGAAACTGGGAACTCGCAGGCATCAGTTTGGGACTATTCGGCTACCACACGCACGCCATCGCTCGCGTGCAGGATAACCCGCATCTCGAACGCTACGTGCGTCGCTTTCGGCAATCGTCCGGGCAGGGCATCATCGCGAAGAACGGCGAGTTCGACCAGCTCGCGGCAGTCATGAAAGCTGGCGGAAAGGTCGCGGTGCTCGCGGATCAGGACGCTGGGCCGCGAGGCGTGTTCGTGGATTTCTTCGGTCGGCCGGCGAGCACACACAAGGCTATCGCGTTGCTCGCCATGCAGCACGACGCGGTGTTGGTGGTCACCGGCGTGGCTCGCGTTCGGCGAGAAGATCACGCATTTGATCCGGCACGGAGTCACGCGCCCGGCCTCGATCCGATGTTCTACGCGGTGACCTGCGAAGACGTGATCGACCCGCGAAACTACGCCGGAATGAGCAGGCTGGCGGCTGTGCGTGAAATGACGCAACGCTATACGACGGCGCTGGAGAGGGTGATTCGGAGGCATCCGGAACAATACTTCTGGCTGCACCGTCGCTGGAAAACGCGACCAACCGAGAAGCGTTCGACCCGTGCCGCGTAATGCTCGCAGGTTGGGAGTGACACGGGGTTTGCCTCGGGAGTATGATCGCGGCGGGAAGGAGTCCCGCCATGAGCAACGACATCCGAACGAAAGCCAAACACCTCGTTGTGTTCCTCGTTGTGCGCGTCGCGGTCTGCATCGTGCAGGCCGTTCCCTCAGCCATCGCAATGTGGGTGGCCGACCGAATCGCCTGGCTCCTCTATCGCTTTGTGCCCGCACGTCGGCGAGTCGCTCTCGAAAACCTCACCGCTGCGTTCCCCGAACTGGCCACCGATCCCGCGGCGGCGAATCGGGTGGTTCGGGATATGTACCGGCACTTCCTGCGGGCCACGGTCGAAACGCTACTGATGCCACGGAAGTTCCACGTCACGAACTGGCGAGCGTTCGCGGATCTGTACCCCGGAACGCCCGTGCTGGGTGCTTTGCACGCGGGGCGTCCGGCCCTCATCGTGACGGCCCACTTCGGCAACTGGGAACTCGCCGGGTATCTGCTCGGTGCGGTCGGCTTCAAAACGCATGCCATCGCTCGCGTGTTGGATAACCCCTATCTGGAACGCTTCGTGCTGCGGTTACGGCAATCGACCGGCCAAACGATCATCGCGAAGAAAGACGACTTCGACCGCCTCACCGGGGTTCTCCGAAGCGGCGGCAAAGTGGCGACGCTCGCCGATCAGGACGCGGGGCAGCGTGGGCTGTTCGTGGACTTCTTCGGACGCCCGGCCAGCACGCACAAAGCGGTCGCGCTGATGGCGATGGAGTTCGACGCCGTGATGGCCGTGCTTGGCGTGCCTCGTGTTTCGCGTGCAGGGCGTGCCACTCTACCCGGACCCGCCGGCATGGATGGCACTTACTACGCCATCGAAGTGGAAGACGTCATCGACCCACGCGATTATGCGGACCGCCCGGACGCAGTGAAGGCGATCACGCAGCGGTACACGTCGGCGTTGGAACGGCTGATTCGGCGACATCCGGAGCAATACTTCTGGCTGCACCGTCGCTGGAAGCATCAGCCGAAGGTTCGCGAGAAAGCCAAGCCCATCACATCAGACGCAGCGTAACTGGTTGCCGTCGGTGCTTCGGCGCGTTACTTTGTGCCCGTCTCGTGACGAGACGCCCGCCCACACGCGCCAGCCCCACAAGGTCACACCAATGCGCCGCCTCCTCCCACTCGCATCGCTTGCGCTGCTTGTCGCAGCAATCCTCCAACCCGCGCCGGCTGTTGACGATTACGCCCTCGGCTCCGAGTCGCAACCGCAGAAGGATGTGCCGAAGGGCAAGGTCACGCCGTTCAAGTGGAACACGAGCAAGGTCTACGAAGGCACCGAACGCGACTGCTGGATCTACGTCCCCGCTCAGTACGACGACAAGACCCCGGCGTGCGTCATGGTCTTCCAGGACGGCGCAGGCTACGTCAACGAGAAGGGCGGATTCCGCGTGCCGGTCGTGTTCGACAATCTCATCCACGCGAAGCAAATGCCCGTGACCGTGGGCATCTTCATCCAGCCCGGCACCTTCCCGGCGAACGGCAAGAACCCCGGTCGCTCGAACCGCAGTTTCGAGTACGACACGCCATCGAATCAGTACGTCACGTTCCTGGAGAAGGAGATTCTGCCGGAGGTGTCGAAGACGGTGAAGCTGCGGAACGACGCGGCCGGTCGCGCGATTTGCGGCATCAGTTCCGGCGGTATCTGTGCGTTCACGGCAGCGTGGGAACGGCCTGATCTGTTCAGCAAGGTTCTCTCGCACATCGGCAGCTTCACGAACATCCGTGGCGGCGACGTGTACCCTGGGCTGATCCGCAAGACGGAGAAGAAGCCGCTTCGTGTGTTCCTGCAAGACGGCTTCGGCGACCTCGACAACCTGCACGGCAACTGGCCGCAGGCGAACCTGGCGATGGCCGCGTCGTTGAAGTTCATGGACTACGACTACAAACTGGTGATGGGTGACGGTCCGCATGGCGGGAAGCACGGCGGCGCGATCCTTCCGGACTCGCTGCGATGGCTGTGGCGTGACACGAAGTGATCGTTCAACCCAACACGGAGCCACACATGAAACGCACCCTGTTCGCGCTGCTGTCGCTGTTCGTCTTTGTGCCTGTCTCGCAGGCGCAGGACATGCCATTGTCGCAAATTCTCATCCCCGGCGAAGGCTGGAAGAAGGTGGAGAACGCGACGCGGCCGAAGGATCTTGGCGTCACCGATCGCGACCCTTCGGCCACACCCTGGAAAACCTGTTCGGTTCGCTCGGCTGGCGGCACCGTGTACGTCGGCTACAGCATGGGCACGTATCTTCTGGCGCACGCCGTCGGCAAAGACGGCGAACTGAAGCCAGGTTATCCTTATGCTCCGCTGCGATCGAAACGCGGCGAGAAAGGAATCGGCGTGACGAGTCTGGCCGCTGACAAAGACGGTCGCATCTATGCGGCAACCGAGATTGGCGTGCAGGTGTACGACCCCACTGGCCGCATGTGTGGCGTGCTGACACCTGCCGCCGAAGGTAAGCCCGAAGGACTCGAGTTCGAGGGCGATCAACTCACGCTCTGGATCGGCAACACGAAATACACCCGAACGCTGCGGACTGTCGGCGTAAAGTAAATCGAAGAACCTCTCCCCAACCCCTCCCCTAAAAAGGGAGGGGCTAAATCCTACTCCCCCTTCCTTCTTAGGGAAGGGGGTTGGGGGGGTTAGGTTCTTCCTCACCTAAGGAGACATCCATGCGTCGTCTGCTGTTCGCATTCGCGATCGTTCCGTTCGCACTGGTGACCACGGGGCCGAGTGCTCCGAAAGCTGTCGCCGAAGAGAAAAGCAAGGAGAACAAGATTTACGAGATGCGTGTTTACTATGCGGCCCCCGGCAAGCTTGACGCTCTGAACGCTCGCTTCCGCGATCACACGATGAAGCTGTTCGAGAAGCACGGCCTCACGAACATCGGCTACTTCGTGCCGGTCGGCGAGAACAAAGACAACAAGCTCGTGTACTTCGTCGCGGCCCCGAGCAAGGAAGCCCGCGATAAGTCGTTCAAGGATTTCGGTGCCGATCCAGAATGGAAGAAGGCCGCCGCTGAGAGCGAGAAGGATGGCAAGCTCGTGGCGAAGGTCGAATCGACGTTCCTGACGCCAACGGACTACTCGCCGATGCTGAAGCTGGCACAGGGCAAGGACGACCGCGTGTTCGAGTTGCGAACGTACACCGCGACGCAGGGCAACCTCGTGCATCTGAACGCACGCTTCAAAGATCACACGCTGAAGCTGTTCGAGAAGTACGGCATGACGAACCTGATCTACTGGAACGTGCTGAAGGGTCAGAAGGGCGACGACAAGATGCTCATCTATCTGCTGACGCACAAGAACCAGGAGGAGGCGAAGAAGTCGTTCGAGGGGTTCCGCAATGACCCGGCCTGGATCGCGGCTCGCAAGGCCAGCGAAGAGAAGGGCGGCGGCAGCCTGACCGAGAAGGAGAACGGCGTCGTGAGCGAGTTCCTGAAGCCGACGGATTACTCGCCGCTGAAGTGAAAACCAACCCTCGTTTAGCGGTGGTCCAACGGGACCACCGTCGGCATCGCCCCGCTGGGGCGACCGCTTCACGATTACTGATGTAATTGCTTCTCGAATTCGGCCAATCCCGCACGATACGTTTCGACCCACTTCGCCTCGGGTTCCACGCGATCCTTGAACTTCACCATCATCGCCACGGCGTCCGCTGCCGTGAACGGCTCCGCGATACGGGCCGCACTTCTCGCGTTCGCCTCGGCTCCTGCCAACGCGACGACCGCTGCCCCGAGCGCAGAACCCTCGTCCGAAACGAGCCGATCCAACGGCTTGTTCAACACGCTAGCGAGAATCTTCACCATGAGGTCGTTCTTCGCGATGCCGCCGGAAACGCTGACTCGTGTGACCTTCTGCCCCGCCGCTTCGTGAGCGCGAACGCCAAGCGCGATCAGATACGCAATCGCCTCGAAGCTCGCTCGCACTCGCACGCCGCCAGCGTCGGCACTCGGCTCGGATGGTGTCCACTTGAAACGCGGCTGCGTGACGCCCAGCGACGGTTCCGATAGCAGGAACGGCAACACCGACACGCCCCCGCAGCGAGGTTCAATACGGGTCGCGGAAGCCGTGAGTTCCTGCCATTGCTCCTTCGTGCGATTCGGACCAACCACGCGGTCGAGGAACTGTGCCCCGTTCGAGTAGCACCGCATCCACAGATACGGACCCCAGTTCAGTTTCATCGCGTCGAGGTTGTCGGCGTTCGGCAACGCCGCTGAAGATGAGTTCACGACCGCCGAGTTGCCGAGGATAATCGCGACCTGTCCGGCATCGACGGCACCGCCACCGATCAACCCCGCAGCCTGATCGTCGAGCGTCGGGTACACCAGTGGCCGCACTCCTGAGGGTAAGTTTGCATCGAGCGCAAGATGCTCCGCGATGCGGCCGACCGGCGAGTTCATGTCAACGATCTTGGGAAGCGTGTTCCAGGCACTTTCGCGGTACTCGGGCGAAACCGCGTCGAGCATCTCGCGCCGCCATTCATTCGTGCGGAGGTTCATGATCCCCGTGGACGCCGCCGACGAAACCGACGTCACGCCCCAGCGATCCGTGAGATAGCCAGCCGCGAGCGGACCGTGCGGAAGCATCCACTTCGTCCGGTTCCAGTCCGCCTGCGGCAGCACTGACGAATCCTTCACGAGATGCGACAGCGAATAGCGCACGGCCCACGGTCCACCGGTCAGTTCGACGGCTCGCTCCTGCCCGCCGAGTCGCTTCAAGCCTTCGGCGTGATATTCCGCGAGCGTCTGGTCGTTCCAGCAGATGATACGGCGAATCGGGTTGTGGTTGGCGTCGATGCGGCCAGCCGAATGGTGCGTTGCCGAGATGCCCGACACGAGCCAATCCTTCAGCCGACCGAGCGCCGCCAACTCCGCCGCGATGGCACGAGTCGCAGCGCGAACTTGCCCTTCGAGGAACAGGCCGCTGAGTTCGCGGTTGCCGGTGTCTCGCACGAGCTTGGGGTCGTCGGTGGGGAGGTAATCCGTCCACAGATCGGTCGGCAGCTTGACCGATGCGACGGTGTTGCCGTGCAGGTCGAAGGCGAGGGCTTTCGCGCCTCCGGTGCTGAAATCGAAACCCACCACGAGAGCGTGCGACGGCAAACAGCGACTCGGTTCAGACATACGGAACTCCAGGGGAGATCGGGTTCTTCCCGTGAAGTGTACGGAATTCGGGCGGTTTGCTCCTCACCCTCGCATCATCACCTGAGCGGGGTTGATCGCCTGATACTTGCCCTTGTTCGCCGTGATCTCGAACGCTATCGGCACGGACTCGATGCCCTGCAGAATGTGCGTGATTGTCGGCTTCAACCGAACTCGCCCGGAAGCGACGAGCCTAACCGTGTGTTCGAGATGCCCGATCGTGCTGACATCCGGGAACAGATACCGCAGGCTACGTTCGCGGAAGAGGTCGATGTTCAGTTCCATTGGTCCGCCGAACCACGACACACCGATGATCTTGCCACCAGAACGCACCGCCTCCACCGCTTGCATCACCGTCGTGTGCCCCGCGAGCCCCTGCTTCGGACTGCCACCAGCACACTCGAAAACGACATCGGCACCGTTGCCACCGGTGAGTTCGCGAATCGTCGCAACCACGTCGCACTCGCGGGCATTCAGGGCGTGATCGGCTCCAAGTTCTCGCGACACGTTGCACGCCTCATCTCGCACGTCCACCGTGATGAGCAGTCCTGCTCCGCTGAGTCGTGCGATTTGCAGACACTCCAAACCCATGCTGCCCTGCCCGAAGATCACCACGGAATTCGCAATCCGCAACTCGGCCGTCTCGACCGCCGCGACGCTGTCGCTCAGCGATTGCAGACACGCCGCTTCGCTATCCGAAATGCGATCATCGACCTTCACGAGAGCGATCTCGGGGATGCACGCCCGTTCCGCGAAGCATCCCGGCAGATCGAAGCCAACCACCGGCCCCGCTCGGCACAGATTCCCTTGTTCGCTCAGGCACAGCGGACACTTCCCGCACGGAAGTTTCGCACGAGCCGCGACCCTATCACCCGGCTTGAAACGACTCGGCCCCGGCCCGGCATCGAGCACGCGAGCGCAAAACTCGTGCCCGAACAGTTGCACTGGCGGCTCGGTTTCCAGCCGGCGCTTCACGCGGTCGTAAGCGAGCGTGCGGATGCCCTGTGCGAGTTGTGCTTCCGTCACGCTCGGCTGCACGCAGATCGGTTCAACGAGAACCTGCCCCGGTCCGCGAACGGGTTCGGGTACGTCGTCGAGCCGCAGATCGCCGAACGCATGGAATCGCCACGCTTTCATGGGAGAGGTTTCCGCAAGGAGAATTTCTGGAGTGAGTGACAGTCGGGTGACACCAGCCCGCGATTGCCGCCCGCCGACATCGTAACCTCGGCGACGTAAACATCACCGTGCGAATCGACACAAATATCGTGCGGAGCGAAGAAGTCGCCGGGGGTACACGGATTCGTACCGCCACCCCAGCGAGCGAGCAACTTCCCGCTGCGATCGAAGACACTCACGCGGCCGCCAGTGGCGTCGGGCGGGGCGCTGGTGCCCGGCCACATTCCCGCCCGATAGCCCAACTCGGCGACGTACACATCTCCGCTCTTGGGGATGAACACCTGACACGGCCTCGCGATGCCGATCCACTCCGCGAGGAACTTGCCAGCCGGGGTGAACAGTTGCAGGCGGCTATTCTCGCGGTCGGCGACGAACACCGTTCCATCCGAACCGACCGCGATGCCGTGCGGAATGTTGAACTGGCCCGGACCGCTACCTGGTTCGCCCCACGAGAACAGCAGCCTGCCATCCGAGGCGAACTTGTGGATGCGAGCGTTGCCGTAGCCATCGCAGACGTAGATTTCGCCCGTCGGCGACAGTGCCACATTGCAGGGGTAATGGAAAGGCGGCCCCGCTCGCTGAATCGTGCGGAAGTCCATGCTCGTTGCGCCCGTGTCGGATGGTTTGCCCGGCGTTCCGAGCGTGAAGAGAAGTTTGCCGTCTGGCGTGAACTTGTGAACGGCGTGGCCGCCGTCGTCGGTGCAGTAAACCGAATCGTCGGGACCGATGCAGATGCCGTGCGCCCGCGTGAACACGCCTTCGCCCCACGATGTGAGGAAGCTGCCGTCGCGGTCGAAGATCATCAGCGGATGGTCGCCGCGATTGAAGACATACACACGGTCGCGTGAATCCGTCGCAACCGCTGTCGCTTCTTTCCACGACCAGCCCGCGGGGAGCTTCGCCCACTGGTCGTCAGGCGTGAAGCCGCATTCGAGAGAGGTGAACACGATCATTCCTCGGAGGAGCGAGACAGTCTCACTTATGTCGCAGTTCTTCGCGTGTCAATCGACGTGCCGCCGTGACTCCTCCGGGAAGTGTGTGATGTGCGGGATGCATGGAATGTGCGATGATCTCCAGGCTATCCACCAGACGCGGCCCCGGTCGGCTGAAGTACGCATTCCCATCGGTGACATACACACGCTCATTCCGCACGGCGGGAATGTCTGACCAGTTTGGTCGTGCCCGCAATCCAGGCAGATCAGCGAGCGTGCGTTCCAGCGTGAAGCCGCAACACGCGATGAACAACACCTCGGGTTGAGCCGCGACAACCTCGCCCCATTCCAGCGTTCGCGACCGTTGACCGGCTTGCCCGATCACTTCGATTCCGCCCGCCATTCGCACCAACTCCGGCGTCCAGTGACCGGAACTGAACGGCGGATCGAGCCACTCCAACATCACGACTCGCGGCCGCTCTTTCACCTGCTCTGAGCGTCCCTCAACTGTCGCGATTCGCTTGCGAAGGGCAGTGACAGCAGCTTCGCCCTTATCGGGAACACCCGCCGTGCGAGCCACAAGCTGAAGTGTTGCCAGCACGTCTTCGAGCGACATCGGTTCGAGGTTGACCACCTTCGGCTGACCCAGAAGCGAACACGCGGCAGCGGTCACCTCGGCTTCCGCCACTGCACACACGTCGCACAACGATTGCGTCACGATCAGGTCGGGAGCGAGCCGTTCGAGCGTCGGCATGTCGAGGCTGTACAGAGCGAGTTGCGTTTTGAGACGTTCCCGCACGAGGGCGTCGATTTCGCTGCTCGACGCATCGTGTGGGATTAACGTTTTGGTGACTTTGGGAAGACACGCGACGAACGGCGGGTAATCGCATTCGTGCGTGACGCCAACGAGTTGCTCGTTAAGCCCAAGCTGACAGATGATCTCGGTCGCGCTCGGCAGCAATGACACGATTCGCATGTGACTACGTTCGCTTCTCGGCGATGCGGTGAGCGTCCACGATTCCCTCGTTGGTGCCGTTCGCGAAGTAACGGCCGTCCACGGTCGTCGCAAACACTGACGTCGCAACCTGCGGCACCTGCCATTCGCCGGTCACCTTGCCGGTCGCCATGTCCCAGTTCATGATCTTCGGGCCGTCGCTGACGCTCACCAACGTCTTGCCATCTGGCGTGATCCACACGAGGCGAACCGCACTGGTATGGCCCTTCAACTCCATCTTCACCTTCGGCTTGATGCTTGTGAGATCCCAGATCCGAACCACCTTGTCCATGCCGCCCGTGGCGACCATCGTGCCGTTCGGGGCATAGACCACCGAGAAGACTTCGCTCTCGTGCGGGAGAGTTGCCTTCTCGGTGGAGCGGATTCGGCTCAGGGTCCAGAGCTTCACCGTCTTGTCGATTGAAGCCGTTGCGACCTCCGTGCTATTCGGAGCGAACGCAATCGACTTGATCGTTCCCGTGTGGCCTTTCAGCATGGTTCGAGGTGTGCCAGTGCCGCCCGGAATCGGCTCCCAGATTCGCAGAGTCTGATCTTCGCCACCGCCAGCCACCGTCTTGTTGTCCGGCGAGAACGCAACCGCCGTGATCGCTCCCTTCGCGCCTCGCAAGGTCGCAACGTCCTGCGGCGTCTTGTCGGACACGTCGAACACCCACACGAGACCGTTCAGCGACCCTGAGCCTGCGACAAGCTGACGGTTGTTGGGCGAGAACGCGAACGAGATGAAATTGTCGCCGTCTTTGCGAAGAATGCCGCGTTCGCCGGGCTTTCGACTGCCGACGTCCCAGATGCGACCCGTGCCGTCCTGACTGCCAGACGCCAACATGCAGCGATCGGGACTGAACGCCAACGCCGTCGTGCGGCCCGTCTGTCCCTTCATGTTGGCGATGAGCGTACCGGGGTTCACGGGCCAGGCAGATTTCTTTTGTGCGTCCATCGGTCAAATACCTTGCAGCGAATCGGTCACTTCAGCAGTGAGGTTATTGTGCGAATTGAGTGCAGAATGGCACATCCGCTGTGAAGCGGCGGCCTCCCAATTTGTCGGAGCCCGAGCGCCAAGCGAGGGGCACGCTGGGGCCTCGCTTGGCGCTCGGGCTCCGACGAACCACCCCGCCTGACATCATACCAGAATTTCCTTCACGACGTGCCCGTGCACATCGGTCAGGCGGTAATCGCGACCCTGGAACCGCACGGTGAGGCGTTCGTGGTCGATGCCGAGCAGATGCAGCATCGTCGCGTGAAGATCGTGAACCGGGAACACGTTCTCGGCAGCGTTGTAACCGAACTCATCGGTCGCACCGTAGCTGACGCCGCCCTTGATTCCGCCGCCAGCCAGCACGACCGAGAAGCCCTTCATGTGGTGATCGCGACCACTGCCGCCTTGCGACATCGGCGTGCGACCGAACTCGCCCGTCAGCACAATCAGCGTGTCGTCGAACATGCCGAGCCGCTTCAGATCCTTGATGAGTGCCGCGAGCGGTTGGTCGATCTCCGTGATCTTCCCCTTGATGCCTTCCTTCACACCGCCGTGATGGTCCCAGTCGCGGTTATAGAGTTGGATGAAACGCACGCCCTTCTGGGCGAGTTTGCGAGCGAGCAGGCAATTGGCCGCGAACGAGCCGTCGGTGCCCTTCGTGCCGTACATATCGAGCACTTTGGCGGGTTCGTTCTTGAAGTCCATCAGCGCCGGCACGCTGGTCTGCATCTTGAACGCCATCTCGTACTGAGCGATTCGCGTGGCGACTTCCGGATCGTCAACGACGCCGTTGTGAATCTGGTTCAACTGCGAAACCGCGTCGATCACGTCCTTCTGCTGATCCTGGCCGACGCCCTTCGGGTTGGCGAGATACAGCACGGGGTCGCCCTGCCCTCGCAGGTGAACGCCCTGGAAGCGACCCGGCAGGAACCCTGGTCCCCATTGCCGCGACGCGATGGGTTGCATCTGCCCGCCACGGCTCGACGTCAGCACGACGAAGCCGGGCAGGTCATCAGTTTCAGCGCCGAGTCCGTAGGTGAGCCACGAACCCATGCTCGGCCGGCCCGACACGGAGCTGCCCGTGTTCATGAACGTGTGAGCGGGATCGTGGTTGATCGCTTCGGTTTTGATGGAACGCACGATGCAGAGGTCGTCGGCGACTTCCGGGAGATGCGTGAACAGCTCGTTCATCTCCTGACCGCTCTTGCCGTGCTTCTTGAAGCCCCACTGCGGCCCGAAGCAGATGAGCTTCGCAGAGCCCTGGAGTTGTGCGATCGGCTGGCCCTTGGTGATGCTCGCGGGCATCTCCTTGCCGTGCTGCTTGAGCAGTTCGGGCTTGTTGTCGAACATTTCGAGATGGCTTGCGCCGCCGGCCATCACGATGAAGATGACGCGCTTGGCCTTGGGCGGAACGTGCGGCTTCATGACGACGCCGCGCCACTTGTCTTCGGCCGCGGCGGCCTTGGCGTTGCCGAACAGTGATCCGAGCGCGACGGCTCCGACCCCCCGGCAGGATTGCGTGAGGAACGTCCGGCGTTTGTGTAGTTTGATGGTTTCGAGGTTCATGGTGGGAGATTTCCTGTTTAACGTCCGCCCCGACGGGGCGGCGGTTAGTTTTTCAAGCCTTCCCGGAGCTTCATCATGGGCAACTCGATCGCAACGGCAGTCGTTGTGCCGATCGCACCGAGCAGGAGAGCGACGCCGACGATCCATGCCTTCTGAGAAAACCGACCCGACTCGCCAAGCCACCAAATCGTGACGAAATCCAGCACACCGAAAACAGCAAACACGGGAACCAGCGTCCACCAGTAGTCGCTGACCCACATGGAAAGCTTGAAGGTGGTCTGAGTGAGCCAGGGCAGAGTGAGGCCGAACTCATCGCACGTCCGCTTGGCGTCGGGGACGTACGACATGTAGGCCACCAGCAGCCCGAACACGAACCCCGCATGGAGCAGCGTCCCCAACACGGGGAGACGCAAGCCTCGCGTTTGCGGCGTTGTCGTTGCAGTCATTACAATTCCCCACTACTGCCGAGTGATGGTCTCGTGCAAATTCAGGATCACGCGGCAGACGTTCGTCCACGCTGCGACTTCCTCGGGCTTCGCGTCCTTGGGCACTGGGGTATCGCCGATGGCCAGCAACAACTTCACCTCGGCAGGCTTCGCAGCGAAATCGGTGCGGTGCTTCGCCAGCATCGTTGTCAGCACTGCGGCTTCCTTGTCGTTCGGCTTGCGACCCGTGGCTCGCTCGAATGCCCACGCGATGCGGGTTGCGTCGTCCTTGCCGCCTTGCTCAAGTGTGTGCTGTGCGAACACACGAGCGGCTTCCACGAACTCCGGATCGTTCAACAATACGAGCGCCTGTTGCGGGATGTTCGAACGCGGACGATCGCACGCTGCTTCCTCGCGGCTCGGAGCGTCGAACGCCACCATCGCCGGGTGCGGGAACGATCGCTGCCAGTGCGTGTACATCCCACGACGATACACCTTCTCGCCAGCATCTTTCTGCCATTCGCGCGTCGGGAAGTTCAACGCCGACCAGTAACCCGCAGGCTGATACGGCTTCACGCTCGCGCCACCAATGTCGCGATTCAACAGACCGCTCACGGCAAGCGCTGTGTCACGCACGAACTCCGCATCGAGACGGCCGCGTGTCTGGCGAGCGAACAATCGGTTCGTCAGATCGCGTTCACGGATCGCTGGCGTTTCCGCTGACGACTGCCGATATGCCGAGGATGTCACCATCAGGCGAATCATGTGGCGGACGTCCCACTTCGTCTGAAACTCGGTCGCGAGCCAATCCAGCAGTTCCGGGTGCGACGGCACCGTGCCCTGCGTGCCCGACTCTTCCAGCGAACGGGCGATGCCGTTGCCGTAGAACAGTTTCCACAAACGATTCACGGTCACGCGGCTCGTCAGCGGGTTCTCTGCCGAGACGCTCCACTTCGCGAGGTCGAGGCGGGTGTACCGAGCCTTGGGATCAGCCTTCGCGGGCATTGGCGGGAGGAAGCCCGGCGTCTTGGGCGTCATCACCGGGCCGGTATCGTCCTGCCAGTTGCCGCGATTGAGTAGCCGCACGGTTCGCGGGTTACCGCTGATGCTCATCAACACATGCGGCACAGTCTTGTCGAAGTCAGCCCTCGCCTTGGTCGCAGCGGCGATGGCGTCGCGTTCGGATTTCAGCGCGGGTGCGTTGACCTGTGCGAACGCGGCGAGTTTCGTGACCTCGGCCGAGGTACGTTCGGCTGGCTTCTTCGCGATGATCGCCTTCACATCCGCGGGTACCACGACAACAGCCGGACCTTTCTTCGCGACAGCCGGGCTTGTCCACTTCTCGACGTCGTCGAATGCTTCGGGCTTTGCTGCGAACTCCTTGGCGGCAGCTTCGAGCTTCGCTTGAGCCGTGGCAATCGCTTCGGCAAAGACCTTCAACTTGGCTTCGTGTTCGGGGGTTGGAACTGGCGTTCCCGGGCCACGGTTCCCGATACTCGGCTCTTGAATGTCGGCGAAGAACGCGGCCACCGAATAGAAGTCGGCTTGCGTGTATGGATCGAACTTGTGGTTGTGGCACTCGGCACACATGATCGTGCCGCCGAGCCAGACCTGCCCGTAGTTTCGCACGCGATCGGCGGAATACTTCGCCTCGTACTCCTTGGCCTGTGCCCCACCTTCTTCGGTCGTCTGAAGCAAGCGGTTGTACGCCGATCCTACTCGCTGTTCGATTGTCGCGTTCGGCAGCAGATCGCCCGCAAGCTGCTCGATGGTGAACTGATCGAACGGCTTGTTCGTGTTGAAGCTCTTGATGACGTAATCGCGGAACGGCGACACGTTGATGGGGTTGTCGCTGTGGTAGCCGGCGGAGTCGGCGTATCGCACGAGATCGAGCCACCACACCGCAAGCCGCTCCCCGTAGTGCGGCGACGCAAGCAACTTCTCGACGAGCTTCTCGTAAGCATCTGGCGACTTGTCCGCGACGAACGCCCGCACTTCCTCGGTGCTCGGCGGCAAACCTGTCAGGTCGAAGTACAGTCGGCGAATGAGCGTGACGCGATCCGCCTCGGCGGCTGGCTTCACGCCTTCTTGCTGGAGTCGATACAGAATGAAGTTGTCGATGGCGTTGCGAACCGCGAACGGCGGGTTGTCGATCTTCGGCACGGCTGGCCGCTTCAGTGGCGTGAACGACCAGTGATCGGAATAGTTCGCGCCTTCGGCAATCCACCGCTTCAGAACGGCGATCTCGGCGGCAGTGATGGCCGGCTTCTTCAGCTTCGCGGGCGGCATCCGCAGCTCTTCGTCCTTTGAGCAGACCCGCTTGATGAGTTCGCTTTCGTCGGGCTTGCCCGGAACGAACGCGCCGGCTTTGATCGCATCCTCGCGAATATCGAGCCGCAGTTTTGCCTTGCGAGCCTTCTCGTCTGGCCCGTGACATTGCAGACAGTTGTTCGCCAGAATCGCTCGCACTTCACGGTTGAAGTCGACCTTCCCCTGAGGAACTGGGGCAGGGTCGGCCGCACTGGCGAGCGAAACGAAGACAACGGGACCGATAAGGACTAATGGAATTCGCATGGGAGAATGTGGGTTGGGGCGGGTTGGTAGGCGGGGATTACTTCGGGACTCCAGTGGTTGTCCCGAGTGAGGGTTTCGGTGGTGGTGCTTTGATCTTCGGGTCTGGAGCACCCTGGAGTTTGGGTTGTTTCGAGTCGGTTCCCGAGTCCGAACAACCCGCGAAGAACACCAACGCGAAGAACACCAACGCCAGGGTTGCTTTATGCTTCACAATAACCTCGTCGCTGACCAGTTCCAAGGGTGCGGGGAGAGCATCACGAGGAATGCGGATCAGTCGAAACTGACAGAAACTCCATCGCTTGTGCCGCTGAGCGCCAGCAGAATCGCGTACCCGGAGCCGCCACTGGCATACTGAGATGGGTTCGTCAACGCATGAACAGACCCATCGCAAAACGCGAAGTTCACGGCGTTTGTGTGGCCGCTGCCGAACAATGCCCCGGCAAGAGGATCGTTGAGGCCGCTTGCCAGTCCAAACTCCGTGTACAGAGAACTGCACATCCATGACCAGATGACAACCGGGTTATTTGGTGCCCCGAAATTGCCCCCAACACTCTCACCGAACATCAAGGTGTTGCTCAACCCATCACTGATGTCCACGAGTTTCATGGGACGGTTGTAGTAGAACACGCCGTGATAACGGGGGGCGTAAGCCGCAGTGAAAGCGCCCGAGACGCCAAGGTAGTTTGTCCTTCCCCAGATTGTCGCATTTTGGCGGATGTGGTCTCCTGTCGGGTCCGTTGGGAGGATGAAGGGAGAGTAATCGACTCCAGGTACTCCGTAAGCAACGAGGTAGATCGTTCCGACAGACGGCACATAATCTGGGACGGCGGGGCACTCAAGCGACTTGATTCGCGTTTGCGCGACGGTCGAGTTACTCCCCACGTTGTACCAGATCTGGCCTGAGGGGATGTTGAGGTTCAGTTTTTGATACAGCGGTTCCTGTTCCAGATACGGCAGGAACCAGGGAATTGGTCCGACTCCGCCGTCGGTGTGCCCGGCTGGCAGGCCGCCCTTACTCGTCGCGTGCGATTGCGCCGCCAACGCCAATTGTTTGAGGTTGTTCAAGCAAACCGTTCGAGCTGCTGCTGCTCGAACCTTCTGCACGGCTGGCAACAGCAAACCAATCAGGATTGCGATAATTGCGATCACGACAAGCAATTCCACCAGCGTGAAACCATTGCGTTTTCGCCGGTTGCTCGCGTGAGTCATCAAGTCATCCTCCGAGATGCGGGCGAACCGTGCTCACGTTGGAACGCCGAACATTCAGCTCAAGATAGCGGAAAAATGCCAGTGATTGCTGTGTTCGGAAGAAGAAAATTCAGTTCCTCGATTGTCACGCACTCAGCAGGATTGTCAATGGTTTTCGCCAATTCTCAAATTGCTCCTGAATGCACAATTCTTTCGGTCAGTGCGGCGGATGTCGGAAGTTGCGACACTTGCGCCAAGCCGGAATATGCCGATGGCAGCACGGCACTCAGGCAGATGTTTGTCGCTGATCGTCCGACTGTCACCACCGAAACCGTCTTGTGCGTATGGTTTGTTTGAACAGCCCGCGAACGGGTCTGGCAGTCACGCAATCACTCGGCTGGAGTTCTGCCAGATCAAACTCACGCCGCACTGCATCAACATAACTTTTCGCCTTCAAATGAAGGCAACTCGGTTTGGCTTTCTTCCGAGATAAGACACGTCATGAGCTAAAATATCATTGCCGTGCCCCCCGCTGGTCTGATTCCGGTTACAGCGCCCCTGTGCCGACGCCCATCGACCCGCACTCTCCGCGGAGGTCTGTCATGGTTTCGCGTATGGTTGCGCTCGCTTGCCCCGTGCTTCTGTTCCTCACAACCCCCGCAATGGCCGCACATGGTGGCGGTGGTCACGGTGGCGGTGGTCACGGTGGTGGTGGTCACGGCGGTCACAGTGGCGGGTATCACAGTGGCGGGTATCACGGGAGTTATCACCACGGCGGCTACCACCACACTGGTTATTACGGCGGTTACGGCAACATTGGGTATGGTGGTTACGGCTACGGTTTGGGCTACGGCAACTACGGTTATGGCCTCGGTTATGGCAACTCCGGTTACAACAACTACGGTTACAACAACTACTCGACTCCGTATTACTCCAGCGGTGGGTATTACTACCCCTCGCAGGTGCTCGGAACGCAAGTGATTCCAGCAGGTGGGTTCACGCCAGCGTCGGCAACGGTTGCGGCTCCCGCTCAGTTGACCGTTGTCGTTGCGGCTGGGGCGCAGGTGTGGTTCAACGGTCAGGAAGACACCGCGAACACGCCAGCGAGAACGTTCAGTTCGGCTGTGCTGCAACCTGGCCAACGATCAACCGTCACGGTGCGGGTGATGCAAAACGGAAGCAGTCAGGAGATGACGCTTCCGATCGTCGCTGGCGACAGGATGAGCGTCGATCTGAGCAGGTAAGAAGTGGATGAGCAGGTCAACGAATGCTCGAGTGGGTTGCGAGGAAACACCAGTCGGGTTCTTGGCGAATGCTTCAATCGGAACGCGTCGGTTTACGTTCGCGTGACTTTCCTTTCCCCTTGATCCTCGCACAGTGGCAGATAAGCAGGGCCGTTCCCCGAGTTGGGCTTGACGTCCGTTCGGGGATCAGGCTCTACTCTCGGCGGGAAATTGCGCACCACGGGAATCCCGCACATGGCCACGGACACGGCCGCCCGCTCTGAGGCGAACACTTACCGACCAGACCCAACCAGGAACATCTGGCAACTGCCGACGTTCTTACTTGGAGTCGCGGTCTTCGTGGGTGCGTGGCAAGGTTGGCTGCCGCTGGGCACTCCCGACCCGACTGCGGATTTCACCCGCGACCTCGCCGCACTCCGCACGGCCTACGAGAAGGTCACACCCGACCGCGACGAACTCAAGGAACTGCTCACAAAAGTGGCCGGCGAACTCGACTCGTTCCCCGAATCAAGCACCGCCACGCACTTCGCCCTCGGATGCGGCTACGTTCGACTCGCGGAATTGACCCCCGCTCCCGAGGAAGCTCGGACTCACTGGACACTCGCGAAACAGCACTTCGAGCTGATAACCGCCGAGCAGTTGACAGACCCAGCCGATGGACCACGGCTTGCATTCCGTTCGGCGAAGGCACGAGTCGGGGTCGGGCTTCCTGCGAACGCCACTCCTGCCGACATCAAGCTCCATATCAACCTGCTCGCCAACTATCCGGCGAACGAAGATCCGGGTGACGCCAACCGCCTTTCGGCTGATCTGGCCCTGCGTCTGTCGCCGCCAGATCTGAACACGGCGAAAGAAGCGCTGACACGCTATCTCACGTCTGCCGGGATTGCGACGCCCGCCGCATCGCTTGCCCGAGCACGGTTGCAACTCGCCGATATTCACGTTCGCCGAAAGGAACACGACCTTGCCCGCAAGTGGCTTGAACAAATCGGTGGCGACGCGCCTCCCGAAGTGCTCGCGCCTGCGAAGGCGTTGCTCGCCCGAGTGCGGATGGCCGACGAAGACTGGCTCGGTGCCGCTCGCGATTGGGAAGCTGTGCGGGCAGCGCCGGGAGTGTCGCAGGAAATGCGGGCGCTGTCGGCGTACTACCTCGGATTGTGCCGACTGCGAACGCACGAGTACCCCGTCGCCACGAAGCTGTTCGAGGAAGCCGCGAAGGTCGAAACCGATGAAGGTCGCGCTGCCGCGGGCCGCCTCGCGGAACTGCATCTGAAAGGCAGCGACGCGACAAAACGGCTCGTCGTTCCCGATTTGCTTGCGGCCTGCGTCAAGGGAACACCTGCACGCAGGGATTACAACAACCCGCTCTTCACGATCAACGATCTTCAGCCGGTGTTTGAACTCGCGGTGACCGTGCTGAACACGGATGGAGTTTACGAACTGTCTGTGAAAGTCACGGATACTTACGTCGTGATTGCTCCGGCCAGGGCACGCGAAAGACGAGCCGAAACGCTGGCTGCGTGGGCGACCGCTCTCCAGAAGGAGAACTCGGACTTCAAGCCGAAGGCACTCGCAGCCGCGGCGGAGTATGAAGCAATCGCAGGCGGGCAGCCAGCCGCGACCGCCAAGGCCGACACACTTCGCCGAGCTGCGGGGATGTACAAACTGGCCGGCGAACCATCGCAGACCGTGACCGCACTCGAAAAGGCGTCGCAGTTGACGGGCTTGCCCGACGCAACAGTCAGCCTCGTGTTTACCGAACTTGCCGAAGCACTGATCGTTGCCCAGCGCCCGGAAGATGCGGTGAAAGCGTTCAATCAGGCGTTGACTCGACCCGGAGTGAGTTCGACCGCACTTCGCTATCGCCTCGGTCGCCAGTTCATCGACAGTCACAACGCCGGACTTGCCACGTTGGGCAAGAACTTGTTCGAGCAGATCGTCAAGCAGGAGATGATCGGCCCCGGTGAGCAGGAACACCACGAACTCGCGCTCGTCGGCCTGGGCTACGAGGTCATGCGTGTGAACAACTATCCCGAGGCAGAGGTCTGGCTGCGGAAACAACTCGCGTTGTACCCAAGTGGCACCGAGTCGTCGCTGGGTCGGCTGTTCTTGGGCATCTGTCTGCTTCAGCGAGCCGCGACCCCCGGCGTGACAGCCCCAGACGCTTCGACCGTCACCCGGATGCGGGAGGAGGCGATCAAGCTGTTCAAGCAGGTGGTGACCGACGCAGACGCGAAGCAAAAGAAGGACGGGAAGCTGAACGATCGCGATAGCTGGCTGCGAATCCAGTCGGGTTTGCGGATTCTCCAGACGTATCAGCAGATGCAGAAGCCGAACGATCTGCTCGCCGAGGCTTCCTCGCTCCTCGACCGGCACCGCGGCACCGTAGACGAACTCATCATCCTGAGCCTCGTGTACCACGCCTTCAAGCAGAAGAACGAAAGTGGCCGAGCATTGCAAACACGCGATCAGATGAAGGAGTTATTCGACCGATTGCCGGGGAAAGCGTTCCCGGCGAAGAAGGGCGAGTATAGCCGTGAATACTGGGAGCAGGTCTGGTTTGCGCCAGAACCGAAGTGATCCCTTTTTCCGCGTTGTAGGCAGTTGAAATCTGTCCACGTATCCACTCTCCGGTTCACATACGGTACAATCGCGGGAGGGATATGGGAGCGTCGAATTCCAATTCACAACCGGGTGAGCTGTGGGCCTCTTCGACTTCCTCTTCGGCAAGAAAACCACCGGCGGCGGCAAGGCTGCTAATCGCGGCGCTGGTGCCAACCCGACTCGGGTGAATGTTGAGAAACGCTTCGAGTTGAGCGGACGCACCGGTCAGGGAAGCATGTCCAAGGTGTACCGCGCCTACGACCGTGACCTCGGTCGCAATATCTGCTTGAAAATTCTCGACAAAGAGAAAACGAAGAAGTTCGAGGAGCGGTTCAAGGGATTGAAGAAGCCCAGCGAGGGCGAGATTTGCCTCGGCTTGCGGCACGACAACATCGTCCGCACTTTCGAGTATGGGCTGACGACCAAGGGTGAGCCGTATCTGGTGCTGGAGTGGGTTGATGGCCACGGGCTGAACTATCTCGTCGAAACCAAGAATGCGCAACTCAACGGCAACCGCATCGACTACATCTGCCAACTCTGCGATGCCCTTCAGTACATGCACGATAACAAATGGCTGCACCGCGATCTCTGCACTCGCAATGTGATGGTTACCACCGACGGCGTGTTGAAGCTCATCGACTTCGGGTTAGCTGTGCCATACACCCCGGCGTTCACCGGAAGCGGCAATCGCACCGGCACGGCAGACATCCTGGCACCGGAAATTCTCCTGCGAAAACCGTTCGATCATCGCGTCGATTTGTTCGCGTTGGGGATCACGGCGTTCGAAGTGTTCACGGGGCAGTTGCCCTGGGAGCGGGCGGCATCGAGCGAAGAGAACTTCCGACGCCGACTCAACACGCCGCGCCGCAACCCGCAGGATTTGAAGCCGGGAATCGGTGAAGATCTCGCCGCCGTGCTGATGAAGTCGATTGAACGCGAAGCAGCAGACCGATACCCGACCGCGACAGCATTCAAGATGGCGTTGGCAAGGGTGGAAAAGCAGGACTACTAACGGGGAACTCCAAGCAGAGCCGCCGCCGTCAATGCGGCGGTCTCCACCCTCAAGACCCGTGTCCCCAGGCTCACCGCTCGCCAACCCAGCGCGAGCGCCGCATCCAGTTCCGTTGGCGTGAATCCACCCTCGGGCCCAACAGCCACCACACTTCCGCCACGTTCACCGAAACCCGGTAAGCCTTCCCCCGTGTGCAGCACGAACCGCGTCGCGGGCAGGTCAGCCAGCTTCAGGAAGGTGTCCCACGTTCGGGGCGGGCCAATCGTCATGAGTCGGTTTCGGCCACACTGCTTACTCGCCTCAATGACAGCCCGGTTGAACTTCTCAACGGTCGAATCCTTGGGTTGAACCACGGAACGAGCCGTAATCAGCGGCACGAATCGCGAGACGCCAAGTTCGGTGAGTTTCTCGATGAGAAAGTCGGCTCGATCGCCTTTAGGCAACGCTGACGCAACCACGAGAGGGAATGGCAGTTCTCGGTCGGTGGGTTCGACGCGAAGGATGTTCAGGGTTGCGGATTTTTTGCTGGTGCCGAGAACCACGGCGGGATAGTCGTTGCCGTCGCCATTGAAGAGTGTGATTGTGTCGCCCGGACCAAATCGGCGCACGGCAACAAGATGATGACCCTCGGCCCCGGCGAGGACGAATTCGCCGGGACCGAGCATTTCGGGAGTGTAGAATCGGTCGGCCATTCAGGCGGCGTCTGGAGCCGAATCCTCGGGAAGTTCATCCTCGGAGCAGTTCACGAAGGCCGTGTACGCTTCTTCCGTCGATACTTGAACCCTGGGCGTGGGTGGGTTGTCATCGGTCCAGAAAGTGGGATACGATTCCACAACCGCAAATTCGCGGGGTTCGAGAATCATGATGCCGACCCTTGGGGATGTGGGCGATGAGAAGGGCACCCGTTACCCTAACTCGCATTACCCGTCCGGGTCAACCGGACTCCTGTCCGAAATTCATCGCCTGGAAATCTGGATAATCTGGGCTGTTTGAAACAACAGCGCGGCAGGCCCAGGTTTCCGCGGTTCGCACACTTACATCTCATCGACAGAACCACGACCGCCGACGCGATGCCAGCCGCCAGATCGCCACTCAAGGACGACTTCGTCGCGACCACGCCACGCCACGCAGTAGGTGCCAGTGAACGAACTGACCGACCAGCCCTTACTGCGAATCAATTCGATGTTTGGTTCGCCGTCCTGGGTCACCCGAAGAGGAGATGTGGGTTGCATGCGAAGCCCTCTTTCGGTGAGTCCGTCGGCATTGGCCGGAGGGACATCACTCAACCGTAGAACGAAACCGACCGTGGCGAATTGCGCGATTTCCACTTTTTGTGGTTCACGGTGGCCAACTCGCCACCTTTCCGTTATCGACCGTCACAGGGGTTGAGGTTTTGTCCTCTACTCCAATAAGCGGGATGCGATGCCAAGACCGGACAGAATAACCGGAATTCATCGCACGACTGGCTTGTCGGCGAGGACCGCAGCTCCGGTTACTCCGAGCAATCCGGCAGGAATCACAGGCGACGGAAGAGGCATCTGCGAGTTCGGGAAGTATTGCTCGCCCAACGGATTCGTCGTCGTCGGGTGCGTGTTTCCGCCGAAGATCGTGGTCGGAATCGTCGGCAACGGTTCGCCAGCGAGTTCCGATCGCTTGAGAATGCTTCCCCGAGTGAACGGACCAGCACCGAACACCCAGGTATCGTTCACGCGGCTCTCGGCTTCAACCGTGCCCGATTGCCAGAGTGCCCGACCCGTCACGCGGCTATAAGCAAACACGCCGATCTTTGCGATACCACGTTGGTCGTTTTTCTTGAGCAGCGCGATTTCGGGAACGCTTGTCGGAATGCCCGGCACGACGCTTGGCAGTTGCACGGCGGGCGTACCAAGGAGCATCGAACGCCGATCAGTTCCGAGACCGCCGGAACGCAGTTCGACGACGTATTCGGCTCGCGGTTTCTCGTCGTGGAGCAATGCTCCGGTGGAGAGGAGCTGTTGCCGAATGAGGCTGACGAGGTAGCCCTTGTCGAGATCCTTTTCGGGAATGCTGCTCGCGTCGAGGAACACCGTTTTGCCACTGAGCGGAGTGAAATCGATCTGCACGACGGCTTTGTCGGCCGCTTGCGACACCAACAGCATTTCTGTCGCGGAACGTGCGGTGTCGGTCATCCGGGTTGTGCCGCACCCGGCAAGAAATGGAACGAGCAACAACGCGGGATGCCGCAGTCGGGTCATCGTCTGGTCCGTGTGTGTGGTGGGCGAGGGATATAGCGTGTTGCGAAATGGACGCAAGGCGAATGGTGTTTGAAAGGTGGACAGAGGCACAGGAGTCACGAAATTCGCCGTCAATGCGTCCGTTTCCTACGCTAACCATCATCCCCACAGCACACTCATCACGAAGGTTCTCCCATGTCCAAAGTCGTTCGCGTGGCAGTCACCGGAGCAGCCGGTCGCGTCAGCAGCAGCCTCATCGCTCGCCTTGCGTCAGGCGAAGTATTCGGCCCTGAGACGCAGGTAATCTTGCAACTCCTCGAACTCCCTGCATCCATCGCTCCAACTGCAATGAAGAACCTCGAAGGAGCGATGTACGAGTTGCAGGACTGCGGATTCTCGACCCTCAAGGACGTCATTATCACCGACGACGCAAACAAGGCGTTCGACGGGGCTAACTGGGCCATCCTCGTCGGAGCTGCACCACGCGGGCCGGGCGAACAGCGTGCTGATCTGATCCGCAAGAACGGTCCAGGGTTTATCAGCCAGGGCAAGGCGATTGCCGCGAAGGCCGCCAGCGACGTGCGAATCCTCGTCGTCGGCAACCCATGCAACACGAACTGCCTCATCGCACAGCGAAACGGCCGCGAAGTGCCAACGGATCGCTGGCACGCCATGACACGCCTCGATCACAATCGTGCTGTGTCTGCTATCGCTTTGAAGGCCGGCGTCGCGAACGCTGCGGTCACGTGCATGACCATCTGGGGCAACCACTCGAACACGCAGTACCCGGACTTCACCAACGCGAAGATCAACGGCAAGCCCGTCACGGACGTCATCACGGATCGGGCCTGGTTGGAGAGCACGTTTGTGCCGGCCAACCAGGATCGCGGCAAGTTCATCATCGACACCACGAAAGTCTCGTCGTCGTTCTCGGCCGCGAACGGTGCCATCGATCACGTCAAGAGTCTGGTGAAGGGAACGCCGGCTGGCGACTGGACGAGCGCCGCGATTGTCTCGAAGGGCGAGTACGGCGTGCCGGCCGGCTTGGTGTTCGGTTACCCCTGCACCACGAGTGGCGATGGCAACTGGAAAGTGGTCGAAGGACTGAAGCTCGACGCTTTCGGTCAGGCCAAGTTCAAGACGACGCTGGACGAATTGCTCAAGGAACAGGACGTCGTAAAGGATCTGCTTCCTTCGTGATTTGGGATGTCGCGTCGCAAGAAGCATGACGCAACCACGTTCGTCGCCTACAACTTCCTCCGGGAGCACTTCGGCATCCCGGAGACAACACCATGCCTTCAGCGAAGAACGTACTCGGCGGCCCACTTCAAACGTGTTCCACCGAACCACTCACCGGGTTCTACCGGAACGGTTGCTGCGACACCGGCCCCGACGACGAGGGGCTTCATACCATTTGTTGTCAGGTGACGGCCTCGTTTCTGGCTCACCAGAAAGAGATCGGCAACGATCTCTCGACGCCGTTCCCCATGTACGGCTTCCCCGGCCTGAAACCCGGCGACCGGTGGTGCGTGTGCATCACTCGGTGGAAGGAATCGCTCGAAGCTGGCATGGCCTGCCCGGTTGTGCTGGAAGCGACCCACATGCACGCGCTGGAGTTCGTCGATCTCGAAGACCTTCAACGGCTCGCCGTCGCGCTGAAGCCTGGAACGTGATCGCGTCGCGAAAATGGCACTGAAATCGCAGAGACTCTTCACCTCAAATTGCGGCGACGGAAGTTTGCCGCTCACCGATAGCCTGGAGCCAATCACATGGATCTCAGCGGCGTAAGTGAGAGCAGCAACGTTGAAGATCGCCGAGGGATGAAGACTGCCGGCGGATTAGTTGCCGGTGGTGGTGGGTTGCTCGTCCTGATTCTTGGATTGGTGTTTGGGGTCGATCTCAACAAACTCGGCGTTACGGGTGGCGGTCCCGAGCAAGGCGGACCACCGCCGAACGACAACTATAAGCAGTTTGCTGGGAAGGTTCTCACCACGCTCGAAGATGTGTGGACCAAGGAGTTCGCCAAGCGGTCTAACGGCTACGGGAACACTACCTACGAGAAGCCGCACATGGTGCTGTTTTCCAAGGGCGTGAACACCGGTGGCTGTGGCTTCGCTCCATCCGAAGTTGGTCCGTTCTACTGCCCGGCCGACAAAGTGATCTACCTCGACCCCTCGTTCTTCGACGAACTCGAACAGAAGCTCCGTGGCTCGAAGGGCGAGTTCTCGCAAGCGTATGTCATTGCGCACGAGAACGGTCACCACGTCCAGAATCTCCTCGGTTACTCGGCTCGCGTGGACTCGAAACGCAAGACTCGCCAGGAGAATGAGTATTCGATTCGGCTGGAGTTGCAGGCCGATTACCTCGCGGGGGTGTGGGCGTATCACGGACAGAAGCAGTTCAACTTCATCAAGCCTGGCGACGTGGACGACGCTCTCACGACGGCGAAGGCGATTGGCGACGACCGCATCATGCAGAAGATGGGGCGGAAGCCGTGGCCGGAGAGCTTCAACCACGGCACGTCGGAACAGCGACTCGCGTCGTTCACCTCGGGTATGCGAACCGGGAACGCCACGAAGGCCAAGCTCGACGAGTTCTTCACGGTTTCGTTCGACCCTCACTCGGCCGAGTTGGACTCCGCTGTCTTCCGATGAGATGATTTCGCCGCTTGCGGCGTTGCACTCTGAGTTTGTGCAACGCCGCAAGCGGCGAATACCAAGCAAACGATCACTCACTCTTCAGCAGCGATTCCACATCCCAGCCGCAGAACTTCCCGGAGTGGCCGCCCGTCACCAGCGTTCGACCGTCTGGACTCCATGCCACGGTGGTCAAGGTGCGATCCAACTTCACCGAGCGAAGCAGCGAACCAGAATCGGCGTCGATCAGGTACAAGTTCGGCTTCTTCGTATCCCAGGTGATCGCGGCCAGCACTCGCCAGTCCGGACTGAACGCCACCGACACGACTCGGTACTCGCTGCCCGTCACGGTCGCACGCGGGTTCCATGTTGTCGATTCCGTGTCCTTCACATCCCACAGACAGATCGTGCCGTCTTCGCCACCAGTCGCAAGCGTCTTTCCGTCCTGTGCGAAGGCGAGAGCGCTCACGCTGCCGCCGTGCGGGATCGTCGCTTCGGCGACCACTTCAAGGTTAAAACTGTCGATGGTGTTGATGCGATAGTGCATCAAGGCGTGGCGTGGCTTGTTCGATGTCGTGGAATCGTCGCGGAACGCTGCCACGAGGCGAGTGCGACCGGGATTCATCGCGATTGACTGCGGTCGCATATCGGATCGCGGTGCCAGAATCTCCGTTTGCCGAACCATGCGATTATCGCCCCGGAAACGCTTGCCCGAGAATTCCTCGTTGATGTTGCTGGCCGACCGGAAGTTGAGTTGCAGCGGTTTGGCGTCGCGATCTGGGTCGCGGTTCAGGTGGAAGGTTTCCTGCACATCTCGCGTGAACCACACTCCATGCTGGACGCTCTCGCCGGTGTAAGTCGTCGTGCGTTCCGTTCCGTCGAGCAGAGATCGCACGATGAGCGATGCTCCGCCCGTCAAGATGCTGTCGTCGGTCGGAAACGCGACGAGATCGTCGCCGAATGTCGGCGTTTTGCCGCGACCGAGGTCAGCAGTGAATCGTTCCTTGCGGGTGTTCGCGTCCCAAACCCGTAGCGTGTATGTGTACTCGGGTGGGTCCATCTGCCCGTTGCGCACCACCACGGCAACGATCGCCTTGCCGTCGGGCGAGTAGCCGAGCCAACCCGGAGCGGTTGCTTTGTCGCCGGGTGTGTCGATTTGCCAGAGTGGTTTGGGATCGCCGGCACGCACCGACGCGGAGATCAGCAGAACCGCACACACCGCGAGTATCGAGCGAGACATGGGCAACGCTCCGCATTCCTGCTTCGTGTTCGCACAATGCTCAGTGTACCCCAGATTCGGTTGCCGGGATACCCTCGTGTGCGGTTGACTCGTTGCATACATCGACGGGCGAGCGAACTGTTGCTAACCGAATGTCTGAAGGAAATAAGCAGGAACCGTCATGCCGAACGCCGTCCGCAAGTTACTCGAACTGATCCGATTCAGTCACACGATCTTCGCGTTGCCGTTCGCGTTGCTTGCCGCGGCGCTCGCATGGGCCGACGAACCGTTCCGCTGGCCCGACCTGCTCGGCATCCTCCTGTGCATGGTCTTCGCTCGCAGTGCCGCAATGGCCTTCAATCGTCTCGTGGATCGCCACATCGACGCACGCAATCCTCGCACTGCGGGTCGTCACCTGCCTGTCGGCAGTCTGAGCGTTGCCGCCGTGTGGATCTTCACGATTGTTTGTTGCGTCGGTTTCGTCGCATGCACGCTGATCTTTTACGAACGCGACCCATCGAACCCGTGGCCGTTGTATCTGTGCAGTCCGGTGCTGCTGTTACTGCTCGGATACTCGCTCGCGAAGCGATTCACGAGTCTGGCTCACTTCTGGCTCGGGGCGGCGTTAATGCTCGCGCCGGTGGCTGCATGGATCGCAGTGAAGGGACTCGCAGACATGACCGTGCCCGTGATCCTCGGTGCTGCGGTCGCATTCTGGGTCGCCGGTTTCGACATCCTTTATGCGTGCCAGGATGCGGATTTCGACCGCGAACAGGCGTTGCACAGCGTTCCCGCGCGGTTCGGTGTGCCGACGAGTCTGCGGATTGCCGCGCTGTGTCATGCGGTGATGTTCGGCTTGCTGGTCTGGTTGGGCTTCGCGTCGCCGCATCTGGGATATGTGTTCGCGGGCGGTCTCGTCGTGGCTGGCGTGTTGCTGGTCTACGAACATCGCCTCGTGCGACCCGACGACCTGACGCGAGTGAATCGCGCCTTCTTTCACGTCAACGGCGTGATTAGCGTCGGGCTGTTGGTGCTGGTGTTGATTCAGTTAGCCGTGAAATGAGATGAGCCGAAGAAGAATGACCCACGGGTTTCCGGAGTCAACGCTTCACGAGAGTCAAGCGTGCTGTGTGCTGCAATTTGATTCCGGCCCACTTCCCCACCCCACCTCCGGAAACAACGGTTTCAGACCCGGAACCAACCGTTTCCGCGCCGGAACCGCGTCATCTGTCCGGGAGAAACCATATCAGAATGTATGTAAAGCTATTTTGGGGAATCGGTTGCGATCAATTCTGCTGACGCGAGAATCAAATCCACGTCCGGAACCATCTCGATCGTCCGGAAGAAACTCTATCAGAACGACGCTATCCGCCACATCACACCCTCCGGCACAGTTCTGCCACCCACTGGACGGCTGATTGTTAGTCAGATCAGAGTAGCGCCAGGCGAACTGATAGCGAGGCGTGCCGTTCGCCGAATTCTTGGGGAGTCAGCCTCTTGTGTCATCACAGCATGGAGGGTATTTTGCGTGTCAGATTGACCGGGCGGTCAAGTCGTGGCGTGTTAGCATGACCGACAGGTCAGACTGAACACTCGCCGGATATTAAGCTGATCCTGATATGAGTTCGGCGAGAGAGAGGGCGCGGATGGGGTGCGACATTCACGCCGCGATCGAGTACCGCCACCCCAACGGCTTCTATGCCTCGTTCACCGACGGCGGGCTGCTGGTGTACCGGGACTACGAGTTGTTCGGGGCGCTCGCCGGAGTCCGCGGCGACCCGGACAAGCCGCCGCTGGTCGAGCCGCGGGGGCTGCCGCCGGAGTTCGGCACCGAGGTCAGTAGCCTGTACTTCGAGCGCGAGTTGGTCGAGGGGACGTGGCGGGTGACGCCGTGCCCGGACTGGCACTCGGCGAGTTGGCTGACAGCCACCGAGGTTCGCGCCGCATTGGCCCACTACGGCCGACGGCTGGAGGAATGCGGGCCGGAGTTCCGCGCGGCCGTGGCGGCTATGGACGAGTTGGACCGGTGCATCGGGCAGGGCGCGAGCCGCCTGGTGTTCTGGTTCGACAACTGAGTCATTTGGTCGGGGCAGCCAGACGCCGAACCGAGTGCTGCAGCAGACACCGGCCACGTGTAGGTTTCCTGGGACGCGTGTCTCACTCGGCGGCCGGTGCTGCAGAGCGAGGTCATTCGTCTTTCTACTTCTTCATCAGGAGGAAGCCGATTCCGCCGAGGGCCAGCAGCAGCGCCACGACGAGGACCACAACGATGATCGTCATCGACTTCGATCGCGGTGCCGGCTCCAGATCATCGTCGTAATTCTCGACAGGAGCAGGACGCGGTTTGCGCCGAGGCTTCCGCGGACCTGACCCGTCACCGTTCGCGTCGGGCGTGGTGTCGATTTCCGACTCGTCGGGGCTCGATTTACCGCGGTTCCGGTCCGTTGGCGTGTTCGACACTCGGCCCGTCTCAGCTGAGCCTTTGACGTCCTCTGGTGGCAGCCGCAAATCCGAATTGCTTCCGCCTTTCTTTCGAGGTGGGGCAGGCGGATTTGTCTTCTGTGGAAACGTCGGCGCGAACACATGCGATGCGGGGCCACCTGAACCGCCGCCACCACCCGCGCTGGGGACCGGGGCATTCGGACGTGCCGCGATCGCTGCCGAGAGCGGGTTGGGGATCGCCGCGCGACCAATCGCCACACGCCCCGACCGTTCCGGAATCCACGCGGGATCAGCCGGCGGCGGCACTTCGTCGGCAATGAACGGAGTCAACGCCTCGAAGACTTCGGTTGGCGTCGAGAAGCGTTCCTCGGGCTTCTTCCGCAGCATCTTGTGAACGACGCCTGCGAGTTTCAGCGGCACCTCAGGCCGAAGTTTGTTGATCGGCGTCGGGTTCTTGACCTGTTGCCAGATCATCTTTTCCCCTGCCGGGCAGTCGGGGAACAGCGTTTGACCCGTGAGCATGAAATACAGCGTCGCACCCAGCGAATAGATGTCGGCGCGAATGTCCACCTTCGAGCTATCGACCGCCTGCTCAGGGGCGATGTAGTCCTCGGTGCCGAGGATGCTCCTGTCCACGGCCTGCCGGGTCAGCTCGCCGGTTTCGTCGGCCTCGGACCGCACAAGCCCGAAGTCGAGGATCTTCACGACGCCGCCACGATCCAGAAGCATGTTCGCTGGCCGGATGTCGCGGTGGACGAACTTCAGTTCGTGAGCGTGCTGGAGGCCAAACGCAACTTGCCGGGCGTAGTGAACCGCCGTGGAAACCTCAAGCGGTCCATGCTGGGAAACGATCGCCTGGAGACTCGCTCCATCGACGTATTCCATCACGAGGTAGAGAAGTTTGCCGTCCTGACAGAGATCGAAGACGTGGACGATGTTCGGGTGGTCGAGCGTGCCGGCGGCGCGTGCTTCGCGGTAGAACCGCTCCTTCGCGATTGGGTCGTTTTCGTAAGCTTGCGGCGACAACGCCTTGAGCGCGACCAACCGGTTCATGTTGACGTGATGGGCGAGATAAACTTGCCCAACGCCGTCGCTGCCGAGTTGGTCGAGGATGAGATAGCTGCCAAGCTGGAAGCCTTTGTACTTCCCGATGGCGAACTTCTCACCGTGAAATCGCGTGATGAGACCGGCTTCGATGAGCCGTTCGATCATCTCGTTCGGCGTCCGTGGCGGTTGGCCTAGCTCCGCCAGTTCATCGAAGAGACCCTGTAATTTTTCCGCTGGTACGACGCCGCTACGACTCACGCGGTCGAGCAGTTCGGGAATGGTGGTAGGTGGCGGCATTGTCCCGCGGGGCAAACGGATAGGGGCAAATTCGACACGACCGCACCAGTATAGGACACGCTGACCCCGAGGTCATGCGAATAATCGCTGGAGCCGATTTGGGGGTCATTGGAAGAGTCGGAAGGCTGGAAATCCCTGGATGTTCTGGCTCACGGCGAATGCGGCAATTCCGCGAGGAGCGGCGGTTTCCCCATTTTCGCACGAAGAACATTGACACCCGTCAGCACCCCACGGCGAGTGAGAAGCCAGCGTTCCGCGTGGTGTTTGCCTGGGAAGTCCACGAGCATCACGCCCATGAGGATCGTCAGAATTCCCTGCCCTGGCACGCCTGGCAGCGACATGATTGCGCCGAGAACGATCAGCAGCACCCCGAACAGGTTTCGCACAATCAGGAACAGGACATGAACCACGGGATGACGAGCTTTCACTTCACGGGCTGCGGGGTTCACGAAGTAATCGGCCGGTAAACGCGACAGCACGTAGCCGATCACCACGACACTGACGAGAGCCGACGCGACGGCGAGAACCACGCCAGTGACGGCGACATGCCAGGGGGTCCAACCCTCCGGCAGCAAGGACTGAAGCCACTCGGGCATCGCGATTCTCCTCGCTCCTCTTCAGGACGCGACTCACCGGTCACTTGCGACGACTGTATTCTATCCTGGTCCACTGTCCGTGGGAGAATCATGCATGTCGTCCGAACCCGAAACAGAAGTGATCCTGTGCCCGGCGTGCAGACATGCACTTCGTGTGCCGCTCGATTTGCTCGGTCAGCAGGTGCAGTGCCCCGAGTGTAAGGCGATGTTCCGATCTCCGATGCGTGACGGCAGCGGCGGGCTGACTGAGCCCGAACTCATCTCACGCCCCGAATCGCGGCAACCGACTGTTCGGAAGTCGCTGGACGTGATGCTGTTGTTGCCAGCGTTCGGATTGATGTTCTGCGGGATCGTGGGAACGATCGTGAACGGCATCACGGCTTATCGAGTGCTCACGGAACCAGCGTTGATGAAGGAAATCGTTCGGCAGCAGTTGCAAAGCCTGAGGCAGTCCGGGTTCGGCAACGACGTCCCCGAAGCGGAGCGTGATCGGGTGGATGACGAGAACGCTGAGAAAGCGACGCGAGGGTTGCGGTGGGTGCTGCCGACGTTCGCGGTTGTGAGTGCGGTGGCGTTTATGGGTGGGCTGTCGATCGCGACGCGATGGAACTATCGTCTGGCGCAACTCGGGAGTGTCGCGGCAGCGTTGAACCTGCCGAACTTGTGTTGTGTTCCCGGAGCTGTTGCGGGCTTGTGGGCGCTGCTGATGCTGAGTTCGGAAGAAGGTCGGGCGCACTTCGGAAGGTGAGCGTCACGCGAGCGGTTGGGTCGGCGAATCGGCGACGCCAATTGTCAATGGCCGAGTCGGTGACGTTGCAGGCGTGGGGCTTGCTGCGACCATGTCGGCTCGAACAGAGTCTTTCGAGCGTTCTTCGATGGCAGCGACGGTATCGATTGCGTCAGAAACACGCAGGGAGAAATGAGGGATCTCCGCCGCTGCAGGAACGTAGACCGTGATGGGCAGCCCATCGTCACTCAGTTCGCAGAACACGAACATCCCATTCTGGGGATCCTTCGGAGTTTCTTCCGTCCAACCATGCGAGGTCAGATATGCACGGAGTTGGAGCGGAGTTGGTAGTTGATCGTGAATCATGACAGATCCTCGTTTCGCTGAATGCGTTCCATTATCTGCAGAAGTTGAGCGGTATTGAACTGGTTTTGGCGTGGAATTCGAATTCGCACCGTGGAGACGTTTTCCACCGAGGGCAAACCGCGAAGCGAATACCAGTAGGCACAGTGACGAAGTTCGAGTCGTTCCTCGTTCTGATCCAGCCAATTTTCTTGTGTTGATGGGAGAATCAACAGCACAAGCAGCGAGGGAGAATCTCGCGTTGATCGCCGCAGGATGTCATAGGCTCTCGCATCCAGATCGTAGACAACATGTTCACTATCGCGGGTGTCGATCCGCGTACTCTTCAGTTGAAGATACAACGATTTGCCGATTTCTCGGTAACCTTGACGGCGTTCGACAACGCGGCGCAAGCTCAAATCCACGCCGTAATCGGGGTCAGGTTTCGCGCAGGTGCAACCGCACATCGCGGCTACTGCGTGGACATACGCCCGTGATAACTGTTCCATGCGGTGTTCGTCGGTCATCGGCCCAGCTCGGGACTCGGGTGGGTCAGCGGGAACATTCGGGTCGCGGTGTGTATGATAACCCGATTGCCCTGCGAATGAACACGAGACGAACGATGTCCCGAACGAGCCGACCGACCGACGACCGACCGCTTCCGCCGCTCTACGCCATGACCCACGGCGGCATCGAGTCCACCGCGGCCGACGAGATCACCCGCGACCTCGGAGGCGAAGTCAAGAAGACCGCGCGTGGCCTCGTCGTCTTCCGCACCGACAAGCTCACCGACGACGTGCTGAAGATGCGCACGACCGAAGACGTGTTCCTCCTCGCGTGGGGTTCCAACTCGCTCACGTACACGTCTGAAGACCTCGACACCATCAAAACGTGGACCGCTCGCAAGCCGGACTGGGATCGCCTGTTCAAGCTGCACCACAAGATCAGGCCGAAGACCAAGGGCCGCCCGACGTATCACATCGTCTGCCAGATGCAGGGCGAACACGGCTTCCGGCGGGCCGATGCGAGGGCAGCGTTCATCGCGGGGCTGGCTGGCAAGATTCCGCACGGCTGGCAGTACAGCAACGAGAATGCCTGGCTCGAAATCTGGCTGACGATCTACAGCAAGACGGCTGTGTGCGGCGTTCGGCTATCGGATCGCACGATGCGTCACCGGACGTACAAGCTCGATCACGTTGCGGCGTCGTTGCGGCCAACGGTGGCGGCGGCGATGGTGCGATACGCGGGCATCGGTCCGGGCATGACGATCCTCGACCCGATGTGCGGTGCGGGCACGATCATGGCGGAATCGCTGATGGTGGCGAACGAGCGAAGCAAGGCGGGCCGCATTCGTGTGATTGGTGGCGACATCGACCCGAACGCGGTGTTCGTGACGTCGCAGAACTTGGAGAAGCTCGGTCAGGCTGATCTCGCGCGATGGGATGCGCGAGCGTTGCCGCTGGAATCGAACTCGGTGGATCGGATCATCTCGAACCCACCGTTCGGCAAGCAGCTCTCGTCGTTGGAGCAGGTGATGCCGCTGTACGAGGCGACCGCTGCGGAGTGGGATCGCGTGTTGCGTCCGGGTGGTCGTGCGGTGTTGCTGGCGATGGAACAGGAGGGGTTGAAGCGAATCCTGCTGGAGAAGGGTTGGATACCGGCGAGATCGTCGCGAGTGCGGCTACTCGGTCAGTTGTGCGTGATGAGCGTGTGGAACAAGCCAGGGTAACAGCCATGACCGAAGCGGAATGGTTGGTGGCATGGGGACCTCAATTCATCTTGGACCCCAGCATCGATAGTGCCAGCGATCGGAAACTCCGTTTGTTCTGCTGCGCGCTTTGTCGGCGAAACTGGGATTTGCTCCCCATATCGGGGCAAGAGGCTGTGCGAATTGCGGAGGAGTTCGCAGACGGTTCGGTGACGGAGACTGAACGGTGGAAGATATTCCACGAGATTGCCGAAACCAGCGGAGGCAGTGCGGAACGTAATGTCGGTTGGAACATGGTGGCTTTGACGCAGCTCAATTCCATCGCGATGTTGGCAGCGCTTACACTTGCGACCAACGACGATTTCTTGATGGAAATGCACACTGGTCGTGCGATTTGTCATCGGGAGCCGGATAAGCGGGGCATGCCGATTCGTGCCCGCGAGTGTTGTTCTCACGCTGCCCTAATTCCTGCAATTCAGGATGAACAGCGGCGGGCAATGGGGCGAAGGGCAATCGGTCGCGCCTGGAAAGCGGTGAAGGATTTTGCTGCCGGACGCCATTCGTGGAATCTGGACCTCAACGGGGAAATAATTCAGCATCGAGAGTGGGCCCACCAAGCGACTCTGTTCCGTGAGATCGTCGGCAACCCGTTTCGCCCCGTGGATTTCGATTCCGAGTGGCGCACATCGACGGTTCTCGCGATGGCAAAGGAGATGTACGAGTCGCGTGACTTCAGCGCGATGCCGATCTTCGCGGATGCTCTGCAAGACACTGGCTGCGAACACGACGACATCCTTTCGCATTGCCGCGACGAGAACGCCACGCACGTTCGTGGGTGTTGGGTCGTCGATCTGGTTCTCGGAAAGGAATGACGCCCGAACAAGACCCCAGGCCGTTGGCCTGGG
>JAIOPV010000196.1 GCA_021413735.1 Planctomycetota bacterium
TACGGCGCGAGGCATTCACATGATCCTCGGACACCACCTCATCATCAGCGCGTATGGTTTTTGGCTTCCCAACGACCCACGGGGATCGTGGTCCGAGGTCGTTCGTAGCGAGAACCTTATGGTGTTCGGTGAAGCAACCAAGGTCGATACTCATCGCTCGGTCGCTCGAAAAGCTCATGATCGTCAGAAGCGTCTCGCAGCGAAACGCGCACTCGCACGACCCCCCGGTGATCTTGAATGGACTTCAGGCACGGGCCGTAGCGCGTGGGTTTGGTGGATGCGCAAAGAAGTGCGATGTCACGGTCTGGGCGTGTGCGGTAATGCCCGATCACGCACACCTCGTGGTGGCGAGTCACAAACATCACATTGAGGTGTTGGGGAACTTCTTCAAAGGTGAGGCGACGAAACAGCTCAATCGAGAGGAGCTGCATCCGTTTCAGGGTCAGAAAGGCGAAAAGGATCGTGTACCGCCGTGTTTCGCACGGAAATGGTGGGCCGTGTTCCTTGACTCCGAGGAGGATTTGGTGCGAACGATTCGGTACGTCGAGAACAACCCAATCAAGGCAGGATACAAACGGCAGAAATGGAGTTGCGTGACGAATTACATCGAACAGCGCAGCGACGTGAACGAAAACCCAAACGTTTAGCAGCCGCCCCAACGGGGCGACGCCCCAACATCACTCCAGCGCCGCCCCACATGGAGCGACCGCTAAACTTCGCTGCACAACAAACACTCTTACGCCGGTGCCGTAGCGCCCGTCATCACGGCGTCGATCTTGCGCTTCAACTCGCCCGACACCTGACCCTTGCCCTTGCACTTCGGGTACTTCGAGCATCCCAGGTAGAAGCCCGCTCCGAACCGCGACTTCATCAGCCGCATCGGTGCGTCACACTCTGGGCACGTATCGTCTACCTGCACCTCCGGGATGTCCGACTTCTTCTCGGTCTTCTCCATCGGTGGCGGCAACAGATCCTTCAGCTTCTCTCGCAGTTCCGCGTTGATCGACTTCGCGTTGCGACACTGCGGATAACCGCTGCACGACAAGAACGGCCCTCGCCATGCCACCTTGATGACCATCGGCTTGCCGCACTTCTCGCACGCGATCCCCGTGTCCGGTGGCTTGATCGGATTGCCGGCCGCGTCGCAATCCGAGATGAACTTGCACTTCGTATCCGGGCACTGCACATACTTCTTGCCGGCCTTGCTCTCCTTCAGGAGAAGGTTCTGTTTCGCGCACTTCGGGCACTTGTTTTTCGTTGGAAGCGCCGTCACGACGGGCTTGCCATCGGCCCCCTGGTTCATGGTCGTCGGGCAATCTGGCGCACCCTCGCAGGTGAAGAACACCCCGAAGCGACCTTCCTTCCGCACCATGAACTTGCCGCACGCCGGGCACTTGATGTCCGTCACGGTTGGGCCAGCGATCTCCTTGCCGTCGGCACTCCGCTTGAAGGTGCAAGGGTTCTCCTTGTCCTTCCAGCCGGTGCAGCCGATGAAGTAGCCGCCGGTCTTCGTCGTGAACCGCTTTTCGAGCGTGCGACCGCACTTCGGGCACTTCTCGTCCAACTCGACGCGAGCCGGAGCCATCTCCGTGTCGGCCTTCTTCAATTCGGTCGAGAACGGTCCCCAGAAGTCGTCCAGAACCTGTCGGTACTTGGTCTTGCCCGTCTCGATTTCGTCGAGATCATCCTCGAATTTGCTCGTGAACTTCAAGTCCATGATGTGCGGGAAGTGCTTCGCCAGCATGTCCGTGACGACCTTTCCAATCTCCGACGCGAAGAACCGCCCCTTCTCCTGAAGCACATAGCCGCGCTTCTGGATGGTCGCGATGATGCTCGCATACGTACTCGGTCGGCCGATGCCTTCCTTTTCGAGCGCCTTCACGAGCGAGCCTTCATTGAACCGTGCCGGCGGTTGCGTGAAGTGCTGCGCCTCGAACATATCGAGACGGTTCAGCGCGTCCTTTTCCTTCACGTCGGGCAGTGTGACGTCATCGCCCTTTGCGATTGGCGTCAGCACGCGGCGGTGACCGTCGAACTTCATGATGCGGCCGTTGGCCCGGAACAGCCCTTGCCCTGCGGTTACTTCCACGGTCGTCACGGCCATGATCGCCGGGGTACACTGGCTCGCCACGAACCGACGCCAGATCAGTTCATACAGCCGCATCTGATCGCCGGCCAAACCTGCAGCCTGCGCTCGGGCTGGCGTCATCGTTACGTCGGTCGGTCGGATCGCTTCGTGACCTTCCTGTGCGTTCTTGCTCGACACATACATATTCGCGGACTTCGGAAGGTAATCATGCCCGAGTCGCGGATCGGCCTGGATATAGCTGCGAACCGCCGTGAGGGCGTCGTTCGACACTCGGGTGCTATCGGTTCGCATGTACGTGATGAGCGCCGTCTGGCCCATGCCGGTCAGTTCGACGCCTTCGTACAGCTTCTGCGCCGCCTGCATCGTGCGGCTCGTGCTGAACCGCAAGCGGATGTTCGCCTGCTGTTGCAGCGTACTCGTGATGAACGGCGGGCTTGGCCGGTCTTGCCGGTCTTTCTCTTCGCGCTTCGACACGACATACGAAGCACCCGCAAGCGCTGCGACGATTGTGTCGGCTTCGGTTTCGTTGCCGAGTTTCGGTTCGGCGCCCGCCCACTTCACGAGTTCTGCGAGAAACGCACCTTCGGGCGGTGTTGGAAGGCCCGCACGCTCGACCGGAGCGCCACCGCCTTCCGCGTCGGGCGGGGCGTCGCTCGTCTCGGTGTCCACGACTGGTTCATCGGGATCGGGCGTCAAGTCCGGTTCGTCGCCGGGCTTCGCGGTCGCCTTGGGAGCTTCCTTCTTCTTGGCGAAGATCTTCGACTTCTTTGGATCGGCGGTCCACTTCACGCCGGCCTTCGCGAGCAGGGCCGTGATCTTCCAGTATTCCTCGGTGCGGAACGCTTCGATTTCGCGTTCGCGGTCCACGATCAGTTTGACCGCGACCGACTGCACACGCCCCGCACTCAACCCGCCGGCAACCTTCTTGCCGAGTAGATTCGACAGCGGGAACCCGACGACGCGATCCATTGCCCTGCGAGCTTCTTGAGCAAGCACCCGCTGCCCGTTGATCGGCTCAGGCTTCGCAATCGCAGCCTGAATCGCGGGCTTCGTGATTTCGTTGAAGCGAATGCGGAACGTGCTCGCGGCCGGAAGCTTCAGCGCATCGGCAATGTGCCAGGCGATCGCTTCGCCTTCACGGTCGGGGTCAGACGCCAGCAGCACGCGGTCGGCCTTGCTCGCTTCGCGTTTGATCTCGGCGAGGATGTCTGCGGGAGTGCGGCGCTTGCCGCGACCGCCCTTCGCTTCGTCCTTGCTGCCGTCATCGACGACGTATCGCATCTTCCAGCCGTCGGCGATCCGGATGCCAGCCACTTCCTCGCCCTTCTCCTTACGAGTGGGCAGGTCGCGAACGTGGCCGTAGCTGGCGAGAACGTGATAACCCGACCCGAGATACTTGTTGATCGTCTTCGCCTTGGCGGGCGACTCGACGATGACAAGCTGGAACTTGCCCGCCGGAGCTGTCGAAACTGGGCCGTCCGCAACCGGACCCTCGGCAGCGGCAGCTTTCGGAGCGGCCTTCTTCCGAGCGGGGGCTTTCTTCTCGGTGGCGGGCTTATCGGTTGCCGGCTTCTTGCGTGGCGTTGGCACTGCTGGGGAACTCCATCGAGGTGGTTCGTGATCGCCTGTTTATCGAATTAGATGGCGTATGGCCGTTTTGGGTGCAAACTGGGTTCTGCGAAGCCCTAAGTGGCTCCTGCCCTGTTCAAGCCGCTTTCGGCTTCGCAAACGGTCCCCGATTACTCGTTTCCTTTCCGATTGTTCCGCTCCGGGGAATTACTACAATCGGTAAATTGAGCAGAGGGTAGCGCCCTCACCATTAGGACAGCGATGGGACTGCTGTCAACCCCCGCAGTTCACTGGCGCGACGACGCCGCCGCCGTAACTTGAGGAACGACAATGGCATACAACCCGTTCAACATTTTCCGGCGGAATCAAAAGGCGATCTTCGCCGTCGTCACCGTCTTCATCATGTTTACGTTCGTGCTATCGAGCGGGCTCGGTGGCGGTGCGGATTTCTTCGATTGGCTTCCCCGTTGGCTTGGAGCCAAGGGAAAACAAGGCGATGTCGTCTGCACGATCGACGGCACCAAGGTCACCGAAGCCGAACTCACCGATACCCGTCGCGGATTGCGTTATCGCCGTGTGATGGCGAACAGGTACATGAGTCTCGCCGCTGATATGACGGTGAATCGTCTGGAATCGACCGTCGGTGACCAGCTCAACCGAATGAGCCCCGAAGGCCGGAAGATGATGGAAGGCGTTCTCTACATGGAGAGACTTCTTCGCAGTCCGGAAGCCGCTCAGTTCGGGTTCCAGATGGCGCAGGAAATTCAGAAGATGCACGAGCAGATTCGCCAGATGGCGAACTCGCCGACAGCACGGCCCGAAGACAAAGAGGTCGCGCAGGCGAAGCTGGCAAGCACCGCAATCGGCGTGGCTCTCTCGCACGCTCAGCAATCGGGCAACCCCGAACAATACTTCATCCAGGCGCCAAATCGCACACAGTCCGAACTCATCAGCTTCATGCTCTGGCAGAAGAAGGCAGACCAACTCGGCATCCAGTTCACGACCGAGGATGTGAAGCAACTCGTGTCGCGGGAGTTCTTCGGACAGTTCGCGGCTTCGGAACAGCGACTTGTGCAGAAGGCGATGGCCGACCGGATGCCGGGATTCACGATGGAGGCTTGCCTGAAAGCCGTCGGCGAAGAATTCCGAGTGCGAACAGCACAGGTTGCGGTTCTGGGCGATGCCGCGCACAACATGCGAGGCGACAAAACCTACGGCGGATTCCCTGCATTCGAGACACCATACGACCAGTTCGAATCCTTCCGCGATCAAACGAGTCCGACGACTTATGCCGTGATTCCGGTTCCAGTCGATAAATTCATCAACTCGATCCCGGACCCGAACCTGAACGACCCGGCGGTTCTCGGGGAACTCAAGAACCTCTTCCAGCAATACAAGCTGGACGAACCGGACCCTCGCAAGGAAACGCCGGGGTTCAAGGATCCACGCAAGATTCGCGTCGATTGGTTCTCCGTCTCGGGAACCGAGCCGTACTACACGCAACTCGCCGAAGAACGCCTGAAACTCAGCGATCCTGTCGCGAAAACGGGTTCGATGCTGACCGTGCCAATGTTGAACGTCGGCCCAGCGTATCTCGCGGCAGCGGTCGCTCCGCTCGCGGTCAAGGATGTGCTGCTCGAAGCGGAGTACGAGAGGGAGTACGCGGACAAGCATCGCGGCCAAGTGGATAACCGCTGGGCTCAAGCGGATCACCCGCCATATTACCTCGATAAGCCGCCGCTGAGTCTGTTGCTCGACACGAGCGTTGTTCGGCCTGGAAATCTTGGTGTTGCAGCTGGCGCGATGGGCGGCCAACTCCTCGGTTTCGGCAATCCTTTCGTTGCCGCAGCCGTGATGGGAACCGGGCCGATCAGCTACGAAGTTCGCGATCGAATCAAGGCGGGGATGCCGCTGGTTCTCGGAGCTGTTCCGCTGCCGGGTGCGTTCAACACGCTCATGGGTGGCGAAGCCGCATACCGAACGATGGTTCCGAAGCCGCTGCCGCTTGCGGTCTACAGTGCGAATTTGAAGCAGGAACTCCTCGCACGAAATGCTCGCGAGCTCGCGAACGATGACGTCCAGAAGTTCATCAAGGACGTGAACAAGCTGTCTGAGGACGGCAAAGCCAAGGACAAAACCGCCGCCCAGAAGTTCATTGATGAGTTCGTCACTCGACGCGGGATCAAGATTCAGGGGAACGAAATTCCCCGGACGGAATGGAACCTCGAAGAAGATGCGGCGCTCGCTCCGCTCCTCGCGGCACAGCGAGAATCGTTGCGGGCGGCTGCGTCGGCTCACGGGATGCAGCAGCAACGCGGTTACGTTCCGTTCGGCGAGAAATTCTTCTGGACGAACAACCCGATGACGCGGTCGCGGACTCCCGCGACGGGCACGCTCGCCCCGATGCCTTACCCGAACGAACGGATGGCTTTCGACGTTGATCCGAAGCCGAAACCGCAGTTCGTTGTTTGGCGGAAGGCCGAGGAACCCGCGAAGCCACGGCTCTGGGCTGGCACGCCAGATTCCTCTGAGGTTTACAAGGATATCGTGCGAGCGTGGAAGCGGAACAAGGCTCGCGAACTTGCGAAGGCGGATGCCGAGAAACTGGCGAATGATATTCGCGTGCTCGACACGACAAACGAGGCCGTGCTGTTCCAGCGGTTGAAAGATGCGGCCCTGACACGGGGCACACCGTTCGTGATTCGTGGCGTCGCTCCGATGACGACAAACCCCGACCCAACCGGTGATTCGGGGTTCGATGTTCAGATGTTGCACGCAGGCTCACCGGGCCGACTGACGCCATTCCAGGTTCACCCGAGTGAGAACCTGCGGTATCCGACGTTCGAGTTCGCGAATGCTCTGCTGCAAGACCGCACGAAGGATTTCAAGTTCGTGTCGGTAATGCCGGACGCTCCGAAGGACACTTATTATGTGGTGACTCTCGTGAAGCGGGACGTGAAACGGGAGGATAACTACAAATTCGAGGTGACTGGCGATTTCGCCAAGCACACGGGCGGCTCGCAGGTCATTAGTCGATACCGGCAACAAAGTCAGCGGGATGCGTTCATCTCGATCATGGGGCTGCTGAAGAAAGAGTTCAAGTACGAGGTGACCGAGGAGCAGAAGAAGAAGCTCGAAGAGAGCGACAAACGCGGGATCGAGGGATAATTCCCGAGCAAAGCAAAGCCGCACAGACAAGAATGTCTGTGCGGCTTTGCTTTTATGGTAACCGAATGAGCGATCACTTCTCTTCTGGCTTCGTCTTCTCGGGTTTCGGCTTGTCGCCTTCGGGCTTCGGCTTGTCGCCTTCCGGCTTCTTCACGCCGACCACGATCAGCACGGCTCCCGACTCATCCGACGCAAGCGTCACCTGAACGCGGTCGCCCACCTTCAGATCAGCGAGTTTCGCTTCCTTCCCGTTGACCACCACCTTGGCGTCAGCCACGAGCTTCACCACGCGATCGGCTTTCTCGGTGCCGACCGTCACGCTCGTTGCGTCGATCTGTTTCACTGCACCGCCGAACGTGATGCCCGCAACCGCAACCTCGCTTGCCTCGCGAGGCTGGCCGTCTCTCGTCGGCACCAGGATGAAACTCGCTTGCCCGCCCTTCACGATGTCGCTGAACTTCGCGGCCTTTCCGTCCACGGTGATCTTCGCATCGGCCGTCAGCTTCACCACGATGTCGTTGCCTTCGCCCTTGCCCGCGAGGGAAATCGTCTTGGCAGCTGCGTCCACGGCTGTGACCTTGCCCGTGAACCTGGCCGTCTTGATGGGCTTCACGCCATCAGGTTGATTCCCGCTCGCCAGTGACAGCGCCGAAGCACCGTCGGCGCTCAGCAGGACTGCAACCTTGTCGCCGACCTTCAAGTCAGCAATCTTGGCGTCCTTCCCGTTGACGGTCACCTTCGTGTCGGCCGTCAGCTTGAATGTCTGGGGATTCTTCTCCGACTCCAGGCTCAGGCTCGTCGCACCCACCTGCTTGATGATGCCATTGGTGTTGCCGCCTGTAACCCGCACCTCGGTGATCTCGTCGGGTTTGCCGTCCTTCGGAGCACCTGCGAGGAACGACGCAAATGATCCCTTGGGAATGTCTGCGAGTTTCGCTTCCTTGTCGTCGATGAAGACCTTCGCACCGGCAGGCACTTTCATGGCCTTCTCAACCAACCCGCCCTCGCCTTTGGTCACGAGAGTGATCGTGTTTTCCTTGGCGTCCACAGCCCCGACTCGCCCGCCCGCCTTGACTGCGGGTTTCGCTGGCTTCCCCGGCTTGTCGCCGTCCTTTTGATTGTTTTGGCCATTCTTCTCGTCGTTACCATTCGGCTTCTTGACGGGATCGACCTGCGCCGGTTGTGGCTTCCTGATTTCGCCCGGAACGGGCTGCGGTTTCTTCTCATCGGCCTGGATTGCCAGCAGCCCGAAGCTGCCGCCAACCAGCGATACGGCCATCGCGATTGTGCCCCAGAATTGCAATTTGAGCATCGTCATGGAACGGATTACCTCGTGTGAAAGAGTGAGAACGGTTGCGGGAATCGGGCTCGATCCGAGAGCGATTCCTGTGGTCGATGTAGCCAGTGAAGCGGGAACTGCTGCTTGGAGAGTGTCTGCCGTGAACAGTGCAGCGAACGCCGCCGACGGAACTGCCACGCCACGCCGGATGAGACGGTCGCGGAGCATTTCGCGAGCACGAGCCAGTCGGCTCGACACGGTTCCTTCCGGAAGCCCGAGCCGTTCCGCGGCCTCGGTTTTGTTCAACCCCTGGACGCCGCACAGCACCAGCGGAGTACGGTACTTCTCGGGCAGTGCGTTCAACTGTTCGTCAAGCGCTGGCAGCAGGTCAGACGCCTCCGGAGAAGTCGGAAGCGCCCGCGTGGCCGTTTCCGTGGCGTAGTCCTGTTCCACTTGCTGCCGACGAAACGCACGACCGCGAGCTTTGAGGGCAGTGCGATACGCGACGCCGTACAGCCAGGGGGCAAGCCGATCAGGCGGTCGAACCGCGTCGGCGCGTTTCGCGAGAACGAGGAACGTGGTCTGGAATGCGTCGTCTGCCGCGTGCGAATCACGGAGGACTCGCCGACAAACACCAAGCACCATCGGGCCGTGACGACGAACGAGCGAACCAAACGCATCCTGATCGCGCACGCTCCGATAACGGGCGAGTAGTTCGCCGTCGCCGTGATCGACGGCATCGCGAACGCCTTCAAATACTTTGCGGAGTGTGCCGTTCAAACTGGCCGGGACCATCATCGTTCTCCGTCAGCCGTCGCGAAGTAATGCCCTGAACTCGGCGTGTGGGTCCGGAATTCTTCCGAATTTTGTTCTGGGGTCGAGTGTAACCGATCTTGAGATGCGAAGCCGCAAGCGGCTTTCGGCAGCCATCCTCGACGCACCTTTCGGTTCAAGTACAATCACCGCATGAAATACGTCATCGTGATTCCAGATGGTTGTGCCGACGAACCGGTCGCGGAGTTGGGTGGGCTTACCCCACTGCAAGCCGCCAAGCTCCCGAACATGGACCGCATCGCCCAGGCTGGCGTTGTCGGGCTCTCGAACAACGTGCCGCCGTCACTCACGCCTGCGTCGGATGTCGCCACGCTGTCGCTGTTCGGCTACGACCCGCTCAAGGTCTACACCGGTCGCGCTCCGCTCGAAACGGCCGCGATGGGCATTCACCTTGGCCCCAACGACTGGGCCATTCGCTGCAATCTTGTGTACGTTCCCGACGGGCACATGCGCGACTTCACCGCTGGGCACATTTCCAGCGAAGACGGTGCTCCGCTCATCCACGCGATCCAGAAAGAACTCGGCGGCAAGGAAGTCGCGGGTGGCGTGCTGGAGTTCCACGCTGGCGTGCAATATCGCAACATCCTCGTCTGGCGTGGGAAGACAGCCACAGCGCCTTTCGTCGGAATGAAGACGCAGGCACCGCACGATGTGCCCGATAAGCCTGTTGCGGATTATCTGCCGCAAGGGCCGGGCAGTGAGGTGCTGCGCCCGCTGATGGAAGCGAGCAAGGCGATTCTCGCGAACCATCCGGTGAACGTGCGACGCATTGCCGAGGGCAAGAAGCCTGCGACGCAAATCTGGCTGTGGGGACAGGGCAAGGCACCGCAGGTCACGCCGTTCCGCGAAACTTACGGTAAGACCGGCGCAATCATCTCGGCTGTCGATCTCGTTCGCGGTGTCGGCGTTCTGCTTGGATGGCATCGGATCGACGTTCCAGGCGCGACCGGCTATCTCGACACGAACTACGCGAACAAAGGGAAGTACGCCATCGAAGCGCTCGGGGCGTTCGACCTTGTGTGCGTTCACGTTGAGGCACCCGACGAGGCTTCGCACGAAGGCAAGGCCGCAGAGAAGGTGCGGTCGCTGGAACAGATCGACGAGCACATCGTCGGGCCACTGCTCGATGCATTACCGCGATACGGCGACTACCGCATCCTGGTCGAACCCGATCACCGAACCACGCTCAAGACGCGGGCCCACGCTTACGGAGCCGTCGCATTCGCGGCTGCCGGAACTGGCATCGTGCCGAACGCTGCCACCAGCTACGACGAACCCGCTGCCGCCGCCACGGGCCTGAGCTTCGACCCAGGCTGGCATCTGATGCAATGGTTTTTGGCGAAGTGATGCTGTTGTGCGCCTGGCGATGCTTTAAACTCAATGTTACCCCGAAGGGTCAGCAACTTTCCGGAGCGTCGCATGAAATGGTTCGCTGTGTTGGTGGCGTGCGTGGCTTTCTTTCCCGCATCACTTCTCGCACAGGACGACGCGAAGAAGGTCAAACTTCGCTGGTTTGGCCAGTCGATGTTCCAACTCGAAACTGCGGGCGGCAAGTCGATCGTCTTCGATCCGCAGATGATGCCGATCTTCTCGCCGCCTCGGCTCACCGCCGATGTCACGCTGATTAGTCACCCGCACAACGACCACAATCAGGTCGAAATTCTCAAGGAGAAGGGGCGGGTGTTCGAGGGCGTGAAGGTCGGGAAGGGGACCAAAACCGACTGGGTTACCGTTGATGAGAAGGTTGGAGCGATCCGCATCCGCAATCTGGGCAACTTCCACGACGCGGTCAACGGAATGCAACGCGGCAAGAACAGCAGTTTCATCGTCGAGACCGACGGCCTGGTATTTTGTCACCTCGGCGACCTCGGGCACGAACTCACGGCGGATCAGGTCAAAACAATCGGGAAAGTGGACGTGTTGATGATTCCCGTTGGTGGCATCTACACGCTCAACGGCGATCAGGCCAAGAAGGTCGTCGAGCAGATCAAGCCTCGCCTCTACATCCTGCCGATGCACTACGGCGTCCCGGGGTTCGACGACATCCTCGGGCCAAGCGAGTTCCTGGACGAGCAGAAGAACGTCAAGAAGATGCTCGACACCAACGAGCTTGAGATTCCGGTCGATCTGAAGGCCGACAACCCGACGATTGTGATGCTCGGTTGGCGAGCTCCCGCGAAGGTTGACCCGAAGAAAGAACCGGAAAAGAAGCCGTAACACCAAGAGTGAGGCTTGTCCTCAGCGGTTCAGGTTGCCCAACCCGTTCCGATGACGAGAATCAGAGAATTCTCCAGTTGGTTCTCGGAACGGTGACTTTTCGCGCCCGCCTGATGTTTGTACTTTCCCAATAGGCGAGAATGACTGAGAAGTGGAAGAGTGCTGGCCGCGATCACTTTTCCGCTCTACTGTTCTCTTGCCCCACCGCTTCTGTTCGGGTTGGATGCCGGAGAGACTGCGCATGATTGGCCGCGTCTTCCTGGGTCGGTACGAAACCCGGCGCCTCATCGGGGAAGGTGGGATGGGGCGAGTGTATCTCGCAAGGCAACTCGACGCAGGTCGAGATGTCGTTGTGAAGGTCATGCACGATCACATCGCAACCGACGCCAAATTTCGCGACCGATTCCAGCGTGAAACCGTCCTGATGGGGCGGTTTCAACATCCTGGGGCGGTTTCGCTCATCGCCGCGAGTCTCGACGATCCGCTCGGTCCCTGCATCGTGATGGAATACATCAAGGGCGTGAACCTTGAGAATATGCTCGCCAAGAACGGCAAGATGAGCGCTCCGCGAGTCGGCCGCATCATCCGCGAACTCTGCGAGGTGCTTCAAGCTGCTCACGACGAAGGAATCATTCACCGCGACCTGAAGCCAGCCAATCTTATGGTTGTCGATCCGGATACGCCGCGGGAACGCATCAAGGTCATGGACTTCGGTCTCGCCAAGTTGATCGAAAGCGAGACCGGCCGCAAAGTGACCGACACGAACGTCGATTTTGCCGTCGGAACGCCCGGCTACATTTGCCCTGAGCAGGTTCGCGGTGAGGAAATGGATCACCGCGGAGACCTCTATTCGGTCGGCGTGATGATGTACGAACTGCTCGCGGGGCGGTTGCCGTTCACCGGCGCGAACAGCATGGATATTCTGCTCGCGCACGCCACCGAATACCCTCCGACGTTCGCGGAATTGGAGTTGGCCGGTTGGGTGCCCGAGGAAGTCGAGCAACTCGTGTTCGATTGTCTGGCGAAGCATCCAGAGGATCGTCCGCAGCAAGCCCGTGAACTGGCCGAACGGTATGAGACCGCCCTGGAACGAGCGATGGCGGCGCGAGACGCTCAGATCGCCAACCCTTCCCACGCCACTCCGCCACGACCGCTGTTCGGAGAGGGCAGCACGCCGACGCTCAACCCGTTGCCGCCGCGACACGAACCGGTACCGCCACCATCAACCACACAGACGACGGTTCAACCCGCTCCGACACGCGATCAGTCCGTTCTTCCATTCAACATGGAAGCGTGGATGCCGGAACGCATCGCGATCATGAAGTTGCGGGGGTTCGTTCACGATGCGGGCGGCGAAGTGGTTGAAAGCCTGCCTGGGCTTATCAAGGTGCGGATCGGTGGCCGGAAAACGCCAGTGGGAGGTCCGCTTTCGTGGCTCGGTCTCGGTCGTCGATCATCGGGGCCAGTCGATGTGGAAATTCACCTGCACCACGCTCATCCCGATCAGGAGAACCGGTTGACGGTTCACGTGCTGTTCCGTCCGTCGCACCCTCGGTTACTGATCGACAAGGTCTGGCGACAACGGTGTACCGAGGTTTTTGTGGAACTTCGTGCGTATCTGATGGGGCGCGCCGCTGAATAGTCTCGCCTCCCGCTCACCATCCTGGGTCTTCCCCGTCGTCCTCGTACTCGAAACTCTCCTTGATTTCGTTGAGGTCGGCTCCGAAAAGGCCGATCTTGACCCCGTTGCGGTTGAGGACTTGTGTCGTCGCGCTTGTGACGACTGTCAGCGCGAGCAAGCTCATCACGGGAAGCAGCACGGTCAGCCAACTCAGGCTTGGGAGTAAGAATACCCCCACCGCAGGCACAATGACCGCGAGGCCCATCACCCCGGCCCACAACGGATCGCGGATGGCCTGGTAGATGAGGAACGCGAAGATTCCGCCTACTCCGCCGAGGAGGCACGTCACGAGAACTGGGATATCCAACTCGACCAAATCGCCGTCGGCGACGTTCATCACGAGGATGCCGAGCCACATCGTGACTTGAGCGAGGACACACGCGATCACCCAACGCTGATAGCCCGCGATTCGTTTCAACTCTTCCACGGGCAGTCGGGGGTTGTCCTCATCGAAGTCAGGCATGGGTATCCGTCGGAGTTATGGCGGCTTGCTCTCCGCAGTTCGGCGAATGAAGCATTCTCCACACTCGAAGTATAGTTCTGGGACGTGTCTGCGTGTTTGTTTCACGCGGCCCAATTACACTCGCCGAGCCTCCAGCAAGTCCTTCACGGGTGTGCCGGTACTTGCAGGGCGAGTGAAGCCGTCGGGACTGATTCGGGTTTTTGGGTCGATGCCGAGTGCCGCGTACAGCGTCGCGGTGAAGTCTTCGAGCGACACCGGATCGTCCTTGGGATACCCGGCAATGCGGTCGCTGGAACCGTGAATCACACCACCCTTCACTCCTGCACCAGCAAGCATTGCAGAATAACAGCGCGGCCAGTGATCTCGTCCGGCAACCTTCGCGGCACTGAGGCTGATCTTCGGAGTGCGGCCGAACTCACCCACCAGCACCACGAGCGTATCGTCGAGTAGCCCGCGAGTTTCCAGGTCTTCGAGCAACGCGGACACAGCCACGTCGCACCTCGGCAATGCGAACCCCAGCCCGTTCCAGCCGTCCTCGAAGATGCCGATGCCGGCGTTGCCGTGCATGTCCCATGTTTCGATGCTCATGAACTTCTCGGTCGGCTTCATGCCAGTCCACGCCACGACGCCAATGAGTCGCACGCCAGCTTCGACAAGTCGCCGAGCAAGCAGCAGATTCTGTCCGAGCGGATTGCGACCGTACCGATCGCGAACCTTTGCGGGTTCCTGTTCGATGTCGAACGCCTTGCGGGCGCCCGGTCCCGTGAGCAGATCGAAGGCACGTTCTTGGTGCGTGCGGATGCCGCTGTTCGTCGGTTCGAGTTGCTTCAGCAGGTCGCGACGGCTTTCGAGGCGATCCACAGAAAGGCTAGCGTCGGTGTCGAAAGCCCGCACCTTGTAGCCCGGCGTCGCGACGTTATCGGTGTGCCCGGTGCTGATGAGCACGGGGGCGAAACTTGGCCCGAGCATTCCGCCCGTGAGGTAACTCGGATCGGGCGGAGCGGCACCGCCTCCGAATTTCTGGAGCCACACATACGACGGAATCGCGGCCGGCGACGGCTTCAGTTTCGACACCACCGAGCCGAACGCAGGGTCGTCGTTTTCGGGGAACAGCTTGCCCGCGAGGAGCATCTTGTTGGCGCGATCGTGAATACCCTCGAAGTGCGTCATCGACCGGATGACGGCATACTTATCCGCGAGGCCCGCGAGTTTCGGCATGAGTTCGCCGACGCGAAAGCCGGGCACAGTGGTTGCGATTGGCTTGTATGGTCCGCGAATCTCAACCGGCGTTTCGGGCTTTGGATCCCACGAGTCGAGTTGGCTAAGGCCGCCGTATTGGTAGATGAAGATGCAGTGTTTCTCGCGTCGCGGTCTGCCGTTCGTTTCGGCGTGAAGGAGCTGCGGTAGCGACAGCCCGAGCGCGGGCACGGCACCAGCTTGGAGAAGTTGCCGACGATTGGGAAGTGAAATCATGGCGTGACTCCGGCGGGGGGGCGCTATGAGTTTACCGCGTTTGGTGAGTAGCCCGCCATCGCATTCACAGCGATAACAAGAGGAAACAGGAGTTGCCATGTTCCGCACCGAAGCCGAACTCGAAGACGCCTTGAGCGAACCGACACCGCAAGTGATCGAAACGCTCGCCCGGCACCCCGGCGATATCGTGTTCCTCGGTGCCGCTGGAAAGATGGGGCCGACGCTGGCTCGAATGGCGAAACGGGCGGCTCCGGAGCGTCGTGTAATGGCGGTGTCGCGGTTCTCGACCGGTGGCGAGGCCGCGTTCACATCGCACGGGATCGAAGCGATTCGCTGCGATTTGCTGAACGAGAGCGAGGTCGCGAAACTGCCCGACGCTCCGAACGTGGTGTACATGCCTGGCCGCAAGTTCGGCTCGACCGGCGACGAGGGCACCACCTGGGCGATCAACTGTTATCTGCCGTCGTTGGTGTGTCGGAAGTATGCACGCAGCCGGATCGTAGCGTTCTCGACGGGGAACGTGTATCCGTTCAGTCGCTCTGAAACGGGCGGGCCAACCGAGGACGATCTGCCCAATCCCGTCGGCGAATATGGAATGTCGGCGCTCGGTCGCGAACGCATGTTCGGCTACTTCTCGCGCTCGCTGAATGTGCCGGTGTCGATCCTTCGATTGAACTACGCGGTCGATCTGCGGTATGGCGTATTGGTGGATCTGGCCCGTTCGGTGCTGGCTGGTGATGCGGTGAATCTCGGGATGGGCTACTTCAACACGATCTGGCAGGGCGACGCGAACGCGATGACGTTGCGGGCGTTCGATCACTGTGAAGTGCCGCCGCGAGTGCTGAACATGACCGGCCCAGAAGTGCTGAGCGTGCGGCGTGTGTGCGAACGATTCGGCGAGTTGTTCGGCGTCGCTCCGCGATTCACGGGCACTGAGGGGGACACGGCCCTCATCAGCAATGCGACGGCAGGAATCGCGACTCTCGGCCCGCTTCAGGTTCGGACGGATCGACTCATCGAGTGGGTCGCGGACTGGGTGAAGGATGGCGGGCGTCTGTTGGGCAAACCGACGCACTTCGAGGCTCGCGACGGAAAGTACTGACTTGAGCAAGTGGAACGTCCAGCCCCGCTCTGTCAGTTGGCCTCGACGATGTGGCAGCCAAGAGACAATCCCAGCAGCCACACGGAAAGCAATCGCCGGGAGGTGATCGAGGCGAAACATGACGTTCTGCTGTGGAATTATGAAGTCCAGAAGTCTCTTCGCTTTCCCCGAACGGCTCAATCTCGGGACAGTAAATGGCCTCCTCGATGAGCGATCGAGGGACGTCCGCGTTCATGATGGTGGGAGTAGTAGGGTAAGAAACCGGCTGAGCCGATCGTATGTCGCCTCCGGATCAACTGTCGCAGGCGGGTCACCTCGACGTCCGTGTGCAACCCAATTGCGATAGCGCCGTACCTGATTAACTTGCTCGATCAAGTTGGCATGTCCGTCGGCTTTGAACGGTTCCAACACGCGGAAGAAACTGCCATTCGCGAGGGCTTCGCAAGCTTCTTCGGCAGCGTGGCGTAGCGAAGGGTGCCGCAGTTGCTCGACTTCGGGCCTGATGTTCGCCAAGACAGTCTCTCGCACGGTTGCTTCAAATACCGAGAACAGTACCAAGACAGCGAGATCGTCGAGTTGATCGGTGACAAGCGACGCCGATTCTCCGAGATGTTCCGGATTCATTTCGCGAAAGAATGCATCCCGTCCGATAGAACCCTCCCACGGCAACTCACCCCAATATTTTCCTGCGAGCCGTCTCGTGAGTTTTGACTGTTGGCGAACGGCTCCATACCAGCGCCAGGCATCATCGAGGGTTGTCATCGGAGGAGGCTCACTACGGTTGCCTCAAACGATTCGCGGTCGAATGGTTTGCCGATCCCTCCGTGTGTCCACCACAACCAGATGTCGCGGTCACCGTCTTTCACACGGTAGAGTAATCCAGAGTCAGTCCCATTATCGAACATGAACCGCCCGTCAATTTTTCGCCTGCCAGTCTCACCCGGCGGCTGGATGGCTCCAACCACATTCAGATGGCTTGGAATTATTCGGAGTGTGGAGCGGCCAAGCGTGATCGCTAATCCTTTGATGCTGTAGGTGCCCAGATCATAATCTTCAAATTCGTGGTCGATTTCTCGAACATGAAGCAGACCTTCCTGGTCAGCAACTTTCAGCCATTCGTTCATTTGGTGAATGAGGTGTTCTGCTGAATGTTTCCAATCCAGCTTTGCTGCCTTTTGGCGTGCCGATTCATCGCGAACGTGTGGAGCTTCCGTCTTCAGGTAGTCGGTTAAAACGCTCATCATGTTTCTCCTGCGGTCACGATATTCTACTTCCCTTCGCGGACGTTAAACTCCAACTTCCATTTCTGCTTGCCGTCTCGCGACATCAGCCACAGTTCCAGTTGCCCCACCGCCGTCACCTTGCTGTGTAGGTGAACTGGAACCACCGCCGCACCCGCACCGCCACCCTTCGCTTCCAGTGTCGTTTTCACCGGTGCGAGTTCGTCGATCTGGCCTTCCCATTCTTCAACCACCGTGCCAGCCGCGTCCTCACGACGCACCGTCGAACCCAAGAAACGGAACTCAGCCTCGCCCCCAATTCGCAAGCCGACCTCGTAACTCGGAATGTCCGCTTCGGTGCCTTCCTCCATGCCGAACGGTGCCACACACAATGCCTTCACTGGCGGCGCGAAACCGGGCACGGCCGGCATGTTCGGAGCCACGCCGATGTAGTACGCCCGTGCTGTGCCGCCCCGAATGCGGACGCCCTTGCCACGCTTCACGAGACCGTAATATGCCGCACCGCGAGCAACCGCCAAATCGAGATCGGCACCCGCCAGTTCACGCGAAGCGTCGGTCTTCGCGCTCTTCGCCCACGAACCCAACACACCCAGGAAACGGTTTCGCAGTACGTCCGCCTTGAAGACGCCACCGTTGAACAGCACCGCCGACGGCAACCCAACCGCATCCGACGCAGCTTTCTTCTTCTTGCCAGCAGCCGGCGTTTCGCGATGTGCCAACGCTTCTGATTGACGCTGCAAGAACTGCGAAAGATGCCTCGTGATGCCAGCGTCGGCGACATACGGCAACCCGAGTTCCTGCAAGCCGGCCCCGACCGCCTTCGACGGTTCTGCATCACGGGCACATTCCGGGAAGAAGCCATCGACCAGCACCTTCTCGACATCGGCTCGCGTGAGATCGTGCTTGATCGTGCCGCCGACCAGAGAGCGACCCTTGCCCAGAACCGTCACCGGTGCCGACGCCAGCTTCGCATCCGCCAGGATCTGCTCCTTCGCGTTCCGACAAGCGTAGGTGAGCTGCGTCATCTGGTTCGCGTCGAGCTTCGTGCCGTTCTTCGTGAGGATCGCCGCGACGTGATACGCCAGCGTCAGATCCATGTTGTCGCCGCCGAGCAGCAAGTGATCGCCCACCGCGAGCCGTGTCAGTGCGAGGTTGCCGCCCTCTTCGCCAACCTCGATCAGCGTGAAGTCGGTCGTGCCGCCGCCGACATCCGCCACCAAGACGAGTTCGCCGACGTTCACTTGCTTTCGCCAGTCTTCGCCGCAGCGGTCGAGCCAGGCGTAGAACGCGGCCTGCGGTTCTTCGAGAAGCGTCAGATGCTCGAAGCCAGCACCACGCGCGGCCTCGATCGTGAGATCACGAGCGGCGGCGTCGAACGAAGCGGGCACCGTCAGTACGATGTCCTGCGCTTCGAGCCGATTCGCGGCATCCTTCCCATGGGCGGCGTTCCACGCTTCTGCGAAGTGCTTCAAATACCGCATGCTCGCTTCGACCGGCGAAACTTTGCGGCCGGTGTCCGGTGCCTTGTGCGGCAGAATCGCTGCCTTGCGATCGACCCCCGGATGACACAGCCACGACTTCGCTGAAGCGACAAGCCGCGTTGGAACCTGCGACCCGAACGCACGCGCGAACTCACCGACACAGTAATCGCGTTTGGCATCCCACGGCAGTTTCAACGCGCCTGCGGGCTGCTCGCCGTCGCCGGGCAGGTACAGGAACGACGGCATCAGCGTGCGTTCTTCGACCGCGCCTGGTGAAACGACTTGTGGCACGGGGAACGGCGTCACCTTCGCGTCTTTGCCAGCGCCAGTATCAACGAATGCCAGCGCCGAGTTAGTCGTGCCCAGGTCGATGCCAACGACGAAGCGGGAAGCCATGTTGAAGACTCCGGTGCGACTTAAACCAATACACCAACTGAGTGCATGAGAACGCGGCAGGCCGTGTTCTCATGCAATTCTACCGCATCCCCGGAACTTGATAGCCGTCGAGCGGTTCAGAACATACGCTTGCGTTCATCTGATGCCGGCACCACCCGACCTCCCGGTCTTTCCAATATGAGTTCAGCCGTCTTGGCTCCACCTGCCACCGCGTTACCCATCGGGAGACTCGCTGGCGTCGGGTTGATTATCTTCTTCGCCAACAGTGCGATGCTTGTGCTGCAACTCGTGGCCGGGCGGTTGCTCGCGCCGTTCGTCGGCTCCAGCCTCGAAACGTGGACGAGCGTGATCGGCGTGTTCCTCACGGGGATCGCTCTGGGGAACGGCTTCGGTGGCCGACTCGCCGATCGCTTTCCGACGTCTCGCACCCTTGCGATTCTGCTGTTCGCCGGGGCACTCACAGCACTCTGGATGGTCGCGTTCCCGACCGTTCTCGCCAACACCGAGATTTACAAGTCGATCCCGCTTGGCCCGCGAATTCCGCTGCTGGCTCTCGGGCTGTGCTTGCCGGCTGGGTTCGTGCTGAGCCTGCTCACGCCGTTGGCCATCAAACTCGGACTGCCAGACGTATCCCATACGGGCCGCGTTGCCGGGATGGTGTTTTCCCTCAGCACGCTCGGCTGTCTGCTCGGGAACTACGTCACCGGCTTCTATCTGATGAAGACATTCACCGTGAACGAACTCGTTTTCATGTCAGCCGGCCTTCTCGGAGTTGTTAGCCTGGGCACGTTCCTTTTCATGAAGCCAGAAGTCCCCGCTGTTGCCGTCCCAGGGAGCCCATCCCCTCCGAGCGACTCTTCCACCGATAAGTCACCCGAACCCAGCAAGGAATGGAACCCGCTTGAGAAAGCCGGCACCACCATCAATAATTTGCAAAGATTTAGTTACGAAGGGGGGCTCATTGCGATGGCGGTCGCCGTCATCTGGTTCGTTGCCGGTCTCTGGGCTGGCATTCTTTTCTACGCACCGCCAGGCTTGTTCTTTTTCGGCCTGATCGGTGTGCTGGGTTCCAGAGTGGACAAGTTCTTCGACGGCCCTCTCGACATCCGGTTCGCATACATGATCGTGTTCTGTGCGAGCTTCGGCGGAATGTGCCTCGAGCTGACCGCTTCGCGTGTACTGGCTCAGTTCCTTGGCGTGTCGCTATTCACCTGGACGGGCATCATTGGCGTCATGCTAGCCGGCACCGCCCTCGGAAACCTGACCGGTGGGATCGTCGCCGACCGCGTGAACCGACCGGGCGAAACAATGTGGAATCCCCGCATCGTGTTGGCGGGCACGCTCGTCAGCGCTGGCGGCGCGGTGATTCTCCAGTTCGTCACGCTCGCGGTCTTCCAACGGTACGGCACCTTCGATAACCTTGGCCCGATTTCCCAGGTCATGGCGTGGACGTTCAGCCTGTTCTTCCTGCCGATGTTCCTTCTCGGAATGGTTTCGCCGCAGGTCATCCGACTGGCCGTGCCGGACCTCGCACACGTCGGCCGCGTCGCAGGTCGCGTCTATGCCTGGAGCACGACAGGAGCAATCCTCGGCACGTTCGTCGCCGGGTATGTCCTGCTTTCCACAATCGGAATGAACCAGACGCTGCTCACGGTCGGATTGATTCTCACGCTCACGAGTCTTCTCGTCGCTCGCGTCTGGGATCACAACGTGATGCTATATCTCTTCAGCATCGTCCTGGGGGCAGTCACCGGCGGCTTCATTCTCACGTCCCGCAGCGGCAATCGCGACGACGACCTGATCGTGCAACTGGAGACGAACTACTACACGATCAAAGTGACCCATGAGCGAGTGCCGGAGTACGATCGCAACGGCAAGCAGGTCGTAGATGATAAGGGCCGTGAGCTGTCCATCCGCAGCGGCAAGTTACGGCTCACGCTCGATCACCTTCTGCATTCCACCGTTGACCCTGAGAACCCCGGTTATCTGCATTACGCTCACGAATATGTGCAGATGGAGTTCCTTCGCGGTGCTCGTGCGGAGAATCCTCGGCCTCGCGTGCTGGTCATCGGTGGCGGCGGTTACACGTTCCCGCGATACGCGATGGAGATGCTGCCCGAAACCAGTATGGACGTTGTCGAGATCGACCCTGGCGTCACGAAAGTGGCCCGCGAACACCTCGGCCTGAAGGTGTACGAAGGGCTCGACATCGTTCACATGGACGGCCGGCAGTTCATCGCGGAGAAGGTGCAGCCGGGTACCTACGATCTCGTCATTCAGGACGCGGTGAACGATCTGTCCGTGCCGTCACACTTGCTGACAAAGGAGTACAACGACGCGGTGAAGAAGGCGATGAAGCCGACCGGCGTGTATCTGCTCACGGTCATCGACGTGATCGAATACGGCCAGATCTGGAAGGCCGCGATGCACACGCTGGCCCAGACATACCCGAAGGACAACGTCGGGTTGCTGCTGCCTGGCGAACTCGATCCGAAGGCCATCGGCTCGCGGCAGGTGTACGTGATCTACGCTTCCGAGAAGCCGCTCGATCTGGACAAGTTACGGATCGCGAATCGGGAGCAGTTACACACGACCGAAGCGACGTCTGTTTTGGCGATGAAGATCGGAATGGCAGTTGCGAATGTGCTGGCTGCCCCGCCGATCAACGAACGAGCGTTGCCGTTCTACACGCATCAGGTTGAGCCTGAAGTTCTGAGGCCCTACCTTGAGGCGAAGCCCATCATCATCCTGACGGATCAGTTCGCGCCAACCGACAACATGATGGCCGACGTGTTTCGGCGTCGCAACGATAAGACCAGCGAAACCGAACGCAAACCGCAATGACGGAGAGTTCGCCCTCAGGGTGAGCGTCGTGAGTGTCGGTGGAAGTGTCGAGAGTTTGTGATTGTGGTCCGCTCGCTCCGCGAGCGGTTTGGGGACCCAATTACCTTTCGATACCTCCAACGCGTGCCGAACCGCTCGCGGAGCGAGCGGACCACAATACCACAATCGTCTCACTTCCCGAGGTGTAGCAGCAGTTCGCGTTGCCGCAGGTGTTGGAGCCTCGGCAACCCACCGCAGTGGTTGAGGTACTCGGAGAAATCCTTCACGCCGAAGATGTGATCGTCGAGGAACTGCGCGAACGCGGCTGGGTCACGTTCCACTTCGAGCCACAATCGCAAGTGGTCTTCATCCGAGAAATACTCGCCGGGCATGTTGCCGGGGTAACTCCCGAACGGCACCTCGCACACCGCATCGACACACAGAAACGGAATCTGCGTGAGGTGTGGATTGCGTCGCATTTCATCGTGTGGCACGAGCCGTTCGCAGGTGATGATGAGTCGCTTCGCCGCCCGTGAGAGCTCGATATCCGCAACCGATGTGCCCGTGAATCGGCAGTTCCCGTAGCGGTCGGCTTCGTGAACGTGAATCGCCGCCACGTCAGGGTAGAGGGCTGGCACCGCTGTCAGTTTCTCGCCCGTGAACGGGCATTCGATCTGCTTCGCGGGGCTGTGTGAAAACGTGTCGGTGCCGAGCAAGCTGTGAGCGGGAAGGAAAGGCACGCCCATCGCCGCGGCGGTGTAGCGAAGCGCGAGCGTGTAGTTCGACCACTCGACGCACTGCACCGTGCCCGATTCGATCACACGCCGACAGTGCGGCGACAGCCCGCGAGCTTCGACGCCCACGATGTACGCGACATCAACGCGGTCGATGGTCTGGCCGCGTCCGGTCTGGTTGCCAGCACACAGAATCTGAAAATCGTGCGTCGTGGTGTGGCCGCTGAAGCCGAGATGCTGTCGGCGTTGACGCAGGATTTCGTGACAAACAGCCGTCGGAACACGATTGGTGCCGAAGCCCCCGGTCGCGACGTAATCGCCATCGTGGACGAACTGGCGAACCGCTTCGGTCACCGACATGACCTTATCGACAAGCCCGCGAGGCTTCTGAGCGAACGCAGCTCTTGCGGGTTCGGAATGCGGACTGGTGAAGAGAGGGGGCATTTGAAAACCGGACACGAAGACAAGGGAACACGGAGACAAGGAGAGAATACCAAAATCCGTGGCTCCGTGTCCCTTCTCCCCCACTCCGCTTTACTGACGCGAGCGGTACTCTCGCACCAACTGGCGGAAACGCGGGTCTTTGCGGATCGAGTCGAGATCTTGGTCTTCTTCCATGAACCCGAAGTCGCGGTAGCCGAGTTCCACGGCCTTGCGAAGCGAACCCAACGCCTGATCGGGTTGCTTCAACAGGGCGTACCGGCAAGCGAGATTGTAATGTGCGGTGGGGTCGGACGGTCGCGTGGCGACGAGTTGCCGGTCGATGGCGAGACCATCGGCGACTCGTCCCTTGATGGTGAGATTACTCGCCTGAACTCGCAAGACTTCGGTGAACGCCGGAACTGCGGCGATCAGCTTGCCGAAGAACTCGAGTTCAAAGTCAAGCTGGCTGCGTTCGGCGAGGAAGCCGATGACAGAGCCAGGTGGGAAGGCGTTTTCCGAGGCCGGTGGCGTCGGTCGCTTGCCGGAGTGGGGCATGTGGCGATTCCCCCGATGCGGTGGCCGGTGAGAGGTGGCCCGGTCCAGCCATTCTGATTATACTCTCCCGCCCAGAGTGGTCAAACGTTCCACTGCCAGAGTGTGGCAGGTTGGGTTCCGATTGTAGCGGTTGGGGAAGCCCCTGAAAATCAAGAACCCAGGCCGTTGGCCTGGGTTCTGAATGACACCAACGCCTCGGTTGTTGGAGTCAGACCATTACTTCTTCACGATGGGCTTCACTTCTTCAGCACTTGTGAGGCTGAAGTAGAAGCCATGAGGATTGTTGCCGTTGGCTACCTTCAGCAAGATCGTGTTCTTGCCCTTCACGAGCTTCACCGGAACCTTGTGCGTCTCCGGTGCGGCGGCTTTCGTCTCCCGCGTCGTGTACACTTCCTTGCCGTTGATCCACAGCTTCGCGCCGTCGTCTGGCCCGAGCAGCACTTCCCCGGCCTGATCGGCTGGCGAATCTACCTCCGTATACATATACGACGCCGAATTGTTCCCCTTATCGCCGTGGTAAGCCGCGAGGTCGAAGTAACCCTTGCCATCCGGGCGAACCGTCTTCCAGCCGACGCTCGTGACGCCCTTCCAGGTGTAGACTGCGTTCGGGTTGAACTCGCCCTTCTCGGGTCCGTGTTCCATGTCGAGAGCGGCCTCCATGTTCTCGCCTGGGAACGGCCCGATGATCGCGAACGTATCTGGCGTGTAGGCGGCCGTCTTCAGCGTTTCGAGGTACGCCACGAGGTCGATCAGCTCGTCCTCGTTCAGCGACGCGACAATGTCTTCGGGCATGATCGACACCTTCAACTTGCGGACCGGTCCTTCGATGTCCTTCTTGTTGACGGTGGTGTCCTTGCCGTTGGCGTCGCGGAGCGTGATGCTGGTTGGCGTTTCGCTGATGAGCAAACCGCTGATGGTGACTTCGGCGTTCGTTGTCACCGAACTCTGGAGGTACTGGTCGGCGATGGCCTTCGACGGCAGCAGAATCGACTCGAACAGATTCTCGCGGCTGCCCTTCTTGCCGATCATGCTGAGATCGGGGCCAACCTGCCCGCCGATGCCGCGAACCATGTGGCACTTCGCACACTGTGCCGCTCCCGCGAGGCTCGCGTTCCACACGGCTTTGCCGCGAGCCACGTCACCGGCTCGCTTGGCGAGTTCCGCAATCGCAGGCAGGTTCTTGGGGTTCAGCTTGCCCGCAGCCGGGAACGCCAGCAGTGCTTGATTCCGCAACCCCTGGAACGGCGAGTTGCGAAGCAACCGGCCCGTTTCCGCGACGAGATCCTTTGGCAGTTCGCCCTTCTTGTGTGCGTCGAGCAGCCACTGCGAACCAGCCTGATTGCCAGCGAATGCCGAGAGGCACGCCGACTTCAGTTCCGCAGTCGCCTTCTCTGCGAGCACGCCCTTCGCGATTGCGTTGAGCGCTGTTGTGGAATACGCGGGTGGCTTCTGGCCTTTCGGCAGCAGTTCGCCGAGCGACTTCACGCATTCGATCGACAGCGGCCCTTCCGGCGTGCCCACCTTGATGAGCGCCGCGACCGATTCCGCTGCCGGAATCTTGCCGAGAGTGCGAACGGCTTCTTTGCGAATGTCGAGCGAGGCCTTGTCGTCGGTTGCGAGAGTGGCGACAACTCCGACGCGATCCGCCGAACCGATAGCCGCGATCAGTTGCAGCCCGGTGGCCTGCGACTTCGCATCCTTGAGCAGTTGGTCGATGACGCCGCCGAGTTCCTTGCCGCCCTGGAGTGCTTTCCACTTCGTCGGCAGGTACAGCTTCAGGCTGTCGATTGCACGGGCTTTCACTTCGGGGGCGGCGTCCGACTTCAGCACTTCGAGCATCGACTGCCCGGCGGTGGGGTCGTCGTTCGATGCGATGATGTCGATGATGCGAGCCTTCTGCATCGCGGTGAGCTTGGCGTCGGCGAGGAGTTTGCCGAGTCGTGGCAGCACCGACTTCGGCCGCAGTTCCCACACGAGGTCGGCAACCTTGTCGTCCCATTCGGGGAAGTGCTTGTCGAAGTCCGCGAGGATGGCGTCGCGGCGTGTCGGATCGGTGCCGCACGCGATGTTGAGGGCGGCGCGATAGAAAATGTCCTGCCCGTCGTACCGCTTTGCGAGGGCGTAGAACGAACGCTGCACGAATTCGACTGGCTCCATCCTCGCTGCCAACAACATCTCCCGACACGCCGCGATCGAATGCCGTTTGAGGTTCCGTTCAACCTTCTCGGGGCTTTCCGGTGGACCGAGCTTTGGCCGAGGCGTCGAACTGTGTGCGAAAATGGCCTCATTGATTCGGATAACGTGCGGATCAAGTTCCGGTATCTCACTCGCTGCAAGCATGAACCGAAGCCAGCCGATCATTGCTTCCTGGGGACGCTTCTCGACAGGAATGCGATCACCGATCAGACCGACATGCCAGTAACAAAGGACGGCGACTCTCGGATCGACGGAGTCCATCATGCCGCCCGCGAGCCAAGTTAAGGCTTGCTGGGCATCCAACGAGTACAGTTTGCTGATCGCGAGTGCCCGCGTTGCTTGATTGGGGGAACCCAGCGCGGCGAGCACGTTTTCCTTCGTGTCCAGCTTCACTTCCGGGATCGTGTAGCCCTTGTGGCCCTTCGGAGTGATGCGGTAGATGCGGCCGTCGGTCGGGTCGCCCATGCCGTGACCGCCGACGCCACGGTCGTACCAGTCGGCCACGAAGATGCTGCCGTCCGGAGCGACGCACACATCCGACGGGCGGAACCAGTTGTCGCTGCTCGTCAGCAGCAGTTCCTTCTCCAGCTCGTAGCCGGCACCCTTCGGCTTGCGATGGAACCAACGCACTTCACGCGGGCCAGCATCGCAGTGCAGCAGCGAGCCGCGATACTTCTTGTCGAACATCGAGCCTTCGTAGAACGTGATGCCAGTCGGGCTGCCGAACCCCGTGCGCAGCGTCTTGTGGACGATGCCGGGTTGTTCTTCGTGCCAGTGCGTTTGACCCGCACCACGCGGGCCGTAGCCGTAGTTGCCGCCGGGCATCACGAAGCAGATGCGAGTTTGCTGATTGCCGTCGTCGTCGTTGTCCGAGAGCCACACTTCGCCGAAGCTATCGACGCACGCCTCGTAGTTGTTGCGGAAGTTGTGGGCGATTAGTTCGAGGTTCGTGCCGTCCATGTCGCAACGCCACACCGTGCCCTTCTGGCAATCAGTGGTGTTCTGCTTCCAGATCGGCCCCTTCTTGTCACTGCTCTGGAGACCGTTCGGGCCGCTGTCGCCGATGGTGAAATACAGCTTGCCGTCTGGCCCGATGTTGATGCCGTGGACGCCGTGGTCGTGGTCGAAACCGCCGAACCCCGTGAGGAACTTCTTCGGCGGGCCGTCCGCTTTCAGGTCGCCGTCCTTGTCCTCGAACACGAGGATGTCGGGCGACTGACACACGAACACCTTCTGCCCCTTGCCGTCCGGGTACGGTGCGACGCAGACGCCGAGCGGCCCGTAGAGGTCTTCGCCCTGGTAGAACGTGACCGCCTTCGACGCCTTGCCCTCGCCCTTCTCGTCGATCAGCACCTGAATGCGGTCGCCTTCCTTGCGGATGATCGGCCGACCGAATCCCTTGCGGCGGTAGTTCACGGCTTCCGCGACCCACACGCGACCCTTGTGGTCGACGTCGATGCTGGTGGGGTTGATGAGCATCGGCTCGGCGGCGAACAGCTCGACCTGGAAGCCGTCTGCGACCTTGAGCGCCTTCAGTGCGTCTTCAGGCGAAAGCGGCCCGCCCTTGGGCTGGGCGTTGGCCAGCGTCGTGGACGCAAGAAGCAGGACGAGGGGCGTTAGCCCCCGGAACAACGACCGCATAGGTAAGGCTCCGAGCGGAGAGACGAGGAACAGGCAGGTTTGAACAGTGTACCGCGAGAACATGCGGATGTGTAGCGGTGGTCCCAACGGGACCACGATATCGCAATGCCAGCCCCGGTGGGGCTGGTGCTAAACGGATTGCAAACGCCACTTCAGCAGCGAATAACGTTGCTTCGTCTCGGCGCTGTTGACGGCCTTCCACAGCGCCTTGCGACTACCTACAAGCGCGACGAGCTTTCGACCGCGTGTGATGCCGGTGTAGATCAGGTTTCGCTGCAACATCGTGAAGTGCTGGTAATGCACCGGGATTATCACGGCCGGATATTCGCTACCCTGCGACTTGTGGATTGAGCAGGCATACGCCAGTTGCAGTTCGTCGAGATCGTTGAAGTCGTACTCCACGGGGCGGCCATCGAACTCGACCACGAGCATCTGATCGTCCGCATCGACACCCACCACGCGGCCGATGTCGCCGTTGAAGACCTCGCGGTCGTAGTTGTTCTTCATCTGCATCACCTTGTCGCCCGTGCGGAAGGTGTTGTCGAATCGCTTCACTTCGTCGATGCCGTGCCGCGGCGGGTTCAACGCCGCCTGCAACTCGCGGTTCAGATTCGCGACGCCGAGCGTGGTCTTCACCTGCGGGCTGAGCACCTGCACATCGCGGAACGCATCGAGGCCGAACTTCTTGGGGATGCGTTCCGTCACCATCTGGCGAATGATGCCGATGACTTGGTCGGGTTCGTTCGCTTCGATGAAGTAGAAATCGCCGCTGCCACCGGGCGGAGCAGATTCGGGCACTTCGCCCCGGTTGACCGAGTGAGCCGCCCGCACGATCCAACTGCTGCCAGCCTGCCGGTGAACTTCTGTGAGCCTCGCGACGGGCACCGTTTTCGATTCGATGAGATCGGTCAGCACCGAACCAGCGCCGACAGACGGAAGTTGATCGACGTCGCCGACGAACACGACGCACGCCCACGGCGGCACCGCCTGCAACAAGCGATTCATCAGTACGACATCGACCATCGACGTTTCATCGACGACGAGCAAATCGGCATCGAGCGGGTTCTCGCGGCCACGCTTGAAGCCGCCGACTCCCGGATCGAATTCGAGCAGTCGGTGAATGGTCTTCGCTTCGCGGCCGGTGGATTCCGTGAGGCGTTTCGCGGCTCGGCCAGTGGGAGCGCAGAGCAGCACTCGCAGCGACTTCGCCAGGAAAATCTCGATGATGGCGCGAACGATGGTGGTCTTGCCGGTGCCGGGACCGCCGGTCACGACGACCATTTTGTTCGCGACCGCTTCCTGAATCGCGACTCGCTGACTGCCCGCGAGTTGGATTCCCATTTTCTTCTCGACCCACGCAATCGCCGGACTCATGTCCACCGCCGGCAGCGGGTGCGGTCCTTTGGCGAGAGCCTTGATTGCACGAGCTGTGCCGAGTTCCGCGAGGAACAGCGACTTGAGGAAGATCAGGCTTTCGGAAGGCGGAGGGCGGAGGGCGGAAGGCGGAGCAGCTTGGTTTTCCTCCCCCTTCTGCTCTCCGCCTTCCGCCTTCCCAGCAGAGTCTCGCACCACTTCGTCCACGATCCGCAATTGCTCAATCGCGTCCGCGATGCCTTTCTCGGGGATCTCCGTCATCTCGACGGCACGCGCACAAAGTAGCTCCTCGGGGTAGCCGACGTGTCCGTCACCGCTCGCTTCCGAGAGAACGTGACGCACCGCAGCCTGTGCGCGAAACGGCGAATCGGGCGGTATGCCGAGCTTCTTCGCGAGTTCATCCGCGGTTGCGAAGCCGACGCCCCAGATGTCGGCACTGAGTCGATACGGGTTCGCCTTGATGAGTTCGATCGCCTGATCGCCGTAGGTCTTGTAGATGCGAACGGCACGAGCCGTCCCGATGCCGTGCGACTGCAAGAACACCATGATCTTTCGCGATTCGCGTTGTTCCTCCCAGCTCTTGCGAATCTTCTCGATCATCTTCGCGCCGATGCCCTTCACCTGCGTCAAAAACGTCGGCGACTTCTCCAGCACCTCCAGCGTGCTCTCTTTGAACACGTCCACGATCCGCTGTGCGAACTTCGGACCGATGCCCTTGATGAGCCCGCTGCCGAGATACTTTGCGATCCCCTCGGCGGTGTGCGGCGGGTTCGTCTTGATCTCGCTGGCCTTGAACTGCTGGCCATGCGTGCGGTCGGTGGTCCACTCCCCGGAAGCGGAGACGTATTCCCCCGCGACGACCTGCTGCGTGTGCCCGACAACGGTGACGAGATCGCGGTGGCCGGGAGCCAGTACCCGCAGCACGCAGTATCCGTTATCCAGATTGTGAAACGTGATCCGCTCGACCACGCCCGTCACTTGTTCGGCCACATGAAACCTCATCTGCTCAGACGCTCCCCTTCGGGACGCGGCTAAACATCCTGCAAATCACCCAACCACCGACGATACCCGAGTTCTTGTGAATGTCCAACCGGGTAGCGGGTTCGTACCTCTGATCTCATGCGAAATGCTGCCGTGTTGCTCGTTTACGTTGCTGTTCTTGGGTTCGGCCTCTTCCAGACGTTCGGCCCTGTCCTGAAGTCCGGATTCGCCAGCGTCCAGACCGAACGCGGCGACGGGATGCTCAACCACTACATCCTCGAACATAGCTGGCAATCGCTCACGAACTCGGACTACCGGGCGTCGCTGTTCAGCCCGCCGTGCTTCTACCCCGCCCGCTCGACCTTGTGGTACTCGGAACACCTCCTCGGCGTCGCCCCGATCTATTGGGGTCTGCGGGTCGTGATGCCGTTCGACCTCGCGTATCAGTGGTGGCAGATCATCCTCGAAGCGTTAAATTTCGTGGCGTTCGCCCTGGTCGTTCGTTGGCTCCGCGGACCGCACATTCTGGCGCTCCTCGGCGGCTACCTCTGGGCGTTCTCGCTCATCAACATCGACCAGATCAAGCATCAGCAGATGATCCCGCGATTCGCGATGGTGCTGGCCGCGTATCACGCCTGGCAGTTCGTTCTCGCGGTTGGTTCGACGGCCTCGAATCCCAGTCGGCACCTGAACCGAATGATGGCGGCCGTGTTCCTCCAGGGAATCACCTGTGTGAACACCGGCTGGTTCCTCGTCACGAGCATCGCGACATTCTTACCACTTGCGCTGTGTCTCACACCCGGCGGTTGGCGAAACACGTTCCGTTTCCTTTGGGGACACCGCTTGCGTGTGGCACTGATCGTCGGTGGTTGGACGGGAGCACTTCTCGCGGCGTATGTGCCGTATTTCGTGGTGAACTGGGGACTGAGCCGCGGTTACAAGGAATGCATCCCATTGATGCCGACGCAGGATGCATGGCTCGCGGGTGTGCCCGGAACCATTTGGGAACCGGTGACCGCGCCGTTTCGTGTGGAAGTGATCGACGAAAGCTGGCTCTTTTGCGGCTTCGGGATCGACCTCCTGATGCTGGTGGCGATCATCAGTCTGGTCGTCTCATTGGTGCTTTCGATGATCGGCTGGAAAGCACGACGGCCCGAATCCGGAATCGCATTGGCGGCACTTCTCACGGCTGTCGTGTGGATTCTTTTCACGCTCAAAGTTGACCCAGGCGACCGTTCGTTGTGGGAATTGGTCCGGCACATCCCCGGCGGCACAGCGATTCGAGCCGTGTCGCGGGTATACGTGACGGTGTATCTGTTCGGCGTGCTCGGCGCGTTGATGTGGCTGGCACGAGTAACGGAATCGCTTCGCTCGCCGATTCGTTCGCTGCTGCTGGGACTGATCGCGGGCGTGTGCATCATCGAGCAATACGGCTACACGCCGCCGAGTTTCGAGAAGCAGGACTTCTACCCAATCGTGGACCGCACCGCTGAGGAACTGAAGAAGGGCGACATTGGGTACGTCATCCCGCGATACACGGATACCAAGGGAGCGACACCGCCTGATAAGGTTTACGGTGAAGTCTTGGGCATGTGGTGCGGGTTGCGAGCGAATGTTCCCGTTGTGAACGGCTATTCAGGTCGTGTTCCCGATGAAGTGTTCCATGCGGCCATCGCAGCCCCCGACATCTGGCGAGTGAACGAGATTCGTCGCTGGCTGAAGGGCAAGTTCCACGGCACCCTCGCGCTCGTCGATCCTGATAATCTCGATGCCACGGTCATCATCGTGATCGACGAGTAATTGAGGTTTCATCGGATTGTGGTCCGCTCGCTCCGCGAGCGGACCACAATTTCAAATTCTGGGGTTGCGTTCATCGCGACCCCTCGGTATCTGCCTCCCACGCCCTCTTACCCTCTGTGCCGCAATGGTCGCAACAAGCGCGGCCCTGGTGCTGCTCGTCCTCGCGACGACGGCGTGCCTGGGCTACTTCGTGTTCACGCTTGCGGGCCTGCTGCCTCGGCGGGCGCGGCTTCCGCTCGCTCCGACGCACTCATTCGCGATACTCATTCCTGCGCACAACGAAGAAACCGGACTGCCCGCGACTTTGCGAAGCATCACGGAGTTGGACTACCCCGAGAAACTCCTGCGGGTGTGGGTCGTCGCGGATAACTGCACCGATGGCACAGCGAGTGTGCCGCGTGCGTTCGGGATGCGCTGCATCAAACGCCACGATGCCGAGAAACGCGGGAAGGGTTACGCCGTCGCGTTCGGGTTGCAATCGCTGCTCCCCGATTTGCCCGACATCGTTCTGATCCTCGACGCGGATTGTCAGTTGAACGCGCTCGCACTTCGTGCGATGGATGCAGTGTTCGCGGCAGGTGCGGACGTGGTGCAAGCAGCGGTGCGTTCACACAATGCCGACGACGGACCGACGGGCTACGTCGCGGCTGTCGGGGCCGCAGTGGATGAAGCGATCGCAGCTGGGATGGATCGGTTCGGCCAATCAGTGCCGCTGCGAGGCACAGGAATGGCCTTTCGGCGACACGTACTGGAGCGGGTGCCGTGGACGGCGTTTGGTCTGGTCGAAGATGCGGAGTATTCGCGGCAATTGCAGGGTGCAGGCGTTCGTGTACGGCATTGCCGTGACGCGATCGTGAGTAGCGATTCGCCGAGCAGTTGGAAGGTGATGGGCCGTCAACGCAGACGGTGGCGAACCGCTGGCCTGCTAACGAGCAAGCCGTTGGGCTTGGCATTGATTGCGGCTGCGGCGGCAGTGGCGTTTGCATGTCGATTCGTGTGGTGGCCAGCGTCGTTGTTGTTGGTGACGGCTGCCGTTTATGGTCGTGCGGCGGCTTCCGTGGGGCTGTCGTGGCGACGTGTCGGGTTACTGCTGAAGTCGCCTTTGGTGGTGTTGCGGCTCGCTTGCGTGACGCTTGCGGGACTTGTTCAGAAGAAACCGACGACGTGGCAACGTACTCCGCGACCGGGTGAGACCGGAAGGCGGGCCGCGTGAAGTTTGCTCGTCGCGTGAGTTGGGCGAAGCGAACCGCTTGGCGACTCGTGGGGTGTCGCAGCGCAGCCCCGTTGGGGCTGCGGCTAAACAATGTGTTCCTCACGTTCGACGATGGACCGCATCCCGAACACACGCCGACGGTGCTCGATCGCCTCGCCAAGCACAACCTCACGGCCGCGTTCTTTCTCGTGGGCAAACGAATCGCCGACCCCGCTCTCGTTCAGCGGATCGTTGATGCGGGGCACGTTCTCGGCAATCACACATTCTCGCATGCCGTCCCGAAGTGGAGTGACACCGCGTTGTCACTCGCCGATGTGCGGCGCTGTCAGGAACAGATTCCGAACGCGAAGCTGTTCCGCCCGCCAATGGGGAGGCTCACCCCCGGATTGTGGCTCGCGGCTCGACGCTGTGGATTGCGGATTGTGAACTGGTCGTTGGATAGCGGCGACTGGCGCTGTCGGAGTGCAGCGGACGCGGCGATGTGTGCGGCTGAAGTCCTTCAACTCGTACAACCCGGCGACGTGATTCTGTTCCACGACGATCATCCCTGGATCGGCCCGATTCTCGATGCGGTATTGCCCGCACTTGCCAATCGGTTCACGGCCAGCACGAGCAATCCGTAGCTCATCAGCCCCGGCCCCTCGCTTGCTGCCCACCACCACGGCAAGCCGGCATCGACATCGACCGCCAGCATGGCGGCCCCAATCGCAATGTGCAGTTTCGCCAGGAATGGCACCGCAGCGCGATAGCGTTCCCAGTTCAGGGTGACGCCGAGCAAAACGATTCCGTGCATTCCGTACACAAGCGACAGCGACCGTGCCATGTATCGTGTCAGTGGCACGTTCGCGAGTTCGCCAAGCCCGAGCATGTCGCGGTGAACGGCGTCCATCCACGCGAACGGCAGCAGAGCGCACGGCAACGCGAAGAGCAGTATCCCCGCGTTGAGTTGCAGCAAGCGGAACAGGAGTCGTTCAGCGGTCATGTCGAACCTCGGCGCGGGCCGCCACCAGTGCCGAACCACGCTTTCAGGCGTCCGGCTTCGTGGCTTACACCGGGGTGCAACGTGCCGTCCAGATTGCGGAAACCCCGCACAATCGAGTCGGCTTCAAACGTTGGCAGCGTCCAGCTCAGGGTTGCCGAACTCGCACACTCGAAGCAGACCGTCGTGAAGAACGGATCGGCTTTGTCGGCTTCCGTTGTGTCGAACGAACGCCCTACCAATTGCAGCAACTGATCGTTCCGGAAGTACGCCCCGCGAGCATACAGGTTCAGAATCGCCTCGGCAGGCGTGCTCACTTCCGATAGCCCCCACGCCATGAGGTCGCCTTTACCGTCGCCTTCACGGAACTGCACCTTCTCCGCTCGCCGCGGATACGCCCGCACTTCCACCAGCACCACACCCGATGTGTATTTCCGCACTGCCTCGCGATTTTCCAGCAACCACAACGCGGCGAGATCGACGCCGAAATTGTCGAAGTAGCCCGCATCCACCACGCGGCGCGGCGGCTCCGTCGGCAGGCTCACCCCCGGACCCACAAACGGGAACGTCGCGCTCATGCGAGCCGCAGTGCCAACCTGAAACGCCGGGTACGCTTCGGGGAAGTAACGAAACAGGTCGATCGCGCCGACGCTCTGCACTTCCGGTCGCGGTGACTGCGGGATCGGGTAATTCAAGCTCGGGCACACGGCCTGCGTCAGCGACGACACATCGAGATTGCTAATGAGGACACGCCGAGAATCTTCAACCAGCATCGGCGAGAACAGCAGCGATGGCCGCTTCGCTTCGGCTTCCAATGCGTGAAGTTCCGCGAAGGACTTTTCGAGTGGCGAACGCGGTCCGAGTTCGCGCCAGAGTATGTGAAGCCAGGCGCGTCGAAGGATGCCGGGGCGGTCGGCGGCGCTCGCATACGGTCGCGTGTTCTCGTGCCAGGCACGTTCCAGGCTTCGACCGCGATCCCATGGAATCGCCCACGGTATTGCGAGCGCCGGCAGGTCGGAAAACAGCATCGTCTGCATCGTCGGCCAGAGGCTGTCGCGGGCCAGCATCGCCGAGAGCTTTTCGGGCGACTTCTCCGTTGGCTTCCGTTCAAAGTCAGCCGCGTAGAGCGCCGCCCCGAGCATTCCGCCGCTGGCCCCCGTGAACAATCGAATGTGATCGCGGAACGCCGCCGAACTGCCGACGCCAGGCATCTCGTCTTCGAGCCCTTCCAGCACGGCAGCGGTCCACACCGCAGCACGAATGCCGCCGCCGCTCACCGCGAACAGAACCAACTTCGGAAGCGTGCCGGTGCCGCGACCCTGACCTTCCTGCCAGTTCGCCGCGAAACGTTCGAGGAGCTGCGTTGCGGTGATCGCTGGCGGACGCGGTTTCGTCGGCACGACATCGAGATCGACTCTTGGAAGCGGCGTATTTCCGGTAGTGGTCGCAGTGTCGGTGGAGGCGTGCGGCACCGGATCGAGGTGATAGCGTTCCAGTGCGGGGAAGCTCATCTTGTAGGGCATACTTCGATTGCACACCCATGCGACAGCGAGGATTCCCGCGACAACGATGATCTGCACACCGCTGAGATAGAACGCGAGAGCACCGTACACGGACGACAGCAGGCCGATGACGAGACAGCCGCTCCACACGGGAGACCAGACGCCCCCGAGTCGGCTTTCGATCGCGAACAGCAACAGGAACGCAAGTGGGATGCAAGCCATCACCAGCGAACGGATGTGCAGTTCGCGGTTGTGATGCGAGACGTGATTTCGGTCGAAGAACGACGCAAACGGTTCCTTCAGGATGGTCCGCTCGCTGAAGCTGTACGACGTGTCGAGCGAGAACAGGCTCACGGTAATTGCAACGCCGACCAGCAGGCCGATCAGAGTCGCCGGGATGTAGTTTCCTTCGCGGAGGATTCGGCGGTATGTCGGCGACGCGATCTTCGGAACATAGAAGATCAGCAGGCACGGAATGAGGGTCCAGAACAGGAAACCCCCGAGTTGACGCACGCCTGGGTCGCGTTCGCCAGGTAAGAGCGTGAGCGTGTCGCCGAAGTTCGGTGCGGTCGAGATTCGCGACGACGTTTCCAGCACGAACCGCACGAACAGCAGGTTCGCGAACAGCAGCGACACCGCGACGCCAACCCAGAATCGTTGCCACCAACTCTCGGGCCAGATGAGATCCTGAATACCCAGCCCGCGACCAAGACCGGCCCACGAAGCGAGCCAGAAGAACACGATCACGAGCGGGAACAGCGGATACGTCAGCAGGTAATCGAGGAACGGCTCGGCCCACATCACCACAAAGCGGATCGGGTTTCCCTGTGCTTCGCCGATATCCACCGGTCGGCCCGGCACGACGTGTCTGGTGCTTTCGACTGGAAGAAAGCGCGACCAAAGTAATCCCAAGCACACGAACAACGTAATCACGAGGAGCCAACAAATCGTGCGGGCGAACGGTCGGTTGAGCCAGGTCTCGAACTGGTCGATGGCGTGTTCCCACCAGTTCGGTGGTCGCTCAGTTGTCGGCAGCGGTGGCGGTGGTTCAGGAACGGTGCGCGGCGGCGGAGCCTCTGGGGGCGTTGGTGCGGGTGGCGTGGGATCTGGCACGGTCGGCTCCGGCACGGGAAAGGGCGAGCGGCGCTCTCTGACCAGATTACTCCGATGCCCGGGTGCTTGCCCGTCGTTTCCACGAATCGTAGAGTCTGCGGTAATCGCGTTGCTGTTTATCGAGCGCTTCACTTTGAAGTGTGCGACCTCTTCCGGGAGTATCGACTCATGGGCTTCAAGCAGACCGAACACCACAAGATGGGCAAAGGCAGCTACCACCAGATCGGGCTGGTGCGGGGGCAATTCGGCGGCGTTCCCGAGGCGAAGTGGATCAAATTCATCGCCGACAGCGGCTTCGACGGCTGGGAAGAAGCCTCGTGGGAACTCGACCTGCGGCGCTGCGACACCGACGCGGGAGCCACCGCTTACGCTACCGAAAGGGTTGGCATCGCGAAGGCTCACGGCCTCGAAATCTTCACCGTGGCGACGCACCTTCAGGGGCAGGTTCTCGGCGACGAGCCGAGCGCCAAGACCCTGAACTTCTGCTCTGGAAAAGGGCAGGCACGGCCAGCGTACAAGGCGTGGCGTGCGGCTGGCAACAACCCACCGCGAACCGACCCGTACTATGTGCCCCCGGAAGTCGCGAAGCTCATCCACCAGGAAGCATTCGCCGACATGATGGCGTGCGCTCGCTACGCCGGGGCACTCTCGAAGTTGCAGAACCGCAAGGTCGCGATGTCCGGTTTCGTCGGCAGCCCGGCGAACTGTTGGAGCCACTGGTTCCTCTTCCCGCCGTTGCCGTCGTCGATGGAAGGCTACGACATCCCCGACGTACGGCAGGTGTCGCTGGAACTGCTCATCGAGCGATTCGGGCCGTTCTGGAAGGAGTGCAAGAAGCAGGGCGTGACATTCGACCTGGAGTGCCATCCGAGCGAACGGGCGATGGGCGACATCGAGAGCGCCAGCGATTACATCAACTTCCTCGGCAAGAACGGCTTCGGCCCGGATGTGGTTGGCTTCAACCTCGACGGCTCGCACATGGAATGGCAGAATGTGTCGGTGATCGACTTCATCCGCGAGTTCCCGGAGTTCATCCACTGTGCGCACGTCAAGGGCGTGTGGGTGGCTCGCGAGCATTGCCGTGCGGGTAGGCTCGGTGGTCACCGCCCGATGGGTCACTGGACGAACGGCTGGAACTTCGTGACGGCTGGCACCGCCCGCGACGCGAACTCACTGGAAGACATCTTCATCGAATTGAACCGCGTTGGCTTCGACGGTGCGGTGTCGATCGAGTGGGAGGACAACGACGCGGATCAGTTCGCGGGAGCAAAGGCGGCCTTGGCGAACTGCCGCAAGGCTGACCTTCCGCCGAGCGGCTTGAAGCACGATGAAGCCCTGAAGGGCTGAGAACAGCGTGGCACGCCGTCCCAAAGTTAGAGGGTTGCTCACCGGTCGTCCGTATGCGCTAATGGTGTCTCGGTCGGACCGGTGAGCTTGATGCTCGGCATTTTTACCGCACCCAATCGGGTGCTCAGACCACAGGAGTATCCAATGAAAAACCGTGGGATCCTGGTGTTCTTTTCATTGGTCCTGCTGTCTCTCGCCAGCGAAACTTGGGCCCAGGATGACGCCAAAGTTGTCGCCAAGTGGAAGCACCTCGATGGCGTCATCACGCTGTATTCCAACGGCAAGATCAACGATCCGGCGGGCAATCACACGTGGACGTTGACCAACCGCTCCCTGGTTCTTCGCTGGAAAGATGCGAAAGCGCCTGGTGGGTTCTGGGTCGATACCGTCACCATTTCTCCAGACGGGCAGACATACAAGGGGACGAACCAACTCAATCGCCCCATCAGCGGCACACTCGTTAAGGATGCACCCGCGGCAAAAGAAGTTGAGAAACCGGTGGTCGTTGCAAAACCTCCCTTGCCGGTACCCGATCCTGGCGTGAAGCCAAGCGGTCCGGCCGTCGCTGTGTCCGAAGACGTCTGGAAGGTGCTTCAACTCGTGTCGCTCGATTACGAACTGAATTTCAAGAAAGTTCCTCGTGACCATTCTCTTCCGCCATACACCCCGTTGATCGCCTCCAAGTCAGCTGGGGTGAGGGAAGTCGCGGCCCTCTCGGCCAAGTGGGAAATTGACGTCTGGGATCTGCAAAAGGCGTTCAAAAACCGTGTCGGGGCTGTGGAAGGTTTTCTAAAGGTTCCCACGCCGCGACCGGCGAACGCTCAACCTGATCCCGTTCAGCCGGAGACGCCCGCAGCCGTCACGGCGGCACTTGCCCAGGCGAAGCGCGATGGGCTGTTGGAGCTGTTCACCAAAATCGAAGAGCGGGTTCCTGAAGTCGAGAAAGAGGATGGAAAGGTTGGGAAGATGTCCCAGACGTCGGCCGACTACTACCGAACTCAACTGATTGTTGCCCAGAAGCAAGCGGCCCTATGGGCCAGGGCCGAGGCACTCGCGAAAGCTGCGGCAAACGGAGACAACACACGCGGCAACGACATTGAGGTCAAGGGAGTGTTCGAGAAGGGAAAGACCTGGGGCACCGTGATCGTCCGGAATACGTCCAAGACCGATTTGGAACACGTCACGGTTACGCTCCTGACACCGAAAAAGGCACTCCCGCCCGGAGCTCCCGTTCTCGACTTCATTCTGGGGTACGCCGTTGGAGGTGCCGACAAACCCGACCCCAAGGACCCCAAAAAAGTGGCCGCGGGAGTCAACCTTGTCGGTGCTGTTGCTCAGGATCGGGCGTTCCACGAAATGCCTGGGCAAGTCTTCATACACATCCCGAAACTCGCGCCTGGCGCGGAATGTGAAGTCCGCCTGTTCCGTTCTTCGGCCGAGTTCGCTCAGACCGTGTCTGCCATGTATTCCGTTTTTGCCCCAGGGGTTTCCATTGCGGGGAAACCGTTACCCGGTTTTGACGCCGAGAAGAGCAACAAGACGCCAACTGCGGAAAGTGTTGCCGATTCGAAAGACCCACTCCCCAAGGGAACTATCTGGCGTGGCCCGGTGAAGTGGACTCAGGCCGGCACTCCCGATCTCACGCGCACGGCAGAGATCACGATTACCGCGAGAAACGACGACAAATTCAAGGGGGTGCTCAAGTTCTTCGGGAACGGCGCCAACGGTAACGCCTCAGACATCGTGGGGACTGTGGCAGACGGAACGATCAAGTACGAGTTGGTTGGCAGCAACGGCAAAACGGGCCTGCTCCACACGGGGACGATCAAGGGAGTTCGAATTGAGGTCACGTACGAGGAGGGTGGGGACAAGCCGCGAAAATCAGTCACGACATTGGATCGTGTTCCGCCTGGCAAAAAGTAACAACAAGTTTCATTCCTCGGCTTCGGCCGTGGCTCGGCTTTCCGCGAGCGCCGCGGCCCGCTCGAACACGCGACGCACCTTCCGGTCGTAGGAATTCAACTTCTCCGCGATCTCCGTCGTGGTGTAGCCCTCGAACTTCAGTTCCAACACCTCACGATCGAACTTCGGAAGTTGCGACAGGAACCGCTCGAACTCCTCCAACAACGCAACCTGAACCTCCGGCAACGGCTCCGCAGCCGTGAGTTGGTCCAGAATGCCATCATCCACCGACCCCTGCGCGGTTTCGCGGCCGGGGTCGCGTTTCGCCGCTCGGTGGTGAGCAATCTGACGAAGCGTTTTGTTCACCGTCAACCGAACCAACAACTTGAAGAGATCGCTTTCGCCCTCGAACGTGAACTGGTCGCTTTTCACACGCGCGAAGAATGTGCGGAACGCCGACTGAACTGCATCTTCCGGGTCGATGCGGCTCACCATTCGCTGACCAATTCGCCGACTCGCAAGCCGCATCAGCTTCTCGCAATAGCGATCAAAGAGCTTCCGCGCCGCAGACTCACTTCCCGCTTTGTACGCGGCAATCAGTTCGCGATCGTCAGTGGCATTGTCGGTCATGGAACCAGCGCAGTGGTATGAAGTAAGGAGAAACGCGATTGCGCCACGATCCACGATACCCGCGCATCGTGGGTGGGTCAAATTACACATTCGTGAGTTCTGATCGGCACAATGTGTGCCGGGAACATCCAGCGTGTAGAATCGAATGAATGAGAACACCACCTGTCGTGTTCTCATCCACCCAATGGAAGTCGCCTCTCCCAAACCGCCGCGGACTATGGGAAGCCTACCACTTTCGGACGAAGATCGCGCCCAACTCTCGGCTCGTGCCGACGAGTTCCACGATGCGCTCGTCCGCGGTGGCATCGCTGACTGGGATAAATATCTCTCGGGGTTGCCCGATCACATCCGCCTCGCGGTTCTGACTGAACTCGTCATCATCGACCTGAGCTATCGCTGGGGAAATGGCGAACGTCCGAAGATCGAAGATTACATCGCGAAATTCCCCGAGTTCGGCCCACCTGATCGAGTATCGTCAGCTGTCATCCTCGAAGAACACCGCTCTCGGATCAAAGCGGGCGAACGCCCCGAACCCGAATCGTATCGTGCGCGATTCCCCACGCAATACGCCGAAATCTGTGGCGAGATCGAATCGGGACGCGGGGCAACCGTCGCGGGCACAGTTGTTTCAACCATCGCCAGTGCCGACGGCGGCGCTGCCATCGCACATGGTCACTATCCTGGTGGATCGGGCAGCGACTACGAGTTCATTCGCGTTCTCGGGCGTGGTGTCTTCGGCGAAGTGTGGCTCGCCCAGAAACGAGCGAGCGGCATCGAGAAGGCCGTCAAGATTCTGATGCAAGCAGCCGATCACGAGGCGGCTCACCGCGAACGCCGGGCGCTCGAACTCATCAAGAATCTGCGGCATCCGTACTTGCTCGCCACCGACGATTTCTGGGTTAGCGACAACCGGCTGCATGTCGCGATGGAACTGGCCGACTGCACGCTTCGCGATCAACTCCGGCGCTGTCGGGAAGCTGGTCTGCAGGGCATACCGCTATCCGAATTGCTCGGCTATATGTGGGAAGCCGCCGAAGGACTGGACTTCCTTCATTCTCGCCATGTGATTCACCGCGACATCAAGCCCGATAACATCCTCCTTTCGCACGGCCACGCGAAGGTCGGCGACTTTGGCCTGGCGCGTTATCAGGAGGAAGTGCTGGCTCCGATGCGGACCTTCGCGGGCACGCCGGCTTACATGGCTCCGGAAGTGTGGGGTCGCGAAGGCGGTCCCGCGAGCGATCAGTACAGTCTTGCGATTGCGTATGCGGAATTGCGGCAGGGGGTGCCGCCGCTGCGTCCGCGACCGATTCAAGAGATGCTACTCGCGCACAATGAAGGGGTGTTCGAGTTTGCGGAGTTCATTGGGCCTGCGGAACGTGCTGTCATCTTGAAGGCGCTGTCGCACAAGTCGGATGATCGTTATCCGTCGTGTCGGGCGTTCGTGGAAGCACTTTGCGGCGTGCTCGATTTGCCTGGGGTTCCACGGGCCAGCGGTGGATTCACGTCGGGTGTCGTGGGGGATCGCTCCTTCACACAGGCACCGACGCATCTCGATTCCGAGATGATCCCGACGCACATCGGAGGCAGCACGGGCACCGTGACCGACGAACCGGTCCCACCACCCGTGCCTCCACCACCGCGTCCGCTCTGGCAAGTTGCCGCTGTGGGCTTGTTTGTCCTCACTCTCGCGACGACAGCCGGTGCGGGCATCTGGCAGGCACTCAACAATCGCGGAGGCGGCACCGGCGACGACTCACGGAACACCGACCCTGACGGGAAGCCTCGGCCCAATTCCGTTGAGCCGTGGCTTCCACCGGGAACGGTCAAGGCGACTGGTGCGACAGAGGTGCCACTCGCGAGTGGTCCCCCGATGTTCGATTGGGTCGAGGCGAAACTTGGTGGGGAGACGGTTCGGTTCCGGTTAATCGTGAGCAATGAGAAGGGGCCGCTGGTAGCTCCGTTCTACATCATGGAATCGAAAGTGTGGAACGAACTCTATCGAGCGGGTGGAGTCGATCCGCCGCCAGAATCGAGTGCGAATGGGCCACACGCTCCCGTGACCTGGGTCACCGCACACGAGGCGAATGAATTTGCGAAGAAACTCGGTGGCCGGTTGCCCACTCCGGAGGAATGGGACCACGCTGCTGGCCTCTACGCGAACACGGGTCGCGATCAAGTGACGCTTCCGGGCGGTCAAGCTCGCGTCTCTCCCGAGGGTGGGAAACAACTCGTGCATCCGCTTCCGACGCACGGGCCGGACGCAGGCACCGACCTGAACACGTTCGGCCTGCGCGACATGGCAGGAAATGGTCGCGAGTGGACAAGTCGGACGATGCCGACCAAGCCGGGCGAGCAGGGCCGCAATATCGTTCGCGGCAACTTATTCACCTTCAAGAACGGCCTGACCTTCACGGAACTGCGCAATCAAGCGGACCGCCCGCACACGCAATACTGGGCAAAGGGGGGGCCATACACCTCCTTCCGCGTCGTGCTGCCCGCAATAGCAGCCCGTTGATAGGGTGGGCTGAGTCACGTTTTGTGCGAGCCCCACAATTCCACCTCAGCATTTCGCTTTGGTTACGGTGAACTCGACCGCAAAGCCGGTCTCGACCCATCCTCCCAAAACTCACTCTCGGAGTTGCCGTGCATTCAAGGGCAACTGCTCTTCTACTCTCCGACAACCATCGGTCGTCGAATTCTGATGATTTGAGAATCAGTTCTTTATTCAGTGTATTGAAACTGTACATCGGGATTATCAAAGTGCGAAATCTATTCCCCCGAACTGTCCCCCAATGTATATAATGGGTTTGGGAATACTGTCTTGAGTGAGAATATCAGTCTTTAACAACTCAGACAGTTATATTCCTAAGATTTTCCCGTCAATGTCCATATTATTCTCCATTCTGGAAGGGTTGATATGAATGTTCGTCCTGTCAAGCGTGCGTTTACATTAATTGAATTGCTGGTAGTCATTGCCATCATTGCGATTCTCATTGGCTTGCTGCTCCCTGCTGTGCAGAAAGTGCGAGAAGCGGCATCTCGGATGAAGTGCCAGAACAATCTGAAACAGATCGGAATCGCGTTGCACAATTGCAATGATTCGATGGGTGGCCTTCCACCAGCCGGGGCGTCGAATAACGCCTGGAACGGTGCCGGTTCGGTCAACCCGCTCACGAAGGGCACATGCGCCACGGTCCAGTTCGCCATCCTCCCGTATATGGAACAGACGTCGCTCTATACAGGTGCCATTGCCGCCGGTGGTACGTCGGACAAGACGGTCGCCGGTAAGCCCGTCTACAACTACATCTTGAAGGCCTACATGTGCCCCTCGGACCCTTCGCCAGCAGCAGGGACCGGATTCGGAAACCCAGCCGGGCCAGACGGAACGCACGCCGTGGCGAACTACGTCTCGAACTACTTGGTATTCGGCAGCCCCAGCACGAATAACCAAGAGGGGTCAGCCCGAATTCCCACCACGTTCATCGACGGGTTGTCGAATACTGTCGTCTTTGGCGAGCGTTACGGCTGGTACGGTTCTGGAAACTCCGGGGGCGGCCCGTTCTCCAGCCTGTGGGCCAACTCGGCGAGCCCGTGGCGTCCTCAGATGTGTTCGGCGGTTCAGGCCGGAGGTACTGGCTACGCGGCCTGCCCTGTGCCTCAGAGCAACGTGATCGTGTCCGCCGCTGTCGGCGCTCAGGGTGGAGGTCAGGCAATCCACACGAACACCATGAATACGCTTCTCGGGGATGGCAGCGTGCGGGGTGTCAACACCTCGATCGTGGCGGCGACATGGGCGACAGTCTGTGACCCGCGTGACGGCCTCGTTCCAGGGAGCGACTGGTAACCACGCATCGCCATCTGCCGCCGAGGCCAAGTGCCCGGCGGCCCAGTGCTCCATTCCTCCCCTGGCGATTAGGAACACGTCCATGTACCGATTTTGGTGCGGATCGTTTCTGGCTGTGTGCGCGATGATCGCAGGTTGCAGCGAGAGTGTGAAGAGTTCAATCGCTCAGGGTACGGTCACGCTGAATGGTCAACCTCTGGCGGGAGCCGAGGTTCAGTTTATTCCGAAGTCCGACAGTACCCTCGGGGCCCACACAACGACGACGGGCCCGGATGGCACCTTCACGATGAAGGCCGCGGCGGCAAACACGCCATTACGGCCAGGCTCCTACATCATCGTTGTCAACAAGTGGACGGCCGGCAGCGGTGGCGGGATGGAGGGGATGAAGAACGAGGTTCCCGAACTCTACCGCGCTCAAGCGACAACCACCCTGAAGGCAGAGATCAAGGAAGGCGAGAACGCGCTCGGCACGTTCTCCCTCGATTCGAAGAGATGAACTCAGCGGTTGCTGTGTTGAATTGATAGGTGTTTGTGAGCGTCGAGCCGTCAGGCCGAGGGTGGATTTCGCGAGCCTGACAGTTGTTTACGCCCACCGTCGAGCTCAGGCTTCGACGCTCACAATCATTTCAACACAGCAGTCAGCGGTGAGACAATTCGAGAGGCAGGGCAGGGTGCTGCGCACCACAGAACATCACTTCCCACCCCTTTATTCCCAGCACGCGATTGAGTTTTGGTTGCATCGACGCAGACATTCCGGATGATGGCGGAACCTTCTCCTCCTGAGAGACCGCCATGTCCGGCCCTTACCCTGATCGTCGTGAACTACTTGCCACTTCTGCCGCGTTCGGCGCATCCGCATTCGGCGTGACAGCTGCATCCGCACAGCCGAAGATCGCAGACAAACCGAGGAAACGCTACCCGTTCAAGAAGTCCATCAATCTCTGGGCGTTCCCCTACCCCGAGAAGATGTCTCTTGAAGCGTGCATGAAGCTCGCCAAGGAAGCAGGCTTCGACGGCATCGAACTGAACTACGACCTCGACAGCGAACTCTCGCCAAAATCTGGACCGAAAGAGTTCGCCGCGATTCGCCGCATGGCGGACAAGATCGGCATCAACATCAGTGGAATGTGTTCGTTTTTGTTCTGGCCGTATCCGCTGACCAGCAACGATCCGATGAAGCGATCACGCGGGTTGGAACTCGCAGGCAAGATTGCGGAAACCGCTGCGGAACTCGGCACTGAGAACGTGCTGGTCGTGCCGGGGGCAGTCTGCATCCCGTGGCGAACCGATCACGAGCCTGTGCCGAACGATGTCTGCGACAAACGGGCCAAGGAAGCGATCAAGTCTCTGATTCCCGCTGCTGAGAAACTGAAGGTGTATCTGAATATCGAGAATATCTTCTTCAACGGCTATCTCATGACGCCCGGCGAGATGAACGACTTCGTGGATTCCTTCAAGAGCGACCGCGTGCGGGTTCACTTCGACACCGGCAACATCATGTCTTACCAATACCCAGAACACTGGATTCCACAGCTTGGCGGACGAACCAAGAACGTCCACCTGAAGGAGTGGACCAAGAAGGGCACCGATTACTCGCTGGAATCGTTCCGCCCACTGCTCGACGGCACCACGAACTGGCCCGCAGTGATGGAAGCATTCGACCAAACCGGCTACAAGGGATATCTCACCTTCGAGTATTTCCACCCTTACATGCACTTCCCCGAGGCGCTGGTTTATCAGACGGCCGATTCGCTCGATCGCATGTTGGGAATCAAGGGATAAGGAAATGAAGTTCTGTGTCGCGTGCCCTCCCTTGCGCGATCCACGAATTGCCGAATCAGCGAACGCAGGGCGTTGCCCAGCATTGCCTGGGCTCAGATTGTTTCAGCCCTTCGGGCTGAAAACGCTTTGCAGGCCGGAAGCCTGCGGCAACCTCAGCCCAGGGCAACGCTCTGGGCTCGCAGTTGGCACAACAACTGCACATCTGAAGCATTCCGCTGATTCTCCAAGACCGGTTGCCACAACACTCAGAGCAACATCGGATGCCCATAGCAACTGAGCCGATTGGCAGTATCCCACGGACGCCCGAGTTGCTCGCCGCTGTGTCTACCAGTCCAGAGGCAACCCCGGCGGCTCTTTACGACGAGGCAATCCGAGACACCATCGCGCGGTTCGAGGAGACGGGATCGCCTGTGGTCACAGACGGTGAGCAGAGGAAGTATCACAATTTCTGGACGTATTGCGTACACGGGATGACGAACACAGATCCGAACGGGTTCAAAATTCCGTTCGCGGCGGGGCACGTTCGGCGGATGCCTCGGTTGACGGCAGGGCCGTTCCGATACGCACGATACGCCGACAGTTATCTCGATGTCGCGCTTCGCTATGCCCACAAACCTGTGAAACAGGCTGTGATCTCGCCCTCGGCCTTGAGCCTCCTCTACCCCGCCGACGAGCTCCCCGGTTACCCCCGCGAGCAGTTCATCCAAGACCTGCTCCGTGAACACGAGTCGGAGGTGCGGGCGTGTCTCCGCAAGGGGGCTCACGTCGTCCAGGTCGATTTCACCGAAGGGCGATTCGCGGTTAAGCTCGACCCGTCGGGGAATCTGCTTCACGGTTTCATCGACCTGAACAACATGGCCCTTGCACGCTTCAATGATGCGGACCGAAAGCGGATCGGCGTCCACACCTGTCCGGGCGGGGATCTCGACTCGACCCATAGTGCCGATGTGGATTACTCCGATCTTCTCCCTGCCCTGTTTGAGCTGAAGGCGGGTAACTTCTATGTCGCGCTGGCCGGTGAGCCCGACCGGGTCCGTGTTCTCAAGATCATCCGTGAATACCTGAAGCCGCAGCAACGGGTGTTTGTGGGGGTCATCTCGCCGATCGACCCACGGATCGAGACCCCCGAAGAGGTCCGCGATCGGACCCTCGAAGCAGCGGAATACATCCCGCTCGAACAGCTTGGCACAACCGATGATTGCGGGTTCGCACCCTTCTGCGACGACACGTCTACCACACGGGACACAGCGTTCGCGAAGATCCGCTCGCGGGTTCTCGGGACGGCTCTCGCATCTGCCATACTCGGAGTTGGCTGATGCCGACGAACGACGACGAGGATCGACAGCTTCGCTCTGCCGCCCTCCAGAACGCCAATGTCGTTCTGCTCGCGAGGCAACGGGCGGAACGGGAACTGGCCGCCGAACGAGAACTCCTGCGAGTGACCCTCGCGAGTATCGGGGACGCGGTCATCAGCACCGACGCCGACGGTCGGGTGCGATTCCTGAACGGGGTGGCCGCGACTCTGACGGGGTGGTCTCAAGCCGAGGCAGGCGGGACACCACTCGATCAAGTGTTCCGCATCGTCAATGAGACGACTCGCGAGCCAGTTGAGAATCCAGCACTGCGGGCTCTCGCGGAGGGAGCGATCGTTGGGCTCGCAAATCACACCATCCTGATATCGAGGGATGGGACCGAGCGGCCGATTCAGGATAGTGCGGCCCCAATCCGTGACGTAACAGGGGCAATTGTCGGGGCCGTCCTGGTGTTCCGTGACATCACTGAACATCGGCGGGCTGAGCGAGAACTTCAATCCAGTGAGGAGTTTCTCCGTCGGCTTGTGGCGAGTTCCCAGGACTGCATCAAGGTGCTCGACCTCGATGGACGTGTCCAGTCGATCAACGCATGCGGGATGCGGATGCTGGAGATCGACGATTTCGGTCGGGTCGCGGGAGAGTGTTGGACCGGATTCTGGCATGACGCTGAACAATCTGTGGCAGACCGCGCCGTGGCCGAGGCCCGCACCGGACGGTCGAGTGAGTTTGTCGGGTTCTGCCAGACGTTCGCAGGCCGGCCGCGATGGTGGGACGTGGTCGTGACTCCGATCGCTGGGGCGGGCGGGGCGACGGAGAAGATTCTGGTTGTCTCGCGGGACGTAACCGAGCGGAAGCAGGCGGAGGAAGCCGTTCGATTCCTGGCGGATGCCAGCGCGTCGCTGGCGGAGTTGGTCGATTACGACACGACACTCCAGCGGATTGCCAACCTTGCCGTTGCGGGATTCGCCGACTGGTGCGTGGTGGACATCCTCGACGCTGCCGGGAATCGGCGGCGTTTGGCAGTCACTCACCCTGAGGCTGCTGGGGTCTCGATCCCTCGGTCCACTGATGCAGCGGGTGTACCGCATGTGTTGCGGACCGGTGAGCCTGAACTCGTTCCCGATGTCCTTGAGCTTGATCCGGCGACCGCACTTGAGGGAGCCGAACGAATCGCCCTGCTCCGAGCGTGGGGAGTCCGATCCTACATGGCCGTGCCTCTGTCTTCACGTGGTCGGGTGATCGGCGGTATGACGTTCCTGAGCATCTCGGTCCGTCGTCAGTATGGGCCGGAACATCTGCGGGTGGCACAAGAACTGGCCCGGCGTGTGACGACAGCCATCGAGAATGCCTCGCTGTATCGGGAACTTCAGGAGCAAGACCGAAGGAAGGACGAGTTCCTGGCGACCCTGGCACACGAACTGCGGAATCCGTTGGCTCCGGTTCGGAATGGGGTGCAAATTCTTCACGCGATGAAGCTCGCCGACGTTCGCGCCGCACGAACGCTGGGCATGATGGAACGGCAACTCGAACACATGGTCCACATGATTGACGACTTGATGGATGTGGCGCGAGTGTCGAGCGGGAAGGTGGTGCTCCGCAAGGAATGGGTTGATCTGAAGTCGGTGGTAACCATCGCAGTCGAGGCGAGTCGGCAGGTGATCGAAAAGGGCGGGCATGAGTTCACGCTTCGCCTGCCGCCCGAACCGCTGGTGTTGGAAGTCGATCGCGTGCGGCTGTCTCAGGTGCTGTCGAATCTTCTGAACAACGCGGCGAAATACACCCCGCACGGAGGCCGAGTTGAACTGATAGCAGAACGAGACGGGCGCGACGCGGTGATTCGTGTGTTGGACACAGGAGTTGGTGTCCCGCCGGAGATGTTGCCCAAGATCTTCGAGATGTTCACCCAGGTTGGCAGTTCGCTGGACCGTGCACAGGGCGGGCTGGGAATCGGGCTGACTTTGGTGAAGCGACTCGTCGAACTCCACGGTGGCACTGTCACCGCCAAAAAGCGCCGGAGCGGGGAAGGGGAGCGAATTCGCCGTTCGGTTGCCGCTGGGCTCCGGACACTTCGATAGTGCCAGAAAAAGCGGAATCAGCAATGGAAGTGCGAGCCAAGTCCAACTTGCCATTCTCGTGGTGGACGACAATCGGGACGCGGTTGAAAGCCTGGCTCTCCTGCTTGAAATCAAGGGTCACGAGGTGAGGATGGCTTACGACGGTCCAGAGGCATTGCGGCTGTTGGAGACCTACCGCCCGCACCTCATCATCCTCGACATCGGTTTGCCTGGGATGAATGGTTATGAGGTAGCGAAGAAGATTCGTGAGAGCGAAGGGCACCGCAGGGTGACACTCGCGGCTCTGACCGGATGGGGCCAGGACGAGGATCGACGACGAACGAAGGAGGCTGGTTTCGATTACCACTTGCTGAAGCCAGCCGATCACGCGGAAGTTGAGAAGTTACTCACAATGGTGTCCGCGAAGATATAACCTGTGGCGTAATGAACTCTCACTCAACACACCAATTGGCCCGAGCCCGAGCGCCAAGCGAGGTTCAAGCGTGCCCTTCGTTTGGCGCTCGGACTCGGACCAGCCAGCTCCACCTCGCCCTCGCCCCATGCTTTCAACGTGTTCCATTCATTTCGCCACCACTTCTAACGGGTAGCTATGCCTGAACACGTTGGTTGGATCCCACAGCCGCTTGATCGCACCGAGCCTCGGCAAGTTCGGGCCGAATGCCAACGCCACTTCCCGGCTCGTCTCCGGAAGTCCAGGCCGAATCTCGGTGCTGTAGGCTCCGACGATGCACGCGTCGAGGGCTACCCACACGTCCGAGACCCATCGCCCGCATGCTGGCGCGACCGGTGAGTCGCCGGACCCTGCCCAGGCTCCGATGATCGGGACATTCCACAAAGCCCGACGGCCAGCGAACGCAGTCGCCTCCGTCGCGATCCGACTCATCACGCCGCCAGCGTGCTGGAAGTCGATCCGGCACAGGTGCGATGGAGCAGACCGCATCAGCCCGACGATGCGGACCGCGACCTCCGGCGAAACTCGCCCGAGGAGCGGGCACTTCTCCGCACACCAGATCGGCCCTGCGATGGGCTCCCCGGTTCCCGGAGGATCGAACGCGGGTTGGGCCGAGTAGTTGAGTGCGACTGACTCTTGCCAAGTCGGCGCCCCACACGCGGCATCCAGGGCGTTCCGGACGCGGTCGGCGGCAGCAGTCGGGGCAACGACGTAAGCGAAAAGGACCGGCCCCGTGGCACCGGTTGGCGTCACCAGGGTACAGGACGCGCAGACATCTTCTGGCAGGTCGTTGGCCCAGGCGGTGAACTCCGTGAACGCCTCGACTGTCGAAACGGAACGGATCACGGTCAACCCGACCGGGGCCATGTGCGAGCGGAACGTGGCTGCGGTCACCACTCCAAACGGCGGCGTGGCCCCGCGGACGGCCCACCATAGCTCTGCCTCGCTCCCGGTGCTGGCGTCCGACAGGGTGCGGATCTCCCCGTCAGCGGTCACCAACTCGACTTCCACGAGATGGTCGAGGGTTAGCCCGTGGGAGCGGGTTAGGTGGCCGAACCCGCCCTGGGTGGCGAGACCCATGCCAGCGATCGGGACAGACCCGATTGGGACGACTCGCCCGGCTGGGGCGAGCACGGCGAGGGCTTGGCCCATGGTCGCACCGCCGCCCATCCTGGCCTTGTCGCCGATAAGACGTCCGCCGCCCATCCGTGCCTTCATGTCGATGACCACCGCGTCGGTTGCTGAGCAGATGGTGCTCAGTCCGCCGCCTCGGGTCGTCACGGCACAGCCAGAGTCGCGGGCGATCCTGACGGCGGTAGCTACCTGGGTGGCGTCTTCGGGCTGCACGACGCAGGCCGGGCGGGCTGCGGCGGCCAAGGGAGTGAACAGCCCGGTCCTGAACGCAGGGTAGCGTGGATCGTCAGGGGCCAGGACGGCATCTCCGAGTGCGGAACGCAGGGCGGTCAGGGGGTTGGGCACGGGATGTTCCGGTGGGCGGATGAGATGGCGTTCGCAATACCATACGCCAATCATAAGCCATCGAACAGGATGGCACAGGATGGCTGATGCGAAGAAAAGGCGTTGGGATCAGACGCTTGAGTTGATATGATTAGAGTGCGTTAATTCTCGATTGGGAGTGATGATTGTATCATCCGCCTTCTGTTCGTCTCACATTCGCCCTTTGACTCGTCGGTGTAGTATTTACTGAATCTCGACAGGACATCGTTGAATCAAAGGCCTTTTTTCGCCCGATTATCCAAGGGACCCTCTTCATGACCAGATCAAAGCTGGCCCGTTTCGCTTTCACACTCATTGAATTACTGGTAGTGATTGCCATTATCGCGATTCTGATTGGGCTGCTGCTCCCAGCCGTTCAGAAAGTTCGCGAAGCCGCTGCACGCACAAAGTGCAGCAACAACTTGAAGCAAATGATGCTCGGGATGCACGCGTTCCACGATGTCGCCTCAAAATTGCCGCCGTCGTGCGCGAGAGCAACTGTTGGAGATGGTGGGGCGCCGTACGCGGCGGCGTACTGGTCGTACTTCCTCCTGCCGTACATCGAGCAAGGGCCACTTTACTCGTCGATCCCGACGACGCTCCCGCCAACGTGGTCAGGAACAACTCTCGCGGCACTTCAGGCAAACGTTCCGTCGTATCGCTGTGCTTCGACGACCGATCTCGACTCTTATGATGTGACCGAGGGAGGCACCACAATTACAGGTCGAAGGGCGGTCAGTTATGGAGTTGTGGTCAGCAGTTCCGTTGGGAATCCGACGACTCCGCCGGGCACGTACAACGGTTCGGGAGAAAACCACAACTACATGGACGATCCCAGCATTTCACCCGGGCCCATCGGATCGTACGGCATGAAGCTGATCCATCCGCGGTTCGACGGCGTCTTCAACCAGGGATCTGAAACGAAACTGTTGGATATCTCGGATGGCACGAGCAACACGGTTGGTATTGGTGAGCGTTACCGTCGCTTTGCGACTGGCTTCAATCCGGGTGGTGGTTCTTGCGGCGGCTACTGGGGTGTTGGTGGTCCATCAGCACAGAATGAACACTCGCAGTTCAGCGGTTCGCTCGGCATTCCCATTAACGGGGGTTCGGGCGACTCCATTCTGTTCACAGGATTCAGTTCCCGACACACGGGCGGGGCGAACTTTGCGATGATGGATGGGGGTGTTCGTTTCCTCCGCGATAGCACGACCGACAACAACCGCCGGGGTCTTGCAACGAAGGCGGGCGGAGAAACGACGACCGACGACTGATCTGGAATTGTTGTGATAACGAGATAAGGTGGCGCAGACTTTGGCCTGTGCCACCATATCCACCGGAAACCTTGCCTTTCTGAGTTACGGCCTTGAGCACTGCCACGACGGCGCCCAAGGGGATTCCGCGGTCACGCGACGACCGCGTTCACAAGTTTGCCCGCACCATCGGTTTCAGCCACAAACGCAGCGCCAACGAACTTCGCGAATCGCTCAGCTTCGGGCGTTCGCGTTGCGCCAACCAGCACGACCTTGAGTTTCCGTTTCGTCGCTCGCAGTTTCGCTGCCACGAGGTAGCCACTTTCCCCGTCCAGCCCGACCGGCAACACAACAACGCTCGGCTTGCGAGCTATCACAGCGCAGGCGAGATCGTCGCTGGTGGGCACATTCAGCACGTCCCAGTCGAGCTTGCGAAGTTGATCCGATACGGAAGCGCAGCCGACCTTTCCGACGAGAACTGCGCGTGGTTTGCGAGCCGTTGCGATTCCCATAAATGCACCAAGAACTCGTTTGTCGCTCATATTCGTTGCCTCCATCGCACGCATCAGAACCTGACACACCGCTCTGTGAAGATGTTCGCGTTGAAGCCCTGTAACTTGCGCGGTTCAGGCCAGATATTTTGCGGTCGCTGGCCCCGTTGAAATACTGTCTCAATCGGTTTCTGCTTGTCATCACGCGAAGACACGACTAGAAACCAGTTTCCGGAACCGCACCTTTCACCGATAAAGACTTCTCGCGAAGTTCAGGGAAGATACACGATTGGTGTTCGGGTGTCCATGATCGTTGCGACCCCTCCCGTCTTTCGTGTGTTCAACCGCCGCGGTAACCGTAACCCTCGGAATTGCCCTTTCTCCCGGAGCGACACACATGGCAAAGGCACGTATCTCGATCGGCACTTGGGCGTATTTGTTCAACCAGGAAAAGCCGACCACCGACTTCCACACGATCCTGCACAAGCTGCAAGATCTTGGCTACGACGGCGTCGAACTTGGCAGCTTCGGGCCGCACCCAAGCCCTGCGTCGCACCCGACGAAGGCAAGCCGAGCGAAGCTCAAGAAGGAAATCGCCGACCATAACCTTTCGCTGTCGGGCATCGCCATCGACCTGTGGGCGTTCAAGACGCCTGGCACTTCGATCATGGACGAAACGCCTTCGGCATACCTGACGGCCTTCCTCGGCTGGTGTGCGTTCGCGGCCGATCTCGACGTGAAGACGATCCGCGTTGATACGGTGATCGCCCCGGATTACTTCCAGAAAGACCCGGAAGGCATCAAGATCGGCACGGAAGCGGGCATGGAGCGCATCGCGAAGGTGTGGGACAAGGCGAGCAAGATGGCGGCCGACTATGGCATGAACATCTGCTGGGAGTTCGAGCCCGGGTTCGCGTTCAACAAGCCGAGCGAAATCATTCAGCTTGTGGACTGGGTTCGCGGCAAGGGGAACAACAACTTCGGCGTGTTGTACGACACCTGCCACGCTCACATGTGTGCCGTGGTTGGTGCGAATCAGGCTGGCGAGAAGGAAACGCTTCCCGGTGGCGAGTTGGAACTGCTCGAACGGCTCAAGGGGAAGATCACGCACGTTCACGTCATCGACAGCGACGGCAGCTTGAACGAGCACAACACGTCAACGCACAATCCTTTCGGCACAGGCAAACTGAACTTCGATCAGCTTGCACCGGCGTTGCGGAAGTGTGGCGTTCCGCACGAGTGGTGGTGCGTCGATTTGTGCTTCTGGCCGGACGCCTGGCAAGTGACCGCCGACAGCAAGAAGTACCTCGACAAGCTCCGCGAGAAGTATGCCGCCGTGTGATAGATTGAATCCTGGCGAGCGGGGGGCGAGAGCCCCCCGAGTTTCTCCTGCAATGAGGACTTCACGGATGGCCGTCGCGATTGAAACTCCCACAGAATCATTTGCAGATTTGCATGCTCGACTTGGTGGGGTGCCGTTGAGCCGTATTCGCCTCAAGCCGGCACCTGGTACGGCGACCGAGGAAGATCTTTTGCGAGCACGAAAGCCCGTTTGCGAATTGGTTGATGGTGTTCTCGTGGAGAAAGCGGTGGGAACAGCAGAATCTCTGCTTGCGGGCTACATTCTGCGTTTGCTTTGGGTGCATGTCGAACCTGACGACCTCGGTGTAGTTCTTGGAGCGGATGGGCACTTGCGACTGGCACCAGGTCAAGTCAGGGCACCGGATGTAAGTTTCGTTCCTTGGTCGTCATTTCCCAACGGTGAATTACCAGAAGACGAAGCATATTGGTCGGTTGCTCCGACGCTTGCAATTGAAGTTCTGAGTTACACGAATACCGCAGCTGAGATCGAACGCAAACTGGGCGAACTTTTCACCGCTGGTTGCAAGCTCATCTGGATCATTGATCCACGAACGAAGACAGCCAAGGTTTACACGTCACTGAAGCGGTTCAAGGAACTCGACGAAACCGGCGTCCTCGACGGCGGGAAGGTGCTGCCGGGGTTCAAATTGCCGCTCGCCGACCTGTTCGCCGTCGGCAAACCTCGCAAGAAGAAGCCGCGTTGACGCTTCCGTTTCGCTCGGTATCCGTTGCCGAAAGGGTCGTCACTTCGCATAACGCGCTGTAGCGAGCCTCTCATCACCCCACGGTTCGGGCCGGAATGCACCGGGCGCATCATCGTTGGTGGAGTCCGTCACTCCATCGGGACATGGAATTGCTGGAGTTCGGCCACGGCGGCGCGAGAGTCATCGCGTTCCCCACGTCTCGCGGTCGGTTCTTCGAGTGGGAAGATCACGGAATGCCCCGTGCGCTCTCGCACCTGCTCGACAATGGCCACCTGCACCTCACCTGCGTTGATGCGGTCGATGGCGAAAGCTGGTACGCCTACCACAAACACCCCGGCGACCGCGCCTGGCGACACGAACTGTACACCCGCTATATCGTTGATGAAGTGTTGCCGTGGACGCACTGGCGCAACAACCACCCATACTCTATCTTCACCGGCGCGAGCTTCGGTGCGTTCCACGCTCTGTCAATTGGCCTGCGAAACCCCGACAAGGTGAACCGCATCCTGAGCATGAGCGGTCTCGTCGATATCCGTGGCTTCCTCGGCGGATTCCACAACGAGACAGTCTATTTCCAGAACCCCGTTGAGTTCATCCCGAACGAACACGACCACTGGCGACTTGAGCAACTTCGCCGACAGGATGTCATTCTCGCGGTGGGCAACGGCGATCGGCTCCTTCACCAGAACCGCGAACTCTCGGGCCAACTGTGGAGCAAGGGTATCGGCAACGCCTTCCGCGAATGGGATGGCTTCTCACACGATTGGCCGGTGTGGCACAAGATGGTGAACATGTACATCGGCGGGCATGATTAACGTTCTGAATCCTCGTTTAGCCGCGACGCGAAGCGGAGCGCTCACCTGAAGGCAACAATGAAGAAAGTCGGCGTCATTGTCGGTCGCGAGTGGTCGTTCCCACCGAAGTTCATCGAAGAGGTGAACCGGCGAGATAAGGGCGTCGTCGCGGAATTCGCCCGCCTCGGCGGCACCCGTATGGACGAGAAGATTCTATACGACGTTCTCGTTGATCGCATCTCGCACGAGGTACCCTATTATCGAAGCTATCTTAAACATGCCGTTCTCGAAGGCGTGACAGTTATCAACAACCCGTTCATGTGGACGGCTGACGACAAGTTCTTCGGTGCCTCGCTGTGTGCGAAACTTGGCCTTGGACACCCCAAGACAGCGGTGCTGCCGAACAAGGATTATGTGCCCGGAATCGTGAAGACCGAGAGCCTTCGCAATCTCGTCTACCCGATGGATTGGCAAGCAATCATCGACTACGTCGGGTTGCCGTGCATTCTCAAGGACGCCCACGGCGGCGGCTGGCGTGGCGTCTATGTCTGCCACAGCATCGAGGAACTGATTCGATACTACGACGGCTCCGGGCTGCTCACGATGATCGCTCAGGAGTTTATCAAGTGGGATCAGTATGTCCGCGTGATGTGTATTGGTCAGGATGTTGTGTTGCCGATGCCGTATGATACGCACAACCGCAAATATATTCCCGATCCGAACTATTTGACCCCAGCGCTCTATAAGCGAGTCGCGGCGGATTCACTCAAGCTGGTGCAGGCTCTCGGCTACGACATGAACACGGTCGAATGGGCGATCAAGGACGGCGTGCCGTATGCGATCGACTTCATGAATCCGGCCCCGGACATGGACCTTAACTCGCTGACGCCGGAATACTTTGGTTGGGTCGTCGAGAAGATGGCCGATCTCGTCATCGACCGGGCACTCAACCCGAAGCCGCAGATCAAGGATTTGCGGTGGAGCAAACTATTCTAACCTAACTCATTGTTTAGCCGCTGCCCCGCCGGGGTGGCCGCTTCACATGGGGAACGCATGTCCGACGCTATCACCAGCTATCACGATCTGCTCGCCTCCGATTCGGCACTCGCGTTTGACTCGCAGGCCGCGCTGGAACAAGCTCAGAAGAATCGCGGGCTGATGTTCGGCACACGGCCCATTTGCAGCGTGTTACGTCCGCGATTCCTCACGCACACGCAGTACAAATTCCTGCAAGACACCGTGAAGGGGCTGCTTCCCGCGTTCCAGAAGACCTACGACCGAGCCCTCGGCGACGCCGACTTCCGCACGCAGTTCAAGCTCACGCCATACGAAGAAGAACTCCTGGTGATCAACCCGGGTTACCGCGACCCGAGCCCCACAAGCCGTTTCGATTCGTTCTTCGTCTCGAACGAGGAACTGCTGTTCACCGAGTTCAACACCGAAACGCCCGCCGGGGCCGGATACTCCGATTCGCTCGCCGAAGTCTTCTACGGTATGCCCGTGTTTCAGGAGTTCCAGCGGAACTACCACGTCTTCCCGCTGCCCGCAAAGCCAGGCGTTTTGCACGCCTTGATGGGTTCGTTCAAGCAGTGGCAGGGGAACACTTCCCAGCCGCCGCGAATCGCCATCCTCGACTGGCGTGAGGTGCCAACGTTCAGCGAATTCGTGATCTTCTACGACTATTTCAAGGCGATGGGCATTGAGGTTCGCATCGTCGATCCGCGGGACTGCGAATTCCGCGACGGCAAACTCATGGCCGGCGACTACCACATCACCCTGATTTACAAGCGTGTGCTCATCACCGAACTGCTCGACCGTGGCGGTATCGAGCATCCCGTTGTGTTGGCGGTTCGTGCCGGTGCGGTGTGTATGGTGAACTCGTTCCGCAGCAAGATTCTCTTCAAGAAGGCGTCGCTCGCGGTGCTCTCGGACGAACGCAACGAGAGCATGTTCACTGCGGATGAGTTGCTTGCACTTCGGAGACACATCCCTTGGACGCGAGTGATGGAACAGCGGATGACAGTTGCCCCCAACGGCAGTGACATTGAGTTGCTTCTCTGGACGATGGGCAACAAGGACAATCTCGTGTTGAAGCCGAACGACGATTACGGCGGGCACGGTATCACGCTCGGCTGGACGGTCGATGAAGAGCAATGGGGCAAGGCAGTCTCGGCTGCGCTGGACACGCCGCACGTCGTGCAGTGGAAGGTTCGCCTGCCCAGCGAGGCGTTTCCGAGCGTCGAGAACGGCACGCTTCACGTCATTGATCGAATGCTCGACACGAATCCGTATGTGGCGTTCGGCTCGTACATGCACGGCTGCCTGACACGCATCTCGACGGACCCACTCGTGAACGTGACTGCGGGCGGCGGCTCAACGGTCCCCACGTTCTTGGTGGAAGAACGCTGACTCGTGTTTGGTGTTTCGTGTTTTGTGTTTAGGATTGAAACGTCCTCCTTCTCGCTGGTGTGATCGTCTTTTGACAAAACACTAAACACCCAACACAAAACACGACCTATGAAAGCCCCATCGCTCACGCTCGGGATCGAGGAAGAGTACCAGATCATCGACCCCAACACGGGGGAGTTGAAGTCGTTCATCACGCAGATGCTCGAAGAAGGTAAGCTCGTTCTCAAGGAACAGATCAAAGCCGAGTTGCATCAGTCGATGGTTGAGGTTGGCACAGAGATTTGCCGCACGCCAGCCGACGCACGAACCGAGTTGGTGAAGTTGCGTCGCTCGATCACCGAGTTGGCTGGCCGTCACGGGTTGGTCATCGCGGCAGCAGGCTCGCACCCGTTCTCGAACTGGGAAAAGCAGGAAATCACGCCGTTCGAGCGCTATCTCGGCGTGCAGAACGACATGCAGGATCTCGCCCGGCAACTGCTCATCTTCGGCACACACGTTCACATCGGCATCGAAGATCGCGACTTCCTCATCGACGCGATGAACGTGGCTCGCTACTTCGCGCCGCACATTCTGTGCTTGTCCACGTCGTCGCCGTTTTGGTCGGGCCGTCAAACGGGGCTGAAGTCGTATCGGTCGATCATCTTTCGGCACTTCCCGCGGTCGGGCATTCCGCCGTTCTTTCAGAACTGGTCGGAGTACGACGGAATGGTGAGCACGATGGAACGCACCAAGTGCATTCCGGACGGCTCGAAGATCTGGTACGACGTGCGGCCCAATCACCGCTATCCGACGCTCGAATTTCGCATCTGCGATGTCTGCACGAAGGTCGAAGAAGCTGTGTGCATCGCGGCACTCTTCCAGGCAATCATTGCGAAGCTCTGGAAACTGCGGCGCGATAACCTCACGTTCCGTGTCTATCCGACGGAGTTGATTGAAGAGAACAAATGGCGTGCGGTGCGGTATGGCCTCGACGGGAAGTTACTCGATCTCGGCAAGGATCAGGAAGTGCCGGTTCGCGAGCTGATTCACGAACTGATCGACTGGTTCCTGCGAGACGTGATTGACGAACTCGGCACTCGTAAGGAGATCGAGTACGCTTACAAGATCATGGAAGGCGGCTCCAGCGCCGACCGGCAGCTAAAGATTTTCGAGCAGGCTGGCAGCACGCGAGCGGTGGTCGATCAGCTCGTTCGTGAGACGCAGGAAGGCGTTTCTTGAGAAGTCGTAAAGTCGTAAAGTCGAAAACAGACATTCGGCTCTTGGTCCCCGACTTTATGACTTTCGACGTTACGACTTTACGACTTGGAGGTGAGCCATGACTGCTTTTGAACGCGACGGCATCACTTTCCACTATCCCGCGTCGTGGCGAATTGAGATCGAAGACGCTGAGGATGGCGGTTGGGCCGCCACCGTGAGCAGTCCCGACACGGCGTTCATGCTGGTGTCGCTGCGACCCGATGCCCGCGACCCTGCCGACCTCGCCGACCAAACGCTCGCCGCACTGCAAGAAGAGTATGAAGACCTCGAAGTCGAGAATCGGCTGGAAACCATCGCGGGCCAGCCTGCCCTTGGTCACGATCTCGACTTCATCACGCTCGACGTGCCGATCACTTGCCGAACGCGGTCACTGGGTACGCTTGCTGGGCCACTGCTGCTGATGTGCCAGACGAGCGAGTTCGACCGCGAACGAAACGATCCTGTTCTGCGGGCGATTGTCGCATCGCTGCGATTGGAAGAGTGACGCCGTGCGTGCCGCACTTCTCGTGCTGCTGGTGTGCGCGGCGGCCGATCTCGTGGTGTGTGCCGTGCTGCTGGCGTTCGTGTGGGTCGAACATCGCCGCGTTCGTCGCGAAGCTGCCGCAGCGGGGGAAGTGGTGCCGGCCGCGTCCGGGCAGTTCGGTTGCTTGATCGCGTTCGGTGTCGTTGGATTTGTTCTGCTTTACGGTGCCGCGTGGCTCCTCCTCCGCGAGTAATCGCCCATGTCGTCTGCCGATCCGTTTGCCGTCAAGCGCCAGCAGATGCGCGAAGAACTGTTCGCCAAACTCTTCATGCTCGGCGGCTGGACCGGAGCCACCGACACCTACAAACGCACCATGTGGTCCGCGGTTCCCGACATCGCGGTCGAACCTGCATGCTATTCGCTCACGTTCCGCAAGGGCGTACCCGAACCGGGTGCCGGAAATCAGCTTATCATGGCGGGCCACGAAGCCATGCTCGCGCAGTGGTTTCACCGGCCACTCAAACGCAGTGACATCGCATTGTCACAGCAGTGGTACGCCGGCCACTCCGCGACGAAAGCGTATCCCGCCGAACTGTGGGACGCCGTGCTGAAGCAACAGCCTTGCGAAGACATCACGCTTCCCGTCGATGTATGGGGCTTCCCGGGCGGGCAGACGTTCCTCGCAGGGGTGCCGTGCCTCATCTTCGAGGGAATGGGCGGGCTGATCTCGTATCTCGAACCCGCGATGTGCCGATACTTCGCACCGGTCATACAGGCGACCAAGGCCAAGCTGATGAAGCAAGCCACGCCGCGAGATGCTGAGTTCGGATTGCGGTCGGCTCCCGTCGAAGTGTGCAACCTGATTCTGCTGCTGGCGCGATTCGTCGGCGGTGCGGGAGCCGCGGGAGTTCCGCAACTCACGTCGAACGACACGGCCGAGTTCATGTACCCCGAGCTGTTCCGGTCGATCGGCACCATCGGGCACGAGATGATGTGCGCTGCGCAGACGTTCGACAAGTCACTCGCAGCCGCCGAGTACGAGATGATGGATCGGTTCGTCTCGAAGATGGGCACGGCATCGCTGCTGTGTGATCTCGTGGACGCGGAGACGGTCGGCCTCGAAAACGCCTTGCGCATCATCCAAAGTCACCCGGAAACGGATCGCGTTGGCGTGCGTGTCGATAGCGGCGACATCGCGGGGCAATGCGTTCTGTACTTCCAGAAGATGAAGCAACTCGGCATCCCGCCGCGGGTCATCGTGTTCGAAGACGAGGTGACTCCGGACGGCGTGAAGAAGGTGTACGAGACGTTCCGCACGGCCACCGGCATCGAGCCGACGATGTTGTTCCCCGGTGCCGGCGGCTACTGGTGGAAGTTGGTTCATCGCGACACCGTGAGCGCCGCCTTCAAACGCACGGCAACCAACGGCCGACCAAACGTGAAGTTCTCGAACTCGCCGGGAAAGGAAACGATCCCCGGGTACATTCGCGTTTATGGTCGCGGCGACACGATGATCGTCGCCGATAAATCCGAAAGCATCGACGGCGAGCCGCTGCTGGTGAAACTCGTGGATCGCGGGCGCGTGGTGTACGCCGAGTCGTTTCAGGAACAGGCCGCACGAGCCGAACGCACCTGGAATCGCTTCACACGCTGGGTGCCGTCGCCGCTGGTGGGCGACTACCTCCACCGCTTCCAGGCGATGCGAACGGCAGAGATTGCAGCAGCGAAGGCACGCCTGGGATGACCCTCCCCGTTCTCGAATGTAAACTGCCCCCATGAAACATCACGGCTTCCTCCGCGTTGCAGCCGCCAGCCCGGAACTTCGGCTCGCGGACTGCCCCTTCAATGCCGACCGCACTCTGAGCCTCATGAAGCAGGCCGAGGATCGCGGCGTCAACCTGATCGTGTTCCCGGAGTGCGGCCTCACTGGCTACACCTGCCACGATCTGTTCCACCACAAACCGCTCTGGCAGGCGGCAGAGGATGCGCTCGTTCGCGTCGTCGAACTCGGCGAGAAAATCTATCGCGGGGTCGCAGTCGTTGGGTTGCCGCTCATGGTGGATGGGCAACTCTTCAACGTTGGCGCGGTCATTCACGCGGGGAAGATTCTCGGCATCGTGCCCAAGAGCTACCTGCCGAATTACAAGGAGTTCTACGACGCTCGCTACTTCTGCCCGGCCGACAACGCCACGTTCAGCAGCGCCAGCATCGCTGGTCAGAGCATCCCGTTCGGCACGAATCTGCTGTTCGATTGCCGCAATGTGCCGGGCTTCATCCTGGGCGTCGAAGTCTGCGAAGACCTGTGGATGCCGGTGCCGCCCAGTTCGCTCGCGGCACTTATGGGCGCAACCGTGCTGGCGAATCTTTCGGCGAGCAACGAGGTGATCGGCAAGGCGGGCTATCGACGGCAACTTGTCGCCGGCCAGTCGGGGCGTTGCCTCGCGAGCTATGTGTATTCGTCGTGTGGCGTCGGTGAATCGACCACCGATATCGTCTTCGGCGGCCACTGCATCATCGCGGAGAACGGGGTCGTCGTCGCGGAGTCGGAACGGTTCCGTCGCGGCGGTCACCTTCTCGTTTCAGACATTGATCTCGACCGTCTCGTGCATGATCGCATTCAGACGAACACATTCCACGATGCGAACCGTGCCCCCGATCTGAACTTCGGCAAGTTCCGCAACCTCTACTACGAACTCGAAGTCACCGCACGCGAGCCTGAATTGATTCGCACGGTTGAGGCAGCGCCGTTCGTGCCGAACGATCCTGCCACGCGAGATGAACGCTGTCGTGAAATCTTCCAGACGCAGGTGGCGGCGCTCGGTCGTCGCCTCTCGCACATCGGCACGCCGCCGGTTTCGATTGGCGTCTCGGGTGGCCTCGATTCGACGCTGGCACTGCTGGTCGTGTGCAAGACGATGGACGATCTGGGGGTCTCACGTGACGAAGTGCGTGCCCTGACGATGCCGGGCTTCGGCACCTCGGACAAGACCAAGGGCAACGCCCACGCCTTGATGCGGATGCTTGGCGTGTCGGTTCGCGAGTGCGACATTCGCCCGCCCTGTTTCGAGGAGATGAAGCTGCTGGGGCATTCGCCGTTCGGCATCAAACTGGAGACTGAAACGGTTGAATCGCTCAGCGAGAAACTGAAACACTTGGCGTCAGACAATCGCAACGATTTGGTGTTCGAGAATACGCAGGCACGCATGCGGACGAGCCTGCTGATGAACTCGGGCTTCGTGATCGGCACCGGCGACCTGTCGGAACTGGCGCTCGGCTGGTGTACGTACAACGCCGATCACATGAGCATGTACAACGTGAACGTGAGCATCCCGAAGACGCTGGTGAAGTTCCTGGTGAAGTGGGCCGCGGAGAACGAGTTCGACGGCGAAACACGCAAGACGCTGCTCTCGGTGGTTGAAACGGAGATATCGCCGGAGTTGCTTCCGACGGATGCGAGTGGTCAGATGGTGCAGTCGACGGAGTCGAGCATTGGGCCGTATGAGTTAGTGGATTTCTTCCTGTATCACTTCCTGCGATTTGGTGCGAGTCCGGAGAAGATACTCTTCTTGGCGAGGCACGCGACGTTCACGAAACCCTACACGCCGGGATTGGTGCGTCACTGGTTGGGGGAGTTCTTGCGACGCTTCTTTGCGAACCAGTTCAAGCGGAGTTGCTTGCCGGACGGCCCCAAGGTGGGTTCGGTGAGTGTGTCACCGCGTGGCGACTGGCGAATGCCGTCGGACGCTGCCGCGCGCGTCTGGCTCGACGAAGTGGAGAAAGCGGAGTCGTGATACAAACGGAGAGGTTCCTTTGACGGTTTTGGTATTAGCCGCTTGCGGCGTTGCACATGTTTGCTACGCCGCAAGCGACAAATCCCCGGCGAGGAAATACCCATGCGACGATGGATCACAGCCTCGGTGCTTTTCTGCACTGTCGGTGCCGTTCTATTGTGTGCAGAAACCCCGATGGCGAAGGGTGCCGACCCCGTTGCAGAAACATTCCTCACAGCCGACGGAATCCAACTCCACGGCCTCTTCACGCCGTCGTTGAAGAACGCGGGCACCGATCCCGTCGTGATTCTGCTCTACCCGCCCGGCAAAGACAACACGATGACCAAGGGCGACTGGAAGGGACTCGCAACCCTTCTGTCGAAGGAAGGGTATCACGTCTTTCAGTTCGACTGGCGCGGCCACGGCAAGAGTACGGACATCAAAGACACAGCGCGATTCTGGAATTTGCAGGGGCCAAAAGATGAGTCGCCGCCCAACCCGTTCACCGGGTCGTGGAATAGCTCCAAACTCATCTCGGGTGCCCCGTTTCCGATGACCAAGGGGAAGATCAAGAACGAACTGCACTACAAGGATCTGTTCAACCCCGAGAAGTATGCCCCGATGTACTTGCTCGATCTCGCGGCGGCGAGACATCACCTCGACACCAAGAACGACGGTGGCGACCTGAACGCCAGTTCGATCTATCTTGTGGGAGCGGACATTGCTGCGTCAATCGGGATCGCGTGGCTGGCTATCGAGTGGAATCGCCCGGCGTATATGTGGACGCCTAGCGCGTTCCCGCCCACCGGTCGGGGTACGTTCCCGACATACAAGTACGTTCCTCAACCATTCCCGGGTGGGCTTCCGAACGAACTTGGTGGCGGTGACATTTCAGGAGCAGTTTGGCTATCGCCAGCTCGAACGCCACCTTTCACCGAAGCCCTGCTGAAAAATTTGGTGAAGGATACGCCCAAACTTCGCGAGAACCCAATGTTGTTCCTTCATGCGCCGAAGGACGCGAAGGCGAAGTTGCAAGCGTCGTTCTTCGTTGATGAGGTGCTGGTCGCGAACCCCCCGGCGAAATCGCCGTTGCCGAAACTTGAGCACACGCTCGCTGAGGAAGTGAAGAATGGCGAAAACCTGCATGGCGTGGCGTTGCTGAGCGCAAACGTGGGAACTGAGGAGATGATCCTGACGTACCTCGCCGCGCTGCAGAAGAACCGTGCGAAGTTGATTCGCAAGAATCGTGGGTTCACCGCACCGTGGTCGATCCAACTGGCACCAGACAACAATCTCGCTGGCTCCGGATTTGGCTTCGTGCGACCGTGAAGAGAGCGAGTTCGGTGAGAGCCAAAGACCCCAGGCCAACGGCCTGGGCTGAGGAAGATCGGTCCTTCAAACCTCAAAAACCAAGCATGTCCCTGCGGTCTGAAGGACTGCCCTCAGCTCGGGCCAACGGCCTGAGGTCTTGGGTGATGCACCAAAATACCTCAACTGCGAGCTACACCAAGCTCGGGCTTGACCGTCGCGACCGCTGTAGGTATCGCGCCGGTCACCACACGATTCCATAACAAGCGATCCTCGTTCCACTGACCCACGGAGGTTGCCGTGTCAGCGTGGAAGAACCTGATCCTCCTCGTGCCGGTGTTTCTCTGCGGGTGCGCGACCGGATTCGACCGTCACGGACGAGATGATGCGGCCGATGTCGCTGGGCACTATCAAGCAAACTGCTTCAAGGCACAGACAGAACTCTTCGCTGCCGTTCGCGCGGATGATGCAGTCCGAATTCGCGAATTGCTTCGGACATTTCCCGAACTGGCGAACGAGTATGAACGCGGCACAAAGCGTCCCCTGACGCCGCTTCAAGTCGCCACGGAACGCAACCAACCGGCCGCGATGCTCGCCCTGATCGAATGCGGGGCAGACCTGCAAGCGGGTGCGGATTCATCGGAAGGTACGCCACTTCAGATGGCTGCACGCAACGGCCACAAGGAAGCCACGGACATGCTGTTGAACAGCGGAGCAACCCTGGACTTATACTCGGCTGTGGCGCTGAACAAGATTGTCTCGGTCGAGCGATTCTTCCGCGTCGCGACTGCGTTGGGTGTTAGTCCGTGGTTCGCAAACAGTCGATGGACGGAACCCGGCGGTCGCGAAACACCGCTGTTGCTCGTGGCGATCACGAATGGGCACCTCGAGATGGTGCGGTTGCTGCTGGAACACGGTGCCAGCCCATTCGCGCAGACGATCATCAATCCTTGCTTCATCTCCGACAACAACTTCAAAGGCACGACAATCGGTCTGACGCCCGTAGGACCACCGACAGGCGATCTCGACGTTCCCATCCGCAAGCCGTGAGAGTACATCGCAGCGTTATTCTGATGGATTTTCTTCCGGACGAGTGAAATGATTCCGCGACTCTCCGGACTCAGTGAAAACGGGGCTTGTGCTGCATCAAATGCCGCAAGGTGTTCCACGCAATTGAGATGAGTATGCGTGAGAGGAATGATCTGATGATGTTTCTTCCGGACGAGTGAAATGGTTCCGGAGGTGGAGTTTTCATCACTTTTCGCCGCATCGCGAACCGTCCAAACGAGTTGACTTCATTCGGATGGTGTTTCTTCCGGACGAGTAAAATGGTTCCGGAGGTGGGGTGTAGGTGTGGCCCGGAACCAATACGAACCACGCACCCTCCATCAGAACCACCAGCCTCAAGATGATCCCGCGTTTGCGGTGTCCTTGTCTCGCGTGCATGGGGGACTATCAGTAATCTTACCTCTCCGCCCAGCCCGCCGCCCGCCTTCGGAGTCCCCATGTTCAGCGAGAACGGCGAACTCGTGGAAGAGATGTTCCGCAAGTGGCAAGCGAACTCTCAGTCCGTCGATTCCACCTGGCAAGCCTTCTTCGCCGGAATGCAGTTCGCCGGCAAAGTGCCCGACAGTTCCGGCGTTAGTACACCCAGCTCCTCGAACGCCGATCTGCGTCTCCAAACGGGCGTCGTGCGGCTCGTGAACTGGTATCGGCAAGCGGGGCACCTCAAAGCGCAGACCGATCCGCTGACGATGTCGGCACCGGCAACGTCGCCGTTGTTCGCGCTCGAATCCTATGACCTCTCGCCAGGCGATCTCGACAAGATCGTTGACGCTTCGATGTACTTCGGACTCGACGGCAACGTGCGACTTCGCGATCTGATCGAGGCACTGGAGGAAACGTACTGCCGCACGATCGGCGTCGAGTACATGCACATCGACTCGCTCGAAGTGCGGGGCTGGCTCGCGAAGCGAATGGAGCCGGTTCGCAATCGGCACCCGATGCCGTTGCGTCAGAAATACCGCATTCTGATGACGCTTCACCAGGCGGAACTCTTCGAGAAGTTCCTGCACACGAAGTACGTCGGCCAGAAGCGGTTCTCGCTCGAAGGCGGCGAAACGCTCATCCCAATCCTCGATGGCATCATCGAACGCGGTCCGAGTTTGGGCGTGAAGGAGTTCGTCATTGGCATGGCCCACCGTGGCCGGCTGAACGTGCTGGCGAACACGCTGAACAAGCCATTCGCGGAGATCTTCAACGAATTTGAGGACAACTACCTGCCGATGTCGACGCACGATGGCGACGGCGACGTGAAGTATCACCTCGGCTTCTCGGCGGATGTCGAAGCGTCCGACGGCCAGATGGTTCACCTGTCGGTGACGCCGAACCCGAGCCATTTGGAGATCGTGAATCCGGTGGTGGAAGGCCGCGTGCGGGCGAAGCAGCGGCTTCACGGCGACAACGAACGCAAGACCGGCGTGCCGGTGCTGATCCACGGCGACGCGGCGTTCGCGGGGCAGGGGGTCATCATGGAAACGTTCAACATGATGACGCTGACCGGCTACAAGACCGGCGGCACGGTTCACGTTGTCATTAACAATCAGATCGGCTTCACGACCAACCCGCGAGATTCCCGCAGCACGCAGTATTGCACCGACATCGCGAAGTTCGTGCAGGCTCCGATCTTCCATGTGAACGCGGAAGATGCCGAGGCATGCGTTGCCGTGTCGCAATTGGCATTGGAGTTTCGCCAGCAATTCAAGCGTGATGTCGTGATCGACATGGTGTGTTATCGCAAGTGGGGCCACAACGAAGGCGACAATCCCGGCTACACGCAGCCGTTGCAATCGAAGGTGATCGAGAAGAAGGAACCGCTGTCGCGAGTGTATGCCAAGCAGCTCGCGGAAGGTTCAGCAAATGAGGGCGTGGCAGCTCACGTATCGGAGGCTATTGGCGAGGCGTTCGCGGAAAAACTCGCTGAGGCCGTTCAGGTCGCTGACACGGCCGCGGACGAATACAAGCAGCGGATGCAAAAGGCTTACGACGAAACCAAGGCTCGCGTGAAGAGTGGGCAGAGTCGCAAGCGTGGCATGGAAGGCTTCTCGGGGCGCTGGAAGGGATTCACGAACGAGTACACGCACACTCCAGTTGCGACCGGCGTGGCGGAGAAGGTGCTGGACCGCATCGCAGACGCGATTGGCACATTCCCGGCAGGCTTCACGCCGCACCCGAACTTGCAGAAGATCCTCGAAGCCCGGCGCGACAATATCAAGGCCCGCAAGCACATCGATTGGGGCACCGCTGAGGCGCTGGCGTTCGGTTCGCTGGTGCTAGAAGGCACGCCGGTTCGCCTCTCAGGGCAAGACAGCCGTCGCGGCACGTTCACGCAACGGCACTCGGTCGTCGTCGATTTCAACACGGGTGCCGACCACTACCCGCTGTCGAATCTTGACCCGAAGCAGGCACCGTTCGATGTCTTCGATAGCTCGCTTTCCGAGGCGGCGGTTCTCGGCTTCGAGTTCGGCTATGCGATGGACGATCCGCAATCGTTGGTGATGTGGGAGGCGCAGTTCGGCGACTTCGTGAACGGCGCTCAGGTCATCATTGACCAGTTCCTGACATCGTGCGAATCGAAGTGGAACCGCTCGAACGGCCTCGTGATGCTGCTGCCGCACGCCTATGAGGGACAGGGGCCAGAGCATTCCTCCGCACGGCTCGAACGCTTCCTGCAAATGTGCGCCGAGGACAACATTCAGGTCGTGTATCCGACGACACCGGCCCAGTACTTCCACATGCTTCGCAGGCAGGTTCGCCGCACATTCCGCAAGCCGCTCGTGGTGATGACACCCAAGAGCCTGCTGCGATTCACCGAGAAGAAACCGCTGGAGTTGCAGGCCGCGTCGCCGGTCTCCGACTTCAACAGCGGCAACTTCCTCGAAGTGCTCGACGATCAGAAAGCTCAGCCAAACGCGGTCACGCGAGTACTGCTGTGTTCGGGCAAGGTCTACTACGACCTCGCCACACGCCGCGACGAACTGAAGTCGTCAACGGTTGCGGTGATTCGGCTGGAGCAGTTCTACCCGTGGCCGGGTGAGCAGCTTGCTGCTGTGTTCAGCAAGTATCCGAAGTGCCGCGAGTGGGTGTGGGTGCAGGAAGAATCGCAGAACATGGGCGGTTGGTCGTTCGTGGAACCGCGACTGCGTGCCATGAACTTCCCGTTCGAGTACGTCGGTCGCGACGCCAGCGCCAGCCCTTCGACCGGTTCGCACCACGTTCACGAACGCGAGCAGAAGTTGCTCGTGGATGGCGCGTTCGCGGTGAACCCGTCAGGTCCGATCGGCCCTGGTTATGTGGGCTGGGTCGAACCGACTGCGAACGGCAGCAACGGCGAACACGCTCCGGCGAAACCAAAGACAAACGCCTGATCGCGACGAATTCACTTCACGAGGAATGACCGATGCCGCTTGAAGAAGTCGTGGTGCCGCGGGCTGGTGAGTCGATCAGCGAAGGCACCTTGAACCGCTGGATGAAACCAGACGGTGCATATGTGAAGGTCGATGAACCGCTGTTCGAGTTGGGCACCGACAAGGCGACGCAGGAAGTCGCTGCGACAGTCGCGGGTGTGCTGAAGATTCTTGTCGCTGAAGGGCAAACGGTTCAAGTCGGCGCGGTGGTGGCGAAGATCGACACCGACGCGAAGGCACCTGCTGCGACTGCGGGGAGTGCGAAACCAGCACCTGCTGCGACCGCTTCAACGCCAGCCCCAACCGGCGGCACTCCATCTCCTGCTGCCTCGCGTGTAATGGCTGAAGCCGGTCTGAAGCCTGGCGATGTGGCTGGCACGGGTCCGGGTGGTCGCATTCTGAAGGAAGACGCGGTTGCCGCGACCACTGCCAAAGCGAGCCCTGCGCCTGCGACAAGCGGGAATGGCAAGGCAGCAGAGCCAGCGAAGCCAGCTGTCGTGGCGGGTGCTCGATCGAGTCGGCGTGAAGCGATGTCGCAGGTTCGCAAGCGAATCGCATCGCGGTTGCTCGAATCGCAGAACACCACAGCCACCCTGACGACGTTCAACGAAGCCGACATGACGGCGATTCAGGAACTGCGAGCGAAGTACAACGAGAAGTTCGAGAAGAAGCACGGTGCGAAACTCGGGTTCATGTCGGTGTTCGTGAAAGCTGCGGTCGAAGCGTTGAAGTCGTTCCCGCTCGTGAACGCCAAGATCGACGGCACCGATATCGTGCATCAGGACTTCTATGACATCGGCGTGGCGGTCAGCACTGAGAAGGGGTTGATGGTGCCGATCGTTCGGGACGCTGACCGCATGGGGTTCGCGGACATCGAGAAGAAGATTGGCGAGCTTGCTAAGAAGGCCCGCGACGGCAAGATCGCGTTCACCGACCTCGAAGGCGGCACGTTCACAATCACGAACGGCGGTCTGTTTGGCTCGATGATGAGTACGCCTATCCTGAATCCACCGCAAGTTGCGATTCTGGGTATGCATAGCATTCAGAAGCGTGCCATCGTAATCAATGACCAGATTGTGATTCGCCCGATGATGTATCTGGCGTTGAGTTACGATCACCGGTTAATTGATGGCCGCGACGCAGTGCAGTTCCTCGTGCGAATCAAGGAATGCGTCGAGAATCCCGAACGCATGTTGTTGGAAGTATAAATCTCATCGCGTAGCCGCGACCCGAAGGGGAACGTTCCCCTTCGGGTCGCGGCTACGCATTTCCGGGTATATATCATGGCCGAACAGTACGATCTCGTTGTCATCGGTGGCGGGCCGGGTGGATACGCCGCGGCGATCCGTGCGTCGCAGCTCGGGCTCAAGGCCGCGTGCATCGAAAAGCGGCCAAATAAGGCGTTCGGCGGAACGTGTCTGAACGTCGGCTGCATCCCGAGCAAGGCATTGCTCGATTCCAGCGAGATGTACGAAACGACGCTACACAAACTCTCCCGGCACGGCATCAAGGTCGGCAGCATCGCTCTCGATCTGGAAGCGATGCTGAAGCGGAAAGACAAGGTCGTTTCCGACCTCACCGGTGGCATCGCGGGGCTGTTCAAGAAATACAAAGTGACGCCGCTTTACGGCACGGGGAAACTGCTCGGTGGCGGTAAGGTTGAAGTGACTGCGGCCGATGGCAATAAGATCATACTTGAAGCTAAACATATTCTGCTGGCGACGGGCAGCGAAAGTATCGAACTGCCATTTATGAAGTTCGACGGAAAGTATATCGGCAGTTCCACCGATGCATTAAATTACAACCCCGTGCCGAAGCATCTCATCGTTGTGGGTGGTGGGTATATTGGACTTGAACTCGCGTCGGTGTGGAAGCGGCTCGGGTCGAAGGTCACAGTGTTGGAGTTTCTGCCGCGTCTGTTGGCGATCTGCGACGGCGAAGTCTCATCGGAAGTGCAGAAGATCCTCACGAAGCAGGGCATGGAGTTCCACCTCGAAACGAAGGTGACTGGAGCGAGCGTGAAGGGCGATCAGATCACGGTGACCGCGCAGGCAAAAGACGGCAAGGCACTCAGTTTCACGGGCGACCGCGTGTTGGTGGCAGTAGGTCGGCGACCATTCACGGCAGGGCTTGGGCTCGACGAAGCCGGCGTGAAGTTCGACGCCAAATCTGGTCGCATCGAAGTGGATTCGCACTTCAAAACGAGTGCGGCGGGGGTGTATGCGATTGGCGATTTGATCGCGGGGCCGATGCTGGCTCACAAGGCGACCGAGGAAGGCATTGTGTTCGCGGAGCAACTCACGGGCATGAAGCCGCACATCAATTACGATGCGATTCCGAGCGTGATCTACATTTGGCCCGAGGTGTCGAGCGTCGGCCTGACGGAAGAACAGTTGAAGGAAAAGGGCGTCGAGTATCGTGTCGGGAAGTTCAAGTTCGCGGCAACGGGTCGTGCCCGTGCGATGGACGAAATCGACGGGTGGGTGAAGGTGCTGGCCGACGCGAAGACGGACCGCGTGTTGGGCGTTCACATCCTTGGCCCGCGAGCGTCGGACCTGATCGCGGAGTGCGTGACGATCATGGAATACAAGGGCAGTGCCGAGGACATCGCACGTTGTACGCACTCGCATCCGACGCTGAGCGAAGCCGTCGGCGAAGCCGCGAGAATGGCATGGAGCGGCAACCCAATCAACTCGTGACGGGAGATCAAATGAGTTCCAGACTCCCAGTCGAAGTTATGCTCAGATTGCCAGACCCACTCATGAGGCTGGTGAGAAACTGCGAGGTTATCTGCGTCGCAGGCTGTTGTGGGTTGGGTGCGTTCGAGCGTGATTCCAGGCACCTTCTTCCGTGGTTTCGCGAACATCCAGACCAATTCATGGCCATCGTGGACCAACTCAGTGAAGTCATCAGGTTTGCCGGCGATCAAAAAGGTGTAATCGCGTCAGACCCAGATGATTTCAACAGCTCCTGGGAACCGCATGAGTTTGTCCAGTTCCTCACAGAGTGGCGTCAGACGATTCTAGAGGCTGCTGAAAAGGTTTTCGGGCAATCTCTGCCGACACTTGAGCCGCAGTGGCTCACGTCAACAGTGACGCAACTCACACAAGGCATCTACGACGATCGCGCCTTCGATCGCCTTCCCATTCTTGCGGATGCACTCCAAGATGCTGGCTGCGACAACGCCGATGTGCTGAACCATTGCCGCGAGAACGGGCCGCACGCTCGCGGTTGTTGGGTTGTCGATATGGTGCTCGGGAAGCAGTGAAACGCACGCCTTCAGGCTACTCAATCACGACAAACGGGCGGATCTTGTCGAGCGTCTTCGGGCCGATGCCCCTCACGCGGTCGAGATCGGCGAGCGAACGAAATGGCTTGTCGGCTCTCGCGTTCACGATGCTCTGAGCGGTAACCGGGCCGATACCCGGGAGTTGCTGCAACTGATCGACGGTTGCCGTGTTCACATTGATTGGCGGTTCGCCCGGTTGCAGTTTCTTTGCACCTGCCGAACGCGGGTATGGTGCCGTTACCGGTGGAGTCGGCTTGCGTTCCAGAACGAGCGGCTCGCCATTTCCAGGAACCGTATCAGGCGGGAACGCCGCGGAATCAACTCGCAGAAATGCCCGCACTTTGTCGAATGTCGCCGGGCCGATGCCCTTCACTCGCCGTAACTCCTCGACAGTCTTGAATGCGCCGCGTTTCTGTCGATCGTCTGCGATTTCTCGGGCGAGATTCGGCCCGAGACCGGGAATCTGTTCGAGTTCCGCACGCTCAGCTTTGTTCAGATCGAGTAGCGCGACGGGAACGCTTTCCGTGGGTCTCGCACCAAGCCAGGAGCCGTAACCGCGAAAGACGAGCATCCCAAATGTGATTGCGAGAAAGACGCCAAGTGCGATCTGCGCCGAGCGTGCCGTGTGCATCACAACAGGCAGAGGTTCGGCCGACGCTGCGGGAGCAGGCGGGGGAAGTGGTTCCGGTGCTGGGGTAGGAATGGACATCGGGGCCGACGGGATTGAGGAACCCGCACAACCCCGACATCTTAGTCTGTCTGCCGAACGATCTCCAGAGCCTATCTCGGAGAAGACTCACTTCTTCTTCGGCTCGGGTTCCTTCTCCTTCGTCACGATGCCGGGGCTGGCGTTCCAAATCTTCACCGGCATCCCATCAGCAACCTTCCAGACGCCCACGCTGCCGTCGTAGCTGCCACCCGCGACCAACGTGCCATCCGCACTGAACGCTACCGCGTACACGTAATCCGTGAGGCCTGCGAGCACTTTGCCCGCAGTCAGGTTCGCGTCCCAGAGTCGCACCGTCTTGTCGGCGCTGCTCGTGGCGAACACTGCGTCCTTCGGACCTGCGACGATCTTGAACACGTCGTCGCCGTGACCGCCCGCGTTCTTCACTTGCTTGCCTTCGCCGCTCGGCTTCCATGTGCGAAGTTGCTTATCCGCACCCACCGAGAAGCCAGCAGAACCGTCGGCTTTCACGGCCACGCCGTAAACGATGTTCTGGTGTTCCGGGAACGTTACGACCGATTCCTTCGCTTTCAAATCCCAGACCTTCGCCGTCTTGTCGCGGCCAGCGGTCACGAGATACTTTCCGTCCGCACTCAACGCACAGCCCAGCACCCAGTCGGCGTGGTTCTCGACCGTCTGTACCAGCTTCGCCTTGTCGAGTCCTTCGGAAAGATCGAACACCCGCACGGCTCGGTCGCAGCCGCCGGCAGCCAGCGTCTTGCCGTCCGGCGTCACGGCGAGGCACAACACCGCGTCTTCGACGTCGAACAGATGCTTCACCAGAACCGCCTTGTCGTTCACGCCATCCAGCACATTGACGCCATCTTCAGTCTTGCCCTTCGCGTTGATGTCGTAAATCCGCACGTCGCCTTCCTGACCCGGACGCCCGCCAGCCACAACGAGCTTCCCATCTGGAAGGAACGCCAGCCCATAAGCTCGTTCGGCCCGCGTGTAGAGCCGCTTTGCCAACTTGCCCGTCTCGATTGTCCAGAACGTGATTTCGTGATGCCCGCCAACCGCGAGTTGCTTCCCGTCCGGCGTGAAGGCAATCGCGTTCACGATCGTCGGGAACGGATACACCTTTGGCGGCACCGGCGGCTTCCACCGCACGCGAAGTTCCTTCACCAGATCGGCCTTCGCGTCGAGACCCCCGTCGAGCTTCGCACCTTCCTTGATCCACTGAGCGATGATCGCGGCCTTGTCCTTCGGAACCGCTTCGCCCTTGTCCCGCGGCGGCATTCGGCGTTGCTCGGCCGTCACCATGAGGTCGTGAAAATCGCTCTTCTCTGGCTTCCCCGCTGTGATCGGTTCACCGTTCGCGCCGCCAGCCATGATCTTCTCGTAGGTCGTCATGTCGTACTTGCCGGACTTCTTCTTCGCATCGTGGCAGGCGAAGCAGTTCTCCTTCAGGATCGGCGCGACATCGTTGATGAAGCTCACGGGCTTGCCAGCTTGTGCTGCGGCTCGTTGGGGTGTTGCGCCGCCGAACAGGCACGCAGCGAATGCAATGAGGAAGAGGCGAGGCATATTGGCAGCTCTCCGAAGTGCGTTTGGGGCAGGTTCAGGAAGTATATCCGGTGGGGAGCAACTGTGAAACGGGAAAGCTGTTCGCGATCTGCAGTAAACGCAATCACCTTCAATTGCTACCACATCGGAGAGGCATCGGGTATCCTGATTGGAACCCTCCTGTTCTCCGCGTTTCCTGCATTTTCGTTTCTCAGTGGATTGACGTCGATGACGAGACACCCCCACCACTATTTGCTTGGCATCGCGTTGGCTGTCGTCGCGAGTGGTGCGTCCCCCACTTTCGCTGCTGATCCAGTGCCGACGCCAGAGGACGTTCGTTTCTTCGAGATGAAGATCCGACCACTGTTGGCGGAAAAGTGCTTCAAGTGCCACGGAGCCGAGAAGCAAAGAGGCGAACTCCGGCTCGATACCGCGGAAGGTGTCCGCAAAGGTGGCGACTCCGGGGAACCGCTCATCGCGGTTGATAAGCCCGAGAAGGGAACGCTGCTGCGTGCCGTACGGCACGAAGAGGGCGTTCCCGCGATGCCTCCGAAAGCGAAGTTGAAGGATTCGGAAATCGCGGACCTCGCGGCGTGGGTGAAGCGGGGTGCTCCGTTCCCGGCATCCGTCAAAGTCAGTGGCGACACGTCAAAGCACTGGGCATTCCAACCGGTCGTGAACTCGCCGCCACCCACGGTCAAGGACGGCACCTGGGCCAAGTCCGACCTCGACCGGTTCATCCTCGCGAAACTCGAAGCTGCCCAACTGAAGCCTGCGGTTCCCGCCGACAAGCGTACGCTGATCCGTCGAGCAACATTCGACCTCATCGGCCTGCCACCGACACCCGAGGAAATCGACGCCTTCCTCAAAGATGCCTCGCCCGATGCCTTCGCCACAGTGGTCGATCGCTTGCTCGCGTCAAACGCTTACGGGGAACGCTGGGGAAGGCACTGGCTCGATGTCGCCCGCTACGCCGATAGCAACGGACTCGACGAGAACACCGCTCACGGCAACGCCTGGCGATACCGCGATTACGTGATCGCCAGCTTCAACGCCGACAAACCTTACGACCGGTTCCTGCTCGAACAGATCGCAGGCGACCTGTTGGGAAAGGACGAAAAGAAAGCCTCATCCTTCGATCCCGTGATCGCCACGGGGTTTCTCGCACTTGGGCCGAAGGTGCTTGCGGAACCCGATGAAAAGAAGATGGAGTTCGACATCGTCGATGAGCAGATCGACACTCTCGGGAAAACGGTGATGGGCCTCACGCTCGGTTGTGCGCGCTGTCACGATCACAAGTTCGACCCCGTGAGTACCGCCGACTACTACGGCCTGGCTGGCGTGTTCATCAGCACCAAGACCATGGAGACCTTCAAGAAGGTCGCTCGATGGCACGAGAACAGCCTTGCCACGCCCGCTGATCTCAAACGCAAAGCGGATCACGATGCCGAGGTCGCGAAACTCAAAGCGCTGATCAAGGGGCTAACTGCCAAGACCGATGAACCATCGAAGGTGGAGTTGAAGAAGCTCAAGGCGGAACTCGCTGAGTTGGAGAAGAAAGCCCCCGAGTTGCCCGCCGCGATGGGTGTGACAGAAGGCAAGCCGACCGACGTTCCGGTGCTGCGCCGCGGAAATCACCTGACCCCTGGCGAGATGGTCGCCCGGCGATTCCCCGTCGTCATCGCTGGGGCAAAGCAGGCAGCATTGCCGAACGATCACAGTGGTCGGCTCGAACTCGCGAAGTGGATGACAGACCCGAAACACCCGCTCACGGCCCGCGTCATGGTGAACCGAGTCTGGCGCTGGCACTTCGGCCAGGGATTGGTGCGTTCGGTAGACAATTTTGGTTTGCTCAGCGACAAGCCAAGTCACCCGGAGTTGCTCGATTCGCTCGCCGTGGAGTTCGTGCAATCCGGGTGGTCCCTGAAGGCTCTGCATCGCCGGATCATGCTTTCGGCCACCTACCAGATGAGTTCGACTCACGATGCGAAGGCGGCCGTTGCCGATCCCGACAACCGGCTGCATTGGCGGTCGAACATTCGCCGACTGGAGGCCGAAGCGATCCGGGATTCGCTGCTCGCGGTGGGCGGGTTGCTCGATCGCACTGCGGGCGGCCCCGCACTCACGCACCTGAAGAACCGCGATTACATTTTCGATCACACGTCGAAGGACAAGACGAGTTACGCGAGCCATTGTCGCTCGGTGTATCTGCCCGTGATTCGCAACAACCTGTACGACGTGTTTCAGTTGTTCGATGCTCCGGATGCGTCGGTTCCGAATGGTGACCGCCCCACGACCACCGTTCCAACTCAGTCGTTGTTCTTCCTGAACAGCGAACTCGTGGCCAGTTCCGCTGGCGCACTCGCGGATCAGGTATTGAGCCGAAGTGAGATATCCGACGACGACCGCGTACGGCAAGTGATCGCGATGGCTTACGGCCGCCAGGCGACGACGAAAGAAATCGAGCGACTGACTGCTGCGGTCGCCGTGTTCGAGAAGGACTTCGCGACAAGTGAGGCCGACGCCGCGAAACGCCGTCGAAAAGCGTGGTCGGTCGTGTGCCAAACCGTCCTGGCTTCCAACGAGTTCATCCACATTCGATAAGGCGCCGAGTAAGGAACGAACGATGGCTTTTCATTCTGCTTTCCCGAGTCGGCGTGACGTTCTCCACCAGAGTGCGCTGGGGTTCGGCTTCCTCGCGCTCACGGATTTGCTGCGTGCGGCCGATGCTCCCGCTGGCGGGAAGGCACCGCACTTCAAGCCGCGAGCGAAGCGGGTCATCTTCCTCTTCATGAAGGGTGGCCCGTCGCACATCGACACCTTCGATCCCAAGCCGCTACTTGATCGCGACGACGGGAAGCCATTCCCAGGCGAACGGCCGCGAGTCGTGTTCGCCAAGACGGGGAACTTGCTCAAGTCGCCCTGGAAATTCAAGCAGCACGGGCAATCGGGCAGCCCAGTGAGCGAGCTGTTTCCGCACGTCGCGGGATGTGTGGACGACATCTGTTTCGTCAACTCGCTTCACGGAACGAACCCGGCTCACGGTGGCGCCGCGTTGAAGCTCCACACGGGCAGCGAGAATTTCGTCCGCCCCAGCATGGGAGCGTGGGTTGCGTATGGTCTCGGCACTGCGAACGAGAACCTGCCGGCGTTCGTGACTGTGTGTCCCACGCTCGCGCACGGTGGCGTGAACAACTGGGCCTCGGCGTTCCTTCCGGCATCGTGCCAGGGCGTACCACTTGGAAACGCAGGCTCACCCGTGGAGCAGGCGAAGGTCCGGTACATCGAGAACACCCACCTGACACGCGCCGACCAGAAGAAACAACTTGCCCTGCTCGCCGAATTGAACTCAGACCACCTCGCTCGCAACGGTCCGGATGCTGCTTTGGAAGGGCGAATCGACTCGTTCGAGTTGGCCTTCCGGATGCAGAAGGCCATGCCGGAAGCCGAGGATATCTCGAAGGAAACGGACGCGACGCGGAAGCTGTACGGACTTGATGATCCGATCACGGCTCCGTTTGGTCGGCAGTGCCTCTTGGCGCGTCGGCTTGCGGAACGCGATGTGCGATTCGTTCAAGTGACGCACAGCGACGGCATGGTGCAGTGGGACCAACATGGCGACTTGCGGAAGGGGCACGCGAAGAACGCTCGCGAGGTAGATAAGCCCATCGCGGGGTTACTCACGGACTTGAAACGGAGCGGAATGCTCAAGGACACGCTCGTGCTGTGGGGTGGCGAGTTCGGGCGAACTCCAACCGTGGAAGGCGGCGGGAACGACGGTCGCGACCACAACCCCGAGGGGTTCACCGTTTGGATGGCGGGTGGTGGCGTGAAGCCTGGCTTCCGTTATGGAGCGACCGACGATTACGGCTGGTACGCGACCGAGAACAAGGTTCACGTTCACGATCTCCACGCGACGATGCTGGCGCTGTTGGGATTGGATCATGAACGCCTGACATTCAAGCACGCGGGCCGCGATTTCCGCCTTACCGATGTCCACGGGCAGGTGATTCAGGAATTATTCGCGTGAACATCGAAAGCGCCGCAGGATCTGCATTCGGGCTTCATCGGGCTGCCGCTTCGAGGCGGTAGCCGACCTTCTTGGCGTCTTTCAAAGCAGCGGGCTTGTCGCCGTTCTCCAACAGGTCGATCAGCACGTTCCTGGCCGTTCCTCGGCTCAGGTAAGTGTCGGCCCAATCCGCCGCGGACAACTTCACTCGTCGCGGTTGTTCAAAGCTGACAACAACCGAACCCTTGAAGCGAGTCAATCGCACAGCCTTCACATTCTCAGTGAACGCATCGGTCGCCGGTGCCCACTTGTCGCCAACCTGAAACTCGATCACCGTCGGCGGTTCTTTCGGCTGATCCTTCGTGTCTCGCAGATAGATCGGCAGCACTTCGTACAACTCCGCGAGCTGCTCCTTGCCATCGCCGCTAATGCGGGTTTCCACGTTCACGCCCTTGTCGTCGATCTTGAACGTGCGGCTGTAGTCGTACTTCCCCGCGATGGTCTTCTCCTGACCAACAATCGAAGCGGGGATCGTGCCCGCGACCTTCACGCTGCTGGTGTTGCCGTCAATCGCGATGTCGGTGGTTGGCTTCTGAATGCGTGCCGAGGTGAAGAACACGCCGTCGGCTGTCACGCCGCTCACCGAGTGATTCGGCCACGTTCGCCAGGTTTCCACGGGGTCGAATGACTTGTCGTTGTTCATGCTGCCACGCTGACCGAGAATCACCGAACCCGTGCCTGGCGTCCAGAACGCCGAGAGCTGCCCGCCGCTCAGACCCATCGGTCCGGTGAATTGACGCATGCCGTCGTTGGCGTGTTGACTGCCGATTGGTCCCGTGTGCAGGATCGCTGCGAAGTTCGGCTGCCTCGCGACCACGAATTCCTTGTTGAAATCGCGAATGAACGATTCCCCGCGCTCGAACGGCGACTTCAGCAGCGGTGAGTTCTTCTTCTCCAGTTCGAGGCGGTGAGCGAATGCCCCCTTGTGGTAGAACTCGTAGCCGGGGTTCACGCTGGCGGGGAAGTTGTACGTCATCCACACTCGCCACTTCCACGGATACGAAATGATCTGCTCGTTCTTGATGAAGCCGCCTTTGCCGTCGACGCCGTTCTCGCGGATGTCCTCGGCGAAGTGACGGGCTCGCTTGGCTGGCGCTTCGCGAAGCTCCTCCTCGGTTGGTCGCCGTGCGACGTGAGCAGCCTCATCGGTGACCATCGCAGCAGCGGTATCGCGGGCACCATCCCACGCCCACTGATCGAGCGAAGCCGCACCACCGAGACGCGAGTTGAAGTGACTCGGTCCGCTGAACTTGCCGTCGGGTTCGGGAAGGATCAGGTGCCCGCGCAAGCGGTACACGCGGTCGAGCGATTCCTTCGCGAACGGCCAGTCGGTGGCCAGCGCCGCGGTGACTGCGAAGAAGTTCGCGTGGCCGTTGAACGGGATGTCGGGGCCACCGCGTTGAATCCAGTAGCCCGCCGGGCTGAAGTATTGCGGATCAGTGAACAACTTGCGGCTATAGGCTTCGACCGTCTTCGTGAACGCCGCGTCATTGATGGCTCTGGCGACGCAGTGCAGCCCGAACGGCGCATGCAGGTCGTTGTGGATGTCTTCGCCGCGAATGCCCCAACTTAGCACGCGCTCGCCCATCTTCTTCAGCCCGGTTTCGTAGGCTTTCTGCACGTCAGCGGGGAGCACATCCTTGAAGCCTGGATACGGCAAGCCGAAGTAAACCAGTTGGTACGAGAAGCGATCAGCACGGCCGAGCTTCGGGTCGTTCTCGAAAGCGTCGTCAAGCATCATTAGCATCACGGCAGCGGTGACGAACGCACGCAGTTTCAGAGCACGGTTGTCGTAGTACGGATTGCCGGGGTGCTTCCACTGCACGAATGGAATGAGCGTTTCGGGCCACACGGGCGGATGCATGACAGCTTCGGCCGTCTCGATGCCTGCGAGCGTGAACCGAGCGGGCGGTGCGTTGATCGCGGGGTAGCCGCGCTTGGTACCGATGAGCGGCTGATGCATCATCGTCATGATGTAATGCCGGTACAGATACTCCGGGTCAGTGTCGGTTGTCTTCTCGGTCACGAGAGTGGTGACGCCGTGCGTGAAATCCTTCTCAGTGAGCGTCGCCATGAACTTGCGAAGTACCTGCTGATACTCGTGAGCCTGCGGCAACTTCCCCAGCGTGTTCGGCTCGCCTTTCTGTGTCGAAGGGGCAGGGGCGACGGGGGCTGGCGGAGCCGCGATAATCGCGCTCGGAACTGCCAGCACGCCAGCAATCAGAAGGAGGGGGATCGTGCGCATCGCGTGGTCCACTGGGAGGGGATGTCGATTCGGGGAGGGCTGCGAGGCGGGCATTCAGACTCTCTCAAACCGTTTCTGGACTGTCAAGCAGCTTCCCCTCGTTAAAAGGCGCTTGCGGCTCCGCACTCCATAAGAATGGCGACAATGCACGTTCCGTGCGACACTGAACAGACTGCACAACTTCCGCTGCGAACTTTTTCAGAAATATTCCGAAGTCCTGGGCGATGGCCAGGAACTATCTGGGTGTTGGCACTTCGGAGGCAGCGATGAGCGTGTCATCCCGCGGGTTATTCGGTTACCTGGCTCGGCTTCACATGCCAGCGTCCGCCGATTCCGACGCGGATCTGCTCGATCAGTTCGTACGCACGGGCGACGAATCGGCCTTCGCGGGCCTCGTTCGTCGGCACGGGCCGATGGTGCTGAACGTCTGCCGTCGCCGGCTTCGGTCGGATAGCGATGCCGAGGATGCTTTCCAGGCAGTGTTCCTCGCGCTCGCGACATCGGCACACTCGATCGGTCGGCGAAGTTCACTCGCGGGCTGGCTGTATCGCGTGGCGTATCTGATCGCGTTGAAGGCCGCTGGACGGCGGGCACGTCTGCCCGTCACGGCAATAGAGACGGAGGAGGTGCCGATGCCCGCTCCCTCAACCTCTGCCGGAGAAACGCACGAACTCAAGGCGATTATCGACTCGGAACTCGCCGGGCTGCCCGACAAGTTCCGATCCGTGGTCGTGCTGTGCTTGATCGAAGGACAGACGAACACGGAAGCGGCTGCCGTGCTGGGTGTGCCCGTTGGCACCATCGACTCACGGTTGAACACGGCACGCAGAAGGCTTCAGGATCGGCTCACGCGGCGAGGAGTCGCGTTGGGGCTGAGCATCACATTGGAACAAATGCTCGGTGGGCCGCTCGGTGCGTCCGACCGTTCAGCGACTCAGGAATTGATTGCTTCAACTGTCCGGGCAGTTCTCGCTGAGATTGCCGGACCGGGGACCGGGGCCGTGTCGCCCGCGGTCGTGGAACTTGCACGAGGAGCTACGACGATGATGACGACGAAACTCCGAATGATCGCGATCGTGGGCATCACGCTCGGTGTTCTTGGTGGAGCAGGGGCAGGTCTCTACTACGCGATGGCCGCCGACCCGGTGAAGCCCGTTGCGAAAGTCGCCGACCAGAAACTGACTCCGGCAACGGTCGCCGCGCCGGTGGCGAATCCTCTGCCGGCAGCGAATCCCGAGGCTAACGCTGATGCTGGGGCTGGCGCACTCGCGCTGCTCAAACCGTTCGGGGTGAAGCCCGAGCCAAAGGGCACGCCGCTCGAAGAAATCCTCACCCACATCGAGGATCAGAGTGAACTGGTGATCCGCGTGGATGTCGCCGCGTTTCTCCGGGTTGGGATTGTCTCGACAGATATGGGTGGCGATATGACAGCGGAGCAATTGCTCAAGAGTATCTACGAATCCAAGGTGCTGCTGCCGCGACGGGCAGACAAACTGCTCACCCGCGATGTGCTGGCGGATTCGCTGGCACAGGTGCCGGTGTCGCCTCCTTGCACCTTCCAGATTCGCGGCACGCAACTTCTCATCGTGCCGGCTTACGTGCCGCCCGTGGCTCCTGGTGTCAACCCGTTGGACCTGAACGGCGGCGACCCCAACGTTCCCGCTGATCCTCCCGTTGTGAATGTCAAGGTGCTGAATGAGCAAATCCACGGCGGCGTGGTGAACTTGACAGCCGACCGCAAGCCGTTGGCCGATGTCCTTGCGGATTTGCGGAAGCAGACCGGAGCGAACATCATCCTCGATCCTCGCTGCGAAGCTTTGGAGAAGAAAGCGACTCTGAGCATCACGCTGAGTGACGTGCGCCTTTACGATGCACTTCGGGTGATTGCCGATATGGCCGATCTGAAGATGGTGTACGCGGGGAACATCTACTATGTGACGACGGCCGCGAATGCCAAGTCGTTCCAACCGCCGGTTCGACCGATGCCCCAACCACCGGCCCAGCAACCGTTCCCACCGCAAGCAGTCCCTGCGTTGCCAGGTAAATAAGCCTGACACACCGTAACGGGTTTCACAGGTCCGCAGCGTTGGCATGGGGAACCGTTCCCTTGCTCACGCTGCGGGCCTGTGATTTTTGAGCAGAGCGGGCTTGCTCTCCGGGAACCTCTTTGTTATTTGCCCAACCAAATCTGCATGAGTGGGTGGGGGGAAGTCTGGCGCAATCGCGCTGGCGCATCCTATTGGGGGAATCCGATGGATCGTCGTGTCTTTTTGGCTTCGGTCGGCACCACGTTCATCGGTTCGTTCGCCAGCGGTTGCCGTTCGCATCAGGTCGGCGAAGTGCTCACGGCCGACAAGAAAGATGCCGTCGGCAACACTGCGGCTGGCGGCGAAACGTACAAACCGCTCATCGACGAAGCCCTCGGGAAACTCCTCGCGCGGCAGTGCATCGTGACGCCGGTCGGCGGCGTGGTCCCTGGCCCGAAGAAAATCTGCTTCGTCGGCCTCGAGAACAAGTCGTCTGAAGAACTCGGGGACTTTAAAGAGCAGATCATCGAAATCATCGACACAAAGATCAACTCGTCGGGGGCATTCGAGCAGGGTGCAGTGGGTTTCCAGACAGCTTGTTTGCTCTGATATGTCTTGGTTTTCAAGGAAATTTGCGAACCGACACGCCTACGGTTGAGCCGATTGGTTTCGTTAACGGTCGAATTGAGCTGGGAAAATACAGGGGCATGC